>JBCBJV010000001.1:0-569693 GCA_038522945.1 Pseudomonadota bacterium
GGTCGGGCACGCAATCATCGGCAAGTGAGCAAACTGAGCGTGGACAGAGTTTTGTGAGGCGTATCGACCGGTATATTCTGAAGCAGTTGCTGACGCCATTTATGTTTGCGCTGATTGTCCTGACGGCCATTGTTTGGCTGACCCAAAGCTTGCAGCGGCTCGACATTATTGTGGAGCATGGTGAGGGTTGGCGCACTTTTGGTTGGCTGACTTTGCTCTTGATCCCCAATCTTTTGTCAGTGATCGTGCCATTCGCGATTTTCGGGGCGACCCTGTTTGCATTGCATCATCTTCATGCGGACAGTGAGATCGCGGTGATCTTCGCCGCGGGGATCAGCCGTGCGAGGATTGCCGCTCCTGTCATGCTGATTGCTTTCGTCACCGCTGCAGCCACCATGTGGATCAATCTGGATCTGATGCCGCGGTCTTATCGAATGTTGAAGCAGGAGATTGCAGATATCCGAGCAGACTTTGCTTCTGCGGTCATCAAAACCGGTGAGTTTACGACGTTTGCGGATGGTTTCACGATCTACGTCGAAGAAGCCCTGAACGACAATCAGTTCCGCGGGCTCCTGATTAGCGACTATCGGAACGGAGACAGCGAAGAGACTTATATGGCGCAGTATGGAAAGCTTCAGGAGACGGACACGGGCCCGGTCCTGCTGCTCTCCAACGGCAATATTCAGACGGTCTCGCCGGAGACGGAAGAAATTGATATTGTCGCATTTGAAAACACCGCCGTTAATGTGTCAGGGTTTTCCAGTCAGGGCGGATCGTTGCAGCTAGAATTGACCGAGCGCTATCTGGGCGAGCTGCTGCATCCGGATATGACCAATCAATGGGACAGGGAAAACAGCGGGCGACTGATTGCTGAAGGCCACCAGCGCCTCGCGTCGCCGCTCTATCCAGTGGCTTACGCCCTTATTGCTGTCTACGCGCTCATTGGTGGGCCTTATAACCGGCGCGGCTATTCAGTCCGGATTGTCGCAGCGTGCGCGGTCGTTGGTGGCATCCGGATAATGGGTTTTGTGGCTCAAAACACGGCGGCGGAGAGCGGCATTTTCCAAGTGGTCTATCTGGTACCGGCCGTTCCCATCATTGTTACGGTGCTATTGTTATCGGATCTGATCCGCCTTCCCCGTATTGGCGCGTCACTTCCCACGTTCGCGAAGGTCAGGTCATGAAAGGCGGCGTCTCATGTCTTTGACCCTGTTTCGTTATCTGACCGAGCGCATGGTGGTCGCCACGGGGATCTTGTTTCTTGCGCTGTCCACGCTCGTGGCTCTTGTTGACTTGATCGAAAACCTGCGGTTCGCCTCAAAGTTTGAGGGGGCGGGCTTTGCTTTTGCCCTCCAAATCACGGGCCTTAGAGCCCTGAGCCTTAGCCAGGCCATGGCCCCATTTGTATTCCTCTTTGGTGCTTTATGGATGTTCGCCCAGCTTAACCGGCGCTCCGAAATTGCAGTTATGCGATCGGCGGGGCTATCGATCTGGCGGGTGATCGGGCCGGCTTCTCTCGTTGCCGTGATCATGGGCGTCATCATTATTGGTCTTGTTGATCCGATTTCCAGCCGGATGATGAGCTTCAGCGAGAATCTGAAGAATGATGTTCGTGGCAAGCGCTCCAGCCTTGTGCGGGTTTTCGGTGATGGAATCTGGCTCCGTCAGCCCGATGGAAACGAAACCCTTCTGGTGAACGCAGCGGGGCTCGATGAGAGCACGTCGACCTTGCAGAAAGTGACGGTCTGGCGGCTTTCAAATGAACCGGGGACAGAAGGCGCCTTTATAGAGCGCGTAGACGCACCGCGTGCTATTCTCCTCGGGCGGTCGATCGAATTGCGTGAAGCGGTGATGACTGCTTCGAATGGGACGCTTCCCCGCAAGACCCCGAGCTACATTATTCCCACCAAGCTAACGATTGCCGATTTGCGCGAAGGGGCACCGCCGCCAGAAACCATCTCTATGTGGGACCTGCCCCGCTTTGTGGAATTGGCCGAAGCCGCAGGCTTGCCAACCTTGCGATACAATATGCGCTACCACGATCTTTGGTCGACGCCGGTTAAGCTTTTCGCCATGGTGTTAATCGCGGCGGTCTTTACGATGCGACCGGCACGTTCCGGCGGCACGCTCCAACTAGTGCTGCTGGCCGTGGTGACCGGTTTCGCTCTCTACTTCCTTGCGGAGGTGACGGCGGCGATTGGCGAATCGGGGGCTGCGCCTCTTTCGCTGGCCGCGTGGACGCCAACTCTTGTAGCAGCCACTTTCGCCGTCACTGGCTTGTTGCACCTTGAAGACGGATAGACAAACAACCCCGGATTTTTTCACCTTCACAGATTGGGTCTCGAGGCTGGACGCCGCCAACCGGCTCAGTTAACCATCTGATCTTGTCGTCATTTCCCATTTGGACTTATTCAAAAGGCGCCGGAGCCCCCTTGTCCCGATCCCGTTTCACCTTGCGTTTTCTGGCGACGACGTGCCTGTCAAGTTTGCCGATTTGCGGAGCGCTTGCGCAGACGGACTTGCCGACTGTCGAAGAAGAACGCGAAGAGACGATCCTTTTCGAAGCGGACACGGTCTGGCGGGAAAATCAGACGAGCCCCATTATCGCCGAAGGCTCGGTCCAAGCGTATTTCGGCAAACGCTATCTGCGCGCGGATAAATTAAGTTACGATCCGCAAACGGATATTGTGATCGCCTCTGGCAATGTCTCAATTACCGACGAGACCTTGGAGACCGCCTTTGCGGGCCGCGTCCAGCTTAGCGGTGATTTGCGCGATGGCGTGGTTGAGAACTTCTCTGCGATGCTTGCGGAGAATGCGCGCCTTGCGGCCCAGAGCGGCGTTCGCGAACAAGGCGCACGCACGAAACTTCGCAAAGCGGTCTATACTTCCTGTTCCGTTTGCAAGGATGACGGGTCGGACAAGACACCTACCTGGCGTGTAAAAGCTCTGAGGGTCACGCGCGACGAAGAGTATAAAATGGTGCGCTTTCACCATGCCTTCTTCGAGATCAAAGGCGTGCCAATTCTCTACACGCCTTTCATCCAGGCGGCAGATCCCTCCGTTGAACGTCAATCCGGGTTCTTAACGCCGCTGATTGGTGCCTCGTCACGGCTCGGCTTCAACCTGGAGCTGCCTTACTACTTCGCCATTTCTAATCATCAGGACGCGACCCTTTTCCCGAGATACACATCTAATGATGGTGTCCTCTGGCAGGGTGAATGGCGCCGCCGTGGGCGCAACAGCTATCACGTCCTGTCCGGCGGCGTGATCGACTTTGACACGATTAGTCAGGAAGAGTTTGACGCCCTATCTGTTGCCGAACAAGACGATACGCCGCCCCCGGATACCCCGGGGGTCCGGTGGAACCTCTTCGGACGGGGGCATCAGGACCTCGCTGATAACTTCCGGCTCGGCTATGATGTAGAGCGGGTTTCCGACGACGCCTTTCTCCGGCGCTATCTGGTTCGGCGCCGCGGTGATCTGCGGCGGGAAATTGATACGGCGAGCACTAACCGGCTGCGGTCAAACGTTTATGCAGACTGGCAGCTGGGCGATTATAAAATTCGCGCAGATTCTTTCGTATTCCAGGATTTGCGCACGATCGATCTTTGCGATCTACCTGGCGACCGTCGCCTCGACGCGGTCACGGAAATTGCCAGAAACAGCTTTCGTGCCCTCGCTGATGAAACCCCTTGCCAGACCCTTGAACGGAACCTGCTGGCAACTGGGGAGTTAGCCGCTGGTGAGTCCATCATAGATGCGCCCGACATTGACGATCTAACGCCATTCGTCCTGCCACAAATCAATGTATCGCGCTCATTCGACAGCGTGGCGGGCGGACAGCTGGATCTAAACTCGAATTTCGCCTGGATCCATCGTAATCAGGGCCTCGATAGTCAGCGCTTGACGGCAAGTGCCTACTGGGAGCGCGAACATTACACGCGCGGCGGCCACCGCTTGAAGGCGTTTGCCGAATTGCGCGGCGATGTTTATCGCTTCGACGATCTCGATGAGGGCACAGAAGTATTGGCCCCGATGAACGAGGAGAGCCGCTTTGAGGGGCGGTTTGCGCCTTCGGTCGGAGCGGAGTGGTCATATCCTTTGACCCGACGGCTCGGTGCCTCTCGGCTTTTCATCGAACCCCGCGTCCAACTTGTTGCGAGCCCTTCAGAACGCAATGAGTCGAACATCATCAATGATGACAGCCAGAGCGTCGAGTTCGATTATCTCAGCCTATTCGATTACAACAAATCCACCGGGTACGACGCATTTGAAGATGGCCAGCGCCTAAATGCGGGTGTCGCGGCAACGGCAGTGCTTGATAACGGCTTGCGCCTGGAGGCGGAGGTCGGTCAGCAGTTCCGCCTTCAGACGACGCGCGCGTTTACGCCACAAACGCCCAACGCTCCAGACTTTCCTTCTGGTCTTGGCGAACAACGCTCCGATGTCGTTGGCAGTCTGAATGTCCGCTACAAGAATGTCGTCGGCATGGAAAACCGCTTTCGGGTGGATGACGATGATGGATCAATCCAGCGCGTGGAGTCGCGGGCATATGTCAATCTTTGGCGCGTACGCGGGAACGCGTCTTACGTTCGGTTGAACGAAGAAAACACTGTCGCTGACCTTGTCCGCCGCGAGGAGCTCAATGCACGGTTTAATTTCAAGCTCAGCGACCATTGGACAACGGGCTTTGCATGGCGGGAAGACATTCTGAACAATCGGCCCATCAGCCAGGACTTTATCCTCGCCTACCAGGATGAATGCGCGTTGTTTGAGGTCACGTACCGACGCGACCGGACCCGGGACCAAGGCGTTCAGGCGGACAATGCGTTTTTGTTCCGGTTTACCCTGCGTTCCCTCGTTGACTAACCCGTGCCCACCCCGGCGGTGGCCAAACAAATGCCATTTTACGAAACATAAGGTGGTTAAGGCGCTTGGTTGAGGAATCGCGGAAAACTGTTAGAAAAGCAGATCTCGGCAGCGCCGTGGGATGTCAGTTTCGTGCCCATTTGATGGTTGCTGACTGACAGAACCCGATCACAATCATGAGGTACTGAACCCAGGATGCGTTTTTTCCCTTTGGTTTCAATATGTTTTGCCGCGCTCAGCACGGCTGGTTATTCCGCGTTCGCGCAACAGGCTCAGGCACCACAGCCCGCCGCCGCGGCAGGCGAAAACCGTGAAGGTCTGCCTGCAAGCTACAAAGGCCCAGCAGACGCCGTTGCGGCTGTTGTCTCCGATGAGGTCATCAGCACGTTCGACGTTCAGCAGCGTATGCGCTTGATGATCCTTACCTCTGGAGGCCAGGTGAACCCGCAAATGCTTGGACAGCTTCAGACCCAGGCCCTGAAGGACTTGGTCGATGAGAAGCTGAAATTCATTGAGGCGAAGAAATTTGAACTGACCCCCGCTGAGGCGGAAGTGGAATCTGAACTTCAGAACATGGCGGCGCAAGGCGGCGTCACGCTTGAAGGTATGGAGCAAGCCCTCGCTGCTGACGGCATCTCCATGGACAGTTTGAAGTCTCAAATTGGTGCCAGCCTGATCTGGCCACGTCTTGTGCAGGGCCGGTATGGCAATCGCGTGCGTGTGAGCGATGAAGAAATCGAAACGACAATCGAACGTATGCGCGAAGAGGCGGGCACGGAACAATTCCTTGTGTCTGAGATTTGTGTCCCGGTACCAAGCCCCGATGAGGCGCAGCAATATTATGAGGGCTCGCTGCAGCTCATTGAACAAATGCGCCAGGGCGTTCCGTTTGCTATTGTGGCCCAGCAGTTTTCTGCGTGTACGTCAGCGGCATCTGGCGGCGATATGGGCTGGATTCGGCCTGGCGAACTGCCGGTGGAAATCGACGAAGTCGTTAAGACCTTGCCGGTCGGAAGTGTGTCCAGCCCGATCCCGTCGGAGGGGGCATTCATGATCGTCGCTGTTCGAGACCGGCGCGAAGCCGTGGTCCAGGGCGAGAAATCGTTCACCCTCGCCTATGCATCTGCGCCGCTTTCCATGGGTCGCAATGCAGCGCGTCAGGCGCTTGAAAAGATAAAAACTGCAGGTGCCTGTGGCGGTAGCGGGTTACGGCAGGATCTCGGCGCGGACGTAGGTATAGCGCTTGTTGAAAACGCAAAACTTGGCGATATTGATGAGCGGTTTCACACTGCCATTGAAGATCTCGACAGAGGCGATGTGAGTCCCGCCATTGAAGCCGACGAGTTTTTGCATGTCACATATGTCTGTGAACTCGACGAAGGCCTCGGCATCCCTTCCCGGCGGACCCTGGAAGACCGTATTTACTCTCGTCAGCTCAATAAGATCTCCCAGCAATATCTGCGCGATGTGGAGCGCAAAACGATGGTTGATATCCGTGTGCGGAGCGAGCCGCAGCCCCAGCAGGGTGGCGGGGCACCTCAGGGCCCGAATGGGTAAGCTTGCCCTAACCATCCATCGGTTGGTGGGGTAGCGCGCGTTATGACAGGTAAACACCTGCCAATCGCCGTGACCATGGGTGAGCCCGCTGGGATCAGCGCCGAAATCACCGTAAAAGCATGGCGGGAGCTTCGCATTTCGGGCCCGTTATTCTTCGCGATCGATGTTCCTGCCCGGTTCAACGAGTTTGATGTACCGGTCGAGACGATCGCATCCCCTAAGGAAGCGTCCTTGGTTTTCAACCGGGCGCTTCCGATCCTGCCTATCGCCGAGACTATGCGTGTTTCGCTTGGCGTCCCTTCGCCAGGAACGGCTTCCCATGTGGTGACGTCCATTGCCCGTGCCAGCGAGTTTGCGCTCAACGGGGAGGCCTGCGCCATTGTCACAAACCCAATTCAAAAATCGGTTCTCACCGAAACCGGCTTTTCATTTCCGGGGCATACAGAGTTCCTGGCAGACATTGCAGCCAAACATACCGGGCGGGTCATTGAGCCGGTCATGATGCTGGCGGGCCCGGAATTGCGCACTGTGCCGGTAACTGTTCACCAGTCTGTCTCGGAAGCCGCGAAGACACTTTCCTCCGAGGTGATTGTCCGCAAGGCGCGCATCGTCCACGAAGCGCTCCGCACCCGCTTCGCCCTTACAACCCCGCGCTTGGCGATCTCAGGATTAAATCCTCACGCCGGCGAAAATGGCACAATGGGCACTGAAGAATCGGACACGATCGCCCCTGCCATTTCTCAACTTCAGTCCGAAGGTATCCACGCATTTGGGCCGCTGCCAGCAGATACCCTTTTCCATGACGAGGCGCGAAATACTTATGATGTGGCTCTTTGCATGCTCCATGATCAGGCATTGATCCCGGTTAAGACACTCGACTTTGATCGTACGGTGAATATCACCCTCGGCCTTCCATTCGTGAGAACGTCGCCCGACCATGGCACCGCCTTAGACCTCGCAGGCACAGGACGCGCGCGCCCTGACAGCTTGATAGCTGCCCTCAAGCTTGCAGCCAGTTTAAGTGACGGTCGCTAATCGTGATGTCTACTGACGATCTTCCTCCTTTGCGCGATGTAATCGCCGATTTCGACCTCGCCGCTAAAAAGTCACTTGGCCAGCACTTTTTGCTGGATCTCAATGTGACCCGCAAAATCGCGCGCCTCGCAGACCTCACAGATAATGATCACGTCCTCGAAGTCGGGCCTGGCCCCGGCGGCCTGACCCGCGCTCTCCTTGAGACAGGCGCTTCTGTCACAGCTGTAGAGCGGGACAGCCGGGCAATTGAAGCATTGCAAATGGTGCGCGATCGTTATCGAGATAAGTTTGAGATCGTCGAGGGTGACGCCCTTGGGTTCGACGAGAATGTGCTGATCCACCGGCCCCTGATTATCGCATCAAACCTGCCTTACAATATTTCTACCGAACTCTTGATAAAATGGATCCATGCAAACCATACACCTGGTCGCGAACGGCTTTGGTCTCGCATGGTCCTCATGTTTCAAAAGGAAGTAGCCGATAGAATTCTGGCAGGGCCGGGATCAAAGACCTACGGAAGGCTGAGCGTCCTTGCCCAATCCATGACGCACCCGTCGAAGGGGTTTGATCTGCCCGCCCGGGCTTTCACGCCGCCGCCAAAGGTCGATTCAAGTATCGTTGTTTTTGATGCCCTCAGCGATCAGCGAACGGATCTTCAGGCACTGGAGCGCGTAACCCAAGCGGCATTTGGTCAACGGCGAAAAATGATCCGAACCAGTCTTAAGCCAGTGTTTGGCGATGGGACCGAAGCAATTTTGGATCAACTATCAATTCCCTCCGTCGACCGAGCTGAAGCAATCAGCGTTGAAGACTACCTGCGGCTGGCCGCCGCTCAAACTGAGTAAGCGAACGACCAGTCAGCCAACGGTTACTGAGCGGAAGTCTGAGTGTCTGTCGTTGGCAAGATACTCTCAATTACAGAAGCGGCATTGTAGACATCGATTCCTTCGGGGCTCTCGCCTGATCCCATAAGGATTTCCAGACGTGACGTGAAAAAACGACGGGCCCCAATTGTTCCTAAATCACCGCCAACCCCGACCGAAACGCCTGACCGGCGGCCGTAGGATCCACTCCCCACGCCCGCGCCAACACCGACACCGCCTTTTTCCTCAGCAGAAAGGTCACGGGCGATAACGCGGAACCAGTCAAAGCCGGCATCCCTTGTGAGTTCTGCCGCGCGCAACAAGGCAAAGTCTTCAACGACTGCCGGCGGCGTCCCGCCATCTCCGGCGAAGACAACTCTATAGCGATTGGATTCGATCTTAGTGTCCTCGTAGCCGTACCCCTTTTGGTCGGCAGGCGCGTATGGCGTGCCTTTAGCAGTGGCACAGGCCGCTACAAGTATGATCGACGCGATCGCGCCAAGGTTCTTCCAAGACATGACGGTCCCTTCCCTAACTCAAAACTTCATCCGCACGCGCCTCATCTTCAGTCATGACCTTGACCGATAAGGCATGGACAGGCCCCGCAAGTTCATCAGCGAGGGTCGCATTGACCATTCGCTGGCGGTCAATGCGAGACTTCTGCGTGAAGGCATCACTTACAATAATCACATCAAAATGTGACTCGCCCCCTTCCGGTGCGCCGGCATGGCCTGCGTGCAAATGTGACTTATCGTTCACCTGCAAAAACACGGGCGTAAACGCATCACGGAGTTTTGTTTCAATTCGGTCAGCAACTTGTCCCAATTCAGATCCTATCGGTAGCGACTTTTTTGCATTTACGCGGGTGTCAAGATTGTATCAAGCCGAGGCAAATACCATACTCCCCCACATGGCAGATTCTGAGTATAAACCGCGTCTTGGATTTGACATCCGGGTTCGTCCTTCGAAGTCATCACCGCGCAAGCCGCGGCGCAAAGCGCCTGAAGAAAAGCACATCTGTGAGTTTGAGGGATGTACAGAGTTTGCGACGGTCCGGGTCGCTCAGTCGCCCCGAGAGCCGAACGTCAAAATCTGGCTCTGTGCAGCCCATGCGGCAGCCCATAACAAGAGTTGGAACTATTTCGACGGGATGTCCTCCGAGGAGGCTCAAAAAGCGAAAGAAGCGGCTCAATATGGCGACCGACCAACCTGGGCCATGGGCAAAAATGAACGCGCCGCGGCGGCAGCGCGGGCGCGCGGTCCAGCTGATATGGACGACGCCCATGGCCTCTTTAAAGATGCAGCAGCTGCTCAGACTGCCGCCCGCGGTACGTATCGGGACGGACGGCAATTGCCCAGATTGCAGGTGAAAGCGTTTGAAACCCTTGATTTGAAGGTAACGGCTCCTTCGTCGGAGATCCGCAAGCGGTATGCCGAACTTGTACGGCGGTTTCACCCAGACTCTAATGGTGGCGACCGGAGCGCCGAGACCCAGCTTCAAGAGGTTGTGAAGGCGCACCAAATTCTGAAAAAAGCTGGCCTTTGCTGAGCTTGCGGACCACTGCCGTATAAAGGCCTTGGAGTATAGCCGGAAACCTGTCTGAATTTGATGCGGATCAAATGTTAACCTTTTGATTCCGTTAGAGGGTTTCGTGCTAGGCACAAATTTCGCAAAAATTGCGCGAAAAGCGCCGCCGGCAAGGTAAGTCGCGTAAAGGATAGCGGGATGACATTTCTCAAGGGCAACGCATCTGACCCATTTGTCTTCGATTACGAGGAAACAAAAGAGCTGGGCCTCGACCTGGCATCGCGCTACGCGGACGGCGATCCTTTTCCTCATATTGTCATCGATGATTTCCTGCCCCAGTCGGTCGCCGACTATGTGATTGCGAACTTTCCTGAGACCCTGAGCGCGGAGCAGGACCGGGAGTTTGACCGCGACCAGGAGCGGCGTAAGAAGAATATCAACCCGGATTATATGGAGCCGAAGCTCCGTAGTCTTTTCTATGCGTTCAACTCGCGGCCCTTCATCAAGATGGTGGAAAACATTACCGGGATCAGCGGGCTCATTGGCGATCCTTACTTTCTGGGGGCGGGCTTTCACGACATCGGTACCGGCGGGCATTTGTCGGTCCATGCGGATTTCAACCTGCACAAACCGATGCACCTGGAGCGCCGGGTAAACATGCTGATCTACCTCAATCCCGACTGGAAACCGGAGTACGGCGGCCAACTGGAACTCTGGCGCGAGGATATGTCCGAGCGTGTGCAGTCGATTGTCCCGCTCGCGAATCGTTGCGCAATGTTCACGACGACTGAGACAAGCATGCATGGCAATCCGGAAGTGGTTGCCCATCCAGACGATAAATCCCGCCGATCGATTGCGCTCTACTACTACACAGCAACTTGGGACGAAAACCGCACCTTCAAGACGACCCAGTTCCGGGTGCGTCCCAACAGCGATGACAAAGTCGATTGGCAGGTTCGCTCCAACCAGTTCATGACTGAGTATTTGCCGCCTGTTATTAGCCGCCGCTTGATTCGCCTTGGTCAAAAAATGAATGGCCCAAAAATGCATGACCAGAAAATGAATGACCGGCATTAGGGCTGTCACCGGATGCAATTCCAATAAATTGGGCGCATTCGCCACGTAGGTCTGACTGCCCCCTGCCCTTGCGCCAGCCGCTGCTTTGCAGCAGTGTCCGCGCTTGATTTGAGGGGGCATTCCCTCGGTTTTGCCCATATAGTTTGCGGGAGCATGTGGCTTCATGGCGGTCATCAGCGACGAAAAATTCCTAGAGCAACCCAGCCGAACAGAGAACGCGCGGGAGCTCTTCAACGTGGACTTCGACATGGACGTGCCCGTCTTCGAGACCGCGAATGATTATGTGCCAGCGCGCGATGACACTTACCGATTTGATCCGCACACCACTAAAGCGATCCTCGCGGGCTTTGCCCATAATCGCCGCGTCATGGTCCAGGGCTATCACGGCACCGGTAAGTCGACCCACATCGAACAGATCGCCGCGCGCCTCAACTGGCCGGCAATCCGGGTCAACCTCGACAGCCATGTGAGCCGGATCGATCTGATCGGCAAAGACGCGATCGTCGTTGAAGACGGCAAACAGATCACCGCCTTCAAAGAAGGCATTCTGCCCTGGGCGTTCCAGCGGCCTGTTGCCCTTGTCTTTGACGAATACGATGCGGGCCGACCCGACGTGATGTTCGTAATCCAGCGGGTCCTGGAAGCGGAAGGTCGATTGACGCTCCTCGACCAGAACAAGGTCCTGACCCCGAACCCGTGGTTTCGTCTCTTTGCCACCACCAATACGATTGGTCTTGGTGACACGACCGGCCTCTATCACGGCACCCAGCAGATCAACCAGGGCCAGATGGACCGTTGGTCGATGGTTGTGACACTGAACTATCTGGAGCACGACGAGGAAGCGGCTATCGTGATGGCCAAGTGCCCACTCTATGACAGCGAAGAGGGCCGGGCTGCCATCGACGCCATGGTCCGTGTTGCTGACATGACCCGAAACGCCTTTATCAATGGTGATATCTCCACGGTGATGAGCCCGCGGACAGTGATCACCTGGGCCCAGAACGCAGAGATCTTCCAGGATATCGGCTATGCATTCCGTGTGACTTTCCTCAATAAATGCGATGAGCTTGAGCGCCCGACGGTTGCTGAATTCTACCAGCGTGCGTTTGGCGAAGACCTGCCGGAAGCGGCTTATCAGGTGGAAGTAGCTTAGCGGCTCTTCAGTTCTTCCTTCTGAGCGTCTGTTTTCTCTGGCGACCACTGTAGCTGAGAGCGCTGAGCCACTTTCGGTCCGTGGAACGATGCTCCTTGCTTCATGAAGAACAATATACCCCGGTAGTCGCAGGTGTTCGATAAGTTTTACAGGAAGCCGCTGAACGCCCCATGGCGCAAGGCAAAGCGGTATTCGATAGAATTTTTGTCGACGGCCAAGGCGGGCGAATAGCTCGGGGTTCTTGAGCTTCTAAAGTGAGCTTACCTGAATTCCACCACACCGCCGTCGTGGCGTCTGCCCCGACCGTGATTGAAGGTAATCTTGTTTGTTGGCGCGAGGGTGCTGGCGTCATCTATCGGCTGCAACACAAGTGCCCCTGCCGCGGTATCATAAAAGACCTTGGCGATATGTGGGTGGGGTTCCATGAGCGGTGGATTGGCAAAGTGGTCCTGTTCGGCGAGGAACTGGATCATGACCGGGCGCAACGTCGCTGCGGTCTCGATATGCGGCACACGGATATCTTTCAATCCCGTGTATACTGGATCCGGTATCACGACGTCGGCGCATTCCGCAGCGGTCATCGCCGTTCCGGCTGACTTGTAATCACTCGACCCAAATGGAGAAGCCTGTCCGCCGTTGTTCGGGCCGATCCAGCCCGCGGTACACACAAGACCGTCCCCACCCGCGCCAATTTCGAGGACCACATAGCTTTCACCATACGCGACTGCCAAATCATTCGCATTAGTGTTCATAACCGGCAGAAGCACCGTTGAAAAATTCCGCATGCCGGCACCGGCCGAGGGGGCGATATTACCGCTAATCTGCACACTGATTGGCCATCCGCCCGGGCCGGTCATAATGCCGGCAGCGGCCAACAGGTTTGGGACGCTGGGCGCAGTGTCAAACGACCCAGCCAGGGAAAAGCTGGAAAAATTCCGCCCTGCAACAGAGCCGCTTGCGGCCCATTCTCCCTGAACGCTATATTCCTGCCCGTATATCGTCATGGCACCGGACAGGTTACCGCTACCATCTGCACTCACCACCATCGAGATGGTGCCATCAACGCTTGCCAAATTCCACATAGTGTCCTCCCCATCGATCTTGTCGATTAACCGGTTCTACCGGAGAAATAAAATTAAACGGGACCAACCCGTGTCCGTTGCGCCCTCCCCTAAAACTCAAGCAGGGGAAAGCTGACTCAGTTTCGAAACCAGCGCACCGGTGTTTGAGGATGCGGTATAGACCCCGACCGACATCCCGGTAATGTTAGGATTGCCGTTGTTGAAGCTGATCTGGCCGGAGAGCGCTACGAATACCGGCGCGCCTGGCGCGTTGGGAGAAGCAGCGCTACCGCGAAGATTGATATTCGAAACATTCCGTCCGGGGAGCGATCCGTCTGCTGTCCACAGCCCCGATACACTGAAATTCAGCCCGTCAACCGTCAAGGTTCCGGAAACAGCGCCATTGCTACTGTTTTCGTTCACGTCAAGATGAATACCATCCGCCGCATTTCCTAAGACCCAATGGGCCATGTCATGTCTCCCCATTTAAAGCGTATACGAAGTTTTGACAGTCTCACGAAGAACATCGATTTACAATACCGGACTGAAAAACAATTATCCCCTTCCAAACAATGGATTTGGGCGCGAGGCATACCTCTGTCAGATTGACTGTGCACAGGCTGTCAACTGCACAGCGGCATCCGGATTATTTTGCGCCAATCGAGCCTCAAGTTCACGGCGTAGTCTTTGGCTTCGAAAATCCAAAGGGAAAACGTCGCCAAGTGGCCGTTTCAGAATTGCGAGGCTCGTTTCCCAAGCTGCCATAGCCTTATCGGCCAAACCATCCATCATCAGACTGTCGCCCCGCAAGAGCTGGGTTTCTGCTGCAACTTGCGCCAGCCTGAGGTTTTTTGGATTGCTCCGGGAAAGGTTGATTAGCCTTTCAGACTCCCCATCAAGATTGTTTAACGCTGCAGCACAACGTGTGAGGTCCGTTTCGAGGCCTGCGGAAATGCGGCGCTGCAGCAGCATTGTCTTGCCCTTCATGACCCCGGACCAATCAACTCGGTCGGCGTCGACCGCTTCCAGCTTGCCGATAAGCAATTGCGCGTCCTTGATAATGCCACTTGCACGCTCGAAGTCTTCCGACGCGAGCGCAATTTCACCGGCCACGAGTTTCGCTTCCAGGAGAGCCAACACGTTGCCGGTATGCGCAGGGTCTTCTTGAACAAGTTGCTCCAGCCCATGAACCGCTGACGTGATGACCAAGAGCGCGTCTTTGCTTAAGCCATCAAAATACAAGATTTCGGCACGGATTATTTTATTCAGCGCAAGTCTTCGGCGCGCTGCAATATATTTTGGGTTGTTGGAAAGGATCGTCTGTACATGTTCGAATTCTTCTTGATTGTTTTGTTTTGCACGCTCTGTTTCAAGTATATTAAGGTTTGCCTTGCTTAACCATTGCAAAATAACAGCTAGGTCATAATGCGCCTGCCGTTTGCTATGGGCATGTTCAATGGCTGCGCGTTTGACCGCAACGGCTTGCTCGAGCATCGGGATAGCCTCGGAAAAATCGTTATTCTTGAACTGCATCACACCGATATTCGCAAGAAGCACACCTTGTTCTGCTTCCCACTCGACGTTCTCCGGTTCGACTGATTGAAGCTCTTCGGCAACGATCAGGGCTTGCCGAAACCTGGTTTCGGCACCGTCGATGTCGTCGACCTCGAAGGCAAGACTCCCCAACCCGCGAAGGACAAGCAGGTGCGTATGCAGATGTTCCGGGTCTTGCGGGTGTCGCTCAATCAATTCTTGTGAGGCCACCAATGACTGACGCGCCAAGTCCGACGAAACATCAATGTTTCCCAAATCCTGTTCGATGCTCGACAACAAATCCAGGACCCGCACACGACGCGAAAGAGCTTCATCGTCCATCTCCAGATCCATTTGGACCTGATAGTACTCCCGGGCACGCGTCGCCATATCGCCGAGGACCTTCAGTTGTACCTCCTGCTGAAGGGTCTCTGTTAAGTCACCGATCATGTATTCAACCAGGCCTTCGGCCTGGTCGCGTTGGGTTTCGGCCTGAGCCTGCATCGCAACCGCATGGTCCCGCTGGTCCATCGCCACCCAGGCGAGCGCCGTCATGGAAGCAGAGACCGCCCCCATCCCGGCCATGGCCCAGCGACGACGAATGGCCCGGCGGCGATCGTCGCGTTTGACGAGATCATCGAGCCCGACACCGAGCAGCGCCGCGGCTATCTTCAGTTTGGCAAGGCGCTTGCCGTCACCTTCCTTGCGCGCATCGGCGGCAAGGGGCGGATCTTCCAGGTGATCTGTTGGCTGAAGATTTTCATCGACCGTATAAAGTAGTGTTGCCGGAAAACACTCCTCGCCGGCCCCATTCGGTGAGAGCGACGCACCGGGCTCCCCTTCGACCACCAGTGCGAGCACCTTGCCCCTGGGTTTATGGGTTTTGAACCAGGCAACCTCGCGGTTGACCCATTTCGATTTTGCCGACCGCGGCGAACAGACGACGATCAAAAAATCGGACGCCCCCATGGCCGCCTCAATGGCCTCGCCAATACCCCCACCGGCTGCTTCCTCTTCCCGGTCTTTGAAGATTGGGTGCAGCCCGCGCGGCACGGGTCCGAGAGGCGTTTCCCGGCCCACCAGTGCCGCTGGTGTACGGTAGAGTTCCAGCGAACGATGCAACCAGTCTCCCCAGGCCTTATCGGCCCAGCTATAGCTGATAAAGGCCCTGTAGCGGCGCTGCATTGACGCTCCGTTTCACAAGAAGCTGTTTTGTTGCCGAAGGCGTTACCCCGAAACGCGAAGCACGTGCGGCCCTCTCCCAGTCTGGAATTACCACGACCGCGCTATCGGACGCAAACTGGCCACCCAGTCGTATGCCTTATTAATCCCATTACGCGCGTTTACTGCGACGGCAGCTGGTACTCCACGCTGGCGAGCGGCCCCAGCGGCCAACCCATATAGATCCACAGAAACGTGAGCGTGAGGCCGGAGATCATCAGCCAGATCGAATACGGCAGCATCATTGCGGTCAAACTGCCGAGACCGAACTCCTTGTTGTAGCGCTGGCAGAACGTCAGGATCAGCGGGAAGTAAACCATCAGTGGTGTGATGATATTGGTCGCACTGTCGCCCACCCGATAGGCGGCGGTTGTCGCTTCCGGGCTCACATTGAGCAGCATCAGCATCGGCACCATGACCGGTGCCAACAACGCCCATTTCGCACTTGCGGAGCCAACAAAGAGGTTCACAAGCCCCGTCAGCAAGACCATTGTTGCAAGCAGCATCGGCGTTGAAAGCTCCGCAGACTGAATGGCGGCAGCGCCTTTGATGGCAAAGATGAGCCCCAGGTTCGACCAGTTGAACATAGCAACAAAATGCGCGGCGAAGAACGCCAGCACGAGATAATAGGCCAGGTCCCCCATGGCCTCGCTCATCATGCGGACCACGTCGCGATGGTCTTTGACGGTGCCGACGGCTGATCCATAAGCCCACCCCGCGGCGAGGAAAAGAACGAAGAACGCTGCCACGAGCGAGCGGAAAAAAGGCGACAAACGCCCTGGCCCCTCGGCGGTTTCATCAATCAGCGGCGTTCCCGGGCCGACGGTGAAAACGGTCCATGCGGCAATGACCAAAAGCCCCGCAATCCCTGCATTGCGCAAGCCTTTGCGTTCTGCGTCCGTTATCGGACGGTCTTCGTTTTGCCCTTCAAAATCACTGCCCGGTTCCGGTGTGAATTTTCCAAGGCGCCGCTCAATGATCACGTCCGTCACAAACCAAATCACTGGCAGGAAGACAAAGGTCATTACCGCGATAAAATACCAGTTGCCCGCAATGTTGGCATCCCATCCGGGTTCCAGCGCTTCCGCAGCGGCCTCGGTGATCCCAAAGAGAAGCGCATCAAGCTGCCCTGGCAGTAAGTTTGCCGAAAAGCCTCCGGAGACGCCAGCGAATGCTGCGCCGATGCCGGCAATGGGATGCCGTCCAGCCGCCACATAAAGAACCCCTGCTAGCGGGATCAGTACCACATAAGCAGCATCGGCAGCCAGATTGCCGATCATGGCAACCAGCGCGACCATCGGTGTGAGGAGGAATGTCGGTGCGTTCCGAACGGCTGCGCGCATGGCCGTGCCGAATAGGCCAACTCGTTCGGCAACCCCGGCGCCGAGCATCACCACCAGCACATACCCAAGCGGATGGAAGTGGGTGAAGGTCTTCGGCATATCCACCCAGAGTTTCTGGATATTGTCCGCAGCCAGAAGACTTGTAGCACTGATGATTTTCGCCGATCCGTCGTCAAGCTTCTGGGTTGGGTGTTCTGCCGACACGCCCATCAGCGCCATGACGACGCTGACGATCACCAGCACAACAATCAGATAAAGGAAAATAAAGGCCGGGTCTGGGAGGCGGTTCCCTGTCCGTTCGATCCAGCCAAGAATGCCTTTTTGGGTGCCTGCGGTTGCCATTGTGTTCTTATTCCCCTGTTGGACACCCGAACGGACCTCGGGCCATTTTGGGGAAGATTGCATGGCTTTGAGCCATCAATCAACGATGGCGAGGCTGAGCCACCTAGTCTTGAGGGGATTTCCCCAAAAACTGGAAAGCCTCTGCCAGGACCGGATCGCGCCCTTCGATGATATCCTCGATCGTAACATCGACGCGAATGTCCGGTTCAATGCCATCGTCGCCAATGAGATCCGCGCTTTCGCCCAGCAAAGGCGTGGACTGAATAATCGGCAGATCTGCCTCCAGGCGTGAGTTTGGAAGATTAAGGAAGAAAATTGCCCCGCCGGAGATCCCACGTTGATTGCCGCCGGTCTCTTCACCAATCAATGTGGCGCGCCCTGAGGATTTCAACATGCCGGCAAGGGTAAAGGTTGCTGAACTTGCAGCGCGATCGAACAGTGCGACGAGCTCACCGTCGAAGGCGTTTGAATTCGCTGCAACCTTGATTGCTTCACCATCAATGGGGCCTAACAGAAATCGTCCTTCTCCTAGAACATCCGGTGCTTCGGTGGCGCGGCCCGACCAGTCAAAAAAGGATTTATCCCAGGTCCCCAGGTAAGGGCGCAAGTCATCAGGGGCCTCGATGAAAGCGATCTCATTTCGGATGGGCGGGCCCTCAAGAGGGCGGTCGGCAAATGCCGAGAGGACTGCATCGCGAATACGATCTTCACCTCCGCCATTCCCGCGAAGATCGAGAACGAGCTTGTCGATCTGTTCCTCTTTAACCGTCGCGAACGATGTTTCCATGAAATCGCGCCAGTCGAATGGCGAATTGAACATGGCGAAGGTACCGATCTTCAAATACCCAATGCGCTGTTCGTTGACGGTCTCTATACGGAATTTCCATAAGTCAGCCTTGGACGCAGTCGCTTCGATACCGGCGGCGGCAAGGCGATCTTGCCTTGTTTTGCGTGAAACAGGATCAACGATCGCTTTTTTTCTACGCCCTTTGGCCGTTCGGTATGTCAACTGATACTTGCCGTCAGCTGGCGGATTTAGCAGGGGGAAATAGATATCAAACGGCTCGTACCGCCCGGCACCACTGACCTGGAGATCATAAATCCGCGGCGATCGACGACTGCCGTCGCCTTTGACATAGCCTAGCATTTTTTCGAGGATGTCGCGGACCCGAACCCCGTCAATGTGTGTGATGCGACTTCCCTTTGGGATGTCGGCTCCCGAAACATCATGATCGACGACCATGTCTTCGCCGATGAAACGGAATGTCAGCGGTAACTTATCGTCCAGATCGAACAGTGCCTCACGAACATCCTTCGGCTGGTTAAAAAAGTTGGCATAGGTGTGCCCGCACTGAATTTCCGCAAGCAGGGCCGAGAGATCAAGATAAGCCTGCGCATAGGAACGGTCTTCCGACCAAGCTGACTTCAGCTGTTCAAACGCTTCTTCGATTTCGCTTGGGCTTTGATAGCGATAGAGCGATGGATGAAGTTCCAGATAAGCCCTTTTGAGGATCGCGAAATCCTCCTGCAGGGCCTGGGATGAAATTTCCGTTCTGGCCGTCAGCACGGGCGCGTCAGCGTCGCCGGTCGTTGCTGTCAGGGCTGCTGCTGACTGGTCTGCTGCGGATTGGGCAGAAGAGGCACCCGGGCAAAAGGCCGTGGCTGCGATGAGCCCCAAGACCGTCCCCAAAATCGATCGACGCCTATTGTTCTTGCTGCGCATATCCATCCCTCTGCGTATCCAAAAAGGCTGACGTACCGCGATTAGAAACCGGTTCCAAACCGGTGCATCGCGTCGTTGCACCAATCCATCGCACCACCTACGCTTGTAGCATAAGCATCACGATCTGGATTGAGGAAACAACAGCCATGGCGACTTTTCAGGAAATCAAAAAGCGGATGCGCATTCCGGTGATCGGGGCGCCGCTCTTTATTGTTTCAAACCCGGATCTTGTCATTGCTCAGTGCAAAGCAGGCGTCATCGGATCATTTCCCTCATTGAATGCGCGCCCAGCGGAAATGCTCGATGAATGGCTGACCCGCATCAAAAACGAACTGGCCGAGCACGATGCGACCCATCCCGACCAACCTTCAGCGCCCTATGCGGTCAACCAGATTGTCCACCGGTCCAACGATCGCCTGATGCACGACCTTGAGGTTTGCGTGAAGCACGAAGTGCCGATCGTGATCTGCTCTCTTGGGGCGCGTGAAGAAGTCTATGAGGCGATCCACTCTTATGGAGGTCTCGTCCTTCATGACGTGATCAATGACATGTTCGCACGTAAGGCAATTGCTAAAGGCGCTGATGGGCTCATCCCGGTGGCTTCTGGCGCGGGGGGCCACGCCGGTGTCATCTCGCCGTTTGCGCTCATCCAGGAGATACGTGAATGGTTTGACGGACCAGTTGCTCTTTCCGGGTCTATCGCAACCGGTGATGCGGTTCTCGCCGCAGAGGCGATGGGCGCGGACTTTGGCTATATCGGGTCGGCCTTTATCGCTACGGACGAAGCCAACGCTGAGCAAGCCTATAAGCAAGCCATTGTCGACAACAATGCCGGCGATATTGTGTACACGAACTTGTTTACCGGTGTTCACGGGAACTATCTGCGGCCATCGATTGAGGCTGCCGGGCTCGACCCGGATAACCTCCCGGAAAGCGATCCGTCTGCAATGAATTTTGGCTCAGGTGGCAACACTGAAGCCAAAGCCTGGAAAGATATCTGGGGCTGTGGACAGGGCATTGGGGCCATCGATCAGATCGAATCTGCGGGCGCTTACATTGACCGGCTCGTCGCTCAATACGAGGCGGCGAAAAAGCGGATTGGGGTTTAGTCAGACCCAGGTCAAGCTCAACCGAGAACAGAATGGAAATCGTATCGATCGCGCCCTTCGATCAGGCAAGCTAAACTGAAACCGACGAAAGAAACTAAATCCATGAAAGCGTGTTCCGCATTATTATTGATCGCCCTCGCCGCTACCGCCTGCACCACCACGGCAACCAACGAACCGACGTCCGTCTCCTCTGAGCTCACAAGGAGCGCTGAGGGCGGCCAAGGGGAATTGATGAGCAAGGGGAGCGAAACCGTCCCAACCGATTTGGACGCGAACAAAGGAAATGAGACGTCGCCACTCGACACCCTTACCAACAAAGGCAACGAAACCGTTCCGACCGAATTGGAAGCAAGCAAGGGCAGCGACGGCTACATCAGCCCCAACCCGCGCCTGAACACAAACGAATAGATCGAGCCAGAGCCGGCTTTCGTTTCAAATCAACTCATCGTAGGGTCCGCTCCGCCATCAATGAGGGAGCCGGACTGCCATGCGCAAACGTCACTGTAAGATCGTTGCAACTGTTGGGCCCGCCAGTAGTTCCCCCTCCATGCTTCGTCTGCTCCAGCAGGCCGGCGTCGACGTCTTCCGCTTGAATTTCAGCCATGGCGATCACGCCAAGACTGCGGAAATCATGACAGCGATCCGGGCGACCGAGGAAGAAACCGGCACGCCGATCATGGTCTTCGCCGACCTGCAAGGGCCTAAAATCCGCACCGGCGTCCTGCATGATGATGGGATCACGCTGAAGTATGGCGCCTCGTACCGCCTGCAATTGGCCAAAGAGGCGGATGCGGACGATATCATCCCCATCCCTCACCCTGAGATCATGGATGTCCTCCAGCCGGGCGACGTCCTGAAGCTCGACGACGGCAAACTCCAGATCACGGTGACTGAGCGCGAAGGCGACCATGTCATTGCCCGTGCCGACACGCCCGGCCCCCTGACCAATCGCAAGGGCATCAATGTGCCCGGGCGGCAATTGCCGATTTCCGCCCTGACGGAGAAAGATCGGGCCGACCTTGCCCACGCTCTTGAGATCGGCGTCGACTATGTGGCGCTCTCTTTCGTACAGCGTGCGGAGGATATTGAAGAGGCACGCGCGCTGATTGGTGATCGCGCCAAGATTATTGCGAAGATCGAAAAACCCTCCGCCGTCGACGATCTTGATAAAATCCTTGAGCTGACGGATTCGATCATGGTCGCCCGAGGCGACCTTGGCGTTGAACTTCCAGCGGAAGATGTGCCGACAATCCAGCGGCGTATTGTGCGAGACTGCCGTGCCGCTGGCAAACCCGTTATCGTCGCGACCCACATGCTGGAATCCATGGTGGAGTCCATCGCGCCTACCCGCGCAGAAGCCTCTGACGTGTCGACCGCGGTTTTTCAGGGCGCAGACGCCGTCATGCTTTCTGCGGAAACTGCCGTCGGGCGTCACCCGCCAACGGCGGTGGCAATCATGGACCGAATTATCGCCGCAACGGAAAAAGACCCAGACTGCGGCGCATATACCCTTGTGGTGAGCGAAGACGACCACACAACAGCCGATGCGATCACCCTTTCCGCTCGTCAGATTGCTGACGTTCTGGAATGCAAGGTGGCGGTCGCCTACACCAAAACGGGCTCTACGGCGCGGCGGCTTTCTCGCGATCGGCCCCATTGCCAGATCCTGGCTGCAACACCGCTCAGGGAAGTTGCTCGTCAGTTGGCATTACACTGGGGGATCACGCCTATTGTCACCGAAGACATTTCGCACTTCCATGAGATGATCGAGAAAGCAGATGGTCTTGCCCGAGACCACGGCGTCGAAAACGGCGAACGGATTATCATTTTGGCAGGCTATCCTTTTGGCCGACCCGGTAAGACCAATACTCTAAAGATCAGCCGTGTCGGCGCGCTGGAAGCTTGATTGTCGCGCTAGGCCACTTATCCAGATCTTTCCTGACAATTGCGGAGCAAGCCAATGAGCTTAACGACACAGTCAATTGATTACACCCTTGATGGCAAAGACTTCGAAGGGCTGCTAGCCATTGATGACAGCCAGTCAGGCGAGCGTCCCGTCGTATTGATCTCTCATGCTTGGGCAGGTCGTAGTTCAGTTGAAAATGCGTATGCGGAGAAGGTGGCCGAGCTTGGCTATGCGGGCTTTGCCCTGGATCTATATGGCAAGGGTGTTCTTGGTCAGAGCACTGAAGAAAATCAGGCGCTGATGACCCCCTTCGCCGAAGACCGGCCTATGCTCCAAGCGCGCCTCAATGCAATCATTGATCTCGTTCAGGGGCTGGACAAGGTCGATGCAAGCAAAGTCATCTTTATGGGGTTTTGCTTTGGCGGTTTGTGTGCGCTCGATGTCGCACGGTCAGGCCGGGACATAGCCGGATGTGCTTCGTTCCACGGCCTGCTCGGAGCGCCTGGCAACACAGATGCCAACACGATCTCTGCGAAGGTAATTGCCTTCCATGGGTTCGATGACCCGATGGCATCGCCAGAAGACCTCGTGGCGTTTGGTCAAGAAATGACCAAGGCCGACGCCGATTGGCAAGCCGTTGCCTATGGCCAAACCATGCACGCGTTCACTAATCCGGCTGCCAACGACCCATCGTTCGGAACAGTCTACAACGAGACAGCCGCGCTTCGTGCCTGGGACTCATTCCGGACCTTTGCCACGGAGTGCTTTGCCAATTAACTTTTCGGCCTTTGTGAATGCGCCGGGATCAGCCAATCCGCAGGGCTGACCTGGTCTGCGACTGGTCGTCAAAGGCCTTGGCAGCCGCCTTGCCTTCCGAAGTCGGTTCGCCTTCGCCGTCAAGCCAACCCCGTTCCTGGGCGTAGTGGACGGCGCTTTGGCCCGCAGCATGATCGGAAAACCGTGCTGCGAAATTCAAAATCACGTCTTTGATCTGCATAGCCATCGGATATCTCCTTAAAATACTGGTACGGGATTGCCCGCGCCGTTGGATGACCCCGCCCTTCGATCAAAATGCTAAAACTCAATTGAAGATCGCACATGATTGCCATTTTACCATGTCAAGTCAGCAGGTTAGTGGCGATCTTGCGTTTGAATTCTGAAGAAAAACCATTATCGGCAAGTTTGAAACTCGGGGAACTCCAACTTCTAGCCCTGCTATTTTTCTCATATTCTGGCCAACAAATCGACAATTGCTCCCCCTCGCGACTTTGCTATGTTGCACACGCGAAAAGGCCAAAAAGGAGCCCTTGCCCATGTCGAAACAACTGAACGCGGTCATCACCGGATCAACCAGCGGCATTGGTCTCGGTATCGCCACCAGCTTTGCCGAAGCTGGCATGAATGTCATGTTGAACGGCTTCGGCGACGCAGACGAAATCGAATCAAACCGGGCCCGCCTTGCTAAAGAAAACGACGTGGACGTTCGCTACAACGGCGCCGATATGACGAAGCCGGAGGAAATCCGCGACCTTATCAAAGAAGCCGAAACTGCGTTCGGGCAAGTGGACGTCCTGGTCAACAATGCTGGTATTCAAAACGTGGACCCCATCGAGGATTTTCCCGACGGCAAATGGGACGCCATCATCGCAATTAATATGTCCTCGGCTTTCCACACCACCAAGGCAGTCTTCAAGGGCATGAAGGAACGCAAGTTCGGACGTATCATAAATGTGGCCTCTGCTCACGGGCTTGTCGCTTCCCCGTTCAAGTCGGCCTATGTGGCGGCAAAACACGGCATGATCGGACTGACCAAGACAGTTGCCCTGGAAGGAGCTGAGTATGGTGTTACGTGCAATGCCATTTGCCCCGGGTATGTGAAAACGCCTTTGGTCGAAAAACAGATCCCTGACACCGCCGCTGCGCGCGGCATGAGCGAAGAAGAAGTCGTCCAGAAAGTCATTCTGGAAGCTCAGCCCACGAAGGAATTTGTTACCGTTGAACAAGTCGGTGGCCTTGCCGTATTCCTTACCAGTGACCACGCTGCCCAGATTACTGGCGCTGCCCATCAAATTGATGGTGGCTGGGTCGCAAAGTAATGGCAGCTAAAACAAGTCCGAAACGGATCAATCTGGCGCTGCAAGGTGGCGGTGCTCACGGTGCTGTCACTTGGGGCGTGCTCGATCGGCTGTTGGAAGATGAGCGCCTGAGTATTGAAGCCGTCTCAGGAGCAAGCGCCGGCGCGATCAATGCGGCCGCTCTTGCCTACGGTCTTCATCTGGATGGAGCGGCAGGCGGACGCGCGGTCCTTCTGGATCTTTGGAAAACCATCAGTGATGTGGGCAAGGTCTACAACCCAGTAAAACGAACGCCTTTCGACGTTCTTTTTGGCCAGTTCAATCTGGATTATTCACCCGCCTACCTTGCGTTTGATATGTTTACCCGAACGCTTTCGCCTTATCAATTTAACCCGTTCAATATTAATCCGTTAAGAGATGTTCTTGAGCAGGTCATTGACTTCGATAGTTTGCAACATTGCGATGTCACCAAACTATTTTTGTCTGCCACAAATGTCCGCACCGGGAAGGTGCACGTGTTCCACACCAAAGATGCGTCAATTGATGCTGTCTGTGCATCCGCTTGCCTGCCTTATCTTTTTAAGGCGGTGGAAGTGGACGGCGAGCATTACTGGGACGGCGGATACATGGGCAATCCCGTTCTATTTCCGTTTTTCTATGAGGCGGAAACCCGTGACGTCGTGATCGTCCACGTCAATCCCATGGATCGTGAGGAAGTCCCCACTCGCGCGCCGGATATCATGAACCGGATCAATGAGATCAGCTTTAACTCCTCGCTCATGCGGGAGTTGCGCGCGATCAGCTTTGTCCATCGCCTTCTCGATGACGGTTGGATCAAGGATGAGTACCGCGACCGGCTTCGTGATATCCGCATTCATTCGATCCGATCAGACGAAGCGCTACAGTCGCTTTCGGTTGCAAGCAAGTTCAGTGTCGACTGGCACTTCCTGACAAACCTTCGCGACCGCGGGCGGGATATTGCCGAGAGTTGGTTGACGAAAAACTTTGACAATGTTGGCGAGAAATCATCCGTAGACGTCAGAGCGATGTTCGACGGGGGTGAGCAGCGATCTTGATGGGGCCCCTATTTGATCACGAAGGCGAAGGACGTGATCTGATCCCTGAGACATGCCTCCGGCAAATCCGAAACATCTGCCTTCCAATCGTCAACTGACGCCATGGCAACTTCTCCGAATTGCGGTTGGGTAACTTCAGCCAAAACACGCGGCTCAATGACTTCACCTTCGCTCGACAGGTGGTAACCAATAATCACCGAGCCAATATATCCTCGGCGAAGCGCGCCCAACGGAAAACTTGGCGGCTCTCGCTTTTCCCAAGTGACTGCGCAAACCACCCCCTCGTCTTCGATGCCTCGATTAATTGGATTGAACCGGACGAGCTGATCTCTGTTTTTAGCAAAGCGACGTCTGTCACGGCTTTGGGAATCGTCTGCTACCGACGTCATTGCCGTTATCCAAGCATGGACTGTCATCGCGGTTGGGTTCAGCGCGTCGAGTGAGGCGACGGGCGGATAAGCTTTTCCGGCTTCGTGAAGCAAGGTATCAGCTTCGATGAGTGCATCAATCTTTCGTGGTTCCGGGATCGTGATTGCAACCGCTTTGATCAATTGTGCCCCTGCGATTATTCGGGGTCGATCTGGCACTGCCGACTTAAAATTCTTGATAGAGATTTCGGCCAGTGCATCTGCATCACGAAAGTCTTCACTGTACAAAGCAAGTGATGCCACCTCAAGTGCAATTCTTCCACGTTCATAGGAATAAGAAAGGTCAACCTTGTCATCATCTCGCACCCTTTTGTGAAGCGCTCTGATTGACTGTTTTTTTTCGTCTTTCTTCGCTGCGCGAAATGCGGCGTACGCCACATAAAGGTCGAAATTCACTGACGGCGCTTCAGTGGTTCCTGCCTCAACCAGCTCAGTTACGCGCGCCAGCGCTTTTTGCGCTTCTTCAGCGTCTTCGAACAGCATCTCAAAGCCGTAATTGTAAGCGAGCACCGCGGTTGTCGGGTGGTCGCCAAGTTCGGTTTCTGCTGCCTGCCAAGAAGACTTGGCATGTTTTCGCGCCGCTTCCACATCACCAGCGGCTGTTGCTTCATTGTAGAGCTTGTAGGCAGCACGGTAGTCCTCTGCCAGCGCTATGCCCATTGAGCTGAACCCGATAAGTCCAACAATCAAAAACTGTCGCAGTATAACTATCCCCTCTGTTGGCCTGTCCTGTTCCAATTACCTCTTGATGCGAACCTAGTCGCAACCCAAGACACTCATTCCTCACCGCCTTGCGGCAATTCCTCAGAGAAACCATCGCTATCGTCTTCCATGGCTGCGATGCCGTAGCTGGCATTCAGCCAGCGATGGAGATCAATATCGGCGCAACGCTTTGAGCAAAACGGTTTGTAGGCAATCTCCGTGGGGGCACCACAAATGGGGCACTTGCTTGTCGCTTTGATCATGACCTGCCTTCCGTTATCCTCGTTCGCTGATCTGCCATTGATGGCCCTGCCGCGTCTCTTCCATCTCTACCCGGTCTCCAAATTGTTCTCTAAGCGAGGCAATCCATTGGGAATGGGCGTTCATTAAAGCATTGAGCCGTGGCGGCAAACTCGCGGTGAGCTTGACGGTGCCAGATTGATGCAGCTGTTTTTTCAGTGCGAGAAATAGCTCCAAGGCCGCCCACTCAATCTTCATGGGGCGCACTGTAATCGGATCATACTGCGCGGTCTGGTCAGCCAATCGTTCGCGAATTGACGCCTGCGACCGCTTGATGGTGAGTATCGCGAGCCCATCAGAAAGGAGGGCGTCGACCCGTCCGCCTACTGATGCTGCAAGATCGCCGAGCGAGCTTTTGAGTTTTTGCTCTGCGGTTTTGTTCCCCGGCCGGAGGAAATCGATGGTCACCCGCCCACCAAGGCCAGCCATTGGGATGACCGACCACAAAGCGGACACTGCTTCGCCATTGGTGACGTTGGGCGAGCGATCTTGGGTAAACACCCTTGCCGTATCCACATCGACGGCAACGCCGGCAGCGGTTTCATCGATGGTAAGGCGCCCACCGGATGGCAATCCGTGAGTGCGGGCCAGTGCATGCAGGAATACACCTGCAATGTCTGCGTCCTCGACCGCCTTCTGGTCAACCGTCAACCCATTTCCTATCTCTTTAACCAGCCCAGCTGCGGTCAACTCCCGTTCAATGCCAATGTCATCGACAAGGATCCGATCGAGCCCTTTGAACGGGTCACCACGGAATAGACCTGCGATCAAAGGGATCGGGCCTGAAAGTTTTCCCGGCACATTCTTCGAAAATTCCGATTGGATTTGGGTGTGGTCAACGGGCAGGAAAGCGCGGGCCTCCCAGTCGAGGGCGCCGACAGGGAGTTTCTCCGCCGTAGCCTCGCGTTTAATGCCGAGGATATGCCGCGCGCCTTCGATCAGTCTAGGGACGGATTTTGTCGCCTGGACAAAAACGTCTTGACCATTGCCCACATTTGCATAGCCAGCGCGCCCGTCATTGGAAGCACGCTTTATGACCCCAGCATAGAGATCGCCGAGTTGTGGTCCGGCCAATCCAGCTTTGTCATCGGCGAAAACGACGGCGGTACCAACCGGCGTTTTGTCTTGGAACACAACCGCCCGGGCCCCAACCGAACAGCTTTCAACGACAGCCACCTTAGCCATCGTCGGTGCGAACAGGATTCAGCTTGCCTAGCTTTAGCCCCGTCCCTCTTAAGAGGTTTGCGGTTTCATAGAGCGGCAGTCCAACAACGGATGAATAAGATCCAATCAGCTGTATGATATATTGGGAGAACGCTCCCTGGATCGCGTACCCACCAGCCTTCCCCCGCCACTCATCGGTTGCAACATAGGCCGCGATATCACTCTCATGGAGGGCAGCGACTTTAACACGCGTTTCAACGTTCCGTATGCGGCATTCTTGCGAAGGACCAAGCAACACCGCATGTGTATACGCGATGGGATCGGCCTGACATGAGTCTAAGGCATTGAACCGTTTCTTCCGGCGTTTCCGTTTTGGGAAGAATGCGCCGTCCGACACAGACAACGGTATCAGCGGAGAGCACCAACGCGCCCTCATGTCGGCGTGCGACTACCCGGCCTTTTTCTACAGCAACACGCCGAACATAATCCTTGGGGAGTTCAGCATTAAAGGGCGTTTCATCGATATCTGCCGGATCGATAGCGTCAGGGACGACCCCGATCTGAGACAAGAGCTCCCGTCGTCGCGGACTCGCACTGGCAAGAACGAGCTTTGGAGGTTCCCTGTTCGTCATGGACAGTTACCCTCCCCTTGTCGCTCAAAAGGATAAAAACAGCCTTGGTAAAGGATCTTATTTGAAACGATAGGTGACGCGGCCTTTGGTCAAGTCGTAAGGCGACATCTCAACCAGGACCTTATCCCCGGCAAGCACGCGAATACGGTTCTTGCGCATTTTGCCCGCAGTGTGAGCGATGAGCTCGTGGCCGTTTTCAAGTTTGACGCGGAAAGTGGCGTTAGGAAGCAATTCTTCAACCACGCCCTCAAATTCTAATAGTTCTTCTTTTGCCAATGGGCACCTCGTTTGTCAGGCGATCCCCCTCCGACGGGACGCCCGACACGGCGGGCCTGCTGGATCATCATTTGAGCCGGAAAATGGTCATGGTGCGGGGCAAAATCAAGGCTTTTCGTTCCCCGATAGAAAATCCGCCCTAATCCGCGCGGCCAGGTCCTCCCTGGCACGACGATAGGCCTCCATGAGTTCATCGCCCGTCCCACGGGTGTCCGTGGGGTTCTCCACGTCCCAAAATTTCACTTTGTCACTGCCCACGAGGCGACGGGCTTCTCCAGCTGCTTCTGGGGTCAGGGCAATAACCACATCGAACCTGTCGATGTTCAGATCATTCATGGCTTTTGGGTTTTCTTCTCTCAATTCAACGCCAATCTCTGAGAGGATCATTTTGATGAATGGATCCTGACCACCCTCATAAACACCGGCTGAGTCGACCGAAAGCGTGCCTGCCGACAGGTGAGCGGCCAGAGCCGCTGCCATCGGTGAGCGGATGGAGTTTTGATTGCAGATAAACAAGATGGAGGTGCGAGCATCATCGGCCATCAATGGGGTCCTAGCGCATGTGGAAGCTGCAAATCAGCGTGAACAAGCGCCGCGCCGTGTTGAGGTCGAGATTGATCTTGTCTTTCAGGCGCTCGCGAAGAATCTCCGAGCCTTCATTGTGCATGCCCCGCCGTGCCATATCGACGGTCTCAATTTGGGCAGGAGCAGCATTGCGGATCGCGTCATAATAGCTTTCGCAAAGCAGGAAATAGTCTTTGATGATCTTCCGGAAGGGCGTCATTGAGAGGTGAATCTGACCCAGTGCCTCGCCCCCTTCCCGGCGCACATCGAACACCAGACGCCGTTCCACATTGGAGAGGTACAATTCAAACGGCCCTTCACCGCCGTCGACCGGCTCAAAGAAATTGTCCTCCAACAGATCATAAATTGCCACTTTCCGCTCATGCTCAATGTCGGCTGTGGCGCGCGCAAGAGATCGTTCGTCGAGATCAATCTTGACGATCTTCAGATTGCCTTCGGTTTGCCCGTCTTTGGCCATGGTTTCCCTTGATCGGCATTAGTCCGAAGTCTTAGCGGGTTCGGTACAGGGCGTCACGCCACACGATCGAACAAAAAAGATAGATACCGCCCGCCGAGAATCAGCCAACCAAAATATTTGGTGTTTTTTTGTTGGAGTATCGAAAATGGCCTTCGTCCCTATGAAGTCTCTCACCTGGCATTCTGCCAGTGCCATCGTCGCCTCGGCGGTCTTAGCTGCTGTGCCTCTGTCGGCTGCGGGTGCGCAAGACCTAACCGTGTCCCCGGACGCGGGTTTGCCTGATATCGCGTCGGCAATGTTGGAAGCAGCCGAAGAAACCGGCGATCCCGCTCAGGTTGAAGCAGTCGCAAACGCCGTCAAACAAGTCTTTCCGGACTTCGCCGGTCAAATCGATGCGTCTGTGGGCGATATGATCGCTGCCCTGACGCCGCCTGAACCAGAAGCACCCGAACCACCCCCGGCAGAAGAAGACCCGCTGAAGGCAGAAGCGAATAAATATGCCGACGCCGGATGGTTCTCACCTGGCCCGTGGGTCGGCAAAATCACGGCCGGCGCTGCAAATGCAACAGGCAACTCCGAAAACACGGCAATCGGGATTGCGTTTGATGGCGCGCGCCTGACGGGCAAGTTCACCCACAATGTGAGCGGATATTTCGATCTGGGTCGTTCCCGGATCAATGCCGACGACGCCGGCAAGACCACCACGCAAAAACGCTGGGGGGCAGCGTATCAACTGGACTACGCGATCAGTGATCGGACCTATGCATTTGGGCGTGTGTCATTCGACGAAGACGAATTCTCCGCGTTCGAGTACCGCCTGTTTGGCGGCGGCGGTATCGGCCATTTCCTATACAAGAGCGAGCCCTTTACCTGGAAAATCGAAGCCGGTCCTGGTTTCCAGTATTCGCCGGTTGAGAACTCCCTGGATGTCCAGGAAGAGCTCGCAATTTATGGCGCAAGTGAATCAGACTGGCTGATCCGCGACGGACTGTTGTTTGAGCAAGATTTTCTGGCGACATGGACCGACCCGACCACAACGTTCGTCTCAACAAGTTCTTTGACGACCACATTGACGGACGCGATTTCAACTGGGATTTCATACCAAGTCCGCTATGAGACGAACCCGCCTCCGGGTCAGGAGGATACAGACACAATACTCCGCGCGAACCTGACCTACGGGTTCTAAGGCAAACAAAATAACTACCGATCACGGCCATCTCTTTCGAGGTGGCCTACTTTATAAATGCTTGCCTACCGCATTCTCATGAACCAAGGCGTATGCGGATTGAATAGGCGTGCGCCGGTAAGCCTTCGGCATCGGCGATGCGGGCTGCGGGCTCACCGATTCTGGTAAGGCTTGCCGCATCTGCCTTGATGAGGGATGTCCGCTTCATGAAGTTCAGCACCGAGAGCCCGGAGGCATATCGGGCCGCGCCCGATGTCGGCAAAACATGGTTCGGCCCTGCAAGATAATCGCCAATCGCTTCCGGGGCGAAGCGTCCAAGGAATACTGATCCAGCGTGATTGATGTGGGAGAGCATTGCGTCCGGATCTGCGATCGCGAGTTCCAAATGCTCTGGAGCTAGCGCATTCACGAGCGTTGGAGCGTCAGTGAGGCGCGTCACCACAATAATTGCGGAGTTATCAGTCCACGCAGCACGGGCGATCTCTTCCCTTGTGGACCCGGTCAGTTGCCGCTCAACCGCATCATCCACAAGCTGCGCGAACGCTTCATCATCAGTAATCAGAACGCTTTGAGAAGACGGATCATGTTCGGCCTGGCTCAATAAGTCAGCGGCGATCCAGTCAGGGTGATTGTCACCATCAGCCACCACGAGGATTTCCGATGGGCCCGCAACGGAATCGATCCCGACATGGCCGAACACCTGACGTTTGGCTTCTGCCACATAAGCGTTGCCAGGACCGACAATTACATCAACCGGCTGTATAGGCCCTGCCCCATACGCCATTGCGGCGACCGCCTGGGCACCGCCAATGCGCCAGATTTCATCAACCCCGGCAATAGCTGCCGCGGCGACGATGACTGGGTTCACGTCCCCATCTGGCGTTGGCGTACACAAACAAAGTCGTTTAACGCCCGCGACTTTGGCCGGGATCGCATTCATCAAAACGCTGGAGGGGTATACTGCCAATCCTCCCGGTGCATAAAGACCCGCTGCGTCCACTGAACGCCATTGCCAGCCTAGCTCGAGGCCTGCTTCATCCGTATAGTGCGCATCGTCTGGCAGCTGGCGTTTGTGGTAGTCGGTAATCCGCGCCGCTGCCAGCTCCAGTGCGGTTTTCAAGTCATCGTCAAGGCTCGCCAAAGCGCGGTCGACATCGCCGGGTTGCAGCTGAAGGTTTTGGTCTGTTGGGGTAAACCGATCGAATTTTTCTGTGTACCGTACAATAGCTGGTAGGCCGTCCTCACGCACAGCCGTGATGATTTGCGAGACCGCCTCGCCCACATCAGCATCCTGATCCCGCGAGCGAGCAACGAATTCGGCAAACTGCGCCCCAAATGAGGCGTCCGTCGATGTCAGGAAAATCGCCATGGTCGCAAATCCAATCTGAACACGTGTTACTAGAGGCGTGGTTTACGACGCATCCACATGATCTGGTTTATTCCGGGTCCGCCATGGCGCTGACATGTCCGACAAAGACGCGTTCACGCTTTCCACATCCAAGGCGATGGCCCCGCCGCCAGCAAAATCCAGATAAACGGTTCCGGCTCCGTCTTCGCTGGCCTCAAAGCGGACCGCCAGCAAATCAACGACCGCCGTCTTTGCATCTGTTCTGATTGCCACCTGGCGGACCGCCTTCACGTCGTCAAAATGGCACCCGACCCTGACCCGGGCAAAAGGCCCGGACTTTCGGTCGCTTGCGCACTCCCAGACAAAACGATTGGCCACGAACGCAAATCGGCGTTGTTCGGCCAGATAGGCAAAATCACCCACCTTTGCGACCGCGTCCTGAAGACACGCGGAAAAAACCGACAAATCGTCCGCATCCGCTGCAACCAGGCGCAACGGCCGGTAGTCTCGTAAATCGGTCATAGGTCAGTCGCCTGAAATCCGTTCAATAAGGGCACCGCAATGGATCAGCTTTTCTTCCAGCCGCTCAAAGCCGCGGTCAAGGTGATATATCCTGTTTACGATGGTTTGCCCCTCAGCCCCAAGTCCTGCGAGGACAAGGCTCATCGAAGCGCGCAGGTCCGTTGCCATCACCGGCGCGCCTTTTAGTTTTGGCATGCCTCGAACGGTCGCGACTTTGCCGTCGACGGAAATCTGAGCGCCCATGCGTGCCAGCTCCGGGGCATGCATAAACCGGTTTTCAAAAATGGTTTCCTTGATCGACGATGTCCCATCGGCTGTCGCCATCATGGCCATGAACTGGGCCTGAAGATCGGTCGGAAATCCCGGGAATGGCTGCGTCACCACATCAACCGCGCGGCAGCGATCTACCGGACACGTAACCGCAATGCCACCTTCCCTTTGCTCCAGGACAAGCCCTGCATCTTCCAAGGAGCCGACGGCCGCGCCCAGGAGATCGAGGCGGGCGTTCTTCAGGAAAAGCTCGCCACCGGCAATGCCCGCCGCCATAGCGTAGGCGCCGGTTTCGATACGATCCGGCAGGACTTCGTAGCGGGTTCCCGACAGGCACGTAACACCGGTGATTTTGATGGTCGAGGTCCCTGCCCCTTCGATCTTCGCTCCCATGGCATTGAGGCAATCGGCAAGATCGATGATTTCCGGTTCGCGGGCCGCATTGTTGAGGATGGTCTCCCCCCGGGCAAGGCTCGCGGCCATCATGGTATGTTCCGTCGCCCCGACGGAGACGAAGGGAAACTCAATGCGCGCCCCGCTGAGGCCCTCGTCTGCGCGCGCGATCACGTAACCTTCCTCCAGGTCAATGGTGGCACCCAGCGCTTCCAGTGCCTTCAAGTGCAGATCAACCGGGCGGGCACCAATGGCACAACCACCGGGCAATGAGACCTTTGCCTTATGTTCGCGCGCAAGAAGTGGCCCCAGTACATTGAATGACGCGCGCATTTTTCGCACAAGATCATAGGCCGCCTCAGTTGAGGTGATCGTTGCCGCATGGAGCGAGAGCGTGTTGCGATCAACAAAAGAGGCTTCTGTGCCAAGGGATTGGAGCAGCCGCACCAGCATTTCGACGTCGGCAAGACGAGGCACATTATGGAGCGTTACTGGCCCATCGGTCAGGAGTGCTGCCACCATCAGTTTCAACGCGGAGTTCTTTGCGCCACTAATGGGGATATCGCCAAACAGCGGCCGCCCGCCAATAATTGCTAGTCTATCCATGCTGATTTGTTCCGGTTTAGCTTCGGCTCTCGCCATCTACAAAATGTGGCGCTGAAGCTTTTGGGTTCAGGCCCCGACATGGGGTCTCAAGTTGGCTTGTTGGCATTAAGGTTTGGCGCGCGGTTGCTTACGCCTTCGAAGGTTGGCTCGCAGGGCCTCGGCAAGGCGCGCTTCCTTTTTGTCGGCCTTGTTTTCAACGCTGTCATCAGTTTGTTTGTCGGTCGAAGCACCACTCTTCTGTCCAGCGACAGTTTTTTTGTCGATGCCGCCTTTGTTGGAGTCTTGAGAGGCACCCATAGGACCTTCCGGTGATGATTTGGTGTCGGGCGACACCTCCTGCCCCGGTATTGTCGCTTTTTCCTGCATGGCGCGGGACCATAAACTTGACCGTTTCGACGTCAAGCCTGGCAAAGCGCTCCTTTAGATTCCGACATGCGCCGCTACCACCATGGACCTTCAAGAAAATACTTGAAAACGCTCAAATGACTGATAAAAACTCGCCTTTCCGCTGATTTGCTGCCGTAGCTCAGGGGTAGAGCACTCCCTTGGTAAGGGAGAGGTCGAGAGTTCAATTCTCTCCGGCAGCACCATCAAAAACAATCACTTACATCTCCGGCAGGGAGGGGGCACTCGGTTCAATTGTACCGGTGGCGGACTAATCGTGCGCCGGTACTTGGCAAAGCTAAAGATTGAAAAGCTGGAAGGAAATCCGAATGCATAAATAACCTTGGTGGAAAGCAAAAACCGGCTATGCAGCAAATTCGCTAGCCATCTTAGTCAGCTTCATTGGCATATCGGCGCATTATGCAGACAGCGTCTTGCTTTATGGCAATTTAGTTCGGCGAGCGATGGACCACACCAATCGTGCTGGTCTTCCGTCATTATAATATTCAGTATGAATACGGCGGGTATGTCGTTTCTGGATAGTCTGTTAGTTCGTATTGGGCTTGCAGAAATGCGACGAGGTCGCTCAACTCAGTGACAGTCAGAACATCGTTGTAAACGAGCATTTTTGAAACGCCGTCAATTGAAACATCGTCCTTTTCATAGCCGCGCGCTAGGCGGTGGGAGGGATTGATGATCGATGTCACCAGTTCACCATACGTTGCAATCCGTGTCGTCTTCCCGCCAAGACGGATATTCAGTTCCGAAGCCAGCTGTTCTTTGCGTTCGTCTTCCAATCCCTCCACGCTGTGGCAACTGAGACAGCCATGAGCAATAAACGCGGTCTTGCCATCCTCCCCGTTACCATCTGGCAAGCTGAAGCCATAACCAGACTTGGGACTCATGTCGCACGACGCAATGAGTGCTGCGATGCCTACAAAGGGCAGGATACGTTGAATGTATGCCATTGGATGCCACCTTTCGTGTCGACCGGAGGACTGCGGGTTTTTTCCGGTCACACGATACCGCAGCGCGCTCTTGTTTCATTTGACCGAAATCAATGGTCGCCCTTTGAGAGAACTACGTTGCTCCAACGATAGTAGGCCGACTTTGAAAATCAGCTCCCAGCATGCAATTCAATGGAGCCGCGGGAAAACTCCGATCAAGAGTTGGGACGACGACGCATCAGTATCCAAACCAATGCAATCAAGCCAATTACAATAGCGGCGGATGCGATCGGGTGCGTCTGAACAAAGGCAATGAAATCAAAATCAGTCGACAGATTCTCCAATAAGTTGCTCTGGTCATAAGGCTCGGAGGTCGGCGGTTCCTGGATCATCTCTTTCTCCTATGGTCGACATCGCGTCTCTAAATTGTAACTCGACGGCCCAATGCCGGTGTCGCCATTCGCTGACGAAAATGAAGATCTGAGCCGATGACAACGAGCCGCAATCAAGTCCCGACGACGGGCTTTGACGGGATAACTCAAGTCTTAAAGAACCGCGTGGCGCGTTGCATTTAGCCGGTCCAATCGTCCCATCAATCTCGCCTAAGCCGTCAGTGCCTTTGGTTTCGGATCCGCATCGGCCTAATCATGCGCTCGCCCAATGCGAATATCCGCTTGCGCGCCCTCCACTCTTCTCAAGAACTCAAGCGGCTCTCGGATTGGGGGCAAGTCAATGATGCCAACTCCCTCTCCCTTCACCGACAGAACACCAAAATTGAGGCAGCGCCCCCAAAACGACTGGTGGAACTCAATTTCCTCAATGTTTTCTACGTCGACCTCGCGTGTCATTCGCGCGATCATGCCGGTCTTGTAGATCATCCGTGCACTCGTCACGGCAATCACCGTCGTCCATTTTACAATGTACCTGGAAAGTCCGTAGACCATCCCGAGAAGGAAACACGTAATCACGAGCCACAGGTAAGGTGTGCCGACTGTTTTCGTACTGAGCCAGCCTGATAGCAAGAAGACTATAGGTAATAGGCTAAACATTATCCAAAGCCAGGTGACCCAGTCGTATACGGGGCTAAATTTTCCTCTGTAGATGTATTCTTCGCCGTCAGAGCTTGTTTTATCAACGTAACCCAAAATCACACCCCTTGTTGCTGCGGCGTCCGCAAAAACACTATTCGAGGTTTGGTGGTCGGCATTTGATCTGGCTCAACTACCGCTAACTTCCCCAATCCATTGCTTCTGAGATTGCGGCTCGGTAATTGAAGCTTATAACTAAACTGATTTCCGTAGGATGGATATGAGATCTGCCCGGTTGCGCGGAGTGAATGCAGCCTAACTCGGCAAGGAAATCGCAACACGATTTATCGTGGCGAATTTTGTATGCGAGCCCTAACTTTCATACAGCTGACGCCTGTTCCACTACCAGAGGAAGGCGTACAGCCCTACGAGAATGGCAACAACCAGCAATGCCATCACATTGAAAAGCGTGCGGGTACCAAAGCCGATATCGCCGAGGTCCACAGGACGATCCGCCGCTGGTTTTGGCGTCACGCGCGAGATGAGAAACGCAGCGACAATACAGCCGACAAAGACGAACCAAATCCGAATGATGAAGGGAACATCTGGCGCGCCGAACTTTAGCGCAATGTTGAAACCGATGGATCCGAGAAGAGCCGCAAAGGCGCCAACGGTGTTGATGCGCTTACTGAAGAACCCTAAAAGGAAGACAGCGACGACGCCCGGGGCTATGAACCCTGAGTATTCCTGCACCGCTTGGAAACCGCTTTCAAACCCGCCAATGAATGGTTTTGCAAGAACAAGAGCGAGGCCCATGGCAGTAAACGCCGCGATCCTACCCACCATCACATAATGGGTTTCCGCCCGCCCGCCGACCGCGGCCCGGTACACGTCCATAGTAAAGATCGTCGAGATTGAGTTCATCATAGATGCCAAGGAAGACACAACCGCAGCAATGAGCGCTGCAAAGACAAGCCCCCTTAAGCCCGAGGGGGCAATCTTCATAAGCTCGCCATAAGTGCGGTCCGATTTCTCGGCTAACGCCCCGGCATCTAGCGATCCCTGACTTGCGAGAATGACTGCGGCGATCCCAGGGATTACAACGATAAGTGGAATGAAGAGCTTCAAGAAGGCAGCAAATGCGAGGCCCTTTTGGGCCTCAGCGAGGTTCTCAGCTGCCAGCGCCCGTTGGATGATGTACTGATTAAATCCCCAATACGAAAAGTGAAGCACCCATAGCCCACCTAGGAGTGTCCAGATGCCAGGCAGGTCCCCGTACGCGGGATGATCCGTTGAAAGGATCATTTTGAAATGCCCAGGCATTTCCTCATAGACGCGGGCAAGGCCGCCCAAGGCGCCGTCCGCGTTATTGATCATGTCCAGGGCAATCCATGTGATCGCAAGTCCGCCGAAAATGAGGATCACCACCTGAATAATATCAGTCAGGGCAACAGCTTTGAGACCGCCGTAAAGAGAGTAAAGCGCTGCAAAAACCCCGAGTGCCGACATGGAAATCAGAACTGGCCATCCGGTGAGGGAGTTAACTGCAAGGCCGCCAAGCCATAGCACAGTGGTCAGATTTACAGCCGTATAAAGAACAATCCAGTAGACTGACATCAGGGTCTTGACGCCGCCGCCATATCGTTGGTCCAGGAATTGCGGCATCGTGTAAATGCCGCGCTTCAAGAAGATCGGCAGGAAGTACTTCGCCACAATAATCAAGACGAGTGCTGCTTGCCACTCATAGGCGGCAATAGCCAACCCCACGGCAAAGCCCTGTCCCGACTGACCAATAATTTGTTCTGCTGAGATATTTGACGCGATGAGTGACGCGCCGATTGCCCACCATGGCAACGCCCTGCCCGCTAGGAAGTAATCTTCCGTGTCCTTTGTTTCGCCCTTGGGCTCGCGTGAGACAAAAATGGCAATCGCCAAAAGCGCAATCGCATAAACGCCGACGATCGTCAGATCGAGTGAAGAGAGCGCCATTTTTCCTCCCAGAAACCTCTGTCGGCTTAGACCGACTTGCTCTTATCGGTGAATTCAGGCGATCCCCGCTTGGTTGCTTACGCACAAATCCACCCTATAGCGCCGCCCCAGGGTCGATTTCCCAACCACATCGAGGGTTTGCGCGCGGGTTCATGTCAATAGCGTAGTTGCAGACCCCGAACTCTTTATTGTATGTCTATTGTTACCAGTAACATTTTGGAGGGTCAATTCGCCATCACGCTTTGTGATGCGTAGAATTTATGTACTCCGTAGTCGAACTTTATCGTGGAAAAGATGCTATTGGGATGCAGAACTGAGATATGAGAGTTTGATTAGGGCTCTCCCCGTTTGCAAACGCCCCTGGCCTTTAACTGTTGTTACGACCCGGACTTTGAGCTCAATGTCAGAAACCGCCGACAAGAAGAAAAACATCACCATCATGGACGTCGCGAGACAAGCTGGTGTTTCCAAGATGACTGTTTCGCGGGTATTGAACAACAAGGAACTGGTAAAGGCGTCAACGCGGGAGCGCATTTTCGATGCGATGAAGGAGTTGAACTTCCGGCCGAATGCGATGGCGCGGAGTCTTGCCGGGGGACAAAGCCTTTATGTGGGGCTCATCTATGCCAATCCGAGCTATTTCTATCTAAGCGAGCTCTTGTTTGGCGCGATGGATGCCTGCAGGGATCGCGGCCACCATGTCCTTGTGGATCAAGCCTACAATATTTCTGATCTGACTGACCCCGCGTACATTGAGCAGCGCTTTTTTGAAATGGGCGTACACGCTGTAATTATCGCGCCACCTTTATCTGAAGTCAGCGAGGTTGTTCAGAATATTGAGGGAGCCGGAATTAATCTCGTCTGCATAGGAACGAAGCCGGAAGGAGATCGGCTCAGCGTGCGCATGGATGATTTATCGGCCTCCGATGACCTCATTCAGTATCTGATTGATCTTGGTCACCAGAAAATTGGCATCGTTGAAGGGCCATCCGACCACAAGTTAGCCTCTCAGCTGCGCCGTGATGGCTTTCAACGCGCGATGGACCGCAACAACCTTGAGGTGCCGGCAAACTATGTCGCAAGCGGCGACTTCACCATGCACTCCGGGATGGTCGCCGCGCGCCAGCTTCTTGCTACTGAACCTCGTCCAACCGCGATATTTGCTAGCAATGACGATATGGCGATTGGTGCCATAAACGCTGCCTATGAGCTTGGCTTAAGAGTGCCGGAAGATGTTTCGATTGCGGGGTTCGACGATACGCAGATGGCCTCTTCAGTTTGGCCGCCACTCACGACAGTCCGACAGCCCATCAGAGATATGGCAAGCCGCGCAATCGACTTGCTTGAGCTAAAGCACCATGGCGAACCGATCAAATCGCTTAGCACCACATTGGAATATGAACTGATTGTACGGGCCTCGTCGGGCCCGCCAAAAGAGTAACGTCGGGATCTGGCTGTAACCTAACCTAAGTTCTACTCCGACCCCTGCTCTGCGTTCAGGTGATTACCGATGTCATCAAAAAGCGCTTTCCAGCTATCCGCATACGGATTTGGAACGCCCGGCAAGCCATCGATCCAAGGGCTTTTTCTCGTCGGCTTACCTAGCCAGGCATAGTTGGCCAGCATGGCGTCAGGAAACTCCCGATAAAACTGGTGTGCGAGTTCGGTGTGGACCCGTGCATGGTCATCACTAAGAAGCCACTCCTCCGCAAACTGATCGACGACGGCACTACCCGATTTGCGAAGAACATCATGATTGCCCCCTTCATAATTGCCCAGATAAAAGCCTCCCCAGGCTTCAATCTCGTCCCGTTGGTCCCGTAATGTGTTTATGAGCGCTGGAATGCCCTTTGGCGCCTCATTGCTCAACAGCCAGTCGGCGAGTTGGCTTGAGACAGCGTTACGGTCTTTCGCGATGGCCGATTCTAAGACCTTAAAATAGGCCTTCTTATCCGCAATACCGAACGGGTTTTTCTTCTGTATGCGATGAAAGACCCCGGAGTAGTAATTGGTCGTCGCGAGCCCAATCCTTGGCGCAAGCCTTGCTTTTGCTGTCGTGTCATGATCCTGAAAATATCGGTCTACGCCGTCAAGGGCCAGTTTTGTTGCATTCCACCCATGCGTGTGGGTAGCGAGGACAATGATGAATTCTCGGGATTGACCACGCGTGGCAGCGGCTTTCTCGAACGCGACAGCGAGCTTGCCCGTCAGGTAGCCATAGGCTGTGCGCCAGTTGGCCTTGTTATCGTCAGGCCAGATCCCGTTGGAAAGCCCCGCATAAAAACCGGTATTCTTTGAAAATCCGCCACTCCAGTTCCAGATCTCATTTCCCAATTCAACATAAATTGGACGGTCCTCCGGGTAGCCATTTTCAGTTAGCAGATCAAATAGCTGTTCGGCATACCGATCATATTCATTATTATTGGTGATACCGTGCGCACGTGCGCCGGCCAGAGCGAACTTGTCCCCAACGGTTCGCCGATTGGGCGTGCCCTTTGGATCGCCCTTTATTTGCAGGATTTCTTCGACGGAGACTTCATCGGGAAGACCAAGCATGGGCGGAACGTTTACCCAGAGGGCCGCTTCCAGGTCATTTGCAAACCTGACTTGTTCCACGAGGGGTAAGCCGCCTTTCAGGCCGTAGGGTGGGAGGCTGCGATCTCCATAAAACTGTTGGCCAACTGTTGCGAGATCGTCCGTACGGGTTGCCAATGTGGAATTGACCCTATTCCAGTCCATGGGCCGAACCACATCATAGCCGCGAAATCTCTCAATGAATTCGGGTCGAAAGAGTACGCCGGCATTCAGCTGCGCTTCATAGCGCTTTTCATAGAGGCGGATATTGCGTATTGGCGATTTGCCAACGCGGGTCAGGCGAAGCACCGCATGGGTCCTATGTTCAGGCTCGAACGAGATCTCATACCGATTGCGCCCCACGCGTTGCATAGATCGACGCTTGTCCGGTGAGATAAGGGCAAAATCTCCATCGCCGTCGAATTCCAGAATCCACTCGGTATCAAAGAAATGAGAAGGCACCCCATCAGAAAGACCGTTACGGAATCGGGCAACCGCAAGTCCGCCCGGCCCAGGCAAGCTGACAATAGCATCCTTCTCTAGGTCGATGTGGCCACTCGCACGCAACTCATCGAAGTTCATGCGCCCCCCGCCGCCGCGCTTTGGAAAGAAGCGGACCTGTTTCCATCCATCCTGAAGGATAAAATTGATGAATGGCGCTTGGTATGTGTACGATGCAAAATCATGAGGCCCGACTTGGACAAGGGGCCGTCCACGTTGATCCGCAAAGTGCGTCTGGGCGTTGGGATGTTTTGCGCCCTGCTCCTGCGCAGATGCAAAGGAAATCAATAATGTGAACAATGCACCAAAAGCAGTTAACGCGCGCGTCAAGATCATTACTCCATTTGGCATGAAAGCCCTGCCAATGGGCACCTTGCTAAGGCAATTCAATTGTTACCTAAAGCGGTATAGAGTGCGTGTTACTCAAAATTTAAGGCTCGCCGTTCTGCTGACCACTTGTGTCCAGAACCACCCGCTTTCATCAGGGCATCATCTTTTCGATCGGCAAGACTAGAATGGCGCTGGCCCCTTGAGCCTTTAACTTCTCAAGGGTCGACCAGAATACATCCTCTTGGCAGACTGCGTGGATTGCCACGGAGTCCCCGTCCCCGGCCAGCTCAAGGATCGTCGGTGCCTTTGCGCCTGGCAAAAGGCTGGTGATCTCGTCAACGGCGCTGCGTGGTGCATTCATCATGACGTATTTTGCCTCTTTGGAGGCAATGACGCCGTCGACACGTTTCAAAAGCGCAGCAAGGGTCGCCTGCTTTTGGTCCGAAAGGTCTGTAGCCTGACCGATCAGTACCGCCTCGCTCTTAAAGACGATCTCGGCCGGAGTAAGGCCGTTGGCGTCTAGAGTGGCACCGGTTGATACGATATCACACACAGCATCAGCGATCTTCAATCTTGGGGCCACTTCGACGGAACCAGACATCATAACCGGTAGTGCGTCGATCCCTTTCTCCCGGAAATATGCGCCGGTCAGCTCAGGATAGGATGTGGCGACACGCTTGTTGGTAAAGGATTGAAGCGAGGTCTCCCCCCATTCCTTCGGGGCGGCTAGCATTAACCGACACCGGGCAAAGTTCAGCTTCCTGATCGCGTCTGGTAGTCGCCCTTTACCCTCACCTAGGCGGAACTCTTCGAAAACGTTCTCACCCAGAATGCCAATATCACACGCGCCATCGGCAACCAAAACGGGGATGTCATCGTCGCGCACCAGAAGAATATCGATGGGAAGTTCTTTTGCCCGCGCATAAAGTTTGTCCCGTCCACGTGAGATAGTCAGGCCGCATTTGCCAAGAAGCTCAAAGCTGCCTTCCGCAAGTCGCCCGGATTTTTGCACCGCAAGCCGCAATCGTTCCGTATCCATAATTCGTAGTCACTCCAAGATGTCTAGACAGATCAAGTGTTAACGGCGGAGGCGATTCTCTTGTTGGGATCTAATAGTCCGTTTACGCCTCATCAAGATTGACAGGGCTCCTGCCATTGATTTCGCTTACCCGACCACTTTGGAAATAGCTGCCTTATCAAGGGCGAGGCGATATCCCCCATGGGGCTCATGCTGGAGGAACCGGGCGACCCGGGCGACCGTGGTGGTCGAGGCGCCAGCAATCGCGGCGATCTCGCGATAGGAATGACCGCCTGAATGAAGGAGCTGCGCGATCTTCCAACGTTCAGCCAGCGCGCGTAGCTCTGCAGGTGTCGTTAGATCAATCAGAAAGGCATGGATTTCGTCGCTCGCATGAAGATTGGCAAGTACGGCGCACAATTCCTCTGCGGGGCCAGTGGCTTCATTTTTCTCGACATTTTGCCTGTGAACCACTTCCTCAACTCCAACTTTGAAATGCCGAAACGGGCGCTACGTGCCTACCGTCTGTTCGCTGTGTTAGTACGGTGATACAAACTTGTCCAGCCCTATTCCACCTTGCCAGTCTGTCTTTGATTGGCCAATCTTTCATCGGCCAATCGTGAGTTAGACAGTCCTGTGTTGAGCAGTCTTTCGTCGACAAAGCTTGGACAGCGTTTGACAGCTGAATGGCGTGCGAAGCACACCACGTCGGCGACGTTAGGGGGATTTGATGAAGCAAAAACGGTTCAAAAAAACGACGGCACGGGTCGGTTTTCACATTGCTGCGATCGTCTCGGGAGTTGGTTTCGCTGGATCCGGACAAGCGGTCGCTGAAGGGGTCGAAATCGACTGTTCATATAACGGCGTCCCGCTCTTCGGGAAGGTGGAAGTTGTAGAAAGCTTTCCGGATTTCAAAGTGAAAGCCGTGACCAGTTTCCCGGACTTGAGGGTCCAAAAAGTTGACAGCTTCCCCGATGCTTGCGGCAAATGGCAAATCGTTGAGAGCTTTCCAGACTTTACTATTCAGTATGTGGAGAGTTTCCCTGACTTTACCATTGAATATGTCGACAGCTTTCCCGGGATGCCTTAGACCTCCGACACAATCTTGATGTTGAAAAGGCAAACTGGTGAGCGAAGAAACAACTGCTGACAAGAACTACCGTCTCCAGGACCCGGAAATCGACCGACTGAAGAAATATGGTGAGGTCAGATCTCACCAAGAAGGCGATATTCTCTTTGCGCCCGGCGACCAGGAAATAGACTTCCTGGTGATATTGTCCGGCCAACTGGATGTGGTGCTGGAGGAAAACGGCGACGAGGTCCGGGTCGGTTGGCTGGAGCCAAAGCAGTTTACGGGCGATGTCGGCTTAATCACGCGTCAACGCTCACGTTTTCTTGGGCGCATGGCAATCGAGGGCGAAGTGCTCCATGTATCGCCTGAACAGCTTCGGCAATTGCTCGTCGCCGATACGGAACTATCCGATATTCTTGTCTCCACGTTTATCGCGCGGCGCGCTTGGCAGCGGGCGGAGAATAAAGCGAGCGCGGTATTGGTGGGGCACTCGCTTGACCGCGATGCGTTCACAATTCGCGATCTATTGAGCCGGCACTCCATCCCTCACCTTTGGATTGAAATCGAAAACGAGGATCAGGCAACGCCCGTACTCGACCGGATCGGGCTTACAGTAGATGACGCCCCGATCCTTATCCTCGGGGCGAATGTCTATCTAAAGAAACCAACGATTGCAGAAGTCAGCGAAACGCTGGGGCTTAACTTATTGCCAGAAAGCGCCTGTGCTGATGTGGTTGTCGTCGGAGCGGGTCCAGCTGGTCTCGCATCGTCTGTATACGCAGCTTCAGAGGGTTTAAACGTTGTCACAATTGACGGCATGGCTCCCGGTGGTCAAGCCGGTACAAGCTCGAAGATTGAAAACTATCTCGGATTTCCCTCCGGCATCTCTGGCCGAGACCTTGCTGATCGCGCAAGTGTCCAGGCGCAAAAATTCGGTGCACGCATTGCAGCGCCCGTGACCGCAGACGAACTAGTCACCGAAGACGATGCCTATGTGCTAAAGTTAAAAGACGGTCGCCAGCTAAATGCGCGTGCGGTAATTATTGCAACGGGGGCGGACTATCGGCGTCTCCCCATTGATAATCTTGAAGACTATGAAGGGCGCGGGGTCTATTACGGCGCGACGGCCATGGAAGCTCAAATTTGTCAGGGCTCACGGGTGGCGATCGTCGGGGCGGGAAACTCCGCCGGCCAGGGAGCGGTTTTCCTGTCCAAATCCGCACAGGACGTACACGTCTTTTATCGGCGGGCCAATATTCGTGACACCATGTCAGAGTATCTCGTCACCCGCCTAGAGCAGACGCCGAACATTCATCTTCACCCGGAATCTGAGATTACCGGTATCGACGGCTGCGAGAACCGCATCAGATCCCTGCGCATGAGCTCCCCTGATGGGCCAGCGACACTGGATGCCAACTTTCTCTTTTTGTTCATCGGGGCAGCCCCATGTAGTGATTGGTTGCCGTCGTCGGTGGCCCGTGACGAAAAAGGATTTATCAAGACGGGTCCCACGATTGCTAACCTCGACCTGGTCAGAGCCAGTTGGTCCCTGGATCGGATGCCAACCTTGTTTGAGACCTCCCTGCCCCGTGTCTATGCCGTCGGGGACGTTCGGTCAGGATCGGTGAAACGGGTTGCATCAGGCGTTGGGGAAGGCTCGATCGTGATCCAGTTTGTTCACCAGGCCATCAGCGAAGCATCTCGCGCCAAAGCGGCCGATCAGTCGCAATAGGCCAGCCAAACAATTCCTTACACCTATTTTGCTGCATTGCAAAAATTAGGATGCGCTTTCTAGACAAGGGCTCCTATATGACGGGCAGTGATTAACCCGTTGACCAACGTCATCACCCCACTAGGGCGCGCGTTCGTTCCACCACGAGACACGTTGCCCGCCAAAAAAAAAGGAAGCTTGACCATGGCTACACTGCAAGAAACCCGTCTGCGCGCTGCTGAAACCATCCGTACCGGCTGGCTCGCTTATCTCGGCCTGTACGGCACGGCCTTCGACCGCGCCAAGCCACGTTTCGAAGAACTCTCAGTTCGGGCACGCGAATTCTTTGGCGAACTCGTCGAGAAAGGCGAAGAAGTTGAAAACGTCGCCCAAGAGACCATCGGTGACGTGCGCGAACGTACGCACAGCATCTACTCTGCTGGCCTGACCCGCGCAAAAGACGTCATGCCATCTGGCGTTGCTGCAAACGATCGCGTCGCTGAGCTCGAAGCTGAAGTTGAAGCGCTGACCAAACAAGTTGCTGGCCTGAAGAAAAAGCCAGCTGCACGTAAAACGACCAAAGCAAAAGCGAAAGCTGCTTAACGCTCGTTTATAGTTAGTTGCGTATTGTGTACGAAACGGGGCCCACATCTGTTGGCCCCGTTTTTCTTGCGGGTCGGGTTTGCGGGAAATCCCACCAAAGGGGTTTGCAAAACATCGTCAAACGAAGAATACTCATCAAAATAAGCGTTTAGACGTCAAAAGACACAAGACAGACGCCAAAAAGCAAACGACGCGGCAAGCGCGTTATGCAACGCCCGATTGGTTCAGTGATCGGGAGCTATAGGGAGAAACAATGACCACCAAGCGCGAAGAGCTCGGCGAACAAGCCGCTGAGACACCCACTGCCCTGAACCCCGTCGTAGGTGTGCGGGCCGGCGAGTTGATCAAATCCCTGGGGGTTGTCGTTGGTCATACGGCAAAGCAGCCGGCGCCGTTCGCCAAGCACCTAACTCGCTATGGCAAGGATTTGGTTTCTATACTTAAAGGCGAGGCCGATTACGCGCCGGACCAGAAAGATCGTCGGTTTAAAGACCCGACATGGGAGAAAAATCCCGCCTACAAATACTCCATGCAGTCCTGGTTTGCCATGCGCAAGGGACTTGAAGGCTGGATTAATGACTCAGGCGTGTCAGAGGCGGACAAAGCCCGCGCCCACTTCGTGATGAATATTATCGCCGACAGCCTTGCGCCAACTAACTCGCTGATCGGAAATCCAGCGGCAGTCAAGCGCATGTATGAGACTGGTGGCGGCTCGCTCATCCGCGGACTGAAAAACGCTTACCATGACCTACGTCACAATGGTGGGATGCCGAGCCAGGTGGACGGGCGTCCATTCAAAGTGGGCGAAAACCTCGCCAACACGCCTGGTGCCGTTGTCTTCCGCAACGAAATGATGGAGCTCATCCAATACACGCCGACGACGGATGAGGTTCACAAAATCCCTCTCCTGATCGTTCCACCTCAGATCAACAAGTTCTACGCCAATGATCTCGCCTGGGATAAGAGCATTGTTCAATTTCTCTTGCGCAACGGGATCCAGGTGTTCGCCGTCAGCTGGCGCAACCCGCAAAAAGAGCACGCCCATTGGGGCCTTGAAGACTATGTGACGTCTCTCATTGCCGGGAGCGAGGCCGTCACCAAGATCACGCGCTCTAACAAGATCAATGTATCGGGCGCTTGTTCCGGCGGCATTACGACGGCCAGCTATCTCAATGAGTTGACCGCGCGCGGCAGCAAGATGATCAACTGTTTCACTTTGCAGGTCTGTGTGCTCCATCCGGAGAAAGAAGACAACGAAGTGGGACTCTTTGTTTCAGACGAAGCCATTGAAGTGGCGCGGCGCTATTCGAGGCGCAAGGGCATTCTTTCCGGCGAGAATCTTTCGCGGAGTTTTGCCTGGCTTCGGCCCAATGATTTGATCTGGAACTATGTGATCAATAATTACCTGATGGGTGACGACCCGCCACCTTTCGATATTCTCTATTGGAACAGCGATTCCACCAACCTGCCCGCTCAGCTACATTCTGACTATTTGGACGTGATGCTGGATCAGCGTTTTTCCAATCCTGGTACGGTCGAGTTCATGGATCACAAAATTGATTTGTCCAAGATCAAACAGGATTCCTTCATGGTGGCGGCGATCACCGATCACATCACCCCATGGAAAGCCTGTTACCGCAACAACCATTTGTTTGGCGGGAAGACGAAATTCGTCCTTTCAAACAGTGGCCATATTCAGGCTTTGCTTAATCCGCCCCATAATCCGAAGGCGAAGTATTTCGACAATGACGAGATCCCCGAGGATCCGGACGATTGGCTCGCGGGTGCGGAACAGAAAACCGGGTCCTGGTGGCCGATTTGGCTTGAATGGCTTCAAGAACGCGCAGGCGAGAAAAAAGCTGCCCCGAAATCACTTGGTAACAAGGCACACCCACCATTGGTGAAAGCGCCTGGAGAATACGTCTTCGGCTAAGTGTTTTTGAGCGGGGGGGGAAACGCTTAATTGAAAGGGCCGAAAGGCAAAGGGGACTAGTATGGGTAAAGATCAATCGCGGCAGCCAGACCTTCAGTTCGTCAATGTGGGGCTACAAAAGCTGAGGACGGCCATCTGGCATGGCGACGGCCACGGTCGGCCTTTGCTTTTTTTCAACGGCATTGGCGCCAATCTTGAGATTGCTCAGCCGCTGGGGGAGTCGCTCACCGACCGGGATATCATCACATTTGATTTGCCAGGTATCGGTGGATCTCCAAACCCCACGGTGCCATACCGGCCTTGGTGGGTCGCTCATGCCGCGAAAACGATCCTCAGGCATTTTGGCTATGATGAAACAGTTGACGTGATGGGCGTTTCCTGGGGTGGCGGCGCGGCTCAACAATTCGCTTTTCAGTACAAGAAAACAACAAACCGTCTTGTTCTCGTTGCGACGGCGCCGGGTGTGACGATGGTTCCGGGGGATGTTGCCGCACTTTCAAAGATGGCTCACCCCATGCGCTATACGAGCCAGGAATTTCTGGTTCAGCACTTTGAAGCTCTCTACGGAGATGAACGCTTGGGAGCACATCAGTTTGCAGAGCATATGAAACCGCCGCAATTGCAGGGGTATCTCTACCAATTATCGGCCATGGCAGGCTGGAGCAGTTTGCCCTTCCTGCCGTTTCTTCCCCATGAGACGCTGGTCCTTGCGGGTGGCAATGACAAGATCGTTCCGCTCGCTAATGCGCGTATGCTGAAGTTCTTTATCAGGAAGTCAGAGCTCGAGATTTTTGATGACGGTGGACACTTGTTCCTCCTGTCTCATTCCAAGCAAGTTCTGCCAATCCTGCGCGGCTTCCTCGATCGCGAGGCTGAAGAAGAAGAATACCCTGCGTTTGCGGCGCAACCTGCTGAGTAAAGAGAAGGCACCGAGTCCTTGAGTAAGAGAAAAAAACGGGCCGAGACGCCCTCGCCCGATACTGCCCGGCGCATCTGGCTCGCTGGAATTGGCGCGTATGGACGGGCCTTTTCTGAAGCCCAAGAGAGCCTTGCACGCATGACCGGTGAGACCACCAAGGTCTTCGATGACCTCGTTGAGAAAGGCGAGGAGATCGAGAAAGCGGTCGAAGAAAAGGGCCGTGAAGTCGCAGCGCGTGTCGCCCCGGGCGGCGTTTCTCTGGAAGACCGGATCCAGAAAATGCGCACGAAGCTCGGGCGTAAAGATGATCCGTTTACATTAGCCGCATCCAGATCGAAGAAGGCCGCGCCTGCACCATCAAGGGCCCAGACTTTTGATAGTGATGGTGATTTGGCATTTAAGCTACACGCAATTGATGCCAAACTCGATAGATTGATTGGGCTTTTTGAGGTGATTGCAGAAGGATTGACCGCGCCATTGGACGAAAGCCGTGCGCCAGCCAAGAAAAGAGGCGTTCGGAAAACAGCAACAACTAAAAAAACGAGCACTAAAACAACCCGCGCAAAGGCGGCAAAGAAAAAGACTGCCAAAAAGACTACCAAGAAGACCGCAGCGAAACGCAGAAAGCCCACTTCGTCCGCATAAGGATGGCCTAGACCGCAATGCCGAAAATCAAGACCCGTGACCGCATCCTGCGAACCGCTCTTGAACTCTTCAACACCGAGGGTGAGGCTCAGGTCTCAACGGTCGATATCGCCTCCGTGATCGGCATCAGCCCGGGCAATCTCTATTATCATTTCAAGGGTAAGGAAGCGATTATCGAGGCCTTGTTCGATGATTTTGAGGCAGAACTCCAACAAGTCCTGACAGCGCCCATCAATCGTCCGCTTGCGGTCGAAGACAATTGGATTTTTCTCTACATCGTCTTTGAAGAAATCAATGACTTCCGGTTCTTCTATGAGGCGATTTCTTCGATCCTAGAACGCTGCCCTGCCCTGCGCCCACGGTTTGCACGGCTTTTATCTCTCAAGAAGAAAACCTGCCTTGCGCTCCTCGACGGCCTTGAATCCAAAGACTTCATCGCGGTCCGTGAAGAGGAGAAAAATCGCATGGCGGAACGATTTGCCATGCACATGTCCTTCTGGATTCAATACATGTCATTCAGTGAAGTGAAAGACGAGCGAGCCGTCATCCACCAAGGCGTTTACAACGGGCTGTTACAGCTTGCGCCGTTTGTGAAATACGACCGCGAGGCTTATACCGCTTTGCTTACCGAGTATTTCCAGGAACAATCTGCCTAAGGTCTAAGCGTTTTTCATCGACGCTTGCTTTACTGCGCCGTGATACCGCCATCGATCTTGAATTCAGCCGCCGTCACAAACCGGCTCTCATCGGACGCAAGATACAAAATACAGTAGCCAACATCTTCCGGCTCCCCGAGACGTTTCAGCGGGATCTGGCGAACAAGTTTTTTCTCGCCCTCTTCGCCTCCGCCGCCAAGGGCAATCAGAGGATCAACAATAGGCGTGCGTGTGAATACTGGATGGACGGAATTACAACGCACATCATAGCCTGATCGCGCGCAATGGAGCGCAATCGATTTCGACATGTGCATGACAGCAGATTTCGCGGCATTGTAAGACAGCATCATCCCATCCGCGACTAAGCCGGCAACGGATGAGATGTTTATGATTGAGGCTGGTTGATTGTTTTTCAGGTAGGGCATCGCTGCTTGCGTGCCGATGAAGATCGAATCAACATCAATTTCCTGGGTTCGCCGCCAGTTTTCGTAAGTTTCAGTTTCGATGTTCCCGGCAGTCCCGATCCCGGCATTATTTATCAAGACACTGATGCCGCCCATGGCGTCACTGGCCTCGGCAAGGGCTTCTTTCCACTGATCAGCATTCGTCACATCATGGTGGGCCCAACCGGCAGACCCAGGTGCTGTTTCATTTAGCTTGGTTGCGGTATCTTCAACACCTTTAGCATTGATGTCCGTGACGAAAACCTGTGCGCCTTCATCCACAAGCATCCGTGCAAAACAGGCACCGAGCCCCTGGGCGCCGCCCGTGATGAATACTTTCTTGCCTGCTACCCGGCCCATGGCCCACCTCTCGTTTGGAACTCTCGTGGCTGTCTCGACTGACGTTCCAAAAGCGGTAACGCTTGTGAGCAATTGTTGCCAGCGCGACATGCAGTCCTTCGCTGGTGCATCCGCGTTAAGATGAAAGACGACATTGAGCCCGACAGGAGAAGATCAGCCTTCGGCCTGAATCTCTTCCACGGCCTTTGCGAGCATCTCATCCATGTGGCGGCGGATTGTGTGGTCGGTGATTTCGATATTGGCCGCATCAAAATCAGCGCGGAGTTTACGGAAGACATCATCGTCCCCGGCCTCTTCAAGATCCGCAATGATCAGAGACTTCGCATACTCTTCGGCATTATCTTCTGCGAGCCCCATTTCGCCCGCAGCCCAATGGCCCAGGAGCTTGTTGCGGCGGGCTTCGGCCTTGAAGCGAAGTTCCGCATCGTGGGCGAACTTGCCCTCAAAGGTGTTTTTGCGATCATCGAATGTGTTCATAAGGACAACCTTTCCTAACAATGCCCGCTTCGCAAAGTGCCTAACGCTTGCACAATTTGCAGCCCCCTTCACATAGTCCCGCTTTGCGGATCTCACAATAAGGACTGATTAACCCTGCCGGCTAATCTCGCCGGTTTGGGGAGAAATCGCCGATGAAAGAAAGAGACTATGCCCGAAAAATCCTTCCCATGGCCCCATGACCGTCGTATAGGACGCGGCTTGATCAGCTTAGCCCTTGAAATTCAGAGCCCTTGACGCCGAGGACATTTAGGTCTCACTGAAACTCAAAAGGGAATGCCGCGCCGGTGCGGGTTTATTGAAATTTTGGTAGCGCCGAGGCGAATGGCGCAGCCGTTGGAAGTTTTGTTCATGGGACGCAAGAAACAGATTTACGAAGGCAAGGCGAAAATCCTCTTTGAAGGACCGGAGCCAGGCACGCTAATCCAGTACTTCAAGGACGACGCGACCGCCTTCAACAATCAAAAACACGCCGTGCTCGAGGGCAAAGGCGTCCTTAACAATCGCATCTCAGAGTTTGTTATGTTGGGCCTGGAGCGAATCGGAATCCCGACGCATTTCATCCGTCGACTGAATATGCGTGAGCAATTGGTGCGTCACGTGGAAATCATTCCCCTTGAAGTGGTGGTCCGCAATGTAGCTGCTGGCTCCATTGCAAAACGGCTCGGCTTGGAGGAAGGCTCTGCCCTGCCGCGCTCAGTGATCGAGTTTTATTACAAGAGCGACTCACTCGGAGATCCACTCGTCGCGGAAGAACATATCACCGCGTTTAACTGGGCCAACCCGCAGGAAATCGACGACATGATGGCCTATGCCCTTCGCGTAAACGATTATCTTTCTGGTTTATTTTCCGGGGTTGGCATCAGGCTAGTGGACTTTAAAATAGAGTTCGGCCGCCACTATGAAGGGGAAATGGTCCGGCTGGTGGTGGCTGATGAGATCAGTCCGGACAGCTGCCGGCTCTGGGACATGGAAACTGGAAATGTTCTGGACAAGGATCGTTTTCGCAAAGATCTCGGCGGCGTGACAGATGCGTACCGGGAAGTTGCCATGCGCCTTGGCGTCCTAAAAGACACCGGCGGCAATGGGTCAGTCGGTCCCGTTCTTGTCAGCAATAACGAAAACTAGCGGAGCTCGCCCCATGAAAGCGCGCGTGACCATCACTCTGAAAAATGGTGTCCTGGACCCTCAGGGCAAAGCAATCCAGTCAGCGCTGACGGGCCTCGGTGTCAACGGGATCGAAGATGTCCGCCAGGGAAAGATCATTGAGCTCGATTTGACCGAAAACGATGAAGCTGCCGCGCGCGCAATCGTCGAAGACGTCTGCAAGCGTGTCCTCGCCAATCCGGTCATGGAAAACTACGCAATCGAGATGATTGCCTAGAGACTGGGACACCGATCAATGAAATCCGCTGTTGTCGTTTTCCCCGCTTCTAATTGTGACCGCGATGTTGCTGTCGCCCTTCAACAGGCAACGGGCCAAAAGCCCCAAATGATCTGGCACCAAGATACGTCAATTCCCGACGTGGATCTCATTGTGTTGCCGGGCGGCTTTTCCCACGGAGACTATCTGAGGGCAGGTGCGATGGCAGCGCGGGCGCCAATTATGGAGGCAGTGCGCGCCCATGGAGAGCGTGGCACGCTTATTCTCGGTATCTGCAACGGCTTTCAGATCTTGACAGAAGCCGAGCTTCTCCCGGGCGCGCTTTTGCGTAACCAAGATCTCGATTTTGTTTGCCGGACGGTGACCCTTTCGGTTGCCTCGTCCGCCTCGCCCTTCACCAGCGCCTTCCAGCCCGGCCAACTCATTGATTTCCCCGTCGCTCACCACGACGGGAATTATTTCGCTGATGAGGATACCCTGAAGCGCCTCGAAGATGGGAACCGCATCGCCTTCAAGTATGTGGACAATCCGAATGGCTCGGTCCGGGATATTGCAGGCATTTTAAGCGAAAATGGCCGGATCCTGGGGCTGATGCCCCACCCTGAACGGGTGATTTCCCCGCTTTTGGGAGGTATGGACGGTGCTGCCTTCTTTGACGGCATATTTGCGGCTGCCGCCTGACCATTGCCGGCGTTCTTCGCATTTTCTCCAAATGATAAGGCAAACCGCATCAATTCACCGGAACGGATGCCCCTTCTGCCGCCGAAGAATTGCGCAAACGGATCGAACACGGCAGACTATCGCTGATGATTTCGGACCGCACAGCTAATGCTTCATTGCGAGGCTTCAAACCGCTAGTGAGCGCCTTTTTGGCGGCCCTCCTGTTGGCATGTGGTAACGACGCCGCCGACAGCGATGCAGGTCCGGTGATCGATGACTATTTCGAGACGCTTCAGAGCCAATTACTCGATGCCGCACCCGGTGACGTGATTGAAATCCCAGGGGGCAAATTCACCTTTGACCGGCCCCTAAGTCTGACGGTGGACGGGGTGACGGTCCGCGGGGCGGGCATGAACGAGACGGTTCTGTCTTTTGCCAAACAAATGGCGGGGGCCGAAGCTCTGCTGGTAACGGCAAGTGACTTCACTATCGAAGATCTCGCCATCGAGGATTCACCCGGCGACGGGCTCAAGATCAATGAAGGCGAGAACATCGTCATTCGTCGGATCCGAACGGAATGGACAAACGGACCTGATACCTCAAATGGCGCATACGGTATTTATCCCGTTCAGACCCGCAATGTTCTGATTGAAGGCAATGTGGCGATCGGCGCTTCGGATGCCGGGATTTATGTGGGTCAGTCCCAAAACGTCATTGTTCGGAATAACCGAGCAGAATTCAATGTCGCTGGCATTGAAGTTGAAAATACGCTCGACGCGGACGTTTACAAGAATGTCGTCAAAAACAATACCGGCGGCATTCTCGTATTTAATATGCCAAACTTGCCGCAGCTTGGTGCCCGCACCAGGGTGTTCCGTAATCGGATTGTTTCAAATAACACCAAGAACTTTGCCATTCCGGGGACGGCCGTTGCGAATGTGCCGGCTGGGACCGGTGTTATCATCAATAGCAATGACCAGGTCGAGATTTTCGAGAACGACATTAGCGAGAACAATACTGCCAATATCATTATCTCCAGCCTTTATGCCTCAGGCCTCGACGGCAGCGAAACAACCGACACATTCGATCCCTATCCGGAAGGGATTTTCATCTACGACAACCGTCTCACGCGCGGCGGCACAAATCCAGATAGTTTCGAGCTGCAAGCTTTGAAAACACTCAAGTTCGGCTTGACAGGCTCTTTGCCCGATGTGCTCTGGGACGGCTATGTTGATCAGGCAAAACTTGTGGATGGGGCCTTGCCGCCAGAGTTGCGCATCTGCATTGAAAACGGACCTGCCCAGATTATCAATCTGGATGCTCCCAACGATTTCAAAAACCCATCGGTCTCAACGACGGCCCATAATTGTCAGCTCGATACACTGCCACCCGTCACACTGACCGGCTCCCTAGCCGACAATTCCTGATTGGTTATGGGGCGCGTTCAAGCGAGCATTGCCCTCTTGATAACGGTCGCATTACTCGTAGCCTGCGGCAGGGGTTCTGCGCCTCGCCCCTCACCGACCCCGACGTTTCATGAGAGCGGGTTTCCGCAAAAGCTGAGTGACTGGGGCGTAATATCTGTTGCGGATGGCCACTTGCGCCTTTCTGACAGAGTGTTTCCCTACGACCTCGCGACACCGCTTTTTTCCGACTACGCTCAGAAATTGCGTACGGTGTGGCTACCGCCGGAGACGTCCGCGACGTTTCGAGCAGAAGGCGATTTTGAGTTTCCTATCGGCACCATCATTACAAAGACGTTTTATTATGGGCAGACGTCAAATGGCGCTGTCTCCGACGAACAAGTGCAACTGACAACCGCGGGGCTTGCGTTAGATAAGACCCGACTGATCGAAACCCGCCTGATGGTGCATCGCGCGGAGGGATGGGTTGCGATCCCTTACATCTGGGACGCTGACGGCAAGGATGCATCGCTTGCCCGCACAGGCGCTCTCTTCCCATTGAGCCTTCGAAGAGACGGAGAAAGTTCCGAAGAAGCCGCAGAGTTCACCTATCTTGTTCCTAACCAAAATCAGTGTGCGGGTTGTCATGCCACCAACAACACAGATCGGACGTTACGTCCCATCGGGATGAAGGCCCGGCACCTCAATAAGACGTCCTCATTTCAACCAGCCTTTAATCAGCTTGATCTTTGGCTGCTTGCAGGTGCTCTGACGTCGGACGAAGAAATTGATGCGACAGGCCTTTATGCAAATGTGAACTGGAGCGATGCTTCCTTGCCGTTGAATGACCGCGCGCGGAGCTACCTCGATATCAATTGTAGCCACTGCCACAGTCCCGTCGGACCAGCCGATACCTCCGGCCTAAACCTGGAACCTGACGCAGAAGGGGCTGCACTTGGCCTGTGCAAGCTCACGATCGCCGCAGGGAGCGGCGCCGGCGGCCGCCCGTATGGAATTGTGCCAGGCGAACCGGATGAATCGATCCTTGTTTATCGTCTAGAAACCGACGAACCCGCGGCAATGATGCCGGAGCTCGGAAGGGCCCTTGTTCACCATGAAGGTGCTGCCCTGATCCGAGAATGGGTCACTAATCTTCCAGGGTCCTGCAGCGCCTAAGCCAAGCTTTTCGCGGGCAGTCACAACTTGGCTTAGTCCTTGCTCACTCATTTCGAAAAGTACACCGAAATGAGGGGCGTTAACCATGACCAACCGTTTTCTTGCAAAGCTAGCTAGCGCAGCGGCGATCGTAAGCACCATTGCTATCGCCCCGGCCTCCGCTTCGATTCTTCATGCTTATTCGGAAGAACACAGTAAGTCTTTCTTTGCGACATCGGCGGTTAGCGATGACCTACACGGTGGCAACAGTAACCATTCAGTTTGGATGCCATTCTTTAAGAACACCAATGGTTCCCCGCTAAGGGGCGAAGCCAAAGGATCGGCTTTTCATTTTGACCCTGCAGGGGTCCTGACGGTCAATAAGGACGGCCATGCAACGTTAACAGGCGAGATCGTCTCGCACGTTGATGATCAGTTTCGCGCCACGGTGGATTTAAAGTTCCGCTTAAGAGAAGGACCTGGCACCGGCGGCTTGAAAAAAGAGCTCAAGTCATCTGCCTACGTGAATAAGGGCGGCCCAATCGATCCATCTTCTTGGAGCTACTTTGACCTGGTCAGCGGTAAGATTGTGGGTGAAGATGAACTGGACGGGGTGAGTTTCGACCTGAAACAACGCCCGCACAATAGTGTATTCCCAGCGCAAGTCGGTCTAGGCGCCAACGGCAAGAATGGCAACTTGGGTCTCGCCGTTTGGTTTTACCTGACAGCCAACGACGAATGCGTCGCACAGCTCTGTCACGTATTCGGATCAAAAACCTACTACGGCGACTTCAATCTCGATTTGGTCGAAACGCCGTTGCCAGCGGGTGCGCTCCTTTTCCTGACGGGCCTGACCGGCTTCTCTTTCGCGCGCCGCGCGCGTCGATAATGTCGACTAATCTCTCAGCAGCGTACTCTAAAAAGAGTGAGCTACCCTGTTTGACGGATCGGATCAGTTGCACCAATTCGCCATTTTTCCAACAATGACCGGGTGCGCCCTAAGGCCATGATCGGGAAATAGTGCCTGTACAGATTATAATTGATCATGAACGCCCGCGAGAGTTCTGTTCCCTGGCTAAGGCGTTCTTCCAAGAGTGGGTCACCAAGCTTGATCGTCTGCCCGACACCGTAACCCGGGAAACCAGTGCCGGTGAACTCAGGTTCCACCCAGCTTCCCTCACTCTGGCGTTCTATCAGATAGGCACAGCCCTTTGTGATGGCTTCTTCGTCCCCGGGCCGGCCCGTAGAGGCCAATCCCATGAGCGCCCACGCGGTCTGCGAGGCGGTCGAGGGCCCTTTGCCTTTGAAGGCGGGATCCATGTAGGAGGCACAGCTTTCGCCCCATCCACCGTCCCCGTTCTGTTTCGTTAGCAACCAATCCGCCGCCCGCTGAATGTAAGGCTGGCCCATGTCTTCGCCAATCGCTTCCAGCGCCGGCAACACCGCACCAACGCCATAAACATAGTTGACGCCCCAGCGCCCAAACCAGGACCCGTCCGCCTCCTGTTCCGATTTCAGATACCCAATGGCCTTTGCGATTTTGGGATGGTCCCTGGACAAACCAAGTTTGCCAAACGCTTCCACGATGTGCGCGGTCACATCCACGCTCGGCGGGTCAAGGGCTTCCCCAAAATCACAGAATGGAATCTTGGTAAGCAGTTGCTTGTCGTTATCCTTGTCGAAAGCACCCCACCCGCCATCGCGGCATTGCATCCCGAAAAGCCAGTTAACGCCGCGCTCGATGGCTTTTTCGATCCCTTTTTCTTTCCAGGCTGGGTCATGGCGGAATTGTGAGAGCACAATAAGAGCCACGGCAGTGTCATCCGTATCAGGATAAAAATAGTTCTTGTATTCGAATGCCCAGCCGCCGGGTTCAAGACGGGGAGATTTTACTTTCCAGTCACCGGGACGAAGGACTTGTTGGGCCAGGACCCAGTCAACAGCTTTTTCAACATGTTCCTGATACCGCTCATTTTGATGTGCGTCTTCGAATGCGAGCAACGTTAAGACCGTATCCCAAACAGGGCTTGTTGACGCTTGAATCCATGTGGCCTCGCCCTTGTCGACCCGCCAGCGTGGGTCCTGAAGGGCTGCGAGCGCTTGTGCTACAACCGGATGATCAAGGGCATACCCCTCGTTGACAAGGGCCATTAGTGAATAGATCCATGGAGGTTGAATGCCTCCCCAGACACCATCCGCATCTTGATGTTCGATGATCCAGTGCATCGCCTGCTTAACGGCTGTGTTGCGCCCAAAGCTGATGCTGGTTCTCTCGCCAAAGCCTTGCCCAGCATGGAGGATCTTGTCTGTGGTGCGGAAGAAACGATCCCAGAGATCGGCGCCGGGCTTTTCCGGTAAGCCGTAATCAAAATTCTGCCGACCTTCGGGAAAAAGCTCATGGAGACGGTGCTCAGCGCTCAGGGCCCGGACGGGCCGCCGCGCGGAAAGCACCGCAATCGGCATCAAGGTGGCACGCGCCCATTGAGCGAAATTGTAAATGGAAAACGGAAACCAGTTTGGGAAGTAAATCACTTCAGGCGGCACGTTCGGTGTGTGCTCCCACGGCCATTCGCCGATGAGCGCCAACCAGTAGCGCGTGAAGACACGGACCTTGGAGAGCCCGCCTTTGGCAAAGATCCACTCCCGTGCGCGAACCATATGAGGTGCGTCTTTGTCGTCGCCTACAGACCGCAGCGCGGCGTAGGCCTCCACCGTCGTGTTTATGTCGCCGGCAGGCGCATCATAGTAAATCTCCCAAGACCCATCTTCGCGTTGCGTTTGACGAAGCGATTGTGCCAAGCGTGCGCGCAGCGGGTCGTTCTCGAGCCCGATAAACCACAACGCCAGACACCACTGGGCTTCCATACAGCCATTGCTTTCGAGCTGACCAACCCAATAGCCTTGCTTGTGCTGACGCGCCGCTAGCCAGGCAGCTGCATCGTTGATGGTAGCCTCTAACTGCGCGTCGAAATTGCCAGTGCCCGCATCGTGGGGCGCGCTATCGTTGGCAGGGTTGCCGGCAGAGGAGGGATTGTCCAACATCAATATTTCCGTTCTTGCGGAGTGGGCAGTGAAGGTCTTCGGAAAAAATTTATGGCCAGCTCAGTGGATAATCTCAACCATGGAACAACCCGTTATCAAACATCCAACCCCAGAGCTCGTAGCCGCGCATTCTCTTCCGCCCAACCTTCACGCACTTTGACGTGCAGGAATAAGTGGACCTTTTCGCCATAAATCTCGGTCAATTCTTTGCGGGCTGCTTCTCCAATGGCTTTCAGGGTTTGACCGCCTTTGCCTAGCACGATTGGCTTGTGGCCTTCGCGGCTCACATAGACCGTCTGGTCGATCCTGAGCTCGCCGGCTTTGGTGCGTGTCCAGTCTTCAGTTTCGACCGTCGACTCATAGGGCAGTTCCTGATGAAGACGCAGAAAGATCTTTTCGCGGGTGACTTCTGCCGCCATTAAGCGATCAGAGATATTAGACAGTTGATCGTCGGGATAAAGCCATGGTCCTTCCGGCATACGCGTCACCAACGCTTGAAGCAGGTCTTGGACGCCGTCTCCATTAGCGGCAGAAATGAGAAAAGTCTCGTCAGCCTGGAACTCGCTCGATATTGCCGCAATCAAGGCAAGCAGATCTTCCCGCGGGGCCTGATCAATTTTATTCAGGATAAGGAATTTAGGGCCAGACCGATCATTGAGCGTATTGATAATAGCCTTTGTGTCCTCATGGGCCTTTCGGGCTCCGGCCACTGACCGTCGATCGCTATTGATGATTCCCCGCTCGAGCAGTTCCGCCTCCGCATCTACGATCAGCAAGGCAAGATCGGTTCCTTCAAGACTGTCCCATGCGGCCCCGACCATGGCCCGATCGAGCTTGCGCTTTGGTTTGAAAATGCCGGGCGTATCTATCAGGACAAGCTGGGTTTGATCCTGGACGACGATCCCAGTGATCCGTGCACGGGTCGTTTGCACTTTTTGCGTAACAATCGAGACCTTCGCCCCGACAAGCCGGTTAACAAGCGTCGACTTGCCGGCGTTCGGCGCACCAAGCACGCTAATGAGGCCACACTTTGTCGTGCCACCGGATTTGTTCTCAGAAAGATCAGCGGTCATCGTCCGTCCACACCCCTTCACGGATCAAGAAGCGTTCAGCTGCGTGCATTTGTGCTGACCGTTTGGAACGGCCTTCTCCTCGCGTTGGCTTTAGCCCGTTAATGTGCACTTCAACCTCAAATGCAGGTGCATGGGCGGGACCTTCGGCGTTGATAACTTTGTACTTTGGCGTTCCACGACCGTGTTCCTGACTCCATTCCTGAAGCGTCGTCTTTGAATCCCGGTGACGTTGGCTGAGCGCTTCCAGGTTCGGCGTCCAGAATAGATCAAAAGCGAGTTTTGCCGCCGGCAAACCGCCGTCAACATAGAGCGCCCCGAGAAAAGACTCGCAGACATCACCGAGGATCGCTTTTTTGTTGCGTCCACCGGCCTCTTCCTCGTGGGGGGAAAGGCGCATCACCTTATCGAGGCCCATAGCTTTTGCCGCTTTTGCACATGTTTCCTTACGAACAAGCGCGTTAAGACGGGGGGCGAGCTCTCCTTCTTCCATTTCTGGATACCGGCGCCAGAGTTCTTCTGCCGTCAATAAACCGAGGACCCGGTCACCGAGAAACTCCAAACGTTCAAGATCGCCGATCTTCGAGGCATTGGCGAGACTGCCGTGGGTCAAAGCCCTCTTTAAGAGCGTTAGATCCTTGAAAGAATAGCCAATTTCACTTTGCAGGGCCTCTAGCCCTGAAAACTCTGTCAATGCCCTACCCTCTGTGCGCGGCGATGAGGAATGTGCTTGCCAGACCTATTCAACGGGATCCAAGACCCGGCCATAGCGGATAACAAATGGCCATTTCCAGATCTCCCAGACCCGCGCTTTTGAACCGTCCACGGAGAAAAACAAGCGCTCGGCGCGACCCACGATATCATCATAGTGAACATAACCCACTTGTGAAACCGCCCGGCTATCCTGGCTCTCGTCGCGATTGTCTCCCATGAAAAAATAATGATCAGCCGGCACAAAGTAAGGGCCAACATTATCAAGAGAACCGCGGGTACCCGCGCATTCTTCAACAACATAGGTCACACCATTAGGCAGCGTTTCCTGGTATTGAGGCACATCCACAATGCCACGTCCGCCACATTCCCGCCGATTAGTGCCGACGAGTTCTTTCGGCACGGGAGCGTCGTTAATATGGAGGTGGCCGTCAATCATGGTAATCTTGTCACCAGGCATTCCGACCAGGCGCTTGATATAGTCTTTATTGTTGTCCTTGCGGTTCTTAAAGACGATGACATCGCCTTGTTCCGGCAGGCGCCCCATAAACCGTCCGTCTACTTCGAGACGCGTCAGGGGATAAATCAGGGAGGCCCGAGAATACCCATAGGCAGGTTTTGAAACGAACAGGAAATCCCCTACCAACAGGTTTGGCTTCATGGATCCTGAAGGGATGTTGAAGGGCTGGAAGATGATCACTCGCAAGACAAGGGCAATCGCCACGGCCCAGAAGACTGTTTTCGCCAGATCCCAAGCTTCTTCTTGAGCCGTCATGGGACGGTCTTCCAGAACTCTCTTCTCAGAGTTTTTTTGTGCGCTCATGGTCGCAAGTCCCCTGTCTTTCGTCTCACTTTAATCGTGTCTCGTGTTGGCCAGCCGCAATCGGCGCAGTCCAGTTTAAAGAGGGTCAATGACGCCCCGCTTCCGCCATCGGGTCCCGAGTTACGCTCGGCGCGCTTGTTAGCTCAAATGCACAGATAGAGTGGCATAAATAATGACGAACGCCTGCGCCAGTGGAAAATCGTCGGTGATCGTCAAATGAACCTGCGCTGTGTATCCTTCGGGGGTCAAGTGGGCGAGCCGCTCCGCTGCTCCGCCGGTAAGCGCCATAGATGGCTTGCCGCCCGGCAAGTTGACAACCCCCATATCCCGCCAGAAGACCCCGTTGGAAAGCCCCGTGCCGAGGGCTTTTGCGCACGCTTCTTTAGCAGCGAACCTCTTGGCGTAAGACGCGGCCCGCAACCGGCGCTTGTCGGATTTTGCCCGCTCAATGTCGGTGAAAACACGGTGCGTGAACCGTTCGCCGTGGCGTTCCAGGGTTTTCTCCACGCGCCTGATATCAATCAGATCATTGCCAATACCAAGTATCATACAAGGCCCGTCTTTCCCCGTCTCACCGAAAGCAATCCCGGTTAGTAAAGCCCGCCGGTGCGTGCGTCTTCCATGAGCCGCTTCATTTCCTTGACGATGGCCGGCAGTCCCATAAACAACGCCTCGCCCATCATGAAGTGGCCAATGTTGAGTTCAACCACTTCCGGGATTGCCGCCACTGGCTGGACGTTCAGGAAGTTCAGACCGTGGCCCCCGTGTACCTCCAAGCCGAGACTGGCCGCGAGGCTTGCGGCCTCACGCAATTCAATCAACGTGGATTTGATCGGCCCCGGATCAGAAGATTCGACTGCGCCATGATAGGTGCCGGTGTGAAGTTCAATCGCCGCCGAGCCGATATCGGCGGCTGCCTTGATGTGATCTGCAATCGGGTCAACAAAAAGCGATACTTGAATGCCAGCTTTGCCCAGTTCTGCGACAAACGGCTTTAGATAGGCTTGCTGCCCCACCACATCGAGCCCGCCTTCGGTGGTCCGCTCATTGCGGTTCTCTGGCACCAGACAACAGGCATGGGGACCAACGTCGAGACAGATTTTCAACATCTCAGCTGTCGCCGCCATTTCAAAGTTCAAGGGCAGCGACGTTGCTTCCTTCAAGCGCGGCATATCTTCGTCGCGAATATGGCGACGGTCCTCGCGCAGATGAGCGGTGATATTATCGGCGCCGGCCGTCGCAACAATCTCGGCCGCACGCGCTGGGTCCGGATGGTTTCCGCCCCTTGCATTTCGAAGAGTGGCAACGTGATCGATGTTGACCCCGAGCCGTATTGGACCAGCACTCATTTGTAGATTTTCCTTACACGGACACGCTGCCGGCACTCACGGCAGTACGTTTCAATCACGCCCACGGTCATGAAGACGTGAGCCCACGGCTTCCGGGTTTCACGACGGGCATATCTTTCAGATGGGCCGGCAAGTTATCCGGCGCCCAACTTTCAACCGAAAACTTCGCTAACGGCAAAAACGGGACGTCGAAATTCACCTCGCCACCCGACCGGTCGATCAGGCAGGCAAGGGCAACAACATTGCCGCCCGCTTGCCGAATTGCCTCGATGCATTCGCGGGCTGAAAGTCCCGTTGAAACGATATCTTCCACGACCAACACGTTCGCTCCTTCGTCAACGCCAAATCCACGCCTCAGCTGAAAGTCACCATCCACCCGTTCAGTGAACATGAACGGCTTTTCCAGATGCCGCGCGGTCTCATACCCGAATATGATCCCGCCCATAGCCGGTGAAATCACACAGTCTATTTCTGATTTAAGCTCCGCCCGCACTTTGGTGGCGAGCCCCTTACAGAGCGTTTCGGTCCGCGCCGGATACATGGAGACAATTGACTTGTTCAAATACGTATCGCTGTGACGACCGGAACTGAGCACAAAGTGTCCCTTCAACAAGGCACCTGCAGCTTCGAACTCGGCGAGGACATCTTCCGTCTTCATCTTATCTCCCACGGCTCATCTTTCATCCCGCATAAAAGTGTCTGCGTTATCTATGCAGTACTACCTTCAACGCGTTCCGCACTGACAACGCTCGCTGATGCCCTCACACCTGCTAGCATTTGCGTTAATTGTTTCGCATCATTAATCACCACGTCTACGAACAGATCAACAAAATCCGCAGACTGATTTTCCAACCTGATATTGGCGATGGAAACATCGTAGCGCGCAATCACTCCGGCGACGTCACTCAAGACACCGTTTTCATTATGGACGGTAAGCCGGATCTGCGAGCTGGCCGCCAACTCCCGGTCTTCGCGCCAGCGCAAATCGAGCCATTTGTCCTGTGGCGGATCATCTTCGGCTAGCTTCTGGCAGGTGATGGCGTGCACGGTTATCTTATCTGCGTTACGAATCCCCACGATCCGCTCGCCCGGGACCGGCGTGCAACAAGGGCCCATGACGATCTCAATTTTAGGGGGCAACCCGTCAATGGCGGCCCGCGGACGCAAGGACGGCGCTGACGCAGCGTGGATTTCGCCTTCTGTCTCTAATGAGACCCCTGGATAAACCGCATCGACCAACTCAGCGACCGACAGGTCCCCTCGTCCAACCTTGGCAAAAACATCGTCGACCGTTTCTTCGGACAGTCGCAAGAGACCCGCCTTGATCGCCTTCGGAGTGAGGTCGAGATTGACGTCCTGGAAGACTTTCTCTGCGATCGAACGCCCGAGCTCTAAGTGCTCGGTGTGTTTCATCTTTTTGATCCGGCGACGGATGGCGGCCCGTGCACGCCCTGTTACCACCATGCTTTCCCAATCGGCAGGTGGCGCAGAGGTTTCAGAACGCAAGACAAGCACAACGTCCCCGTTGGTCAGAGGCGTCCGTAGAGGCCGGGCGGCACCATTTATCTTACCCCCAATACAAGTATCGCCCACGTCCGTGTGCACGGCATAAGCAAAATCAAGAATCGTCGCCCCTCGCGGCAGCGCGATGACGCGGCCTTTTGGTGTGAAACAGAATACCTGGTCCTGGAACAGCTCAAGCTTGGCGTACTTCAACGATTCGTCAGGGTCATCGCCTTGCTGGAACATTTCGACCAATCGACGCGGGGTCTCATAGGGATCGTAAAAGCCAGGCGTGATGATCTCGACGCTGGTACGCTTTTTGGGATTATCCTTGTACTGCCAATGGGCAGCAACGCCGCGCTCAGCGGTCTCATGCATTTCCCGGGTTCTGATCTGAATCTCGATACGCTGACGCCCTCCGTCCGACCGAGGTGGTCCGATCACAGCGGTATGGATCGACTGGTAGTTGTTGGGTTTGGTCGCAGAAATGTAGTCATCAAATTCTGACGGGATCATCCGCCAGGTTGTGTGGATAACCCCAAGGGCCTCGTAACAACTACTCAGATCGTTGGTCAGTACCCGGAACCCATAAATATCCGCAAGTTCATCGAACGAAACATTCTTGGCGGACATTTTGCGCCAAATCGAATAGGGCCGCTTTTCGCGGCTGTGTACATCCGCATCGATACCGGCTTCCTGAAGGCGTTCACGCAGTACTTGGGCCAGTTCCACCACATAATGGACGATGGAGGACTGAAGGTCGTCAAGACGGTGCCGGATCAAGTCATAGGCTTCTGGATTAAGCACCCGGAAGGAAAGCTCTTCCAATTCTTCGCGAAACCGCTGAACACCAATTCTGCCAGCCAGAGGAGCATAGATCTCCATGGTCTCAAGCGCGATCCGACGCTTTTTTTGTTCATTGTCGAAAAACTCCAGCGTACGCATGTTGTGAAGCCGGTCTGCAAGCTTTACCAGCAGTACACGGACATCCTCGGCCATCGCCATCACGAGCTTGCGGAAGTTTTCCGCCTGCTTGGAAGCATCCGACGAACGCAGCTCAATCTGAGAGAGCTTCGTGACGCCATCGACCAGCTGGGCGATTTCGTCCCCGAACATTTCACGAATTTCATCGATGGTGACATCGGTATCTTCCACGACATCATGGAGCAGCGCCGTTGCAACTGACGCGGGGTCTGCTCGCAGTTCGGTAAGAATACCAGCGACAGCAAGGGGATGGGTAAAGTATGGATCACCAGACTTTCGCGTCTGACCTCCATGGGCGCGCATGGCGACTACATAAGCCTTGTTGAGCAGGTCTTCGTCTGCATCCGGATCATAGGCTTTGACGAGATCGACAAGTTCGTACTGGCGAATGAACCCTACCGGCGCAGTCTCGGGCGCCGTCTTATGAGCAACCGATGCAGGTTCAGGATTTGCCGCCGCGCCCGCCGCCGGGTCAGCATGATTTTCCGGCGAGAGGCCTGTAGTTTCTTCAATTTGCGCCGTTGTAGGAGGCGCCGGGTCTTCTTCATGGGGGTCCCCTGAGCGCTCATGCGGATGCGCCGCTACCGTTGAAGGGCTTGCGTCCGGTTTATGCGCGTCGAGATTTGTCGTTGGTGGCAAAGAGCCAGTGGTGTCCGCCATGAATTGAAATTATGACATGTCTCACCGCGAACACAACGCGGCATCGCCCCGCTAAAGTGCCGGCTATGACCAAACGGGCCGACTGAGCAAGCGGGTCTTGACCAAACGTGCTCCGCCGGACGACAGAATTGCCCGGCCAGGTTTTAAGTTCGGTGGACCCGCAAATTGTTAGCTCTTCGGCAGAGATTGAGGCGTTGTCATGCCGGCTGCTTTAATGGCCTCCAGATAAGCATCCTGGTTCGTTTCATCGAACTGCGGTGCATCGGCGTTTTCTGCCGCTGGATCCTGGGCCTCTTCGGTTTCCTCAACCTCAAACTGCCGCTGAAGCGAGACCACCAGATCTTCCTCAACCACCTCTGGTTGGAGGCCGCCGTCGGCGATTTCGCGAAGGGCAACAACAGGGTTCTTGTCGTTGTCGCGCTCAACTAAAAGCGGAGAGCCAGACGATAGAACGCGCGCCCGATGGGCAGCAAGCAGAACAAGGCTAAAGCGGTTGTCGACTTTGTCGACGCAATCTTCAACGGTCACCCGTGCCATTGGGGGCTCCTTTTCAGGTGTAAAGGGGGACGAAATGTCAAGCGAGGAGATGTATCGGCTTTTTTATTTAATGACAAGTTCGCGAACCGGGAATTGACGTTGATGGGAAAGATCGTTTTTGTCCAATCTCCGGACCATTTGCCCCTCGATCCGCTCCAAAAGAACCTGCGCGGTTTGATTAAGTGTCGGATGGGTCCATTGTGGCGCGATCTCCGCGATGGGGCCTAACACAAACGCACGGTCTGCGAGGCGAGGATGGGGGAGAACAAGTTCGCTGCCCTGCCCTGATACCACAAGGTCGCCGACTGCAAGAAGATCCAAATCTAGGGTGCGGGGCGCATTCGGAACTGAGCGCTGGCGACCGAATGCATTCTCGATCCGGTGAAGCCGGTTCATGAGGTCTTGGGGATCGATGACCGTCTCAATGACAGCAACTCGGTTTCGGAACTCGGGATCAGAAGGATCGGGCCATGCCGGCGAGGCATACACCGACGAAATGCGCTTAAGACGGGCAATGGTACCCACCGCTGCAACCGCGCGGACCAAAACCTCTGCCGGAGGGCGACCACAAAATGGCAGGTTCGAGCCAAAACCGATAAGAATCATGTCTTTAGCTATCCACGTACCGAAACTTGAGTGCACGTAATCACGACCATACTCGATCTTATAGGTGATAAATGAGCCGATTTTTGGATATGCGCGCGACGGAAAAAACCGCGCTCTTTATAGATGGGGCGAACCTTTACAAGGCTGCCAGGGGTCTTGGATTTGACCTTGATTACAAGGCCCTCCTTGCCAAGGCCAAAGATGCAAGCACGCTCGTGCGCGCATACTATTACACCTCAATTCAAGAAGACCGGAGCCAGGATTACTCCCCTTTGCGTCCCCTCGTCGATTGGCTGGACTATAACGGTTACACGATGATGACGAAGACTGCGCGAGAGTTTTCCGATGCCCAAGGGCGCAAGCGATTTCGCGGGTCCACCGATATTGAACTTGCGGTTGATATGCTGACCCTTGCTGACCGGCTGGATCATATCTTGCTCTTCACGGGAAATGGGGACTTTCGCCGCGCCATCGAGGCGGTCCAGGCTAAGGGCGTCCGGGTGAGCGTCATCTCGACAGTGAAGTCCAATCCGCCCATGGCCTCAGATGAACTTCGACGGCAGGCTGATCAGTTTATCGATCTCGTCTCCCTGGAGGGCGATATCGGCCGGCGGTCCGGCAATGGTGGCAACGATCGCCACCGCCCCGTCAAAGCTGGCGAGCCCGTCGGTGATTATGAAGAAGACGAGTACGATGATGATGATGGCTACGACGACGATTATGACGATGTCGATTGATTGACATGGGTAATGAAGCGGTTCTTGAGCCGCCGCGCGATTGCAACGCCTGTCCTCGCCTCACTGAGTTTCGCCGGGAAAACGCAAGCGCGTATCCGGACTGGTTCAATGGGGCCGTCCCGTCATTCGGTGATGACCAAGCCAAGCTGCTTATTGTGGGCCTCGCGCCAGGGCTTCAAGGAGCGAACAAAACAGGGCGCCCATTCACTGGCGATTTCGCGGGCGATCTTCTCTACGCGACTCTTGAAAAATTTGGCCTTTCGACAGGTAAGTACAGCGCCGATCCGGAAGATGGCTTGCGCCTTAAAGGGGCGATGATCACCAATGCGGTCCGGTGTGTACCCCCGCAGAACAAACCAACGACTGCTGAAATCAAGACCTGCGCGCCCTATCTGGACACCCGATTGCGGACGATGAAATCCCTGCGGGCAGTCATATGCCTTGGCAAAATCGCCCATGATTCAGTAGTGCGAAGCCTTGGCATGCCGCTCAGCCGCGCAAAGTTCGGCCACGGGGCGGCCCACGCGCCCGATGGCGTCCCTTTTAAGATATTCGACAGCTATCACTGCTCCCGTTACAATACGAATACCGGCAGGTTGACGCCTGAGATGTTCCACCATGTGTTTGATGCCGTTACCCGTCACCTGTCGTCGACGTGACTTCGGTGCCTGGCGGCCCAATATCCCGCGTACGTTCTAACGTCCCGTGATTGCCTTCCAAGGAAGCTGACCTTTGACCAGAAATTGGGGCATACCGAATAAAGAGGATCCGTTCGGACGCGCACGGGACGCCAAACCGCTTGCGACGCTCGCGATTTCTGCGGTTTTCGGCATTATCGGGGCCTCTGTGGCAGCCATCAGTTTCAATGAAGCGCGGCAGTTAATCGTCGATGTTTTTCACGGCGTCTCATTGATCGCGGTAGTGATCGCGGCGGGCTTTGGATGTTGGCTTTATGTATTTATTTCATGGTCGCGGTTTGCGGCCCAGTTTACTGGCGGTGATGCGTTCTCCGATCTTTTGAAGTTCTATGCCAGAGCCGCACTCGCCCTGGGGATTGCCTTTGGAGCCGCCGCGATTTCAGTGGAATTCAACTGGCCGAGGGTCTCCGTTTTGATGTTTGCGGCGTGCGGCGGTGCCGCCGCGGCGGCCGCCTTTCAGACCGTATTGGCATTTGTGCCGCCAGGCGCGCGTCCTTCGCAATAGCAATTACGACCGTTTACGTCGCAAGTTGACCTGACGGCGCTGATCGCTCTTAGATCCAACGGCGGGTGCGTCTGGTATAGTCAGTGTACTCAATGCCAAACTTTGCTGACAGATAACGCTCCTCAGGCAGGATCACAAAAAAATGAAGGACTAGCCCGGCAAGGCCTGTCGTCAGCAAGGCCCACAAATTGCCGCTGGCAAAGGCAAAGCCTGCCCCAAACAACATCATGGCCAGATAAATCGGGTTACGAGACAGTCGGTAGGGTCCAGAATGGAAGAGCGTGTACGCCTCCGTGGACGGATTAAGCGCTTCCCCGTGTTCTGCAAAGACGGTGATGGCGGAGACAAAAAGCCAAGCTGCCATTGAGAGTAGCACCACACCGATGCCTTCTAGATAGACCCGCGGGATCGGTAGCCAAGCTCCAAAAACCGCCCGCAACGCATATCCGCCAAGCAATGCCAGCAGGAAAATTGTTGGCGGCGACACATAAATGCGCGGTGGCTTCGCCGTATCTGTCACGAGGCAAGGCTCCCCCTGGTCCGATTTGCGCTCACCCTTTGTCGCGCATCAATCGCTGTTTTTGCCGCGACCAGTCCCTGTCTTTGACGACCGTTCGCTTGTCGTGGAGCTTACGCCCGAGGCCAAGGCCGATTTCCAGTTTGGCCCTGCCCTGATCGTTAAAATACAGCTTTAGAGGCGTAATCGTATAGCCCTTGCGCTCAACAGCTTGGCTGAGCCGCGCGATTTCCCGTGCATTAAGGAGCAGCTTGCGGGGGCGTTTAGGCTCATGGTTTTCGCGGTTCCCGGCGGAATACTCCGGGATTGTCGCATTGATCAGCCAGATCCCGTCATTTTCCGGCGAAGCGTAGGCTTCGGCGATGGTCGCCTGCCCTTCGCGCAGCGCTTTGACCTCCGTACCCGTCAGAACGAGGCCGGCTTCAATCACTTCAGTAATCTCGTAGTCCCGTCGCGCCCGGCGGTTTTCTGCAACAACCTTGCGTGGCGGGCTCTTTGTTTTGGTCGCCATCAGCGGGTGATATCGGCCTTTTGTAGGGCGGTTTCAACGGCACGCTGAGTGGCCTCACCTGGGCCCACGAGAGGCAGGCGCACATCCGGCTCGCATAGGCCGAGAAGCGACAAGGCATACTTCACGGGGCCCGGGCTGGTCTCGGCAAACAGACAATCATGGAGCGCTGCAAGTCGATCCTGGATGGCAACAGCTGCCGCGTAGTCACCTTCAAGGCTGGCGGTTTGCATACGTGCGCAAAGATCTGGTGCGACGTTTGCCGTGACACCGATACAGCCACGCCCCCCCATGGCGTTGAATCCAACCGCCGTCATGTCTTCACCCGATAGGAGAACGAACCCGTCCGCACTCGCCAAGCGCTGCAATGGCACCCGGGCAAGATCGCCAGTTGCATCCTTGATAGCAAGGACGCGCGGAAGCCGTGACAGCGCATCGACTGTCTCAATCGACAAATCAGCTATCGTTCGTCCCGGCACGTTGTAAAGAACCATCGGCAATGACGTGGCGTCGTGGAGGGCCGTAAAATGCGCTTGCAAGCCTGCCTGGGTCGGCTTGTTGTAGTAACCGGTCACACAAAGTATCGCATCGGCCCCAGCGCCTTCGGCAAACTTCGCCAGTGAAATCGCCTCTTCCGTGGCATTTGATCCCGCGCCTGCGATTACCGGCACACGTCCTGCGCTTGCTTCAACGGCAAGTTCGATAACGCGGCGATGCTCCTCATGGGAAAGCGTCGCGGACTCACCTGTGGTGCCGGCGGGACAAATCGCGCTGGTGCCCTGGTCGATCTGGCGGGCAATGAGGCGCTGAAAGGCATCATCGTCAATGTTGCCGTCACGAAATGGCGTCACCAGCGCAGTCATGGATCCGGAAATGTTCAGCATGAATGTGTCAATCCTGTAAAAGAGGCCCCGGATACTCCTCCACCCCTATTACGGCAAGCGCGCGGCGGAATAAGGGACTTAAACAATCATCAACACATTGAAAAAGCGATTGATCTGTGGCCGCGAAGTCGGAGACATAAAGGGAGAGTTGGGGGGCATTGCCATCACTGATTCGTTACTTCCGGGCACAAACCGCCTTCAGCGATGATATGTGAAGATAAAATGCAAACCATTCTCCGGTAAGTTGGGCGTTGGCTCTGGAGTAAATGATGAGAATGACGCAACAAAACCTGTTGGCGATATTGGCGTGTCTCTTTTTGGGTCTTGTGATCCCGTTGGCCAGTGGCAGCGCGCAGGCAGCGGATATTGATCTCGTTCCGCGGATCAAGCCGCCAGCACCGGGTCCGGCCTATATCACTGCCGATGATCTCGCCCGAATCAATGTCATTCGCGATGATTTGAAACGCGGCAGCACCACCCGCGCTTGGAACAGCATTCAGTTCATCAAGGATCCCACCGCTCAAGCGCTTGGTAAATGGTATTATTTTTATTCCCGACCGAAGAAGGTCTCATTTCAAGAGGGCGCGGCTTTCTTAGCGGAAAACCGCAATTGGCCTGCGGCATCTCGCATCCAAGGCCATATCGAGAAGTCGATCACACCAAACACGAGTACTGCTGAGATTCTCGATTTCTTCGACGAGCGCGATCCGGTCACGAGCCACGGTATCCTGGCCCTTATCCGCGCCTATTATGCTGCGCAAAAGCCAGAGGCAGCGGCGCTATTCATCAAGGACGCCTGGAAAGACAGCACATTTGCCGACAAGGACGAGCGGGCATTCCTGGCAAATTATGGTGGTGTCCTGACGAGTAATGAGTTCGATGCACGGGTCGACCGGCTTTTGTGGAAGCGTCAGGTTTCAAACGCGAGCCGCCATTTCGCCCGGATGAGCCCTGATGCCCGCAGGCGGGCAAAGGCACGCGCCGGTCTTCTCAGCCGGTCCAAAAATGCTGTTCGCAACTATGAGCGACTTTCCCCTGATGATCGCCAAGACGCGGGCGTTGTCCATGCGGCCATGCGGTATTTCCGTCGGAGCGATGAAGAACCGCGCGCCATTGCAATCGCGAGAACAGCCCCGCAAAACCCAGAGGTCGTCGGTAACGAGGGTGCTTATTGGCTTGAGCGCAACCTGCTCATGCGTTGGGCTTTGAAGAACCGGCTTTATGAAGACGCCTACGCCATGGCCGCCGGCCACGCGATCGCACCGGGCACGACAAATTTCTCAGAAGCGGAGTTCAATGCCGGTTGGATCGCGCTGCGGTTCCTCGGAAAACCTGAACGGGCAAGCGTTCACTTTGCGGCATTAACGGCCTCTGTAAGCGCGCCAATCTCCGTTGCACGCGGACAATACTGGCTTGGCCGGGCCGCGTCTGCCATGGGCGATGAAAATACCGCCAAACTGCGATACAGATCAGCGTCGCAATATCCGTACACGTTCTATGGCCAGATGGCGATTGAGCACCTCAACGAGGATAGCTCGCTGAACCGGTTTACGCCCGCGTCAGAACCGACTGTGATCGACAAAACTCTCTTTGCCAGCAGACCTCTCGCTAAGGCATTGCGCATGCTGACAGATATTGCAGATGCACGGTCGTTCCTGTTGTTTTCCTATGCGCTGGATGACCAACTCACAACGCCCGGCGAGTTCCAGGAACTTGCTGACGCGGCTGCGCGTCTTAATGCGCCTCATGTGACTGTCCGCGCCGGGAAAGCAGGTGTGCGATCGGGTATACTGGTGCCGCAGGTTTCCTACCCTTCAATCTATGTACCTAATGAGGCGTCGCGATTTGTGCCACCGGAAGTGATCCTGGGACTATCGCGGCAGGAAAGCGAATTTAATCCAACTGCCTATTCGCGCGCCGGTGCCCGGGGCATGATGCAACTTCTTCCGTCTACGGCGCAAATTACGGCGCGTAAGGAGGGTTTGCCCTATCGGCGCTCTGCCCTCCTGACCGACCAGACCTATAACATGACGATCGGGTCCGCTCACCTTTCACACCTGCTGAGGGATTTTAATGGGTCATACCCCATGGTTTTTGCTGCCTATAATGCAGGCCCCCATCGGGTGAAGCAGTGGATTGTAGACTATGGCGATCCGCGTCTTGCTGGGCTCGACCCAATCGACTGGATGGAGCTCATTCCATTCAGCGAGACTCGCAATTATGTCCAGCGTGTCCTTGAAAACATTCAGATTTACCGAAGTCAGCTGAACGAGGGTCCTATCGCGGGAAAGCTGTCCCGGGATATTGAACGCGGCGGCGTTAGGGGCCGTATCGCCCAGGTTCCGCCCCGCTCAAGCAAGCTCGCGCTGGCCGCGCTTCAAACCCGCATCGACGCAATTGCGAACCCTGTTCTGACTGAACCGGTCCCCCACATTGCGGAATTGGACCTGTCTGGCGAAGCAGATCCAGTCGACACCGGTGACCAAAGCCCCCGCCCACAAGGCCCCGCTACCCGGCCGCTGCCCGCCGAGCGAGAGCCCCCACAGCCAACGCCCGCACCAGCAGTCCCGCCCAAGGCAAAACCGGCAGCGCCCGAACAAGGCACGCAATCGATCTCATCGGAAACGCCCGCTTCCGCACCGCCGCAGCCGATGCCAGAACAAAAACCTGTTGCAAAGGCCCAAGCAGGCGATCAGCCGCTGACACAAGAAGCCTCGGGACAAACCCCTCTATCCGGGAATGGGGAGCTTGCTGCTTCGCAAGAAACATCTACCCTTGAGATGCTTCAAGCAGCACAATTGGAGGCGGCCGGGATCATCGATGCTGAGAGCGAAGTAATAGATCCGATCCCCAACGGTGAGTTTTCCGATTCAGTGGCAGCTGAAGCTGACGAGGCGTGCCTCACCTACACCGATTTCATTCTTGAGGCGGACGGCGAAGAGGCCTCGGCAGCGGATCTCAATGCGGGAATGCTTGCGGAGTTAAGCGCAGGTCCCGCACCAGAAGAATGCGGGCCTCAGGAAGGACCGGCTTCCCAAGATGGGACCCCGGCTGATCCAAACCGTTGAGGTGGACGGCAAGCCAGTCAGGTCGTTATTGTAGGTAGACTGGGCCTCCCACCGCCCTCAAGGTCACCATGTATCCACAGCGACCTGGCGATGCGACCGACGCCCGGGCAAAAAATATCGCCTTCTGGCTCACTGTACTGCTTGCATCCTAGGCGGAATGTCGACATTTTCCGCGGTGGAGACGTGGCCGAGTGGTCGAAGGCGCTCCCCTGCTAAGGGAGTATACGTTAACCGCGTATCGAGGGTTCGAATCCCTTCGTCTCCGCCAGTCTGCTTTTCATGGCGCTTTCTCCTTCTAACATATTGAAAATAAAAGAGGTTTCCGGGGTTCGAAACCCCGTTTTCCGGCAGTAGATAAGAGGCCCCTGAAACGCGAGCCGGAGGGCGGTTTTCTTGTTCTCCAGACTGCCTTTTTCCCAGAGATTCCAAGGGTTTGAGAGGAAGCGCAACGAGAGTTCGAACATCTCCTCAAAGGGGCGTTTCGGCCCGCCTGATTTTTCGATCCTCTCGGTAAGGACGAGTTTGTCGCGTTCGAGCCGATCAATCCGGGCCTCATAGGCAGCGACCACAAGCGGCTGATCGGCCGCGACGATGCGATCGATCAGACCGGCGATCTCAGTTTCAATTCGCACAAGATCAGCCTTAAGCGTTTTTCCGGCGTCTTTGCTTCGTGCCCGCTGTTGCTCCCAGGCGTCGGCGAACATGGCTTTGACGAGAGCAAAGAGCGGCTTTGTCGGCGTCAGGCCTTTCAAAATTGCCTCGAACGCACCTTCAAGGTCCGCGCGCCGGATCGATTTTCGCGCCGAGGGACAGGCCTTGTTGAAGCACGAATAGTAAGCATGGCGCTTGCCGGTTTTGCTCTTAGACCAATTGGCAGTCAGGGGATTACCGCAATCGCCGCACATGACGGCGCCGCGCAAGGGGAAATCCTCATTGATGTCAGCGCGGGCCGGCGCATAAGATTTGCCGCGCAAACGTTTCTGGATCTTCTCAAAGGTCTCAAAGGAGATCAGCCCATCGTGCTTGCCGGGACGAAGTGCGACGCCCCATTCGGGACGCTCGACCATGCCGGCGTAAAGAACGCGGGTCAGTATCTCGTGCACAAGGGTTGCGCGGACATCGCCTTTGCCCGTCTTCGGAAAGTCCGGCTCGCTCTCAAAATACCGTTTCACTTCCGCCTTGGTCTGGAAGGCGCCGGAGTCGAAGCCTTCAAGCCCGCGCTGGATGATGGACGCGACCGGTTCGTCGCGGACCAGCACCTTGCCGTGCCCTTCGCGTTTCTCGAACTTGAAACCAATGCACGCCCAGAACGGCCAATAGCCCTGGCGAATGCGCGCCTCCATCCGGTTACGGGTTTGCTCGGCGTTCTTGACCCGCGCATGGGCGGAGACAGAGGCCAGCAGATGTTCAATCAGCTGGCTGTCGCTATCCTCGCCGAACTCAATCGACGGGCTTTCCAGGACGCCGCCGGCGTTCGCGATGGCGGTGCGAAGCGCCAAATGCGCTTCCAGCCCGCGGGCGAGACGCGAGATATCGTCGATCACGACACGGATTTTATCTTTGCGGCGTTTGCGCACATAGGCGAGCAATTGCTTCATGCCTGGCCGGTCGACGAGGCTACCGGAGATCGCCTTGTCTTCAAAAGTCTTGATCACGCGATAGCCTTTTTGGCGGGCGTAGTCGGCGCAGCGCGCGGCCTGGCTTTCGGCCCCCTGGCCTTTGGCGACCTGCGCGGCCGATGAGACGCGCACATAGGCGACGGCGATCGGGGCGGACATATCGGTTCGTTCAGTGATAATATCTGTGTTTTCAGGGGATGGTTTCATAGGCGGTCCTCGTCCTGGAATATGGTTTGGCGCACATAGTCAGCGTGCAGTTTCTCTCCAAATTCTAGCATATCGCCCGGCGTATCGCCGCCGACGGCACCGGATTCAGCAAACTGTCCACAGCTGTTTTCGGGATCGTCGGCGACCGCGTCCTGAAGTGGATGCACGCCAAAACCAAGCGCCACGAAATCGCACACGATCGACCAGAGCGCTTGCAAGAACGCTTCGCGGTCGTCGGGCGAAAGATCGGCGTTTTCGAGATAGGCTTCATATTTGGCGACGTCGACGCGTATCGATAGCGGCGTCGTTCGGTGGTGGTTGCTCGTTTCGTTCTGGGGCATCGGGGTGGCTCGTGTGTTTGGGTTTTTGATGTTGGGACCTCATGCGTCGCGAGAGTGCGATCATCGAAATAAAAAACGCCCCCGCGCCGTCAGCCAGCACGGGGGCGCATTAAAATGTTCCTTGTACGTTCTCACAAACTTTCAAAGCCGTCAAGGAATATGTTCCTGGTACAGACGACTCATCACTGCGTACGCCCTGTGGAGCGTGTTCGTGTTTCACCTTCCTCAGCACGCGACGGCCGTTCAGCCGCCCGCGCCATGGTTTCCTCGCGTTTGGCTTCGAGAGTATCGCGCGGCGGCCTGGCGAGACCTTCTTTTTTATCCATCTCGTGCTCTTGAACCATCAGACGCTGCGCTTGAGGAACAAGCGCGTTCAGCTTCAGAAGGTCGTTGGCCGAGAAGGTATTGGTGTCTCGGAACTCACCAGTCTCTTGGTCTTTGTAGGTCTTGGCGATCTTCGCGCCGTAGAACCGATAACCCTCACGGTCCTCGTTTCGGAATACCTTGATCGAGACCGCACCGTCGCGATGGGTCGAGATTGGGGGTTTGCCAGTATTATCGCTCATGTCCAAAATCCTCCGGGGGCGTGAGTTCATTGTTATTCGGGAATTCGGCGATGTTTGTGCTTGTGCTCGTGCGCGCGTCTTCAAAGAGATCGGCGCGCAAGGACAAGAGATCGCGCTTGAGCATCATGACATCGAAGCGTAGCTCGTCGATGATGTCTTGATTGTTGGGGTGCCATTCGTCTTCGTGCACGGAAGTTTTCTCCTTTCCGTTTGCTGATGAATAAACAATCTTTATCATTGCCCACGTCCCGGCCCGCGAGGATGATCACTTCTGCGGTCATGGTTCTGCAAGCGCCCTTCGATCATGTCGCGGGCTTTGGCTTTCGCCATGACATGCGCGTACTCGGTCTCAAGCCAGCCTGCATTGCGGGGTTTGAGCGCCGGTGTCGGCCGATCTTTTCCTTCAGATTGGCTGCGGCTTGTCGTCGAGCGGGCGTGCGATGTGCGTGCTTGATCGAAGGCATAACGAACGGGCGGGACATGCGCATAATCAAGCCACGGCCCGGTCAAAGGGTCCGAAGCATCTCGGCCTTGCTGAATGTCTTTGCGGCCAGGTTTCATAATTGCTCTCCAAGATTAACGGTCTGGGTGATGGTCACAGTTTTTAAAACGCGCGCGCATCGAACCAAGCGAGGTGCGGGCAACGGCTTTGATAAACCTCAATGCGCCCGCGTGATCCGTAATAGGAACACCGGCTTGTCATCGGGGCGCCGTCCGCCCACCGCCCCGAATAATCGTACTCCCACAAAACATGCGGGCCGACAGGCGATGCGAGGAAAGCAATGGGCACAACAAGCTTCCATTGCCGCACGAGGTTCCCGATCCCGCGAAGAATATGCGCGAGGACCGGCGTTTGGGCGCGTTCTTTATAGGTCATGACTGTCCTTTCTTACGTGGTTCTTTCCGCACCCGGCGCTTCACGTGCAAACGCACGGGCAGTTTCCATTTCTTGCCCTCGTGATAGGGGTTGCTCGCAACCTGGGATCGGAACGGCGCGATCGCCGCATAAGGCGGCGTCAGCGTGAGGATCGGGCGTTGCCTTCGAATAAAGAGGATCGACTTGTCGGTCCGCCTAATCTCGTCTTCAGTCATCAGCGGACGGCCGGTCTCAGTCGCGCTTGAGCTTTCCAGCCCCATTTGGCCCGACCTGGCATTGTGGCTTTTGGCGATGACCGACTGCTCGCCCATCAGGCGCATCATCAACTGGATCGTCCGCGGATCGCGCTGACCTGCGAGGAACTGTTTGATCTCGGTTTCGGAGATCAGCGTGTCGACGGCGTTGCGCCCATAGGTTTCTTCGAACGCTGCCAACGTCTGGAAGATGAGATGCAGGCGGATCCCCGAAGACCGGCCCCAAGTAAGAAGGCTCGGCAATTCGAAGACGCGGAAGTTCGTGGCTTCATCGATGATGAAATGGACCGCGCGGTGTTTGTTCGGATGACGGCGCACTTCGGTCTGCGCGCACCATTGCAAGAGCGCGAGCGGGCCCATTTGTGCGTCTTTGCGATCCGGGTCGGCAATCAGAAAGACGGTTGTCGGCCGATCCCCTTCCTTCAGATCGGCAAAGCGGAATGAGGTCTCATTAACGCGGGCATGCACACGGCCCGCGAGGTTATAGGCGTCGATCGCAAGCTGCGCGCCTGATAAAAAACTCTCAGCTGCTTTGGAGTCAGATTGCGCAAGCAGCGAGAGCGCGCTTGCCGCCGCGCCGCGCACGTAAGCGATAAAGGAAACGACATCGCCGCTCTCGTGTTGATCGATCCAGGGGCAGTCTTCGATCGGCATGGCGATTGGCGCATCGCTGCCCTCAACAACCAGTTTGCCAGCAGCCCAAGCACAATCTCGCTCGAACTGCTCACGATCATTGATGAGCTGAAGCACATCGCCAAGGCTTGCCTTGTGCCCCTTGACCAGCACGCACAGCAAAATCGCAATCCGCAAAAAGCTGCGTGAGCCGTCACGCCAGTAGGTGTCTGCATCCCCACCGGCGCGCACGGGTTCAGGGTAAAGCCGCAAACACAGCTGCCTCACATCGTCGACAACATCCCTTAATCCGCCAGGTCGGCAACAATCATCGGCAATGACAACAAGCGGATTATAGGCATCCGAAGGACCTAAAAGGTCTGTGAATACATCTCCAAGATTAATGATACGAACGATCTCACCGCGTTTTTCGAGCCTGGCCTTTAGGCAGGCCGCAAGCTCGCCCTTGAAGTCGCAGATGAATTTCGAGCCGCGGATGGACAGGATGGTCGGGATGACGCTGGAGGCTGTTTTCGAGGAACCGGCCGGCCCGATCGTCATCGCATTTGATTCGTAAGATGCAAGCAGCGCTTTACCATCGGGCGTCATGCCCCAGAACGGGGCCCAGTACCTCATCGAGAGCTCACGCTTGATCTTGCGCCATTTCGCCCAGGCGGCGGTGCCCTTGAGGCCCTGTGGTTTCCTCGCAGCTGCGCCTTCAACCATATCGCCAAGAAGCTGGAAGGCGTCGGCCAGTGTGGCGAGGCCGATGACGCCGGCGCTAAAAACCAAAAGCGCGGCATAAGGATCGATTGCGCCGCCCTTTACGATTGGACCAAACTGACCACCAGCCCAGAATAAGCCGGCGCTCAAAAGTACGCCCGGCAGAAGCCGGGCGCCATTTTGATGCTCTTTGTTTGTCATGGGTTTACTGCGCCCCGGTCCGAAGCGGCGTCAGGCGCATATTCGCGCTATGGGCCAAAAAATAATCTGCCCACCACGTGCGCAGCTCAACGGTTGTGCAATATGGGAACATGGTGTTCGGCAGGGGCCCGTGTTCCACAAGCAAGAGCTCAACCTGGACACCTTGGAGGCTTTCTGGCGTGAAGGCCGCAAAGCGGGCATTATCCCGCGCGAACTTCGCAAATGCGGGCATATGACCCTTATGGGAGCAGAACCGCGCAAGCTCGGTGTTCTGCATCCCATCGCTATAGACGATCAGCCGATCAAGCCCGCCTGCGAAACGCACTTTCGAAATCGCCGCCAATTGCTCAAGGACCGGTGAGTCTTTTGCTTTCAGGTCTGGATCGTTGGCAAGGTTAAGAAACGCATCCGTGTGCGCACGAAACGTAGCCTCGGCCTCTTCTGCCTGACGCTTCAAATAGGCCGGTGGCTTTGCCGCGAGCCCCAGTGCCGACCATTCACCGGGCGCTGCTGCCGGCTTACAGCCGCCCTTAAAGCTTTCGGCGATCGCGCCGTCGCGTCCAGCGGCTGTGGTATAAAAGCTGAAGCGCGCATTGGCCGGCGCGTCGGCGTACGCTTTTAAGATCGCAGCTTCCAGATCATGCTTTTGGCGATCGCTCGCCACATGACCGAAACTTGCTTCGGCAAAGATCGCAACATTGTGTTGATCGGCTTCAGGTGCACAAAAAGTCTGCGCATCCATTTGCGGTTTTGCGAGTTCGCCAACGGCATACATGCCGCCGGCGGCGACCCCGCTGAGCGGGACGACGATAGAGGCGACAAGCATGAGTTTGCGTTTCAAGGATCGGCGCATTGGCTGATCTCCTTTTTTCTGTATCGAATATTGGTATCAGGCGTGTGCGGATCGCTTGGCTTATCCGAGCGATCCAAAATCCGGGCCAGCAGCCTTAAAATGCGCGTGCGCAGCCCGAACCCTGGCCAGCGCTTTATCACGCCCTGCAACGAGCCTTGCGTGGGTCTCCACGGGGAAAACGTCCGCTAGATGGGTTTGCACCGCTCCCGGATCATCGAAGCCAACAATGCGAAAGGCATCGAAAGATGACAAATCGAGCTCTGGCGCATGCAAGTGTGTGCACGCCTCCAGGCCGCCGCGTCGACGCGCGGCTTTGCGGGCCTCGCTTAAGGCCACATGACGGACTTTGTCTTTTGCCGCCAGGATTTTGTCGTTATGCCGGCGAATGACACTTAGAAGCCTTTTAGCCGCAGCATTGCGCTTTTTGACGGTGCGCTTTGCGGGGCGTTCGGCCTTGCCGATGCGGTGTTCAGTGCGCTCGAAAATCGCTTCAATGGCGCGCTGTGCCTTCTCAGCGTCTTCTTCCACCGCATCTTCAAGCTCACTCGTTGCTTGCTTAAAAAGCGGCGTGATCCCCGGCGCATCGGAAATCCCGATCATGCCCTTCATGACACTGATGATTGAGGCTGCGATGCCGATCAACAGCACAACGAAGGCAATGGCGTCATTGAAGATTGCCCCAAATGAAAATTGCGACCAGATCCCGTCATGGGTCCCCAAAACCCGGGTCATCGCTGCAGCCAACACAAGCGCGCTTAGGGCAAGCGCGCCGAGCCCGCAGCCAAGCCAGGCGACCCGGCGGAGCCAGGCATCGCGGGGACGCTGCACCGGCGCATCGATCCGATATGTCGCATAACGCCCCGGCAAGTACCCAATAAGAAGGCCAAGCAGCACGTTTACGAGCGCGAACAACATCGCGATCGGATACGCTTCAAACCCCATATGCCCTTCAGCCACAAACATCGTCCCGGTAATCGCGCCCTCAAAACAAATGAGCGGCACAGTGACGGCTATGATTGCGAGGACATCAGTTTTACGTGGCGGGCGGTCGATCCCGTCTTCTTCAAGCTTCGCCCTTAACGCTTCGAAGGCGGCAAAGCGTTTGTTTGCGTGCGCGGCGATCGCTTTTTCAGTTGTCTCAGCAACCGCTCGCGCTTCGCGGATATCTGCATCGACGCTTTCGGCGAGCCCGCGCGGTGGTTCGGGAGCCGCGCTCTCAAATTCGTCGATCTCTTTGCATGTATCGTCATATGAGCGCGCAATGTCGGCTTGTTCAGACATCATCGCCAATTGCGTAGCGCGCCCAGTTGGTGTTTCACCGCCGAAGCGTTCGGGGTCAAGTTGGTGTCCATCCATGGAATGGGCTCCTTTCATCCGTTACAGGAAGGAACCCGCTCTTTATGCTGACGGCGCACCACGCCCGCGTGGATAACGCCGGTAAGCCTCTGACTGATCATGCCTGATCCAAAGGTGCATTGTCGTTTGACGACGCATAATTGTCATTGACGGGCCGACGGGCCCACGACGCGGCCTCAGCCGGGACAACAAACGTCAGGATTGTCGCCAGCACGCGCACCCGCTCGCGCGCTTCGGGCCGAACATGCGGCCGGATATGCGGCGGGCAAGGCGTGTTGCAAAAACTCCGAAACCAATCGCGGATATTCGGGCGCTCGAAGACATCGAGATCAAGAAACACCTCGCGCCCGGCATCATCGGCGATCCAGCCCGGATAATCCCGATACCAGTCGGCAAGGGCCTCAACCCATTGATCGCAAGAAAGACCGCGCCTGCCCGCGCTTGCCCTCAGATCGCGGATATACTCAGGATTGAAGAGATCCCCATCATTGACAAGGTTTGTAACGCGCCTGCGGCAATAGCCTTGTGAATAGCATCCAAGGCAGAGTGAGTTGTTCATTGCGTCCTCCTTTTGCGCGCATCAAAAAAAAGACGCACTTCAAAGGGGGACGATTGGGAGTTAGGCCTGACGCAAGGGCCGGTCAAACCGCTTAAGGAAGCAAACCAAAACGGAGCACGGGTTAAGTGGCTGAAAAAACCCAGAAAAAGAGGCCAGCGAAAACCAAAAAATCAGATCCGCGCAATCGCTATATGCGCGGATCAAAGCTCTCTGAGCATCGGTTCCTAAAGGTCGTTCGCGCCTATGCGGATGATTTGACAGTGTCCGAGGCCGCGAAGGCCACGCGGATCGCAGAACGCAGTGTTCGCCCTCTTTATGATCGTTTGCGTGAACGCCTCATGCGCGGCGTCATCAGTAATCCCAAAGCTTTTGGGTGGTCGGGATTTTTTTTATTCGAGGATACCGTCATCTCGACCCGCGGCCATGCGATATTCGACATAGTCAGCGAAAGTGATTTTTTTGCGTCCACGCGCGCTCGTCACGCCCCGCGTGTCGGCTTGACCACAGAATTGCACCCGGAACGTTTTTCCAATCTTTTGTTTGAAACCACCGTGCGGATTTTCTGCGCCCTTTCGACACGCAACCTCGAAAATAGCCTATATTCAGAGGATATTCGTCAAGCGATCGACGATATTCAAGAGATCTCGCGCTTCATCGCTGAGAAACAAAACCGTTCGCTGAATGAGAATCTTTACGACATCCTGGAGGCAGAGTTTCCGAAAATGGTGAGCCGCTTTGCTGATGTCTTGATGCGTGACGAGTTTGGAAATCTAATCGAACATGCGAGTTTTCACCGGCACTCCGCCGAAGTCTTCTACAACGACTTGAGGCGCTATCTCTTGATCGATCCGCTCTCCTGAAAGCAATGTCACCTCATGGCCCAGCTAGATTTATCGTATTGCTGGCGAGCCGCTAAATTCCGATCCAACTACCGAATGCGATATCCGGTTTTGCGCCGAAGCGTGCGAAATGGCGCTTGCGATGTAAGTCAGCAATGCGCGCAATACCGGACATAAGAAATCGGTGGTCCGACGAGTACTTTTCAGGCCAGAACCGGGATATACGCCCCCATTTTCCATGTCCAATTTCGAACGCATTACGGAAGTCATTAGGAACCTCGCGTGACACTGAATGCTCAGTCACGAGCAGTTGATCTCGCTGAATGGCCGAAGAGCCACCGTTTCCATAGGCGGCGTATTTTTTTAGCGCAAAGCCAAAATGGAGTGTATATCGGAAGAGATTGGGCACTAGATATGCAACAGCGCGGCGGTGTTTAGTGCACAATGCGCCGTTTAGGCGGATTGACCAAACTTGCCGCCAGTTTTGATACATGACGACCTAACCCATCGCATGGCGGTGGACTGAATTGACGTGGTGGAACCCAATGTCTCAGTGGTGGATCGCTTGGCGTCTCGAGTTTTTCGCTCACACCTGCATCAGGATCGAACTCAATGGCAATTGGGGGGGCTGACTGATCAGCGAACGCTATGCGTGGCGAGGATAAGTCAGCATGGGCCAAAAGCGTGTGATTTTCTCTCGGATGCTCCGCCGGCCTTGGCGTAGGCGCAGTCCGCATTCCCAAGTCTAAATAGGATTTCCTGATGCGCGTAGCATCTTCACTTGACGCATGCAGTAGATCATCCGTCCACCCGAAATCATCTACGGCATAGACGCAAGGAATTATCATCACATGTTGACATAAAGACGATATTTTCTCCGTTTGGTCTTGCAGCACTGCAACCCGTTCAATCGCTGTTATTGCGTCCATGGCCTTGAGAAACGTGGAGGCTTCAGCCGCCCGCGCGCGCGCAGGCGCTTTCGGGATCGCGATCCAACGATACGCGGTTGTCAAACGCGTTAGTAGCCCGGTCATTTCGAAAAGATCGGTGCTTCTTAATCGGGTAGTCAGTACATTCGTATATTCGATAGCACGGTGAGGCGTGCTCAGCTTGTGCAAAGCACGCGGCTCTGTCGAGGTTAACTCCACGAAATGTTGATGCAGCAACTCTGCGGTGGAGCGGGTCACGCGGTAAGAAGCCTTGGCCTTGCGAACAGAATCGTTGTCCCCGCCAGTAACCAAACGACGAATTGTTGACAGGAAAGATGTTTTGCCAGCGCCGCGCCGCCCGAGCAACAAATCCGGCTCACGTTCGTGCTTGGGTGGCGAAACGGTGCACTCAATCTCGGTAACCAATTCACTAAACCCGGTCACACAGAAAAAGCGGCATGCGTGAAGTTGCTCTGACCAATCATCAGTGACGTGGTCGTCGCTCGGACCGTCAAACAGCAATTTCCAGAGTTTGGGCCGCCATGCGGTGTAACCGCCCACGCGCACAGGCCCCTGGACTGCTTTTACTTTATCCTGACCCGCCACTTCCGCGAGCGTGTCTGTTATACGGCGCACGCCCTCAGCATCATCAGCAGGCCGAGAGCTGATGAAGACTGCAGAAACTCGTTTCTGAATATTGTCGGTCAAGATAGGTCGTCCTTCGTGTCCGATGCGTCACCCTCGTCAGGGCGCTTCGGTTTTAAATCGAGATCAAGGCTGCGGTCACAATTGAAGTACGTCACTGCATCCATAAGATTATTCAGGTTCTGCGTCGCCAAAAGCGGTTTTTTGTTTGCGCGAGAAATTTCGTGTTCGCGGATAAGGTCAAAGTAGACGCTAGCGTCTACCGCGCGATCATAGCGCTTCTTGATGGTGCTTTTCGCAGTCTCTGACGCAGAGAAGCCAAGATTTTCAACGACGCTTTCACCGATTCTCGTTCGTGTAATGATGCCTTTGTTGCTTTCAAACTCCAGTGCGAACGGATCATCCATTTCGTTGGGGTCAATTTGTGCAGAGTTCAGCCATATGGACAGGCATACTCGAAAACCGGGTAACGAATTCAGGCGATTGTAGTTGAGGACATCCTCGTCTGTGCCTGCTACGCGACCGGGCCGCTTCGGATTGAAATTTTCAGACAGGAGGAAATCAAAGTTCGAAACAGCTTCATCAGAGATCGAGACTCTCTTTGAGCGCTCCCGTAATTCATCAATCTGATACACGCGAACGGCGTCGTTGTGTGGCGGTTCTCTACTGATTCCGTCGGCCAAATCCAAACCCTCGATTGAGTATAGACATATGCCAGTATCGTAGCAGAACAGGCCGTCGAAATCAGTTTTCTTTTCTGTCCCGACACACAGTCGGGTGACGCCGGTGACAGTATCCGTTCAGGGGGCGGTCCGTCCTGACCGACGGTCGGAACTTGGGGCTCGGACGGCGTGTCCAGACATCTTGTGAGGACAGATTAGTAAATAAAAACAGGTGGGTAGAGTTCTTACGTCAGTGGTGCCGACACTTGAACAGAAAGGAAAAGCTATGGAACAAGCTATGGCATGTCTCGCGCTAGCGCTGTCGTTCTGCGCGTTTTGTGTGGCGCTTCTCGACCATTTGTATAACCGAAAATGCAACCGCCCAGTGGAACCGGCGCAATTCCTGGATCAGACGAGAAAGATCACCATTCCACCCTCTACGGAGCAATTTAAACTGAAGCGGCGCGAATAGCGCTGCTTTTTTGTGGGTCAAATCGTCAATAAAGTCTCGGCTGCAAACAACCTTCTTTGGTTGTTCGTATGGATGCCAGGTATCGGCACCATAGGCGGCGTGAGGAGCCTGCTAGCGTGCACAGTTTTTCGAACTGTGATATTGTTAATGTTTGGACCACCGATAAAGGCAGAAAAGTACTAGAATACGGTCTTTAGCGAAATTAAGAGCAACTTCCGCTTTTGACAAAGAATTGCCGGATCGAAATGCCGCGTCGGACGGCGGCAATGCGCGCAAAACCGGACATTCCCAATTGCGACATTGGCCGCGGTGGATCTAGTGTTTGAAAATGGGCACGTATTTGCCGTAGCCAGCGACTCAAAATGACCCGCGCAGGAAAACTAAGCTGGGCCCCGCAAAACAATGTGACCAATCGCTGTTCGAAGAAGTTACCAATGCGATCCAACAAGCTCTGCACCCAGCCGATGGTGAAGTAACGCCATCCGCGAGAGCACGAAAAGAAGCTATTTCACAGACCGAATTTTCGCTAAAACGGGTTCAAGTCTTCTAGGGCGTCTGTAACTGCCTCCCCGATAGACTCTATCACGTTTCCGGCTTCGTCCAGAACGTTTCCTGCCTCGTCTAGGACATTGCCCGCAATATCAAGCGTTCGTTTGCCGGGATCACGGATGAGCCTGGCAACTTCGCCATTATCATCACCCAAAATCGCTTCTCGAACTTTGACGATCTCGTTATTGGGACCGGGGCCTTTTGTGATGTCTGAAACCGCGTTGCGATGGAATTTAACAATCTCGTTGTTATCTCCAAAACATCCGTCACCGCCAATTTCACCGGCTAAGCATTTTTGAAGTTCCCGGACCGTCAAACGCCCCCCTGCACAAACTGCCAACGAAATGGGTTCCCCGCCTGTACTCACAGCGCACTCCGCCAGTATTTGCTGCTCAGGAGTTAAGCCTAGATCGTCACCCGCTGCGCAAATGGCAAATCCCGCAACACTGTCTGTGCGAGAAAAGCACTCAACGGCTTTCTTCTGATCATCTGACATTTGATCTTTTCCAAGACAGAGTGCTTTTGATGTCCAATCGTCAGAATCATCGCTCAAGCAAGCCACCGCGTTTTGTGCGGTTTCATCGCCGAATGTTCCTCCAAGACACAATGCAAGTTCGCGACCTTCTTTTTCCGCGCAATCCAAGGCTGACGCAACTTGAGGGTCAATAGATTCTTGAGTGATGCACCTCGCCAATTCAGCGCTGTCGCTTGCATCTACACAACTCGACAGACGAGCGCTATCTCCTCCGATTTGAGAAGATCCAGCACAAAGGAGGAAGTCCCGACTGTTGGAATTACGCTCAGCGCAATTCAAAAGCACTCGCTGATCATTGGATAGAAGTGCATCGATACCGCAGTCCCGTATCCAATTGCTACGTCCGTTCAAGCTATCTCGGCAAGTCTCGATTCTGGAAGTGTCAATTTCAACAAGTTCCAGTGCTGTAGCAGGAAGGTCTGCGATCAAGTCTTCAACCGAATTTTCTATCGACGGGACAACCTCCGGAACTCGGCAAAGTCCTCCGTATAAACATTGTGACAGAGTATTTTTGGAGACCCTTAAACCTGCACATTCTGCTATGGCGCGCGCCGATTTGGCTCCTCGCCTGTAACACGCTGAAATCGTGTATCTCTGCCAAGTCTGGATATCTTTTGATAAATTTCCTGCGGATCGAATAATTTTTGCATTAGTGTCGACAATACCTTCGAGAGTAGGCAGCAGCGCTCGAACATCTGCGATCCGTTCTTCTTCAGCAATTAATACGTGAAATTTACCGGATTGCTGTTCGATCCTAATCGGTACGAAAGGCAATTTACGTCGCACAACCGATGCGAAGAGTGCTGCGTCCTCTTCTTTTTCGAATTGATCCAAGTTCGCCGAGAAAAACTGTCCATTTGGGTTTGACAAGTTTCTGCGAGCAAAGTGTGATTTTGCTCCGACTGCAGGCGTAGGCATAGAGTATACATTTTCATGGACACAAGCGTATTGAGCCTTGTGGAGATTCGAGACTATGTTCTTTTCGACTCTCTCACACCCTCCGGGACTGTTGTTCCAGCCACCTTTTTCTGTGGTTTTTCCGCCTACTGTGTAAAAGACGCGACAAGGGTAAGGCCGATCTTGTCGGTAGTATACAACATCCGTTGTCTGAGGCTTGGCGACATTGCTGTTCGTGCAAATTGTTCGGCTAATTGTTAAAACGTGAGCATTTGCCTGTGCCGCCGAACATATTGTTAGAGAAAAAAGTAGTAAGAGTTTTTGGCTGAAGCGCATGACCATTTCCCTCCCCCTTTATTGAACCAGTGAGTCTGGTGGCTGAAAACCAAAATCCACGACGATCCATTCCGTCTCATCAATTTGCTCCGCGCCTTTGATGAGTTTTAGTTTTAGCAAATACGAGAACATTTCATCGGAGTTTAGTTGTACTTCGATGCGTGCGCTTTCGTTCGAAGCAATTTGTAAAGGACTAACGAGCGGTTTTTGAACGCGCTTGGTATTCGAGGTTAGATCAAATATCACACGATCTGAGGCATTAAGTAACCCAGACTTCAAACCGCTATAAGCTGGCGCAACCTGATCCACTTCGATGCTCAATCCAGTGACAACTACTGGATCGTCCGTGGGATTGGTTATAGTGAGGTCGAGCACAGGTGATAAGAACCGATTGCTCAAAATTAGCGCCGCTTGATCAAGGTCGTTCTCGGCTGACAGACCCGCTACCGCGCGCGCTGCAAATCGTCGCCAATGATCCTGGCTATCGGGATCAAACTGATCAAGATAGACGCGTCGTAAAACGGCAATTCCAACCGTTGCCGGATCGTTGTCAAATGCTGAAAGGCGCTGCGGAGCCTCTTCTTCTATAGCAAGATACAAACTCCCAGCATGTTCAATCACGCTCCAAATGAGCGACGACCGGTCGTAACTTGGATCAGTTTCGTCCGGTATGACATCTGCACTGGTTGGAAACAGCTCATCATCCGTTTCAGTGCCAAGACTAATGATGGAAAGGACTAAACCAATATCTACTGATGGTGCTAGGTAAAATGCTCGGAATTCTGTCTGGCCCTTCACTCGAAACGGGAGTTCCGAGGACTTCATTCTCCGATCTGTGTATTGAGCGTGATCTCTTGAAACCGAAAGGGTGAGTTCAAGATTCTTATCGGACGAGCCTGAGAGCAGCTTTGGCATGAAGGCGATCAACGCAGCCATGATTGCAGCTGCCGCACCAATCCAAGCGGCTTTGATCTCTACGGGCGTAGACTGACCTGTCGGTTTCGGTGCGCCGGCTAATTCCGGTGTTTGATCTTCATCATTTGACGTCATTTTCCCCTCAGCGTATTCACGCCTTTTTACAAGATTGAAGGCCGTGTCACAATTCGCATTTGTTTGAATTCAGGAATAAAATCGCAACAAGTAGGATGCTTGAGACGTCGGCAAACAACCAATCCAAGGCTATCGTTTCCCGATCCTACTGCAATATCTAAGATTGGCGATGGATCGCCGTTTCGGTTTCCATCCGCGAATGCCAACTTCGCGCGCAGAAGCAGACATTTGGAATATGCTTTCTTCTCGGTTCGTAGGGCAGGTCAACGCCGTCTACCTGCTTCATTATGCGTATTTCGGAAACTTCTTCTCATATTTCTGACAAATGTTCGGCGGTTGCGCATGAAAATGACCGTGGATGTAGGTCATGAGTTTTGCTTGGCAAAGACTGCGGACAGGGTCGTCGCCAAGATTTAGTTCGCACGCAACAAGCATGATAGCGAAAGTTTCAGCGGCGAAAGTCAATTTCGTAAACTCATCTTTATCATCAATAATAATTCTACCATGCGCCGTTTTCCCTCGCTTAGACCAAGCTTCACGTAAATTGCCGTAAAACCAAGCGGACAAACACGAGCCTTTTGGCCAAGATGTCTTTAAGTGATCGAACAACCGCTCGATCAGCATGGTACCTGTCTCTTCTTTGAGAGACTGAATGCGGTTTATTATTCGGTTTCTTTCGCGTTCACTGAAGCGCGTTGCAATTTCACTTTCAACAAATGAAGTCTCTAATTCATCGACTTTGGATGCCCATAGCTCATCGCCGTGGCTTCCCAATGGAATCTTTTCTACGATCTTGAATGCTGTTTCCAGTCGATCTCCACTTATCATCGGTCTGAATCTCAGCAACTTGTCGATGAGTTCGTATACGTCTTCCCATGCTTTACGTCTGTCCATCCATATTTTCAGGCTCTCACTCAATTGAGCACGAACTTCCTGACTTTCTAAAAACCACGCTGAATCGCGTGGATCAGTTTGTTGCGCCACTTCATCTGTTTTTGGAAAAGGTACAAAGAGTAAAAATTCCCGCCAATTCTGTCGAGATTTTCTACGATCCGCCAAGGGAAAGACTGATGTGTGCTTCGGCACAACCGGAGAAGCGATCGAAAATGAAAAGAACCTTGTGCAGACTAGAGCAACTTGAACGGCTTCTTCTACAGTCACTCCATTCTTAAAATCGATACTTACGTTGGGTCGAATTCTGATCTGTTCAGAAAAGAAGCTTTCCCCGCCCGAAGAGAACCCAAAATATATTGCAATTTTGAGTTCTTCGCATTCTATCTCGATCAGATCATCAGGGTTTGAGTTCGGAATAGCGAACCTGTTTTCCGCGATTTCCGATAACCGCCGATTTAGTGCATTGGGATCGTAAAGTGGGTCGTGGTTACTCAATTCAAACGAGACGCACCCGACTAAATCAGACTTATTCCATTTATTCGGACCACAAACAGATAGACCGGACCAAAGTTGCTGTTGATGAACGACTCTACTTCCGGCATGTGCTCGCCCAGGAAAAAACATGTCCTTTTCTATAAATGTTAGTACCGGGCCCTGTTCCAATCGAAATGCAATTTGATCACGCCATTTAATTTCAAACGCATTTCCAAAAGAAGAGAGGTATGCGTCGACAAATCCGTTTTTGACACTCAGTCTTCCGTGGATATTCGGATTCCTACCAATGGTTCGGCAGGTGGTATTCTCAAGATTGTAAAAGCCTCTAGGCCACATGCGAGCCCTACTATTCTACGTGTTGATTCTTACTGATCTTACATCAATTTTGCGGGATTGACTCCCGCGTAGACAAAGTTTGGCTCAAGCTCAGCCTTATGCAAACATGAAAAGCTTCCTGCGCCGCCTCGCAGTTGTTCTCTCGGGCTATTTTCCTATGTCTAAAATGAGAATGTTTCTGAAAAGCGGCCAGAAGCGATCATAACAAATTTTGGCCGGGGTTCTCACCCGCAAAACTGAATTGATGGTCTACAGCCTACCATACGAGGCGGAACGCTCTATTTGCTTAGCATGCCGTTAACGCGTTCATATTAGAAAACCTTCTTTGAATGCAAATCGGATATGGAGACCTCACGCGTGGATCTCGAATCGAAGCTCGACTTCAGCGACGTGCTCATCTGTCCGCGCCCTAGCGCGCTCAATAGTCGCGAAGACGTATCGCTCACGCGCACATACAAGTTTGTTCATGCTCCCTCTACTTGGACGGGTACGCCAATCATGGCCTCCAATATGGATGCCACTGGTACGGTCGCCATGGCAAAAGCACTTGCGCAGGAAGATGCGATTGGCTGCCTTAGCAAATATATCGACAGGGCTACATTAATAGACGCATTAGGCCATCATGACGGACGCCACGCGTTTTTCTCGATGGGTGCAACGTCTGCCGAGCTTGATCGGCTGCGGTCAGTCGCGGATTCCGTTGCTGTCTCAAAGATTTCTATTGAAGTAGCGAATGGCTATCGAGATTCGTTCGTTAAGTTCGTTGCCGACGTGCGTAGAGAGTTTCCCGCGGCGATCATACTCGCTGGCAGCGTGTGCACTCCGGACGGGACAGTAGCGCTGATCAATGCCGGTGCCGACATTGCTCGAGTGGGGATCGGCTCGGGGTCGGTTTGCATCACCCGCAGTATAGCCGGCATTGGCTATCCGCAGTTGTCGGCAGTTATAGAATGTTCGGATGCTGCCCATGATCTAGGCGGGCTCATTTGCTCAGATGGCGGCTGCACTGTTCCTGGCGATGTCTGTAAAGCGTTTTGCGCAGGCGCTGACTTTGTCATGCTTGGGGCCATGTTTGCTGGTCATAAAGAGTGCGATGGCGAAATCTTCTACGAAGAGCGAGACGGACAAAAGCGGCCAGTGCGGATGAAGTTCTACGGAATGGCCTCGAAGGTTGCGCAGGACGAGCATTGTGGCGGCGTGCCGGCATATGCGGCTGCAGAAGGGAAATGCGTTGCTGTTCCCTACCGCGGACCGGTTGCCGCCACGTTGACGGAAATACTGGGTGGTTTGCGTTCGATGATGACCTATATCGACGCGGCGGAAATGGTGGCATTGAAGGACAAAGCGCGCTTTGTGCGAGTGAGTCGCCAACTCAACACACTCTATGGCGTCGCATGACCAAGACGATCAGATTTATCACAAAAAATGACGGCAAATTCGCTGAACTAAAAGCGTTGTTGCCGGCTGAATTTGAACTTGTCCGCGACTCGACGGAGATACACGAGCTGCAGACAGAAGATATGAAAGCGCTTGTGCAGGACAAGATCTTGAAAGCTTTTCAACTTGTTCGCCAGCCGCTGATTGTCGATCATACAGGGCTCGCTTTTGATCTTATGAAAGGGTTCCCTGCCGGGCTCACTTCGGTGTTTTATGAAACGCTCAGGGCCCAAGGAATTGTTGATCTGATAGGTAAGTCGGTCAATAGAAATGTCACCGTCACAACTATGATTGGCTACTGTGATGGTCGCCGCAAGAAAATATTCTGCGGCAAAGCGCGTGGGAAAATCGCAGATCAATGTATTGGCAAGGGTGGATTTCAATGGGACACAATTTTTATACCTGAAGGGTATTCCCAAACGTATGCAGAATTAGGACAGGCCAAAAAGAATGAGATTTCGATGCGCCGACGCGCTTTTGATCAATTGGTGACTCACCTGAAAAGTTGCCACCGTGACTAGCTGCTGTCTCAACCCCAAAGAAGCTATCCTTTTCGTAGGCGCCGGCGCATCAATGCAAATCGGTTTGCCATCTTGGTCTAGCTTGATCGGCGAATTGGGCGAACAACTCGACTACGACGCCGATATTTTTCGCAGCTTCAGCAACTTTTTGGCCTTAGCCGAGTATTATAAACTGCAGCACCAAAGCCTGGCATCGCTAGCAGGGTTTCTTGAAAAAAAATGGCACTGTAGCGATGTGTCAATCGCAAGTTCCCCCTTACACAAAGCAATCGCCAACTCGGGATTTTCGCGCATTTACACGACCAATTTTGATCGTTGGTTGGAACGCGCATTTAAACATTGGAACCGACCGTATCGAAAGATCGTACGGGTGTGCGACTTTGGCAATGCGGCGAACAGCGAAACGGAAATCGTAAAATTTCATGGTGACTTCGAAGATGCAGAGACGTTGGTTCTAACGGAGTCAAATTATTTTGACCGACTCGAGTTTGAACACCCGCTGGACATAATGTTACGCGCTGACATACTGCAGAGGCCGATCCTGTTCATTGGCTATAGCCTCGCCGATGTGAATATGCGCTATTTATTCCACAAACTGGCAAAAATATGGAGCGATCCCGCAGTCAAGCAATCCGGGAAAGAAAGCTTTATATTTATGGCGCAACCAAATCCAATTGAACAGGCATTGTTCAATCAATGGGGTATCACACCAGTCGTCGATGAAAACGGCGATGGCTCCGGCTTGGCGGACTTCTTAAGTGGCCTACCAAAACCTAAAAGCTAACGTCCGCTAAGAGGATAAAGCTTCCGTATTGAAGCGAGAACTCGATGGCTGCTGCTGTGCCGCACCACTCTTCTTTACCCGGATCAAACGTCCAGCCCAAACCGCTTAAACGCTCTGGCAATCGTCGACGGTGCCACGCCGTATTTGAGGGCGAGATCGCGCAAGGACGCCCCCTGTTGCATCATCATTTCGTGGGCGCTGAGCACCTCGTATTCTTTAAGTTTATGCGGTCGACCCAAGACTTGTCCGCGATCACGAGCGGCTTTCAGGCCTGTAACGGTGTTCTCGCGGATAACGTCGCGCTGAAACTCCGCCATGGCGGCAAACAAATGATAGACCAGCTTTCCTCCAATGGTGGTGGTATTAATGCCCTCGGCAAGCGAACAAAAATGCACGCCCTCATTGCGGAACCGCACAACAAGATCACTTAAGTGAAGGGTAGATCGCCCCAACCTGCAGAGCCGCAGCACGATGAAGGCATCGCCCGGCTTGAGGCACGCAAGCGCCTCTTCAAGTCCGGGCCGTTGATCTGTCCCGCCTGAAACGCCATGATCGGTAAAGATCCTCTTGCAACCGACGCCGTTGAGTGCATCGAGCTGCATGTCGAGTTTTTGGTCCGGCGTGCTTACCCGTGCATATCCGATCCGCCGTGTCGCATTCTCCAAACCCGGCCACACATTCATCGGCGAACTCCCGTTGCAAAAACGATCGTTTTCGCAACACGCTTTTGTTCGCTCTCATACGCTTCATGTGCGCGCCACAACTTGGGGCTTGCAGCCATTATTTCAGTTTTCAAATCATCTCCAATCACCTTAAGGCATAAACGATCCTTTATTAAACGCACACAGAACATCCTGCGGGCAATTGCAATGTTGCCGGTGTTGACCTGTTATCCACAGATTTCGTTGGCAGAGCCGACGAAAGACGCGGAATTCACCGTCACGGATTTCTTGCAATGGGATCGGGACGCCCACCGAAACTATTTCCGGGTATCAATAGGGATGGCGACGATTATCGCGCGTAGAAACGACAAAGCCCAGGGCGCGTGCATTTCGGACTGGTACTTTGTTGGAGAAGAGACGGCCATCGATCAGATCATCGATACAATGCAGGAATACCCGTCTTATCACCCGGATGCGATTATCTTGGCGTTTGTTGAGAAACGATGCGGTTCGATGGTCTACACTGGCGAGGACTAGAGCTTGGGCACAACTGAGTCGTCTGGCACTGGCGCTGACGGGCCGTCATTTGGAATGCGAGACGTCACTTCTTCTGGAGCGCCTTTGCGAATTTCCTGAAGAATATCGTCAATCTCATCAAAGTCCGGTGGATCTTCAGGATCGGTCAATCGCTCGCGCGCCGGACCCAGCACGTCTACTTGATAGCGCCGCAGTTCCAGAAGTCGCAGTTCCGCTTCGTCCACGTCGCGTTTCATCTTACGATAACGCTCGAACGTCACCGCCCCATCGCGCCATTCGATGGACTGAGCCTCAAGGTCTGGTACGCGCTCGCCGGTGGCGAGCAACGCGGTGCCGTCTTGATCCTGAAACACCAGTCGCCCATCCGGCAACCGGCTCGCGCCATCCTGTGCATTCTGGAGTGCTTCTCGGGCGCGAGATCTCTCTCGCTCCACATCTGAAATAGCACTTTCGGCGGCAGCGCCATAATTGCCGAGCATGGAGAGTGCCTCTGCGTGACGTTCAGCGTAGACTGGATCATTGGCTAGCAATAATTGAAGACGAGAAAGTGCGTCGCGGGTTCGGCGCTCTTTTCGCTCTTTGCCCGCGAGCGAACTTTCGTCGCTGTCGAGCACAAAGCGTTTCATACGGCCGGTCTCGCGGCCTGCGATCTCATTGGAATAGTCGATCAAGTCTTGGCGTCGGCGATCACTCATGTCACCTCCACGAAGTTCGGGAAGGTGCGCTTATCTACCGATAAGCTGGAGGGAATGGTCTTGCGTCCATCCCCCCCATATTCAAAGCGCGGCGACCTCCCCGAAGTCTCCCGACCGCCCCTGGAATCAAATATACAACCACACACAATTACCGTATTCATAGCGATCAGTATACGGAAATACAATTAATTTCTTGTTAACGCGTTTTTTTCACACGCATGTATGCAGATCTCAGATATCAAGGGCGTCAAACGCGCCGTTTTCGTCATTGATCGCTTCAACTGCCGCCACCGCAGGATTGCGACTCGTGTTGCCCGGCGACTGGGCGTGGCCCGCTATACGTTCCAATATCACTTCGGCCGAGAGCGTAGAGAGCACCTTGCCCGAGCGCATCTGAACCTGACTTTGAAAATCCGCCCGCATTTCTCGGCCTGTGCGCTCGGCAAAGCCGTCCCGGTCCTTTGCGGTTATGCGTTGAACTTTCACGATATTATCTTTCGGCGCAAACACACTGGGTTCAATTTCAATGAGGGCAACGCCCTGATCAGCAAGTTCTTCAGCGCTTTCACGCGCGAAGCAGCGTTTATTCTCGGCAAGATCAAGCCGTGCCCTGAAGACGTCTGCATCGATTTTTTCGTTGAGCTTGTTGAGCGACTCGCGATCATCATCGCTGACCGCGCGGATGCGCTTGATCGAAGCAAGTGGAATGAATTCGTTTTCGTTTATGGTCAAATAAGTGGGGGTCATTATATTACTCCTTACAAATATGGTTTAAGTTTACTATCTGTTCTTTGTAAGGAATATATTCCTGATTGTCGACAGAGAATACAATGGTGTGTCCATGGTCGTGAAAGCGTCAGCTTCTGCCCGACTGTATACGTCGTAAAGAACCGACTCATCACTGCGGGTGGTTTTCAGGGACCAAGCGCACCAAAAGCACGAGCAACACCACACGCCGCCCAGATCACCCCTCAGCGGCAATGTTGCACCTTGTCAGCAGCTGAAGAAAGAGAAAGTACGGGCCTTACGTGTGCGAAATATCCAGCACACTATGAACGGGTACTTTAAGGGTTATCGACTCGCTGTGATAGTTGTCACCAAACATAATAAACGACAGAAAAAGCCAGCTTTGCCATCCAATCATTTAACCTATTGCACAACCTGACACCAAGCGCCCTGCGTCGAATGTGGGCACAATATGGGCCGCTTTGGGGGAAGTGGACCAGCAGTTCTCGAGGAGGCGCGGCGATAGGTCACCGCCCCTGTTTCTCTCGCAGAAGCCACGCGCCGAACAGGCCCAATACAACGAACAAGGCACCCGCGATCCACATCGAAAGAATCTTGTCGAAGGGTGAGTACATTACGCCCAACCCGCATGCAGTGAGCAGTACCAGGACGTAAAAATTCAGAACAAGCAGTCTTATCATTTCTAATTGTTCTTCTTCTCTAATTTTCCAATCGTGATCTTTCTTTTGATGCGTGAATCAGCCCGAGAAGCTCGCGTGGAGATCTCGCCAGTTTCAGAGTCAATTCTGAGTTCTCCGCCAACCGCAGCAACAACGGCAGCGTCGCCGAGAGCCTGCATGGAAAGGGAACCCGGGTCAAAGCCCATCTCAGATGCGGAGTCGTAGAGCCCCCCTAGTTGGTTGGCGATGCCTCCGATTTGCCCGGCACTCAAGTTCGTAGACAAGATGCTGAGATTGGCGGCTGTCAATCCCTTAGAGCCGCCACCAAGCGCCTTCCATGCTGAACCAAAACCTTTTGAGCCTGCAACACCTACAGCGGTACCTCCGGCAACTCGACCCGCGAGTTTCACCGGGCTATTCTGAAGAACAGACTTCGCAATGTCGCCAGTTACCCTTGGATTTGCCACTGCCAGATCGTAGCCAACGCCCATCCCAATCATAATAAATTGAGCTTTGGGATCACCGTTTAGTGCCTGCTGGGATACTCGATAGGCCGTGTAAGAGCCCGACGCACCCTCCTTAAATCCTACTGCGAAATTTTTCAAAGGTCCAGGCACACCCATCAAGCCGTTGGGATCCACCATATTCACTGGATCATTTGCAACATATGCGTACAAATTCATCTGATCCTGATAGCCGATAGGGTCGGTTTGGTAGAATCGCCCAATGGTGGGATCATAGTGGCGGGCCTGCATGTAGATGAGGCCGGTATCGGCATCCCTCACATGGCTGGTGAAGTACGAAAAGTTAAACTGTAAAGAATCCCAACTAAATATTCGCTTCAAAACAATTCAAAAAGTATTCTTAACTAAATGCTAAAAAAATCCCTTGCATCATTCTCAAATATTTTTACGAGAAATTGATCACCAATCAATGTTTTCATCTTCATATCTTGGTCTGATAGTAACAATACAAAGTATATACTAAATTGATATGTGTCTATTGATTCCTTATGTGACAATGTACCAAGTATTTGCATGTCTTCAGGTTCAAGAAGCACGACACCTGAATATCCTTTTTTGCAAAAATACTGCCTGCTAGTTGAGTAGGTATCGAGGTGGGTGAGCTGCTTATTCTCACGGCCCCTCTGTTCAATATCACTTAACAACTTGGCGATTTCGGTCTTGTGAGCGTTAGAAAGAGCGCAAAAGATTCTTCCTGACTTATAATTGCTAGTGAAAACGAAATTGTATTCTTGATAACCTGATAGTGTGCAATCAAAAAAGAAGTTATCGTAGTCTGGATCATCAAAATGGAAAAACTCAAAGCCTCCCTCTACCTTTATTCGTGAAAACACCATTTTTGCCAGAGTATGTGCCTCTATTTTTCTCTCGTTTAAATCTCGAGACTTCATTTTTCGTTTCCTCAAAGGAAGAAGAAATAGCTTCAATCCTTCTTTTTTGCAAGCTTTTCAGCAAGGCGATTGCTTAGTTTCGATGGCTTAAAGCCCCTCCCAACTTTTTTTGTACCTTTTTTTGCATTGCACTTCTGGCATGAGTCCGCAGCATTTTCTTCGTTATTGGCCGCGGCGTCCGCTTCCTCAAATGTAGAACTGCCACTAACAACTGCGTCCGCGGCTTCTGAAATTGTGAGTTCTAAGTGGTCAGTTTGTGTTGCGGGTTGTTCATTACAGAATTCGCATTTTCCGCCATTTCGAGTTCCTGTTTTCTCTTTGAGTGCCTTGGCGTTCTTGGTGCGGCGGAGTTTTTTCGATACCGCCTTCTTTGATAATGCCCCAAGCTTTTGCGCGCGTTGAACTGTTTTTGCAGGATTGACGAGGCCTGTTGCTGCACTACCGGCCGCAGCCTTTAAGTCGACTTTTTCCCCGGACGCTACCTGGAGACCGACTTCGATTGCCGTGTCGACAACGAATTTGGCTACGAAGTTTGCAAATTCACCTGTCGGGTCATTTGCGTTGATGGGATCATTATGGACATACGCATACAAATTCATCTGATCCTGGTAGCCGATGGGGTCGGTTTGGTAGAACCGCCCGATGGTCGGATCATAGTGGCGCGCCTGCATGTAGATGAGGCCGGTATCGGCATCCCTTACATGGCTGGTGAAGTGCGAAAAGTTAGTGTCTACACCGAGCAAGCCTTCACCGAAGGGGGTGTATTCCTCCTTCCAGGAGATCGCGCCGCTTGGATCGGTCACTGCGACCCGGTTTCCGATATGGTCCGAGTGGAAGAACTGGAACGCTGCCCCGTTCTTCGTGGTCAAGGCCAGCGGGCCCACATTGACATGGTCGAACTTGTTGTTCTTGCCCAAGTTATACCGGTAGATGATCTGGCCCGTCACCCGACTGTATACGTCGTAAAGCACCGACCCATCACTACGGACGGTTTTCACCCGCTTCATGTTGCCGTCATAGGCGTAGGTGTTTGATACCTGCGCTCCAGTGCCGGAGCCCGCCGTTACTGGCGCAGAAGCCGTTACTATCCGCTCAACCTTTATCGCGTTTACAACGGCCTGATCTGTCGTGCCCGTAAACCGGACGGTTATGGCCCCGTCTGTGACATTGACTGTTTCGGAGATGTCCAGCGCCGCCCCTTTGGCGGCGGTCTGACCATAGATGTCGACATTGGAGAGTGACGGGAAGGAACTACCTTCGATAGTCACATCAAACACGCGCGCATTAGCCCTCCCGAAATAGAGTTCGGAGAGCTTGAGTGTGACAACGTATTCGCCGGACTGGCTGACTGGCAATTCATAAGTGAAGTCCGTACCAAACGCATAGGTCTGATAAAGCGGGTACTCCGAGGCGTCTGCTCCAGAAATGGTTGGGAACTGTGATGCTTTGTTGCGGCCGGTAACGCTACCAACGGATGGGCTCAAAGCTGCATCATACGTCGCCCCATCGGAGGCTGTCAGATTGCTGCCATTGATGTTGACCGATCCGTCTGCGACGTTCGAGGATTGACCAGAGCCAGAGTTTGAGCCAGACCCAGAGCCTGAACCGGACCCGCCAGTCACCGGCCCGTCGGAGGTCTCCGTGATGGACATGTCTGCACTCGTGCCATCATCAGTGAAAATGCGAACTTCACTAAACGGACTTCCATCATCGCACTCAACAGTCCAAAGGGTGGTCTCAGAGTAGTAGAGCCTTGAAGATGCGCATTGCCATGGCTCTGACCCGCCAAGGTTCGGGCGATACTTGATCCGGCCTGCGTTGCTGCCGTTTGGCTTGACCAAGTTACTGACAGCAAAGGTCACTGATGTGACGGGAGCACCCGGGATCTGTACGACGGCCTGATTGATGCCGCCACCGATTGGGGCGAGCGGAAATGGCCCTGCATTGACCGGGTCAGACCCGCCGCCACTAGATGCACCAGTCCCTGTGACCTCGATGACCTGATAGGCACCGTCGTACTCAAAGTTGAGATTGCCGTCGCTAGTGGTGAGGCCGCGGTTTTCCTGATCGTATTCAAAGTTCCGATCGGTCGCCGCGGTCGCAATAACCTTGCTCAAACGGTTTGTGACGTTGCTGTAAGTCAAAGAGACGGTTCGGTCTCCAAGAACCTTCTCGATCAAGTTGTCTGCGATATCGTATTTGAATGTACCAGTATCGTTGGCGCTTCCGCTCCACTTACCAAGAGCGCTTACCAAGCGACCTTTGCCATCATACTCGAATTCCCGATCAAAAGAGCTGTCAACATGATTTGTAATTTTGTCTATCTGGCGACGAGCGGTGTAGTCAAAGGCGTAATCCATCGGTGATGGGCTGCCGGACTTACTCCACTTCATCGTGAGGGGTAAATTACGGGAACCGATTGTTTGGCTAAATGTAAATCCATTAGAATACGAGGCGCCTTCGATCGCGCCGTTCTCATGATACTCATTGACGCTTATAAGGTCGGTATTACCAAGTCGAACCTTGGTCGGCCGTCCCAGACCGTCAGGTGCGTAGTCGAAGGTCGTCGATGCCGATTGGTTCGTGTATGAGGCAAGATTACCCTGATCGTCGTAATCATAGTCAAACGTGAACGTCATCCCGTCGACGTCGAGTTTTTCCTGTCTGACAAGATCAAGATTGTTATAGGTGTAGTTCCATTCCGTATTGCCGCGTGTGACGCGTTCTTCATTTCCGTTCGCGTCATACAGTTTCACAATTGACGGCGTTGGGATCGCGCCAGTCATGTGGCTGCTGTTTGGAAAATCTGTCCGCGTAACTCTGTCGAGTTCATCGTATGTAAACGAAGTAATTCCTGTCGAATGGGGGCTCGCGCAGTTAACGTTTGAGGGATTGCCACGAGACGTGGATTCCAAGCGGTCAAAGGCATCATACTTGAAAAGTTCGAAGCCCATTTCGGGGGATTCGTGAACGCAGAGACGATCGCGATCATCGTAGGTGAATCGTCGCTGAACGTCGCGGAAAACTCCGTCATGCGTGCCATTTTGGCGGAACAGCCCAACACCACCAAAAACGGTTCGCGTCATGTAAGTGGTACCGCCCTCAGCATCATTAATCATGATGGGGTCACCACCTTCAGGCGATCCGTAACCAGAGTAGGTTGTCAAGGTCGAGTAAGATTCCGGATCAATAACTTCGGTGACGTTGCCGGCGAGGTAGCGATATTCAGTAGCCGCTTCCGTAACGCCATTGACTTTTTCCCGTTCGAACCTTTTTCGACTGAGTGCATCAAAGGTGGAGTGCATTCCGTTTTGATTACCGGATGCGTCAGAGGGGAAGGACTCCAAAATTGTCCGACCCGCCGCGTCATACTCAATATTTGTGTAAATATTGTTCCCAGTTCCACCATTTGTGGCGCGGACGAGGGTTTCTATAGGGCGGTAAAGCCCATCAAGCCAAGTCGTTGTTTCTTCATTTCCGCGACGTGATACCTGGCGAAAATTTGAGGTGCCGAGACCGTAATAGTCGATATCGGTTTCATCCCAGGTCGTTGATGCATCATCCCGCTGAGGACGGATTATCTTCGTCAACCAGCCGAGACTGTTGTACTCATATTCAGTTCGATAGTCTGACAGCGGTCCGACTGCATAGCCTTTCGGTGCCACCACGCTTTCGATCCAACCATTGTCATTTACGACCCGAGTCGTCTTTGTATTATTCGGCAGATCGATGGTTTGGGCGATCCCGCGGTGCCAATCTTCAAAGTCGGTTTGATGTCCAAGCGCGTTTCTTGCCCATCTAAGGGCCCCTTTCTGAGGGCCAGTTGATGTATGATATCCGAATGTCATCCATAGCGCATCAAACCGGAGATGAGCGGTTACCTGCCCAAGGCTATTGTAGTTGTAATCATCAAGCTCAGTCGTTGAAGAGCCTGTTATACGATTGACCCTGTCGGTTAACCCCAAGATCCAATGAGCATCTTGTGTGTCGTTAAAGTGCTTGTAAGTGATCGTGTAGTGGCGTTCTGTGTCTTCCAGCAGGTTTGAATTCGCGCTGTTTACCGAACTTGTTTTTCGAATGACGGTCGGCGAGCCAAAGCTATAGTTGCCCGCTCCTTGATTAGTCACATACGACATTGTGGTGGTGTATGTGTCAGCGCCCCGCTTGATCTCGACTTCGGTCGTGTGTGTCGGGCTGGTTTGAAGCTTGTAGTTGCCCCCTGAAACAGTCATCGGGGCATACGCGGAACCAACTGCGTTCTCCTGAATGTAGGTATAATCGGTCGTCTGTAGAAGCGTTTGTTTGTCGCCTTGATAGACCTCTTCCCGGATCAGCTTGCCCGCAAGATCACTTTTTGACCACCGGTGAAAGTACTTCGTTACATTGCCAACAGGGTCTTTGATTTCTGTCCAATTTGTGCCGAGAACAAATGACGGCTCGTTATCAGCGTCGCCTGACTGCTGCTCATAGCGGTAGAACCACGTTGAAGTTGGTATTGCGGCCCCGCTTAGAGTCTTGGATGTGACGCTAAACGACTCGCTCGCAGTTGTTGGCGGAACATTAGGTGGAATTGATCCGATCGACTCTGCTGTGAGACAGTCTTGTACAAGAGCAGACGGAGAAGATTCCCGTCTATGAAGCTTTTCCTGAAGCCGAAACGTACCAGTAATCCCATCTGGATCGGTGATGGTGACGTCGATAGGCGCGAGATCACAATAGGTCTGATAGTTAGTATTGTTTGGCGCCTGCGACCCATGGCCTGGCATGGGTTCGGCGCTCATCCCTGCCAGATTGAAAGACCATTCCCGACCGTCAGGAATTTGCACTTTGTCTAGAACATTGTTCCGTCTGAAATAGAATGGGTTATCTGGAATAGACGTATCAGTTTTTTCATTCTTGTACTGATACACCCATTGGCGAGTATCACTGGAGTTATTGGGATTTACCGTCACGGTCCGGATTAGCTTGTCCGAACCATTGTAACCTAATGTGATCTTGCGACCGTCATTTGAGCTAATCTCGTAAAGCTGATCGTTTCCATTGTATTTGTATTCGACAAAGTTGCCATGGACGTCTTCCACTTTGGTCGCAACCAAAATTGTATAGTAGCGGCCGAGTGTGCCCCAACCGTAGGGAATAGACCCTAGTAAGGGAGCGTCGCGAACAAGTACGCGATCGAAATAGTATTTGTCGCCGTTCGGCGCGTGCCCAACAAAGCCTTCACCGCCGCCGTTCGCTGAGTTGATGTTTGGAATACAAGTGAAGTACCAGCCGCTGGCTGTTACGAATTTCGCGCTTGAATGCCATTGTCCCCCACTCGGTTTTTGTAGGACGAGTTCGGTAGCGCCAGTTGGCGTTTCCATCTCCACCCCGCTTGAATAATCTTCGGGCTTGAAGAGAGATGAACTTGCGCCTGCCTCAAGGTTTCCACCGTTAGGGAATGTTCCGTGAATGGTCGGGAGCGTTTCATCAAACAGTTTGGTACAGCGGTTTTTGTCCCAACGGACACCGTTTGTGCGGTTCCAAGGTTGATTTGCCATTGCATCAAGAGAAAAATTATGTTGCTGAGGCGTCATCACCCTGATTTGCGGCGTCGCCAATTGCCAATCAGCGAATTCATAGTCTGCATCCGGGTGATATTTCCGACCTTGGCTCCGCTTGCGGATTATCCCGACAAACAGGTCATTGTTTCCTGGCAGAACAACGTCCGTCTGCTGGAAACTCAGGCCGCCCGTGTGCGGATCAATTTGATCACCCAGGACGCCGAAGTCCCGAACTGGAAAGGTGCCGTCGATTTTCTTTTCCCACTCGGTATCAGGAAGAATTTCTTGCGGGGTGGGTGGCCCATTTTCAGCCAACGATGGTTCAACACCTAAGGTTGAAACTGCCAATACCGCGCAAACAAGACTTCTGAAAAAAGACATACGCCACCTGTCCCTGGCTAAACGCCCTTAGCGCTCAGCCAGCTATCGAAATACTGGTCTGTGTAGGGAATACCGCCCCGCGTATTACAGATGGGACAGAATCCTGTCTGCCACGTTAGGCGGAAAGCTAAAATTGCGGCATTAACTTTGAAAGTTTTGTGTCAGCTGAAATTAGCGGTCAGGCTAGCTCTGTAAATAAGACGAATTCCGAGTTACCGACTTTATGGGTGCTGCTTGACCACCTTCCCGAAGACGCCCCTTGATTTCAGTCAAATTAGCTTCGAGCCAAAAGCCGAAAAACAGCTTCAAGACCAAAGCCAAAAAGATTTTGCCGACAATGCTTTTAGTCGAATTCCAATTCGATCTATTCGTAGATACACCTGAAATTTAAGTCGCCATTAAGTGTAGCACGTATGTGCTACAACACGTTGGTATGGCTTATCGGCGAAAGGCAAGATGTGTGCTGTAGCACAATCTTGGCAAGGGGGCCGCTGCGCGCCCCCGTTGCATCCCCCAAGCCAAACCTGCTTTGTAAAATACATAAAACCACCAAATTAGAAGGAGGTGACCTAGGAACTCGACGATTTTGAGTACGGTTTTAGCATTGGGTGGAGGCTTTTCAAGAGCTGGTCCGGCGGTCCGAAATTGAGCCGCGATTCGCATTCCTTGATGAAGAGATGAAAGTTCTGCCAGGGGATGCCGTCGTATCTGCGCAGGTGCCGCTTGGCCTGGTTCAAAAAGTTCTCGATGCCGTTGATACGGTTTTCCCGGTCGACGAAGAGCTTAGAATGATTGATCCGCATATGGTGAAAATCGGTGAGGTCGAGCAGGTCATAGACGTGGAAGCTGTCGGCATATACTCCGCTGTCAGGCTGCACTTTACAGGCTGTAATTGGGATCAGCGTGTCGGATCGCGTGTCCTTCACCGGCAGAACAAAAACACGACCGCCAAGCTTCAGAAGACCGAACACGAGAACTTTTCCAGCTACGCCTCGACCGCGCTTTCCCTTCCCTACCACCCCGAAATAGCTTTCGTCGACTTCAATCTCATCGGCCAATTCCGCGGCTTCCTTGACAAGCCTTTCTGCGATGACGACACGCACGCGATGGTGAAATTCCATCGCGGTGATCTTGTTCAGGCCGACGAGCAAACACGCTGTTCGGGCCGGTGTCCCGGCAACGAAATGTTCCAACAGCTTGTTTGTCTGAATATGTGTGAGTTTTGAATGCTTTTGCCGCATCAGCCAACCGTAGAAGCGTTAATCTCCTTGGTTAGCCCCGAATTATTTTCTCAACAAAAATCTGAAGAATAACCCATATTGACACTTTCTGATGTTGGTTTTTCCGGGAGCTGTGGAAAAGCGGCTCTAAGCCTAAGGCGAACATCTTCGTTTCCATAGGCGAAATGATGAGGTGCTTCAGCCAGCAGCTCTTGAAAGGGGCATGAAATAGTGTTTACACGGACCGTGGAAATGCAACTGCCATCAAGCATTCCCGCATCAACTGCGCGCGCTAGCGCTCCAAGTATAACTATAACATTATTACGCACGTCACTGAAATCTAGAATGTCTAAGAGTATTTTTTCTTGAACAACACAAATTTCAAAATGCTTTTTATCATACACTTCCATAAACAACATATTTCAAAGTAAATGATTAGATTGAGCTATGCAATAAATAATTGAAGTCGCACCCTGCTTATGGAATACTGCCGTCGTTAAAAAAAATTGGCTAGACTGGGGAATTGCATGACGATAATCGATCAGCCAGATGATGTTTTGTACGAAATGCTCGGGAGATATTTTCTTTCTGAGGCGATGGGTTCCCAGCCAGCATCGCCATCGGAAGAAAACGAAGCGGGCAGAAACGGCTTCAAGAGCCGTCTTGAGAAAGTCAAAAAAGAAATATGTCAGAACTCATTCACAAGAGCGCTTCTGGTTCGACCTGAACTGGATGCCGGAATTTCTGTTGGATTAATGATGTCTGTACTGATTAACGTCGGCATTTTTTCAAAAGACATCGAGGAGGTATCCGACGAGCTGGCTGCATTCGCAACCCTAGTCATTCGCCAGGTTACTTGCGGGATGTGTCGAGATTATCTCAAATGAAGAAATTTATGTACGCCAATCTTCAAACCTTCATTGCTGACAACGGCGGAGCGGATTCCGGGGCCGTTGACCTTCCAGGTGTTTTGGGTGAGCTGAGCAAGCTAACTATTTCGGCTGGAGATACAATATCAAGATTAAACAAAGATATCAGTATAAATACAGTGTTGGTTAAAAATACAGGAGCTCGAATTCAGGTGAGGGTTGAAAAAAACCAAGCTGTTTTAACTGTGCCTGTGGGTCTAATATTTCGATTTACATTACTTTTTTCAGTGTTCACCAAGCAAATTCATGCATATCAAATCGTAATCGCTCCAGATGGCGAATGGCACAACGATGTGCCGTTCCAAGATTTTAGCACCGAAAGCCGGCAGTTTCATCCGCTTACCTATGATGCATATTCACCTAATAATATTTTGACTTTATCTGAAAAAGCAAAAGAAATACAATCACAATTTAGTGAAGAACAAATAAATGACGTAAAGGCACTATATAGTTACGCAATTTCATTCGCGCTATTGCATGAAAGGGCGCACGTGCAGTCACACTTCGATCTGTATTCGCGTATCAATAATGACAGTACAAATAGCGATGCAGAACGCGCGCTTCTTATAAAAATCATTGAGACTGATGCAGACGCCAGGGCAATGGCGGATTTTGTTAGACTAGAATTCTCGGCATATTTTTCCGAGTGGTCAAACGCGGACCATACTTTCGCATCATTTATTCAACATGAAATCTTTCAGAAATCTCATTTGCTCGGTATGGCATTGGTATTGTGGCTTGCACTGGCAAGGCCAGACATAAGGCCAATAAACGGTCACGACATCACGTCCTATTCTCATCCGCAAGTTCGGATGACGGCGATCTCGGACACCCTTGGTAAGACGGTTCTTGATGCTGCAAATAGGTTTGACATCCCGGATCCTAACTGCCTAGCCGAACTATCGGTGGTACGCTTTGTTCGAGGAGCCTTATCTGCAATTTCTGGGGCAACTCATGAGAAACTCGCGTACGGCCCACGTCGAAAAGAGCATATAAAACAGAGCCTAGATTTCCGATACTTTTTATCGATGTCTGTAGGCGTATATGCACAACGACGAGTGCATGCGCGAGCAAAGCACGTCAACGAAATGCGGGAAAAGTCCTTAAAGCGTATTCATGGAGATTCATTCCTTGATTATGGTCTCATGAAAAATTGTATTCAGACATTCGCCGAATGAAAAATACATAAAGTCACATCAACACGTTAAATTTCTGATGAAATGAGGATTATAAAAATAACCTAAGAAAAGGGGCGCTGCCCCTCGCTCACGCAAGGCATCCAAACGTATCCACAGGCCGGCGGCGCTGACGCTTGTCGGCCCGCGGACCCTCGTTCGGAGCCTCCTTGCCCTCGCACACCCCGTCCTCGCCGGAAGGCAGAGGGTTGCATGCGCAACCCTCATCCCAAGGAAAGGACAAAACCGATGTGCAAAACAGAAAGGAAACCAAGGATCTATGTGGCCTGCCTCGCGGCCTACAACTCAGGCCGGCTGTATGGAGCGTGGATTGACGCCGACCAACCAGCAGACGAAATCCGCGGCGAAGTCTCAGCCATGCTCAAAGCCTCGCCGATTGCTCAGGCGGAAGAGTTTGGGATCCACGACTACGACGACTTCGCAGGCGCACAGCTCTGCGAATATACAGATCTCGAGACAGTGTCGGCGCTGGCCGCGTTTATCGCCGAGCATGGCGAACTTGGCGGCAAGCTCCTGTCCTATCTCGGAGATCTCGACGACGCGCAAAAGGCCATGGAAAACCATTATGCGGGTTGCCATGCTTCTCTTGCAGGCTTCGCCCAGGAACTGACCGAAGAAACAACCGAGATCCCCGAGCCGCTTCGCTTCTATATCGATTATGAAGCCATGGCGCGCGATTTTGAAATCAATGACGTTTTCACCATCGAAACCGCCTACGACGAAGTCCATGTCTTTTGGCGGCATTGACGCCGCCGGACTTCTCGCGTGTTGACAGCGGCTATCGGTCCCGACCGGGCGGCGCGCGCTTACGACGTCTTGCTCTATTAGGATCGCTTTCGCGTGCTGGCTGTATCGGCGTGGATTTAAGCAACTCCCATTCGGCCTTGAGGTCGCGCGCCTGCTCTTGCAGGTGATCACGTTGTTTCTGCCTGGCGGTCTTGAGATCGCGCCGGGCCTGAAGATGGGCGGCGATCATATTCTCATGTTCCTGGCGATCCCGCTGGCGGCAAGCTATCGCATCTCGTTCGTTCCGGCGTGCGATGCGGCCATGACGCCCGGTGAGGCGATCCCACAAGCCCGATACGCCCGACCTGAACCGCGTCTGTCTTTTGAGTGTTTCCTGTGTGCGACGGGCGGCTTGTTGGTCCGCGAGCGCTGTGCGTTCAGCGCGCTGCTTATCAATGAGTGCGGCGCGCGCCGCCTCAAAGTCGGTTTTGGTTTTGCGGATGTCGGCGCCAAGTTCTCTCGCCCAGCGCTTGAATACCGGGGTCAGCTCTTGGCCGATCTTGGTCTTGACGTCCTCGATGGCCGGTAGGTCTTGAGGATCACCCAGTCGGTCGCGAACCTCTTTTGTTTTCACGCCGGCCCAGCGGGCCAAGGCGTAGATTTCGCCCTGCCAGTCCACGGCGACAAAACCCCGCCGATCGCCTCGCGCAAGGAAATAGCCACGTTCCTCAAGCGCAGCTTTCAGCGCCGCCGGCGAATCCGAATGGGTCCACGCCGCCTGAAAATCTGCTTTGATGACACGGGGATCTTTGCCGATCCGCTTGGCTTGCTGCCATTCGGGCAATGAGAAGTTTCGCGGATCGCGCTCAGCCGGGTTGAGTAGCCCTTTCGGCATCTCCCAGCCATGCTCAAGGAAAAGCTCTCGAGCAAGCGCGTTCAGTTTGCGTTTGAAGAATGGCAGCTCCACCGCCCGCATAAAAACAGGGTCGATGCGGCTCCACACGGTGTGGCAGTGTCGGCGGCCGTCTTTTTCGTGAAAAATCACGACACGCGGTTGGCCGGTTAGGCCGAGCCGTTCTTCCGCTTCATCGATTGCTTTTTCGAACGCAGCTATATCTGCGTGCGCATTCCCTGGTGGATTGAAGGAAAGACTGAAGAGGTATTTCTGGCAGCGCGTGCCATTGGCCATGGCGCGCGCTTCATCGAAAGCGCCACGCACGTCTTCGGCGACGAAGTCGCGGACTTCGTGCAACTCGATATGCTCATTATCGCGCGCATTCATGAGATGGGCCGCTAATTCGCGGCCCGATCCTCGTGCGTTGCCGACCAGGATCATGAAGGCGCGGCGCCCCTCCGTTGTCCTTTATTGGCTGGGTCCCGCACGCCCAACGCCCTTATGAGCTCTGCACGCATGAGCGCCACGTCGGCGCACGCGCCGCGCAACTCGTTTTCAATTTCCGGCGAAACCGGCAGTGCGCCAGTATTCGCAGCCCTGGCCAATTGATTGAGATTGCTCGCAATCCGTGACTGCGCCAACGCGCCGAGCACCCGGCCCAACCGCTCGCGGTCCGCGCTCGGTTTAGGCGGCGTCACTTTGCGTGGCGACACCTCGCCATCGAACAGCTTGGCGCGGATGTAGGCGGCCAAGCCGTCCGGACCCGCTTCTAGATCAAGCCGTGCGCGTTCTTCTGACGTGAACCGGATTGAGTAGGCTGCGGAAGCTCGCTTGCGTGCAGAAACGCGTTTGCGTTGGTCGGCCGGCGCGCCCGGATTGGCAGTAGAAAACGACGGGCCGAGGGTGTTTTGATCTTTTGGATTGCGCGGGCGATTCATAGCGATGGGCCTTCCTCGCAAGAGGCGTCCGGGCCTTGGGATAACTCATCAAAATCAATTGCTTGCGCTTGAAGCTGCGCTTCCCATTCCGATAGGATTTCAAAGACTGAAGTGTTGGAAGAATCTCCCCAACTCTCCGCCACTTTTTCGCTCGCGGCGCAAGGCGCCTCCGCGTGGGCGGCCTGACCGGCCGAGCCGCAGTCGCGGCTTTGGGATTGAGCGTTCGAAATTCCTCCCTTCGTCTCCGCCACTTATATCGATTAGTCCCTCGTTTAAACTGATATTTTCGATTACTGCGTACTGTTAAGTCCCCTTTTGAAGGCCCAAACGGAAAGACCTTCAATCGGCCATCAACAAAAGAAACGAACTCAACAGTCCTTGCCAACCTGGCAATGAAAACGGAATGCGCCGCTAGTTGTCGAGCCGCCGAATCCTAGTGGCAAGCTGCCAGCTATGCTTGCCGGCAGGAGTGAACCAGGGAACCCAACTTCAATTAAACGTCAGATGTTGACCCTGATTTTGCTCGCTGGATGCATTTCTTGCGAACACCGCTGACACTCTAACGGTTCTAGATGATTGGGTTGCGAAGGGCCGCTCTGCCGCAATCCTGATGCGGCTCCCCCGAAAGAAAATAGCGAACTCGGCCTGACCCCCTCTGCCCTCCCACCGCGCCTTATGGGTTGGTGCACTAGCAATCGAATGCGGAGGCAATGATGGCGGGGGACATGGTGGGGGAAAAGGGCTTGGGCTTATTGGGGGGAGAAGCACCCGATGACCTGGACACCCTGATTGGCGCAGACTGGCCTGCAAATGTGACGCATCCGGAAGCGAGCCGCGCAGGTCAGAATCCCCAGGAACAGTCGCACGATCAGTCCCAAAATCAGTCCGAGCCGGGCACTGCGAACGGCTTTGTCTTCACGATCGTCAACACAAATGACGACGGCGAGGTTGCGACGCTTGAGAATGGCGATGCTCTTGACCTTTCTGATCTGCCCGCCCGCTGGCGCGGCATCAAGGCAGACTATGTCGGCGATGGCGTGGCAGGCGATGATGATGGTTCGATCCAGTTTGCCCTTTATGACGCTGATGGCAAACTGGTCGAAGAGCGCACTGAGAACCGCGCACCATTCGCCCTTTTTGGTGATCGTAATGGCGACTTCACCGACCCCTCAACGCCCCTGTTGGATGGATACTATCGTCTTGAAGTGATCGCCTTCAGTCAGAACGGCGCGCGCGGGGTAGAACTCGCCAGCACATCAATTTCATTCACCGTGACAAGTGATGGTCCGCCGCCTCAAGGTGAGAGCGCATTTGAATTCAAGTTCGTGGACACCAATAGCAACGAAGACGTCGCGACATTTGCCGATGGCGACTCGATCGACCTTTCCGACCTGGCGTCCGGAAACCGCGGGATCACCGCCAACTTTGTCAGCGACGGCGACTTCACGGACGACGATGGCTCGATCCGCTTTGAGTTGCGCGACAGCGACGGCAACCTTCTTGAAGAGCGCACCGAAAACGCCTTGCCATTTGCCCTGTTCGGAGATCGCGGAGGTAATTATCGCAATCCCCATCCTGCGCTGGCTGACGGCACCTACTCGCTCACCGTGATCGCTACCGACCGCAATGGCGGCCGAGGCCAGGAAATCGGGCGCGAGACCATTTCGTTCACCGTGACAAGCGATCGCCTGCCACCTCAAGGTGAGAGCGCATTTGAATTCAAGTTCGTGGACACCGATAGCGACGTAGACGTCGCGACATTTGCCGATGGCGACACGATCGATCTTTCCGACCTGGCACCAGGAAAACGCGGGATCACCGCCAACTTCGTAAGCGATGGCGACACCACGGACGACGACGGTTCCATCCGCTTTGAGTTGCGCGACAGCGACGGCAACCTTCTTGAAGAGCGCACCGAAAACGTCTTGCCATTTGCCCTGTTCGGAGATCGCGGAGGTGATTATCGCAATCCCCATCCTGCGCTGGCCGACGGCACCTACACGCTCACCGTGATCGCTACTGACCGAAATGGCGGCCGAGGCCAGGAAATCGGGCGCGAGACCATCACATTCACGATTGAAAGTGATGACATCCTTGCGCCGGTCGATTTGGCAGTGGTGTTTGACGCTTCCGAGATCGAAGAAGCTAACGGCGAAACCACAGGGACGGTAACGCGGACGGGCGATACCTCCGAGCCCCTGGTCGTCACCCTTTCACTCAGCGATCCGAATGAGCTCAACGTTCCGATGACCATTGAAATCGAGGCCGGTCGGAGCTCGGCTCACTTCCTTGCCATCGCCGACGATGACCCGTTGAATGATGGCGACCAGGTGGTGACCATCACCGCAAGTGCGCCAGGCGCCAATGCCGGATCGGCCACGCTCACCGTGCTTGATGATGATGAACCGCCGGTCGACAATCTCGCGCCGGTGGTCACGCCTCTCACCTTTGGCCCGTTCACAGAAGATGACGGCGTCATCACGCTCGACCTCCTGCAGGGCCAGACCGATCCGGATGGGGATGACGATCTGCTCACCATATCCACCAGTTTCGGCACGGACAATGGCGACGGCACCGTCTCGTTCGACACCGGCACGTTCAACAGCCTGCCGGCCGACGATGGCATCGTTAGCACGATTGCTTACAGCGTGATCGATGACCAAGGCGCGGCCACGCTCAACCAGTTCACCCTGACGGTGAACGGTGTGAATGACGTCGCCATCCTTGGCGGGGACACCGACGGCCAGGTTACTGAGGACGACCAACTTTCCGCCAGCGGCACGCTCACGATTGATGATCCCGATGCGGATGAAGCTGCCTTCCAGCCACAGGACGATACTGAAGGCGATTTCGGCACATTCAGCCTCGCCGCGAATGGCAACTGGTCCTACCAGCTCGACAATGACAATCCCGCGGTTCAGGCCCTGACCAATGGTGAGACGCTCTCCGAAACCTTCACCGTCACTTCCATCGACGGCACCACGCAGGATGTGACCATCACCATCAACGGCGTGGATGAAGGGCAGATCGGCGCCGCGCCGGTGGCGCTGGACTTTATGGTCAATGGCTTCATCCCGACGGATATCATCCTTGATGCCTCATCGGTCGATATCGTTGCCGACCTGGCGAGCGACGCCGATACCGACCTCAACAGCCAATCGATCAGCTTCACCAGTGCCACGATCAATGGGCAGGAAACAACTGTCGAAGCGGTTGGCGTGACCTATGTGCCCGGTGACGGCGATGCAGGCGGTTTCATCACCGACACCAATGCGGTGGCTTATGACGGGCTGTCCGGCTTCCAGACCGCCGACGTGGTGATCACCTACACGGTCACCGATGGCACCTTCACCGATGAAGGTGAGTTGACCTTCACTGTGGTCGGCGTGCCGGGCGACTTTGACGTGAACCTGCGCTATGCGGGGGAGAATGTGGCCGGTGATGTGCTGCGGGCCGACGCTGACGTGGGGCCGGACGAGGCATTGGCTGATATCGAGTTTGCCGGCCCCAACACATTAAAAGACCTCGCCGAAGACGCGACGATCTTGACCACCATACGCGACTTCGTCACCAATCCTCCGGGCGACAGCTTGTCGATCGCCTATGCGCTGGCGGAGAATGACAGCCAAGCCACTGCCTTCGTCGACATCACCGATGAAGTATTCACTGGCGCTGCAGGCGGAGTTTCCATCGCGATCGATGGCACCTTTGCCAGCTCGTTCACCGACACCAGCTCGCTTGCGATTATCAGGGGACAAGACGGCCCCAGCGTCTCCGCCACGGCGCTAAACGGATCGTCCGTCGACGCCGATTATCTCGGCGGCTCCGGGGGCAGCGTCCGCGCCGAGGATGGATCGGTTGCCAATGGCCTGTTCTCAGGCGTCCTGGCGACCCTGGTCCAGGTCGGCGGCACTACTGGTGAGTTCGGCGCAGCCAGCATTTCGGGAACTGCTGGCGAAGCCGTCGAGGTGCCGTTCGGCGGAATGGCCTCTGGCATGGGCACTGACACGGTCAGTACCGCGATCATCGGCTTTCCAGAAGGCACGACCTTCTCCGATGGAACGCCAAATTCGACAGGGACTGAGGTCGTTTTTGACGGCTTGCCGCCCGCAGGGTTCACATTCACGACGCCGGCCGATGCGGAAGGGGAATTCGACATTCGCGTCTTCGCCTCGGACGATATGCTCGGCAACACGAATGTCCAGATCGTCATCCCAGTGACGCTGGATGCGGGCATGGCCAAAGGTGCCGCGCCGGTGGCCGCCGACATCGATTTCGGCATCGTGGCGGACATCAACGCCATCTTCACCGTCAGTGATGTGGCGCTGATCGATGGGTTTGCCAGCGACGCCGACAGCGATCTCGATGCCGACGACATCTCCCTTATCAGCGTCACGATTGATGGCCAGGATGTGAGCCTTGCCGATGCCGGCTTCACCCTGACACCGGGCACGGGCGATGCGGGCAGCTTCACCATCGACAGCACTGGGCCGATTTTTGCGGGGCTGGCAATTGGTCAGACTGCGGAGGTTTTGATTACCTTCTCCGTCACCGATGGCGACCAGAGCGATACGGGCACGCTGCGCTATGTGATCGAGAGCCGGACGAACGATCTGGAGGGCGTCTACGACCTGCCCGATGAGGGCATCCTGAGCGGCACGCTGACCCTGGCGGGCGATCTGGCCGAGGGCGAAACCGCCACCGCTGAGGCCATGGCCGGCGCGAATGAGATTGCCGAGGCGGTCACCATCACCGGCGGGCTCGGCTTTGTCGAGGCGCTGACCCCGGACGCTGAGGGCGATACGGGGCTCGACCGGCTGCTCGAAAGCTTCCTCATCGATGGCGGCGGCGACCCGCTGCCCGATGACGCCATGGGCCTCGATGTCTTCAATGTGGACCTTGATGCGATCGATCTCACCGCCTTTGACGGGTTCGGAATCGCCTCGGCCGTCGCTGTGGACGGCGCCAGCGCGACCAGTGATGTGACCGGCGATGCCGGGGCCTTCTCCATCGCCCTGTTCGGTGCGGAGGCCGACAGCGCCGCCACCGACCAGTCCTTCGCTCTGGCAAGGGGAGCGGATGTGGGGTCGAGTGCCGTCGCAACGGCGGTCGATAGCAGTGTCGTGGATGCGCGGGCCGAGAGCGGTAGTGAAGCGAGTGCGTTCGCGGCACAAACTTCGACAGCATCAGCCGACGCTGAGAACAACTCCGACGCGCTGGCTTTTGCCGCCAATACCAGCACCGCGACCGCCAGTGCCGAGACCATGAGTTCGGCCAGCGCCGGGGCGAATGAGATGTCGATCGCGTTTGCAGACGCTGTAGATGGATCGACAGTCGTTGCCATTGCACAGAATAGCGCTGAAGCCCTTAATTTCGCAGCATTTAATAGTGTGGCTTTGGCGATCGCTGACGACGGGAGTATTGCGGAAAGCATCGCGCTTGACCAATCAGCCACGACCGCCTGGGCCGACGTCAGGTCCGATTCGTCAGCATTGGCCGAAACCGCTTCGGCGGCCAAGGCGCAATCCATAAACGACGGATTTGCTTCGGCTTCTGCCACGTTCATGGCGGCCTCGACAGCGTCTGCCGCCGACGCGAGCACAGCGCTAGCGTCAGCCACCAATTTCGGCGAAGGGGCAGCCGATGCGCTGACCGCCGAGATTGCGGACGATGTGACCGCAGCCAAGGCGGCCGTCGATGCGGCAGTGAACACGGTCGCGGTTGACGGGACCGTCGCCGCCGACGCCCTCGCCAGCCTGATCGATCAGTTCACCCCCGATTTCGAAAGCGTCACTCCCAACACCATGGGCGCGACAGCCACCGCCAGCGATGGAAGCGTCGCGACAGCCGAAGCCGCCAATGAAAGCGTCGCGACAGCGGACGCTGAGTCATTTTCCGGAACCGCTGGCGAAGCCACCATGATCGCCCCCTTTGCCGGGGCCGATGATATGGTCTCGCCGGTTCAGACGGTGGTCTATTCCGGCTTTCCAGAGGGAACCACCTTCTCAGATGGCACCCCGTCCGCCGATGGCACATCGGTGACCTTCACCGGACCGGCGCCGGAGGATTTCGCGTTCACCGCGCCCGCCAGCTTCGAGGGCGCCTTTACGCTCACCATTACAGCAACAGATGGCGACGATGAGGCTGTGGCGACGCAAACCGTGTCGATTGAGCCGGGCACCGGCAACGGCCCCGTTGCGGCACAAGCCGAGATCGTGTTTGGGACCGGCCTCGACCTGGCAGGCATCGAGCGCGTCTCGGAAGATGCGTCCGGGACCGAGGGGAATAGTTCCAGCTTCAGTGCAGTCTTCTCCCCTGACGGCACGAAAGTGGCGTTCGAGAGCGCTGCCAGTAATCTCGTGGGGAACGGCACCAATGGTTTACGGGACGTGTTCGTTAAAGACCTCATCACCGGCACGGTGACGCGCGTCTCCGAGACCGCGTCAGGCACTGGGGGGAACAACACTGTCAGCCAAAACGCGATCTTCTCCCCTGATGGCACGAAAGTGGCGTTCGAGAGTCGTGCCAGCAATCTCGTGGCGGGCGACACGAATGAGACAGAAGACGTGTTTATCAAGGACCTCATTACGGGCACGCTGACACTCGTCTCCGAGACCGCGTCAGGCACTGGGGGGAACGGACTCAGCCGACTCAACCGAGACGGGGTCTTTTCCCCCGATGGCACGAAAGTGGTGTTCGAGAGCGCGGCCAACAATTTCGTGGCGGGCGACACGAATGAGACACTTGACGTGTTCATCAAGGACCTGATCACGGGCATCGTGACACGCGTCTCCGAGACCGCGTCAGGCAATGGGGGGAATAAGCTCAGCCGAGACGGGTTCTTCTCCCCCGATGGCACGAAAGTGGTGTTCGAGAGCGATGCCAGCAATCTCGTGGCGGGCGACACGAATGAGGCAACGGACGTGTTCATCAAGGACCTCACCACGGGCATCGTGACACGCGTCTCCGAGACCGCGTCAGGCACTGGGGGGAACAAATTCAGCCGAGACGGGGTCTTCTCCCCCGATGGCACGAAAGTGGTGTTCGAGAGCGATGCCAGCAATTTCGTGGCGGACGACACGAATGGGGCAACGGACGTGTTCATCAAGGACCTCGCTACCGGCGCGTTGGTACGGATCAGCGAGGACGCGGCAGGTAATGAGGGGAACGATACCAGCAACGACGCGGTCTTCTCCCCCGATGGCACGAAAGTGCTTTTCGAGAGCTTTGCCAACAATCTTGTGGCAGGCGATACCAATGGGCGCACGGACATTTTCGTTAAGGACCTCACAACAGGCGCCTTGACACGCGTCTCCGAGGATGCTGCGGGCAATGAGGGGAACAATCTCAGCCGAGACGCGATCTTCTCCCCTGATGGCACGCAAGTGGTGTTCGAGAGCAATGCCAGCAATCTCGTGGCGGGCGACACGAATGAGGCAACGGACGTGTTCATCGCCACGCTAACCGAGGCCTTCACCGGCCCCAAGGACACCGCCATTGCCCTACCCATCACGGTGAGCGCCACCGAGCCCGATGACACGCTCAGCACGGTGACCCTCTCGGGCCTGCCGGTGGGCTCGACGCTGAGCGAGGGCACCGACGTTAATGGCGACGGCACGGCGTGGGCCTTCACCGGCGCCCCGTCGGCAGATCTCACCCTCACCCCGCCCGCCGGCTTCAGTGGCAGCTTCACCCTCACCGTCACCGCCATCACCGTGGACGCCACTGACACCGAAACCACGACCGCGACCCAGGAGGTGACGGTGACACCGGAGGCCGAGGCGGCTGGTGCTGCGGAGGCTGCCGTGTCAGTCAAGGCGGCGCCCTTCAATTTCGACGACATGGATGCCTTCGACTTCAGTTCTCTGTCGGTGGGGGAGACTGACGCAGGAGCGCTGGACCTCTTTGAGGATCTGGCGCTCCTGCCCGCAGCGGATGTTCCGCCGGCGGACGTGTTGCCTGCAGTGGAAGGCGATACGTTCGACTGTGCCTGCCTGAAGGGTGAAGGATACGCGTCCCAGGAAGCGGATTTCTTTGCCTTCTAGCGGTTAGTCTCCGAAACTCTCCGACAGGGCGGAGGAAAGCCAGGCGCGCGCTGCGCGCCAGCTGCGCTTAACGCTGGAGGGGGAAAGGCCAACGACTTCGCCTGTCTCCTCCACAGTGAGGCCGCCGAAGTAGCGTAGCTCGACAATCTCAGCGCGCATCGGGTCAATGACCTTCAGACGCGTAAGAGCTTCGTCGAGCCGTTGCAGGTCGATAGCTTCCTTGCCGTTGTGAAGCCCCGTGATCAGGGTCACGCGGAAATGGTCGCGCCGGTCTGCGTTCTTTTTGCGCGCGTGATCAATCAGGACACGGCGCATCATCCGCGCGGCCAAGGCCATGAAGTGGGCTTTGTCCTGCCAGTCTATCCGGTTCAATCCAACAAGGCGTATCACGGCTTCGTTGACAAGCTCGCCGGTCGACAGGGAGATATTGCCCTCTCCACGCAAGAGCACGGCCGAGATGGCGCGCAATTCATCGTAGAACAGGTCGAAAAGGCTGTCGCGCGCGGCTTCGTCACCAGCGCGCCAAGCCGCAAGAAGAAGCCGGGCCTGTTCTGCGTTCAGTTCTCTCATGCCTCAGCTTCCCCCACGCAACGGCTCTGGCCCCTACTCTGGCCCCTACTGTGGCAACTCTGGCCCGGACAATGCAAACCTTGCGCCTAGTGGAGTACATACGACAATGAGTAGAAACAACGGTGATGAATAAAGGGGGGGGGGGAGCCATGGGCGACCGCAATCTGGAACGCCGCGCGTTGGACTTGCTGGAACGCGCCCTTGATCAGCCGTCCGAAGCCCGCGCGGAGTGGGTCGCTTCCCAGGCTGGCGATGACGATCAGCTGCACAAGCGGGTGCTCTCGCTTCTCGCTCACGATTCCCTCGCCGAAGCAGGCCTCCAGACCGGCGGCGCACGCCTTGCACCAGATGATCCCCCACCACCGCAACGGATCGGCGCCTACAGGATCGACGGCGTCATAGGACGCGGCGGGATGGGCGCCGTCTACAAGGGTGTGCGCGATGCCGGGGATTTCGACCACACCGCCGCAATCAAGGTCATTCGGCCCGGTCTGCTCCGCGACGAACTCGTGGAACGTTTCCAGCGCGAACGCCAGATCCTGGCTGACCTCAACCATCCGGGGATCGCTCGGTTGCTTGACGGTGGAACACTAGAGGATGGTGCGCCTTACTTCGTTATGGAGTTTGTCGATGGCCAACCGCTGACCGAATGGGCTGACGCTCAAGGCCTTTCCTTGCGTGGGCGGGTCGAGCTCATGGTCTCGGTCTGCGAAGCGGTGCGCTTTGCGCACCAGAACCTGATCATCCACAGGGACCTGACGCCGTCGAATGTCCTGGTCACCCGCGAAGGCCAGGCAAAACTCATTGATTTTGGCATTGCCCGTCCTGACCAGGGTCCGGGCCTCGACGCGCAAGATGCTTCGTCCCTTCCAAGTCTCAGTTTCACACCGGGCTATGCCGCGCCCGAGCGCTCGAAGGGAGCTGCTGTCAGTACACTGTCTGATGTCTATTCACTCGGCCAACTCTTGCGCACCCTGATGAGTGAGACGACTGGAAATCGTGATCTCTCCGCCATCATTCAAAAGGCAACAGCGAGTTTGCCAGCTGATAGGTATCCATCAGCCGATGCCCTCAGAGATGACCTTGACGCCTGGCTGACCCACAAACCGGTTAGTGCCCGTCGGGGGGGCCTTCCCTACCAGTTCGGCAAGCTGCTAAAGCGCAGGCCCTTTGCGCTCACTTCAGGTGTGATGGTGTTGATGGGGCTGATGGGCGGCTTGATCACAACAAACATGCTCTATGTTCAGGCGGATGCCGCACGCAAAGAAGCCGATCGGCGATTTGAAGATGTGCGCGCACTCGCGAGCACGATGATGTTCGACATGTATGACGCCCTGGAGCGTGTGCCACGCAGTTCCCAGGCTCAATTACTGCTGGCTGAAGCGTCGCAGACCTATCTCGATGACCTTGCTGCAGCCGACCAAGCGCCGGTCGATGTGAGGCTTGAGACGGCGCAAGGCCTGGCAAGGCTCGCCGAAATCCAAGGGTCACCCTCACGCGGGGCGCGGCTTGACCCCACCTCTGCGAAGGCCAATCTGGAACGCGCTGTCGAAATGCTGGAAGAGCTGTTGGATGAGGCACCAGACAACGATGAGGCGCGCTTGATCCTCGCGAGCGTCTTCGTCCAACGCAGCCAGATCGCCTCCTATATTGACCAGCACATAGACGCGGCGGAAGCTTTTGCGAAGCGCGCAATAGAAGTGGCTAATGGCGATGGTCCCCAAAGCAATTCCAACCTGCAGAACGCTGCGTTCTCGGCGCGCGCCGAGTTGGCCTTCGCAGCCCAGGTGAACACGAAGGACCAGGCCCCGTCCATGGAGCTTTATTCGTCTCTAATCACAGACGCAAAAGCTGCCATCGAAGAGCGACCCGAAGACCGCAAACTCAACCTTCTGCTAACCAGCGCCGAAACTAATCTCGGGCGCAGTTTCGTTTTCGCCATGCGTGGCGCTGAGGCACTTGAGCATCTGGACTCGGCTCTTTCCCGGGTTTCCGTGTTGGTGGACGCCGAACCTGACAATCCAGTGTATATTCGGGCGCGCTCAAGGACATTGGGTTTTCGCGGCTTCGCCAACATGAATTCCGGGCGAGGTCTGGAAGCCATTTCCGATTATGAAAATGCGCTTGCTGATCTCGAAACACTTATTGCGTTGGACCCCAACAATGAGAATTGGCCAAAATCCTTTGAGACCACACAGGCAGAAATGATGGGTGCCTATGCTGTCGCGGGCCAATTTGAGGAGTCAGAGCGCTTGGGCCGTCTCGGCCTAGAGCGCACACGAGGTCGTTTAAAAGATCGTCCGGGCTCTGCGGAACTTTTGCGCAATGAAATGATCCACCTCTTCGACCTAACCCTGCTTTATCAAATGTGGGGGAAATCTGATAAGCGGTGCCAAGCCTTTACTGAGATGAAGCCCGTTATTGAAAGTCTGGAGGAAGCCGATGCGTTCCTCGAAGTCGACCGCCAACGGGCCGACGTGATGAGCGAAGCTCTTGAAGTCTGCTCGTGAAGTTCAAGTCATGCGTATGCAGACTTCTTGAATATACCTCGGGTGATGCGACGACTAACCCTAGGGTGGCCCAAAGCACGCGATTATTAAGGTGTTTGCGGATTTGCGTTATGGCCCAATGGCCCCTATCCGCCGTTTTCACTGTCAATATCTGCTTCCGCGCGATGTCGGATATTCAATGCTCAGGGAGCTAAGTCCGTAATTGGCGAAAGGCCGTCGTTACCCTACTTCGCTGGAGCTATACGTCGCTGTAATACCAAGATTTCGGGAGCCGGTCACGGATTATTGCCGATATCGCAGCTGCTTCAGCACGCAGACGGGATTGATCTGTAAACCGCAAACTTCTCGCTAGTGCGTTTGCAGTCGCAATTTCTTTTCGACGCAAATCCAAAACAGCTTTGTAGAACTCTGCGGTAAAATGGCCAGGTTCGTGCGTGTCGACCCATTCCGAAAGTCTTCGAACTGTTACAACATACTGGCTATTGACCGACAACTGCCCTATGTGCTCGTTTTCAATAAAGTCGGCAGGCAGACTTTTCCTTACTGAGAGAAAAATGTCTCTTTGCTCGTCTGTGAGAAGACCCGGCGGCCGAATTGCTTTGAAGCTGAGTTCCCGGTTCCGGTGCTGCCCGCGATTCCGCGAAGTGTATCAACTATCAGCTGGACATTAGTCCCGTAGGCCATAGTCTCAGCCCCATCTAAAACACACCGTCACAATCTCGGACTGTCGACAAAAGAGGAAACAATGGTTGAACGGTTCGTCAGCCGAGGCATCATTTTAGATGACCATGCCCTGTTTGCGCGCGGCCTCAACATGCTCCTGGCCGATACTTACCCAAAGGCAGAATTCACCGTGCATACTAATCCAAGCGAGGCGATCAGGATGATTGGCACGCTAGGCGGCGATGTAGATTTAATTCTTACCGACTTTTACATGCCAGGGCACGACCCAATTGAGGTTTTGTCTGCACTTCGAGCAAAAGCCCCTCACGCGAGCATTATTGTTGTTTCAGCAACATTGAGCCCTGAAGACCAAACGCAGGCAACAGCACAAGGAATTGATGCCTTTGTCGGCAAACATATCCCACCGGAGCAATTGCTCGGAGTTATCAGAGCCAATCTAGCAGGCGATACTGCAAAAGTGGCAAACCTGAAGGTGACAAAGGCCAACCACGTAGACAGAGTGTCGATCTTCGCACAAATCGGCCTCACAAAACGACAGGGCGAAATTGCTGTCATGGTTTGTAACGGTCTTTCCAATCGTGAAGTCGCCGAACGGCTTGGCGTTTCGCCAGAAACGATTAAAACACATCTTTCCTCAATTTATCGCGATTGTAAGGTCAGTGGAAGGATCGACCTAATCAATTGGTGCCGCAAGCATGGGCTTTCGGTCGGCGACTAGCTCGCTCGACGTGACTTCGTATAGCACGCGCGGCAATCGGATACCGAAGGTTGACCCTCTGCCTGGCTTTGAAACGGCAATGATCTCGCCTTGCAATTTACATGTGAGTTCTCGAACGATAAACAAGCCTATCCCCATAGTTCCGCTGGGTGTCTCTCCGCTTTGCTTGAACTCCTCAAATATAGTTCCGAGCTGACCTGCGGGGACACCTGGGCCCGTATCAATAACAAGTAGCTCGACACTAGAGCCACGTGTACGAGCTGCGACGAGGACACCGCCGGTCGCCGTAACCCGGATTGAGTTCGACATGAGGTTTCGCAGAATACGTATCAAAAGCTGCTTGTCTGCCATGACCGAAAGATTGGCATCCCGCGTACGCAGCTTCAGGTTTTTGCGTTCAGCTTCTTCGTGAAACTCTGTATAAAGCGTGTCAAATATCGCCCTCAATCGTGTCGGCGCTGGTGCTGCAACCTGAACCTCTCCTGCGGTCCAAGCGACCTGAGAAATACTATCAATTACGGCATTCGCTGAGTTGACGCATTGCACAGCCTCAGACAAGGCTTCCGCTCGACGATCGGTATCTTGCGTGCTTTGGATCCGATCCAGAAATAGGTTTAAGGCACTAATTGGTTGACGCAAATCGTGGCTGACTGATCTCAGAAGTCGCTCGCGCACATTATACTCTCGGCGGCGAAGTGCGGTTTCGTCAGCAAGCTGTGCATTGGCATGTTCTAGACTGAGGCGCAATCTAATGCTCTGGATAACAGGGCGGGATAGGAGCAATGAGAATAATGCGGCCATCACAAAAACAGCAATTGCCGCTATGAGATTAAGGAGCCAATCCTTCGGCTGGGCGATGAGTAAGGCCAGTAAGTAAGGAGTAAAAAGAGCGGCGGGGCCGATTACCGGAGATGTGTTCCTTGGCGCAGCCAACGCGCCAATCATTAACCCCCCTATCGCCAAGCATGGAAGCACGAATGCAATTTCTGCGGTTGCTTGCGAAAAAACCAAGAACCAGGCGAGTGCTCCCCAGGCACCAGCGCTCAGAACGTCGAATGTCGCCAGGCCAAGATCAAGCCGAGGATCATCCAACGCCAGGCGCTTAAGCCCCTCACGCAACACTAGGGCTAAGACCGTCGTGCCAGTAACAATAACAAGGAATGCATAAACGATCGCCGCTGATGTGCCCGCCGCCATTAGGATCAACGCGACGCCAATTGAAGCGTTCGCCGACATAATTGTCCAAAGCCAATTCTGTTTGAGCGCAGTCTCGCGAACAATAAGGCCAACGCCCTGTTCTATGTCTTTGTGCGTATCAAAGTGCAGATCTTGCTCGACACACGTTTCATCAGTCTTGTTTGAGAGCTTTTGTACCCCCAGCCACCAAAATACCGTAATGGAGGTAAAGATAGCCGGCGCATTCTTTACAACTCTCAAAAACAGCGTCTCAACGTGTTCTTGACCATCTGCGCCAGTATGGTCCATGGCGAAGCCCACGGCGGCTGTGCCCAAGACTGCCGGAAGGTAAGCCGCAGCACCAATCAGAAGTAAGGTTTCTAATTGCCGCCATTTCGCTCGGGCGACCCACCAAGCGCATGGCAATGAGGCGGCGAGGAATTGTAATGCCGCAGTGCCGGCATTCAATGCGCCAAAGTTTGGCGCACCGATTTGGGCAATCAGTAGATTCATTATGAAGACAGTTACAAATACGGTCAGCGTTGCTGCTGGCAGCCCACTGAAAGCAAGTGTCACAAAGTCTCGCCAAACGGCTTCGCTCGTGTCCTGGCGTGATATTTCTCCCCCAGTCATTTCTCCCCCATGCAAAAGGCAAAGAAAGCGCGAATTGAGGCATTTATGAGGTTAGTACGCCATTTGCCCGTCAACAGAATTCCACGAAATTGCCGCTCTTTCTACCCCGCCTGGGTGATCCTCCTACCGCCTATTCATCGGCATCCTGACTGTGTGGCCGGATGGTGCCACGCTTTAAACAGGAGCTATTACTATGTTTGTGAAAAAAAGCCCGATCCTTAAGGACTCGCTGAAGTGGGGCACTGTGAACCGACAACGCCACCAACTTCAGGCATCAATCTGTCTTGGCGCGGCGCTGGCAATGGCCGGAGGTGTCATGATCGTCCCGGCGCAAGCGCAACTGCGTGAGCGCGATTGGTTCACGGAGCGGATGGATAAGCGATTCCATCTCCGTGGCCGGTGTTGGATGTCAAATGGTGGCGGCGATGAGGTCGTCGACTACACAAGCCAGATCTCAAAGTCGGTGGGGACGGTTCTCTCGAAGATCGACGTACCTGTCGTCAAGGTCGTAGGAAAAGCCTTAAGTGGCGCTGGGGAAGCAGTGAAGTACGTTAAGGAAGTGACTCCAGAAGATGGACACGCCAAATGCATCGTGAAGAAGCGCAAACGACCCAACGGCGCCATGCGCGCCAGTGGTAATGTTACCGTCTTTATGCAGACCTTTTCTTTTGCAGGAACGGCCGGTAGCACCGTCGCAGTCACTGGAGCAAGCCGCGTTAAGACCTGTCGTGGAAATGATAGGTGTACGTTGATAATGCGGCCTTCTGAGGAGCTCACCCCTGTCGGCGCGACCGCCTGCATCGAGGCAAAGGGTAAGTCCCGGGTAGTTCATGTCGGACTGGTACCGGATGTACTCAAAGAGCAACTGATTAGTCAGGGAGCAAAACTCAACACGACGTGCGCAAATCGGAGTGGATGGGCGTTGCCTGCGGCTGAGGTTTTGCGAACTTCAACACAAGTGATCAAGCCTGCGGTACGGCTTTCAACAACGCCGTCGGTCAACCCAGCGATTTTGGGAGCTGCGGCGGCACGGAATACCTGCGAGAACGCCGTACAAGGCAAAATAGCGTGGGATTATAATGGATCACGTAGTTGGAATGCCTCCAATATCCAACGGTTGTGCGCGGGTGCCGAAACATCACGCGAGCCTGCGGCCTGCTTTGAGAAGGTGATGCACGGCGGTGTCGATTGGGGCGGTGGAACCAAATGGCAGTGGAAAAATGCTATCAACCTTTGCGAAGGCACAAGTAGTCACCGGACAACGATTTCCTGCTTTACTAGCAAAATTGGACAAGGTGTTGCCTGGAGCCAAGCCATTCAATCCTGTGAAAGCCGATGATTATTGACTAAGCGGGGAGAAGAAATGGGGCCGCTGGCAGTTGTCGCGGCCCCGACTGGTAAGCCCCGCACAAGTTTTGCCTTCGTCTCCGCCACATTCACCGTCAAAAAAGAGGCCCAACCGGGCGCGGCAACCTCATCTTTTACCAACACCAATAATGTGTTATTATCACAAGATGTCGGGGAGCAATCTTAAGAAGTACCCTGGGGTGGGTCATGTCCCCGTTAGCGTGAATGGCCGGATCATAGCGCTGTTCTCAGCCGTATTGATGTGCTTTGCGAGCATCCACAATGCCGCTCACGACTACAGCCACGTTCAATTCGTCCATGAAAACAAAGACGCTGAACCGGACCGGTACGCCGGATTAGACGAGCATCAAGACCACGCTCACTTAGCGGACGGTCATTCAGATCACAGGCAGTTTTGGCGCCCGCCTCTGGGCGACGGCCGCGGCGATCATGGGACCGCCGACCCCAAAGATGACCACCATGACAACGTTTCCCCCTTTAATCACCGTTTTAGTCAGCACCGCCGTGATAGTGAAAATCGAAGTATTGGCGCGCATAGCACGATAGAGGACGAGGACCATCACGATCATGACAGTGGATGCCTGGCATTCCATGTCGTCGCAGAAACGCCTGCTGACGCTGCAGACTTCTTTGCAGGCGACCTAGCCCCTTCGGTACTTTTCGCAGACGTCGTCTCTTCGAGGGCCCGGTCGCCAAAAATCGCCCTTGCCCCTGGAAATCGTCTACCAAGAGGGCCGCCTTTTTCATCTTCTAGAGTCTGACAAGCGAGCGTCTTGAAGGCGCTCTTCAGGAATTTGGAGATGGAATATGGACACCCTCACAGACGGTGCGGGCATAGCCTCAGGTCAGTGTGAAGCTTCATCTGACGGACAACACGAACCCCGCCTAACCCGGAATGAAGTCCTGGTGCTTGATGCGTTGAAGTCGGCAAGCCGGCCGAAAAAAGCCTACGATCTTCTCGATGAGTTGCACGATAACGGGATCCGTGCACCCATGACGATTTATCGTGCATTGGAAGGCCTCTCGGCCAAAGGCTTTGCCCAGAAAGTTGTAAGTCAAAACGCCTTCGTTTGCGTCGACAAAGACGATAAATCAGACGTCAAAGCAGTCATCACATGTAGCCAGTGCGGCGAGATTCGCTTGGTTGCTGTCCCAGAGGCGAAAATCAAAGCCCTATTGGGTAACGCGAAAATGGAAATCTCTGGGCTGGTAATCGAAGCCAAGGGCGAGTGCCCGAGTGGAACGGGTTGCCGGGGATAGGGTTTCTCTCCGTGCAGCCTGCAAACCTTTTCGTCGATCAACAGCTGGCTGCTTTCGTTTAGTGGTCAGTGGTTTGCGATGGAACCAAATGATCCGCCTATGCGATGTCATGGCGGGACATTCCTTTAACTGGCAGCGGTTTGGTCCTTCCGGCTGCTATGAATGCTATGTTGGGAAATCGCCAGATACATGGCCTTTCAAAATGCAAAAACTGAGAGCGCTCACCCACCATATGTCATTGAAGCTGATTATCCCCACATATTGAGCGAAGGGATTGAACAGTCCGTCGGATTGATCATTTGGCGCCGGGATCTTTCGGCCTGTCTAACCAAAGCCGCCCAGTGGTTGGTACCGAAGCCCGTCAATTGAATGTTCGAGTTGACGCCAAGCGATCAAGTTAGCTGTGCTGACTTAAGAGAATTGGCTCAATCCGAAGCGGGCGGAAAACTTAAGTCGATCACAGACGACCTTATCGATCTTTCAACTATGTTTTCTGAGGCCAACGGGCAGCCTGACCTTTTGGTCAAACTAGAAACGATCGAAGATGATCGTTGCAGGAAATTCCACCTGGATAATGTCAAAGCGCGACTTGTCGTCACTTATCATGGCCCGGGAACGCAATGGGTCACACCAGGTGATGAAGAGCGCGCTTTGCATGAGCAGACTGCCTTTACAGGGCCAATCAGTGAGGTCGCCGTAGGCAATGTGGCCATGTTCTTCGGCAAAAAGAGTGATCGCGCCACTTTGATCCTTCACCGTTCGGCGCCGATCGAAAGTCGCAAGTTGCGCCGTCTTGTTGCGGTTATTGATTTCGCCAGCGCTTAGAACGAGACAGAATTTTCAACGCTTGTCGATGCCCCATTGGAAGGGGCGTACCCTCAGCTATTTGAGTTTCAAGGTAGGCGTATCCCGTGTCAGACGATCGGCAACCTGCTTGGCGTCTCCGATAAAGACGGCGTCAATCGTTTCAATTGCTTTGAAGGCGTCCAAGCCTGACACAGAGAGAGCCCGAAGGCGGTCAGGCGCACCACATTCAAAGACATAGCTGATCTCAACCTGATTTGAGTGGATGTCTTCATTTTCATCTTCATGATCGTGATCATCGTCATCATCGTGATCATCGTCGTGATCATCGTCGTCATGGTCATCGTCTGTACGCGAGGTGTGATCATGGTGATCTTCATGATCGCCATGATCTTCATCGTCAGCATCATGATGGTCATGATCGTCCAAGAACCCGTCAGGAAGGACAACATTGGCCGGCGTAGACAATACGCACTGGCCGCCGCCGTCCAAGGTCACGAGTTGAGTAGAGCCCGAGAGTGCTTCGAAGGATTCACGCACCACTGTGCGTTCCTCTGTCGTCGCAGGCGTGTGCTCAAAGCCAAGAACATCAATTGCCGGGCCTTCTAGGGTCACCGAAACGACGTCGCCGTCAAGGGCGGCAAAAAGTTCCCACGCGCCGTGAACATGAGCTTCATGGGCACGATGCTTATCGTCTTCCGCGGCTGCGTGTCCCACGGCCAATGCCGACGTCATCATCGCTATCGTTAAGAAGTTTCGTCTTGAATTAGCCATCATAAACTTCCCACCGTTGGAATTCTAACGTGTACGCCGCATTGCCGAGGTCGTTAAGGTGTTTTTCCGTTCGCAGGATACCAATCGCCCAAATTGCGTTCCACATCCCGCCGAGATCCGTTGCCTCTTTGGCTGTCACATAGACCATCTGGTTCGGCGGCGGAGGCGGAGTGTGAATACACGCCCCGAAGTACGGTACCAGAAGAAACTCTGAAATTTCACCGGACGCTGAATATTCAAACGGCAAAACAAATCCCGGGATGCGAACTAATTTACCGTCGAGCTCTGGCACCACGTTGAATGACCCGGTCTGCACCGGCATGCCGCCCATCATCGGATCGCTCTCTGAATGGCCAAACTGCGCCATACCCTGTTGCACTGCATACAGCTCATCAAGGCGCTCATACTCGCCCTCTGGCATTAGCTGTTCCCAGAAAAGAACCAATGGCTCTTCGGCAACCGCGGGCGTCGCCATCACTAATAGAATGCTAAGAAGGCACTTCTTCAAAACTCGCATCATCGTCCGGAACCTCATCCTCAACCGTCAAATCCTGACCGTCAGCCCATCACTCAGAGACTGCCTATAAGCAAGCCAGCCGGGCAAGAACCCAACCAGAAAGCCAATCAACACAACGCCCCCCGCGATATAAAAGTCGTAGGCAGAAAATTCAAACCTCCCGAGGGGAAAGCCCGCGAGGGTTTCAATCGGCCGTGCGAACGCGGAGAGCGCCACATTTACCACAATTGAGCCCACCAATGCGCCGATAGCCGCAAGAATAGTGGATTCCAGGACCAAAAGGAAAAAGACATCCCGACTTTTGGCGCCGACCGACCGGAGGATTGCAATTTCTCGCCGACGCTCATTCAAACTCGTGAGGATTGTCGTCAACAGCCCCGTCAGTCCCGCCGCCACAACAAGAATAGCGATCCCCCGGAGCGCCTGCTCTGCCGCTCCAACGGTGCGCCAAAGCTGAGAAAGGGCAACGCCAGGGATCACTGCCGAAAGAGCCTCTGATCGGAAAGTGTTGACTTCTCGTTGGTATCTAAGGACTGCGCTTTTGCTTTTAAGCCCCACTAGAAACGCTGTGATCGCATCCGGTTGCAGCTGGTCAGGATCAAGATTGGACGGGTCGAGCGCCGCCGCCCCGCCTATGGGCCGCATGCCATTGTTCCATCCGACGTGAACTGCTTCGATCCCTTCCAAACTCACATGCACCGTCCGGTCCACAGGCGTGCGCGTTGGCTCAAGGATACCGACAACCCTAAAGGGTCGGTTTTTGTGGTCAGCAAACCCTGCGCTTTGAATCCCGTGGGAGATGTCAAACTCATCTCCGAGTTTATAGTCGAGCTTTTGAGCCACTTCGGCACCGAGGACCGCATCGAAAACCTCTTCAAAAACGACACCTTCAGCGAGAGACAGGTTGGTCTTGGAGCCGTACCGATAGTGATCAAAATAGTCCGTAGACGTGCCGAGTACACGATGGCCGCCATGGGAGTCCCCAAGGGAAATGGGGACCGTCCAGGCGACGTCGCGCCGACCGGCGAATGCCTCGTACGACTCCCAGGAAACATTCGCGGTGGGATCACCAATGCGAAAAATAGAGTAAAGCAGCAAATTTATGGATCCTGATCGAGCGCCGACAATCAGGTCAGTTCCCGACACCGTTTGCTCAAAACTTGAGCGCGCGCCAACCCGGATCTTCTCAACGCCGAGCAAGAGCGCCGTGGAAATGGCAATCGTCAATATCGTGAGAATTGTCGTTGCCGCACGTGCAGCGGCACTTTTCCAAGCAAGGCTGATCAGGTTCATCTCAAGCCTCTATAGTTGCCTGCACAGGGTTGGTAAGGGGCGGTTTAGTTTCTCCTCTGATCAAGTTCAACTCATCCATGGTCACCGTGCGGTCGAACCGGTCTGCCAGCGATGCATCATGACTAACGAACACAACTGCCGCTCCCTTTGCCTCGGTGATCAGTGTCTCGATGAAGCTATCCCGGGTTTGGGTATCAAGCGCTGAAGTTGGCTCGTCGGCAATGATGAGGGATGGTCCCCCGATCAAGGCACGCGCCGCTGCAACCCGCTGCTGTTGCCCTACGGACAATTCCGCTGCAGATCGCTTATCACTCACCTCGCGTGTCAGCCCAAGGCAACCCAGCAAGTCGATTGCGGCGGCGACCCTTCCGTTTTCTGAGGGAGCCACCCGACTGGCACGGACCGGCGAGAAACGGCAGGGCAACAAGACATTTTCCACAAGGGTCAGATAGGGAACCAGATTAAACTGCTGAAAGATAACTCCCATGTCATCGGCCCTGAGGCGATCACGGTCAGCCGCGGACAGCGTATGAAACGGCTTTCCAAGAATGTTCACTTCCCCGGAGGTCGCGGAAAAGACACCTGCAACAACGCCAAGCAAAGTCGATTTTCCGCTGCCACTCGGCCCTTTGAGAAAGAGCCGTTCGCCCTGTTGAACGACGAACTTGTCGATCCGAAGAACGCTCACATCGTTCTCCCACGCAAATTCCAGATTCTGAATATCAATGCAGGGGGAGCTGTCTCGTTTCACAATACGACTTCGGTTACGCGGTTCGTGCTGAAGAGCAAGCCGAATTCAGCAGGTTGTCGTCGTTGTATCATATAGCAATGATACAGGTTATTGGCCAAACAGGGTCGAATAAAGAAGGGGAATTCACATGGACGAGAGCGAAAACAAATCCTCCAATCCGCGCATTGCGGCGGGTGCCCGCACAATCGGCGACATTGTGGAGGCACGGCTTTCCCGCAGAGGCTTCATGGCAGGGCTTGGCGCAACGGCGACCATGGCAAATGCGTCATGCACAACCTCACGGTCTGGCGAAGCACCTGGCGCTGTTGGATCAGTGGTCTCGACAGAACCGGTCAGGGTTTCCTTTCCAGAAATCACGCGCGGCGCGGACGAATTCACCCATATCCCAGATGGTTACCTCTCCGACTTAGTTATTCGCTGGGGTGACCCGATATTTCCCGATGCGCCGGCATTCGACGCAATGAAACAGACTGCTGCCGCCCAAGAACGTCAGTTCGGTTATAACAATGACTTCATTGGCTATCACCCGCTCTCAAGTACCAATGGCACCGAGCGGGGCCTTCTTTGCGTCAACCACGAATATACATCCACGCGACTCATGTTCCCGGGTTTCGGAAGCGGACGCGCCCTCACCGAAGAAGAATGCGCTGTAGAATTGGCCGCCCATGGCGGCACCATCGTTGAAATTGAAAAGACCAGTGAGGGAGCCTGGAAACCGGTTGTTGCCTCACCTTACAACCGCCGCATCACTGGCGGGTCAACGCCCATGGGTATCACAGGACCAGCGGCAGGATCCGACCGGCTAAAGACGGCGGAAGATCCGACCGGCACAAAGGTTATTGGTACACTGAACAATTGTGCTGGCGGGATGACGCCCTGGGGCACCTTCCTAATGGCGGAAGAGAACTTTAATGGATGCTTCCTTGGCGAACTGCCAGAGGGCCATCCGGAAGCGGAAAACCACGCGCGCTATGGCGTCCCGAGAGGCTGGTACCAATGGGGTCAATACTTGGATCGATTCGATGTTGCTAAGACGCCAAATGAGCCCAACCGGTTTGGCTGGATTGTCGAAGTCGACATTCTCGATCCCACCTCCGAGCCGAAGAAACGAACGGCTCTGGGTCGATTTAAGCACGAGGGGGCGGAAAGTGTTGTTGCGCCAGACGGCCGTGTTGTTGTCTATATGGGTGACGATCAGCGGTTTGATTATGTCTACAAGTATGTTTCGGCACGTCGCTTCGATCCATCCGACCGTGTCGCGAACTTTAGTCTGCTAGATGACGGCACACTTTATGTCGGGCAGTTCACTGAAGATGGCGTTCTCACTTGGCTGCCGCTTGTCTTCGGGAATGGCCCCCTCACCCCCGAGAACGGATTCACCTCTCAAGCGGATGTGATGATTGAAAGCCGCCGTGCGGCAGACCTTCTTGGGGCAACGCCCATGGACCGCCCAGAAGACGTGGAGCCAGACCTTGCGACCGGGAGGGTCTATGTCATGCTGACAAACAACAATCAGCGCACCGCGGAGCAGGTCGACGCCGCTAATCCGCGTGCAAACAATATCACCGGACAGATCATCGAGATCACCGAACCAGACGGTGACTTCGCTGCAACCAAGTCGACCTGGGAGATCTTGGTGCAATGCGGCGACCCGGCGGACCCCGCCGCTGGTGCCACATGGAACACCGCAACGTCAGAAAACGGCTGGTTCGGCTCTCCGGACAACTGCGCCATAGACCCTAAAGGTCGGCTCTGGGTCTCAACTGACGGCAACGAAGCCACCGGGGCAAATGACGGGCTTTGGGCAATGGCGACCGATGGCCCCGATCGAGGCACAGGCCGCGCCTTCTTCAGGGCGCCCAACGGGGCAGAAGTCTGCGGTCCGCGTTTTACCGAGGATGGCCGCACAGTCTTCCTGGCGGTCCAACATCCGGGGGACGGCCGAAATACCAGTTTTGAGGCGCCTTCCACACGGTGGCCGGATTTCGACCCGGCCGTTCCGCCGCGTCCGAGCGTCATCGCGATTCGCCGGAAGGATGGTGGGGAAATTGGCGGTTGATCAACATTCCGGCCCATTTCCCGGCGACTTGCCTCGGTGGTTTATGCCAGGAATTGCGGCGCGCCGTTCCTTTCGCGCGATAAACCGATGTCCGGTGTGATAGCGTCACTCTTGGATTTGCTGACTATACCCGGATCAACTAGACCTACCCTACCCTGATGCTTTTGAGCGAGGATCAGTAAGGGGTAGGGTCTGGCGCTTGCGTTTTTGGGCATGCGTCTTTGAGCACCTGCCGCTTGGTGCCCGTAATTTTGGGAATTCTTGTTCCTGCGATTCGCGCACCTGAGACTTGTGCTGCTGGGGATTGGATTTTTGGAGAACAAGAATGAAGAAGTTTTTACCTACTGTTTCAATTGCCGCGCTGGCAATTGCACTGACGGCTTGCGGCAATGAGACAGGTGCCACTGACGCGGGCGCGGACGCCAATAACACCGAAGAGGTGGAAGAAACCAAAGTGAGCGAAGCGGATCTGAGCAACAATCCGTTTTCGAAAGATTGGGACACCCCTTACGGCGTACCGCCTTTTTCTGAAATTGCCGATGATGACTACATGCCGGCGATTGATGCAGCAGTTGTTGAATTGCGCGCCGAAATTGATGGCATCGTGAACAATGCTGATGCACCTAATTTTGAAAATACCATTGTCGCGCTGGATATGGTTGGAAACCAACTCGGTAAAATCACGAGCACGTTCGGCAACATAACTAATACGGATACGAACGATACACTGCGGGACCTGGAAACCAAAATCTATCCAATGCTCACCCGCGAGTACAATGCGATCCAATTCAATGAAGTGCTATTCGACCGCGTAAAATCAGTATACGCTGAAAAAGATAATCTTGACCTTGATGAGCAGGATGCGCGTCTGCTGGAATTGACCCATCGCAACTTCGTCCGTGCAGGTGCCGCCCTTGATAAAGAAACCAAGGACCGGGTTGCCGAAATCAATGAAGAGATTTCGGGTCTCACAACCAAGTTCGGCCAAAACCTGCTGGCCGAAACCACCGGGTTCAAGATGGAAATCACCGATCCCGCTGACCTGGGCGGTCTGAGCGATAGCTTCAAAGCAGCGATCAAAGTTGACGGTGAAGACAAATGGGTTGTCGGCGTAAACCGGTCTCCGTTTGAAACCTTCATGACCCAATCAACGAACCGCGAGCTTCGCGAGAAACTCTTTAACGGCTACCGCCTGCGTGCTTCTGGAGGTGAAAACGACAACGGCCCGCTCGCGATCAAAATCGCCCAGCTTCGAGCCGAGCGCGCAACGCTCATGGGCTACAAATCCCATGCGCATTATCAGCTTGAAACTCGAATGGCGAAATCGCCGGAGGCAGCGGAAGAGTTTCTGCTGCGTGTCTGGCGGCCGGGTCTTGTGCGCGCCGGCGAAGAACTGGCCGACATTCAGGCCTTGATCGAAGCCGATGGCGACAGCTTCACCGCTGCCGGCCATGACTGGTGGCACTATGCGGAGCGTGTTCGTCAAGAGCGCTATGCCTTCGACGACGCGGCTCTTGCGCCCTACTTCGAACTGAATGCAGTTCGTCAGGGGGCGTTTGATGTTGCGGGCAGGCTTTTCGGCATTACGTTCGAAACGGTCGACACCCCGCTCTGGAACCCCGTCGTCACGTCATATGATGTGAAAGACGAAAACGGCAATCATCTTGGCCTGTTCATGATGGACATGTATGCCCGCGACTCAAAGCGCGGCGGCGCCTGGATGAGCACTTATCGTGATGCTTCAGACATCGACGGCAATCGTGTCCGACCAATCGTCACAAACAACATGAACCTGATTACGCCGCCGGAAGGCGAGCCAACGCTCATGCGCTATGACGAAGTGGAAACTCTGTTCCACGAGTTCGGCCATGGTCTGCACGGTCTGATGACCCAGATTAAGTATGAGAACTTCTCTGGTGTCGATGGGCCGCGTGACTATACGGAATTCCCTGCTCAAATCATGGAACACTGGGCCGGTCAGGAGTCAGTGCTTGCTGAATATGCAACCCACCATGAGACCGGCGAAGTTATTCCTGGTGAACTGATCGAAAAGATGCGCAATGCCTCGACCTTCAATCAGGGCTTCAAGACCACCGAGTTCATTGCCGCTTCTCTGCTTGATCTCGCTTGGCACAGCCTGACACCGGAACAGGCCGCAGAAATCACCGATGCGCGCGCCTTTGAAAAGCAAGTCCTTGAGGGGTATGGGCTACCAGCGGAAATCGAACCGCGCTACCGGTCGCAATACTTCTCACATATTTTTGCAGGCGGCTATTCAGCCGGTTATTATGCCTATCTGTGGTCGGAAATTCTGGATGCAGATGGGTTTACCGCATTTGAAGAAACCGGCGATATCTTCGATCCGGAACTTGCCAAAAACCTGAAAACCTGGGTCTTTGAAGCCGGCGGCCTCCGCGAAGCAGATGAACTCTACCGGAACTTCCGCGGTAAAGATCCGGAGATTGAACCGCTTCTGCGAATTCGCGGACTGGATGGGGCCGGCACCGGCGGCTGATCGCGCCAACATGTCATTAGATCCCGGACAAGCAACTAAGCATCGTCCAGGGTCTTATGCCTGAGGGCAGTCACCCAACTACTTAATCAATGGATGAACCGGACCGTCCCGCACAAGGGTGGTCCGGTTTTTATTGAGAGCAGGCAGGGAGACTAGATGCCAAGGACACGCGTTACCGCCCACCAAAGGCCGATCGCACCGATCACTAAGGAGCATGGGAGGACGACAACCTGACGATAAGACAGGTTCGTCTCGGCGAGACGTGATTTTATGGGTATGCTGAGCAAAAGAGCAGCGATGACCACCGACAGTTGGCCAATCTCCACACCGATGTTAAATCCGATGAGCGACGACCAGAACTGATCGGGAGGCAGGCCCACCTCTCGGATGAACCCCGCAAAGCCCATTCCATGAAACAAACCAAAACCAACAACGAGCAATAGCCGCCATCTGGAAATTTCCCGGGTAAACAGGTTTTCGATTGCAACGATAGCGATTGACAGAGCGATCAAGGGTTCAACGACCGAGGCAGGCGGCTCAATCACGCCCGCCGCTGTCATGCCGAGGGTCAGAGTATGTGCGACGGTGAATGCAGATATCTGTAAGATCAAACTGCGCATGCGCTCCGAGGCGAGAAACAATGCCAGCACGAACAAAATATGGTCTGTCCCGCCGGGCAGAATATGCTGTACACCAATTTTAATGTACAATAGCGCCGTATCCAGGGGCGAGCGGACATTACCTTCCTCGTCGAGCAGAGGAGTAGAGACCTCAGCGTCGGAACGATTGGTTTCCGCCAATCGACGGCAAAGCTCCGGCGCAAGCCCTCCATCAGCCTCACAGAAGTCATCTTCCGGATGGGCCTCCGCCACGCCAGGAAAAGCGATCGCTAAACAGACAAGCACCCCAAGCAGCACAACGATGTATGGAACTACTCGAAAAGCATCGGGTCTAAGAGTAATGGTCATAATCGTTTTGACACTTGTTGGTTGCGGTGGAGGCAAATTTTAATCTGGGACTATCAAAGCGTGGAGGCATCGCCAATGACAAGACTTGAACTGACGATGACGCGTAGAACGCCTCCTCTCACGACGACCTTTGAGCCAATGGCACCGGTAGGACACATTCCCTTAACAGAAATGAGAGCCGGCAACTGAAATTCGATTGAGAAGTTTTGAGCAGATCTGCACGCACTCCAAGCCCGTCGGTTAGTATTTGCCATCGGGGTCGGTGATTAACTGACTTTACAATGTGATGGTATAACAATATGCGTCCTCTGTTCTGTCGGCTCGGATCGATGACCGACTTGTCTCAAATTCCAATCGCCTTGGAAGTCCAGGTAATAAGCGGCAATGCAATCTCAGCGTACGATTGATAGATCGCCCAAGAAGGGACGTCACAATTGATCTCGACAGCTTCAAGGGGACCCATTGATCTCATCAGTGCAGGTTTGTCCGCGGTATGCATTATCCACTGTTTGGCCCTGCCACTTTTGGGCGCGGTGAGCCCCATCCTGGCCAGCTGGTCCGAGATTGAATGGATCCACAAAGGACTTGTGCTGACGGCAGCGCCGCTCTCGCTCGCTGCAATAATCGGGCGTTCATCGACCCGCGGCGGGCAGCGCTTTGCACTGATTGCGATGATTGGCCTGGCGCTCCTGATCGCCGCTGTCTTTGTCGAAAGGCTTCACGACTATGAGCGCCCTCTCACCTTGCTTGGTGGCATCATTCTGGGTGGCGCCCATATCGCTTGGTGGCTTTCCCACCGTCATCGGCGGGACAACCCTCAAGCCACGAATTCATCGTAAGCCGCTTCGCTAGTCGGAATCGGCTGCGTCGTTCGTCTCATCTGTTTCGTTAAAGTCTTCGCTTGCTTGCTCTTTGCGATAGGCATCAGGGACTTCACGTTCCGGTGGTTCTGCTCCAGGCAAAAAGTAAAGGTAGGGTGCATCGTAAGCGATCGGGTTATCTGACAAGCGCTTGTCAAAGACAACGTCGTGCATAATCCGACCGGGCATGAAGGTGAAAAAGCCTGCAATCACCAAACCACCAATAAAAATGCCCATAAACGAGCCGCCATGGCGCTTCATATCGGGACCGCCCCGAAAAATTCTAATCAGCCCGCCAACTAGGCCGAATGTCGTCAGTGGGATGAATATATAGTGGATAAAAGTGAAATGCGCCGTGATCGGCTCCCCGGGCGCCCTTGGGTGAACGATGAAAACCGCTGAAACGATGACTGTGGCCATCAAAATCACCCAAACGGGCCCAATAACCCTGTGGGGCACAGTGCCTTTTGGCGCGGCGAACTGGATGATCCCAAGGACCAACGCTGCCATCGCAGCAAAAGCGTGGACCTGGATGTGCCAGGGAGCTGACAAAAGTGGGACGAGCGACATAGGTCATAACCTCCAAATCCACCGCAAGCGCGGTACGCATTTTCAGAGATTATGGGCTAGGCGCCTGTTCTGGCAAGAAGCGCCAGACACCGGCAACAACCGCGTGGCCGAAAAGCCAACTCCACTTAGTTGCCGCGCGTTTAGTATCGCCGCTATCGATCTAACCGTTAGGGCGAGACCTGGAAAAGATCGCCATCGCTAAATAAATCCCCCAAATAGTAGACGCTATTATCATCGCCAGCGACAAAATACGCCTGGAAGGCGAGATATTCTGTGCGCCCTGCTTCGTCTAGCGGCACGGCAACAAGACTTGGCGACATTGTGGTCAATGCCCCTTCAGGATCGCCATTAAGGATGAGGTGGGTTGCCGTCGAATGAGAGATTTCAGGGGCACTCTCAAACTGAGCATCAATAGACCGAATGAGCGACGGCGTTGCAGAGCCATCAGCCGGCATCCGGTACAACTCCACAATTGATTGCGACGGCTCGCACATCGGCATCACCGTAGGGCATCGTCCGCGGGTCATGTAGAACACGTCACCGCGAAGGAACCCAGCAACTTCCTCCGCATCTGGTGCGTCGAAGAGTGTTGTCGTCAGACCGCCAATCCGGTCAACGCTCAAGACAACATTGTCCTGGCACGTCAGAAAAACACTCGTGTTGCTCACACCATCAATTTCACATGGGGGTTCGCCGCCAACAACCGGTAGACCGGTGGTGACATTCGTCACTGTTTCACTGATGGTATCCCAGGCCCGCAACATATCTCCGGACACCCAGAACAATTGATCGATCCCAGCTTCGACCCGCGCTGTGAGTGACCGTGCGTCAACCTCACCGGTTACAATTTGAGTTGGCGCGCCACCCGCCTTGGGCAAGCTGTAAAGCGTTGCGCCCGTTTCAACGATGTAGGCTGTGGTTTCGCCCAGCACGACTTCCGTATTGCTGTCCCCGGTTAGAGCTTCCGTCACGGCAAAGTTGCCAAGGGATGTAACCGTCGAACCGCCGCAACCGATCGTCCTCAACGCCTCAAAACCGGGCGTCACGCCTGCGCCTTCCGGAATAAGATAAACGCCAGTGTTATCAGCTGCACCGGAAATTTGACGCAGCTGCGTCCCATAGTCGATCTCTGTCACATACCGCGACGAAGCGATCGCCGGGCATGAAGGCGCCGTTCCAATATCAGGCACTGTAACCGCGGTGCCAACATCAGCATTGTTCCGTCCCGAGACAACCAGGTTCCCGCCCGCAGCATAATAGACGTTTCGTTCATCACCTGCGATGAAGTCGCCCTCGCCATTAATAACCGTTACACCAGTACCGGTATTCAAAGGAACATCAATAAGCGCACGTTGGCTTAGTGAGAACAGGTTTTTCGGCTGACCTTCAATGATCAAACGATCCGCCGTCGCGTGCACAATGTCAGCCTCGTCGTAAATGACGTCGAGGTTTTCAGGAATGACAATCCCACCGCTGTCAGCGGTTCCCCGGATCGCAATAGTATCCTCTGTTAAGAAACAATCTGGTGACAGAGGGTCGCATTCGCGATCATAGATCATGAAAAACGAGTTGCCAATCAGTTGTGCGGTAACATCCTCAATGATCCCGGCCTCGAACAATTGTGCAGTGTCTGTACTGTTCCGACTAAAGCGGCGCAATTCGCTTTCTTCGCAGACGACAAAAATATCCGTACTGTCGATGCCCGCAATAGTACATTCAGGCGCGAGAGAGTTGTCTCTCAAGCTTGTGGCAACAGTTTGTGGAACACCTGTTGCGCCTTGTTGAAACTTGAGTTCGTCATTGGCGATCCAGGCAATAACAGTGGTGCCCCCCTCAAGCCGCGTTTCCAAGGAACTGATGGCAACTTCCCCGGTTGCAACATCAATTTCTGCCCCTGTTAGCTTATTGACCTGCACGATCCGCGTGCCAGCTTCAGCGATATAAAGGCTATCCTCATCCTGAGCGATCAGATTGTTTGGATTGAAAGGACCGTCCAGAACACTGAATGTCGCTAGCTCTGTTTGCGCTGAGCCATCGCACGGAACAAAGACAAGTGGTTTTGTCGCCGGCGCCAGGGTTGTGCTCTCTACCATTGCGAACACCCCGGTATCGTCTGCAACACCGGCAAGGCGTTCCACATCAGTACCAAAGTCTAGGGAGGCCAGGATCCCCTCTCCAACCACCTGCGGGCAAGAACCCACGATTGACTGGGTGCTGACGATTGTTGGCGTCGTGGTCTGCGTGGTATCATTCTGAGTGGTATCGTCACTCCCGGTGGTATCCGTGGAAGTAGAATCCGTCGACGCGCTGGAGTTTAAATCTGCAATGGCATCGTCAATACCGAGCGTTGCTTCCGAACAGGCCGTCGCGCCCAAGACAATTGCCAGCCCTGAAACTCTTAAGAGATACTGCTTCATATCCGTCCCCGATACTGCGCGACCAATAGGGTGCTTTAGGACGGAAATACCCGAAAACCCATTAGATGGGCTGAAGTGGATACCTACAAATGTTCGGCGTTTGTTATCGCCTCTTTTGTTTACCTTAAAGCAAGGTAAATGCGCTGGGCCGCGGGTGTCAGCACTCAAGCCACAGGCCGCTCCAACTCACGCTCAACGAGGCCGTAGTCCTCAATCATCAAGACGCGATCCATCTTCGAGGCAAGACGATGGTCATGGGTTGCAATGAGTGCCGCCAGACGGCCCGCCTCGACCATCTCAAGGAGGTTGCTGAAAACACTGTCGGACGTATGAGGGTCCAGGTTCCCCGTCGGCTCATCGGCCAACAGTACCGCCGGTGTATTAGCAAGAGCGCGAGCGATTGCTGTTCGTTGCTGTTCGCCGCCGGAAAGTTGACCTGGCTGATGGTTTAGACGTTCGGCAAGCCCGAGCGCAGAGAGTAACTCCGTCGCCTTGGTCTCTGCCTCGCGGACAGACCGCCCACGGATCAGTTGCGGCAGCGATACATTCCCCATCGCGGAAAACTCTGGGAGCAAATGGTGAAACTGATATACAAAGCCCAAGGCATCCCGGCGTAACCTTGTCTTCGCGGCATCATCGAGCGTTGTTGCGTTGACGCCGTTTACAAAGACTTCGCCTCCCGTTGGTTCTTCAAGGAGGCCGGCGATGTGCAAAAGCGAAGATTTGCCAGAACCAGAAGGGCCCAATAACGCGACGGTCTCCCCTTTTTGCAAGGTTAACGAAACGTCAGTGAGAATTTTTAGTTCCCCAAAGGAACGGGAAACATTCCTGAGTTCTAACGCTGGCACGTCTTGGTCGTATGTGGCCGTGTCGGGCATCGTTGATGGTGATCTCACTATTTATTTCTTCGCGGTTTTACTCGTACCGAAGCGCTTCGACCGGATCCAACCGGGCCGCCCGCCAAGCAGGATAGAGGGTCGTGCAAAACGACATGACGAGCGACCAGCCGACGATAAATGTCACCTCACCGACCTGCATTTCAGCGGGGATTGCAGACAGATAATAGATATCGGCCGGGAACAAATCGGTCTTCGTCAGATCGGATAGGAACGTCTCAATAGGGTCGATAAAGGTGACAAAAAGTGCCCCAAGAACAAGCCCGCAAAGCGTACCCAGCACGCCAATTAAGGAGCCTGAGATAAAGAAGATCCGCATGATCGAGCCTTGTGTTGCCCCCATTGTGCGCAGGACGGCAATGTCGCCGGTTTTGTCTTTCACCAGCATGATGAGACCGGTAATGATATTGAGTGCCGCAACTGCAACAATCAGTAACAGGATTAAGCGCATAACGCTTCTTTCAGTACGCAATGCATTGAAATAAGATGCGTTTTGCTGCTGCCAATTGCGGATGTCATAGCCCGGCGCCGCCAACATGATGTCTTTGCGATACTTGGTCACCCGTTCGGGGTCGTCGACTTTCAGTTCGATCTGTTCCGCTGATCCTTTAAACCCGAAAAAGATTTGCCCCTGTTCCAAGGGCATGAACCCGATCAAATTGTCGTATTCGGAGTTTCCAACCTCAAAAATCGCCCCAACAATATAGGTCTTTCGGCGCAACGTCGGGCCAAAAGCCGTTTCCGCGCCGCGACCGGAAATGAGCGTGACGGGGTCACCGGCGCTAACGCCTAGTGAATAGGCGATACGACTGCCAAGGGCGATTTCATTTCCGCCGTTGCGGCCTTTGCCGAAGTTTTCAAATGACCCATCAAGAACATGGCTCTCGCCAGTCTCTGGATTTACACCGGCCACATACTCTATAGCGCGAACATCTTCCGGGCGGAGGGATCGAATGATCATGCCCGTCTCGCCGCGTGCGGTCGCATAGACAGGGGCCTGGATCATTGGGGTGGCCGCCCTGACGCCGGGCACCTCCAAGAGTTTCTGGGTCAGTGTTTCAAAATCGGTAATCGGCTCTTGTGACTGAACAAATACATGGCCATTCACCCCGAGGAGTTGGTCGATCAGTTTGGATCGAAAACCCTGCATGACCGCCATGACGATGATCAGAACAGCAACCGCTAACATAATGCCCACAAAGGCAATCAACGATATAAGAGAGACGCCCTTCCCTGTCCGGGTCGCGCCGAGATAGCGCCGAGCAATCATCCACTCGAAAAAGGAAAAAGGCGCTGTTGCCTCGGGAACTGTCTGGGTAACCATACTCAATGTTCTGGGTTGAAAAAGGGAAAGGAGCCCTTCGGCCTAGCGGAAATTGGGTACGCCCGCAAACGGCGCAAAATTCCGACCGCATTAAGGCCATATTAGAGTTAATCCTCTACGCGTGTCACGGCGAAGGGGGAGACGCTTGGAATTTTGTTGGTCTGAATGTCTCAACTCGGAAATACACTTCGAAAACGCTTTACCCGCCAATACCTGGTTGGGCTTGCCTTATTGGCAGCACTAGCGACGATCGCGTTTGCAGCGACCCAGTCCTTGACTCGCAATGAGGAGAGCCGGACCAGGACCGTAGGCTTGGCCGCGAGTCAAATCGCAGCGAGCCAACGAATCGCATTCCTGGCAAATGCCGTTGTCACAGCTGAAAGCTCATTTGAGCGCCGCCCCCTCCAGCTTCAGTTGCGTCAAACGACGCGGACCATGCGTCAGACGCATGCCTTTCTGACACTCAAGGCAAATCCCACCCGGCGCGACCGTCTGCAGCTAGAGGCAGTGCAGGAAATCTACTTCGACGACCAACTCCCGTTTGATCAACAAGTGACTGATTTTCTGGATCGGGCAGAGGTCCTCGCAACAACGCCCTCAATGGAGCTAACCGCTGATCATCCAGATCTTATCCGAGTGAATCTCGCAGGCTCGACGTTCCTCATGCAGACCCACGAGATGATCGTTGAGATCCTTCAGAAGAATGCTGACGATGCGATCGGATTAGTGGAGCGAATTCAGCTCGCCGTTTGGATTTTAACTATGGGCACGATTTTAGGAACGGCCCTGCTTGTTTTTGCGCCAACTGGGCGGCGCATTGAAGAGGGTGTCCTGCGGATCGAAGATGCCGAGACCAAAGCTAAACAAGCTGCCGCGCACGCACTTAACGCCAGCCGTTCTAAATCCAATTTCTTGCGAATTGTCAGTCACGAAATCCGCACCCCGTTGAACGCCATCACTGGCACCATTTCTTTGCTCAAAGAGGATGATCTGCCCGAACACGCAAAAGAAAACTACCGCATGCTCTCTTCAGCCAGCAAAGCCTTGAACGAACTCACGGGCAATGTGCTAGATTTTGAGCGGCTAGAAAACGGTAATTTCCGCATACGGAACGACCCTTTCAATGTCGGAGATGAACTTAAGATCTGTGAAGACCTAATACGATCCGCGTGCGAGGAAAAAGGTCTCGATTTTAAAACCGAGACCAGCGTCGATGATCTCATTGTTGTTGGTGACAACGCAAGAATGCGACAAGTGCTCCTGAACCTTCTTTCCAATGCGGTGAAGTTCACAGAGACCGGAAGCGTGACCCTCAGCTGCAATGTTACTGAGGAAAGCGACGATAGAGTGAAGCTGGAATTCGGCGTGACTGACACAGGGTGCGGCATCGATCAATCAACCCAAAAGAATATTTTCAGATACTTTGATCACCTGGACGGGTTTGAAAACAAGCGCCAGGCTGGCGCTGGAATCGGTCTTGCGGTTGCCGCCGGAATGGCAAAACGCATGAATGGTATACTGACCTTCGCTTCAACTCCGGGAAAGGGTTCGACATTCAGACTTGCTGCAAGTTTCAAACGCGGCACGATGACCAAGAGCCAAAACACAGCACCCAACGCAAACGGACGCATTCTGATTGTGGAAGACAATCTCACCAATCAGATGATTGCCAAAGCTTATCTGCAGAAAGCTGGCTATTCGCTAGACATTGCCAACAATGGTCAGGAGGGTCTCGACAAAGCGCAAAACACCAAATTCGACCTGATTTTGATGGATATCAATATGCCGGTTATGGACGGACTTGAGGCAACTCGTCGGCTTCGACAAGTCGAAAGGTACAATTCGACCCCAATCCTGGCGCTGACTGCCCACGCACTCGAAGAAGATCAATCCGACATCTTAAGCGCCGGTCTGAATGAGATTTTGAAGAAGCCCATTACCCAAGGTGTTTTGGTCGACGCCGTCCAGAACTGGATGACCCAATCCCTCCCCCTTCAGCAATCAGCATAGTGATTATCAATGCATCTTTCTTCGGTTTTTGCTCGATTAACTCTCATTTTCGTCGTCGGATTGGGTCAGGCCTTAGCCGAAGACCTCTACATCGTCGGGTCTTCAACAGTGCATCCGTTTTCGGAAACCACCGCAGACCATCTCCCAGACGATATCAATGTGCGCATCGAACTCACCGGGACCAACGGAGGCATTCTTTTATTCTGCAATAGCGCAACCGGCGCGCCGGATATCACCAATGCGTCCAGAGCGCTCCGCCCAGATGAGCGTGAGTACTGCCAATCGAAAGGCGTGACACAGATCGATGAATACCGCTTCGGGTATGACGGTGTTGTGGTCGCAACAGGTAACAAATCCAGACTAACCAGCCTTACAACGAAGCAGCTGTTTCTAGCCTTAGCGGAGAAGATCCCAGCTGGTGACGGGTCTTGCAGGCTGATCAAGAATCCAAACCGAAAGTGGCGCGATCTGTCGCCTGCTTTACCCAATGTGCCCATTGAAGTTTATGGCCCACCGCTAACGTCCGGAACCCGCGACGCGTTCATCGATCTCGCGATTGCTGCCGGTGCGCGGCAATTGCCATGTTTGAACGCGCTCTCAGTAGATGATCCGAATACGTTCCGATATCTGGTCGAGTCTCTCCGCGTTGATGGCGCTTGGATTGACGCTGGCGAAAACGACCACGCCATCGCTTCCACGGTCAAAGCCTCCCGCACCGGGCTGGGAATCTTCGGATTCGCGACGCTTTTGTCGGCGCAGGGGTCCCTTCGAGCAATCGAGATTGACGGTGTTGAACCAGCCCGGACAACAATTTCGGATACGACTTACCCGCTCGCCCGCCCGCTTTACTTCTATGCGAACATGGGCCGCCCTGAGCGGATGTCTCAGATCCGCCGTTTCGTGCGGGAGAGCTTTTCCGAGGACGCCCAAGGCAGCGGGGGGTACCTCGCCCAAAAAGGCCTCGTGCCCCTATCGGAGACTGAATTAGAAACCATACGTACCCGGATTTCAGATCGCCAATCCGCCATTGTTGACTAAACCTGCCCCCTTCCGCGCTGCTACTCTTGTCAAATGATTTTCAGCGCATCGTTGACCGACTGTTCGATCAGTTCGGCAACCTCCACTAACGGAACGTCTTTCTTCTCGCCGGTTTGACGGTCTTTCACTTCAACCTGACCGCTGGCAATGCCCCGCGGCCCGATCACCACCTGAAGCGGTAACCCGACCAGGTCCATCCGCGCGAACTTTTCGCCTGGGCGCGATGATGTCTCATCATAGAGAACCTCAATGCCTTTCGCAGACCACTCATCGTAGAGTGCCTGACATTGAGCGGCACAAGCGGCATCATCGGGTTTGAGGCTGATGAGACCCACATGAAATGGTGCCGCGGCCATAGGCCATTTGCAGCCATTATCGTCGTGATGGGCCTCAATCAGGGCCCCAACCAATCTGGAAACGCCAACGCCATACGAGCCCATTTCCAAGGGTATACTCTGACCATCAGCTCCGGCCACAAGCGCCTTCATCGGCTCTGAGTACTTAGTACCAAAATAGAAGATATGACCGACCTCAATGCCCCTTGCACTGACACGATGGGCCTCATCGACGTCGGCAAACTCTTCCAAATCGTGTTTTTCTTCCGTGGCCGCATAAAAGCTGGTGTATTGATCAACAACAGGCTGAAGATCTCCGTCAAAGTCGGTGGTGGCGTCAGGGATCGGCAGGTCTAAAACCCGGCGATCACAGAAGACCTCGCTTTCTCCAGTTTCAGCAAGGACAATGAATTCATGGGAAAGGTCACCACCAATGGGCCCGGTATCAGCGCGCATTGGAATTGAGCGCAGACCAAGGCGCGCAAACGTCCGCAGATAGGCAAGGAACATCCGGTTATAGCTCCGGCGTGCGGCTTCGGGGTCCAGATCAAAAGAATAAGCATCCTTCATCAGGAATTCACGGCCGCGCATCACCCCAAATCGAGGGCGGATCTCATCGCGAAACTTCCACTGAATATGATAGAGGATCTTGGGCAAGTCCTTGTACGACCTGACCCCAGCTCGCACGATTTCCGTGATCATCTCTTCATTTGTTGGACCAAAGAGCATTTCCCGGTCGGAGCGATCAGTAATACGGAGCATCTCTTTTCCGTACGCATCATAGCGGCCGGACTCACGCCACAAGTCGGCCGACTGAATGGTCGGCATCAATAGCTCGACTGCACCTGCACGGTTCTGTTCCTCACGGATTATCTGTTCGATTTTCTTCAACACCCGCAGACCGAGCGGCAGCCAGGCGTAAATCCCAGCCCCCTGTTGGCGTACCATGCCAGCGCGAAGCATCAATTGATGGGAGGCAATTTGCGCCTCAGCGGGGGATTCCTTTAGGACGGGCAGGTAAAATCGGGAAAGCAGCATGGGTCAGCCTCAGGTCCAGACGAGTGAGAAGAGGAATCCAAGCCATAGGAACGGTCAGTGGCTTTGTCTATGGGATTCTCGGGTCGATACACGTTTCAGCTTAAGGATCTTGGGCTCGCCCGACTTTTCATCTATCGGCAGTCGGTGGCCACCGTAGACACGCTATGGCCATCCAATTGATCAGGCGACAGGCGAAATCTCGCAAAGAGACGATCACGTGCCCAACCGTCGCTGGGGATCAGGTAGATGATGTCCACGCCGTTTTGCTGACTTTCGTTAAAGGTCTGCTCAAGGTTGGCGAATGGTTCTTGTGGCCGGACCACTTCAACATCTGCTGGCACGACAACTGATATACGGGAAGGTGGTATTTTGAACGGTGTTACTTGGGAGGTCAGCCCTTTAGATGGCGCGATATCTGACTTTGCGCGCCAAGATGGAGGCGTTGTTGCCGGACACTTCTCCGATGCAACGATATAGGTCTTGGCTACCCCCGGCGTTCCCAACACCAGCGCCAAAATCACACAAAATGAAATCAAGCGACCCATGGCCGAGAGACAGCAAAAATCGCGCCCACTGCCTTTGACCGGCAAGTCTGGTCTCTACCGCTGAAGCTCTCCCGGGCGGACATCCCAAGCGATGAGGGTAGCGTTCTCGTTTTCAAACCGGATATGGCCGAAGGCGCCGGTTCTAAGTTTCATGTGTGGGACCACACCTTCCAAACCATATGCCATGAGCGCATAGCGGGCGATCCCGTTGCTGGTGACACAAAGGCATGGTGAACCACCGTGCGAGTTAAGCTCATCCCGCAGCATTAACCATCCTTCCTTTACAGAAGGGACATCCACGCACCAACCGTCAGGCAGCACCGCCTCCCGTTCCCACTTAGCTAGTGTCTCGGCGCCGAGGCGGGCAATGACATCATCCTCGGGCCGGCCATCATCAATGCCATAATCGATTTCTTTTAGGAACGGCAGTATACGGATTGGCGTCGTCGAGGCTGTATTATCATTTATGGCCCCAGCAGTTTGTCGCGTTCGCTCCAGAGGAGAAGAATAGATTGCAGCAAAAATGATACCTCTATCTTTGAAGAAGTTGCCAAGCGAGTTTGCTTGCTTATGGCCGGTTTCAACTAGAGGCAGATCTGTTCGGGCTCCTACGCGCCGGACTGTATCCGTCGGCCCGAAGGTGTTCCCGTGGCGTACAATATAGAGATTAACGCTCATTACACAGATGGTATGCCAGGATCACCCAGCTCTTCAAGCAAATCTTCAACCCGTTTGATGTCATCGGGCGTGTCGATGCCGCTTACAGATACATTCGGGGCAGGCACATCAATCACGTCGATAGAAATCCCGTTCTCCAGAAACCGAAGTTGCTCCAATCCTTCTAGTTCTTCGAAATGACCTGTGGGGAGCTGACAAAACGCCGTCAATGCAGACCGCCGATAGCCATAAAGACCGATGTGGCGATAGACCGGGGATAGCGACGAGGCTTCCCGCAGGTTTTGTTCGTTACGGATCATTGGGAGCACTGCCTTTGAAAACCATAACGCCGCGCGCGTTCTTTCGTTGAAGACGCATGTGGTGCCGGAAAAGGCATGTTCTTCCTTCTGCTGACGAAGCTGATCCAAACCCTCCCAGTCGAGGCGGACAACCGGCGTAAACACATCTGCCGAAGAGGATTTGGCCGCATGCGCTAACGCAACCAAATGGGCGGGCGGCGTGAAAGGCGCATCCCCTTGCAGGTTGAGAACGAAATCGGCCGCCACCCCCTCTTGTTCCAATGCCCCATTGATCCGGTCGGTACCGGAGACATAATCACCAATTGCCATAATTACTGCAGCACCAGCGCGCGTTGCTTCCGCTGCGATCTCCTCTGCATCGGTCGCAACGAAAACGTCTGTTCCGGCGCCGATTTCATCGGCTGCCGCCTTGGCCACGGCCACAACCCGAGAGATCATAGAACGGCCCGCAATCGGGGCCAAAGGTTTGCCAGGAAACCGGGTGGAGCCCATACGCGCTGGAATGACGATGACGGTTTTCAATAGGGTCGCTCCTGTCGTGAATGCCACCGGCAATAAGCCGAATTCACTGAAGGCAGGAATGGTGCGCTCGAGAGGACTCGAACCTCCACGGATTGCTCCACAGCGACCTCAACGCTGCGCGTCTACCAGTTCCGCCACGAGCGCACACCAAATTGCGAAGCTGAGGAACCCTCACCTCGCGAGACGCGTCGCTTAGCAAAGGCACACTGTGCACTCAAGGAAAATCGACACCTCTTAGGCAGTAAGCCGTTCGCGGAAGCAACGGGCGTCAGTCATCCTTAACAACGACAGTCACTCTCTCCCCTTCTAGAGCGACCTGGCCGTGGGCAACCGTCACGCCATTTGCTTGGACCTTCAGAGGATCAGAGGGACGTTCTGCCAACCTGACAACCGCCCCACGCTCCAGCGAGGCAGCGTCCTTGAGCGACATTTCCACCGAACCGATGACAATGCTAAGCTCAATATCAATATGATCGATGCCGGACATGGGCGAGATCTCAACGCAAACGCAACAATCTGAAGTGTGCCTTTCCCGTGGTTAGAACGTCGTTAAACCGCTCCTTCAAACTGGATACACCTGTGGAATGGACCGTTTTTTCCGAACAGCTCGACTATCAAGAGACTGAAGCCGCCATGGAAGAGCGCGCTCGGCTGATCCATGAGGGCACAGCGCGTGAAGCGGTTTGGCTCTTGGAACACCCTCCTCTGATCACCGCAGGCACCAGAGCCAAGATTGAGCTTGATCTTGCCAACCCAGGGGCATTTCCCGTTCACAAGACGAGCAGAGGCGGGCAGCTTACCTATCACGGACCCGGCCAACGGGTCGTCTATTTCATGCTCGATCTGAGCAGGCGCGGGCGCGATGTTCGTCAGTTCGTAGCCACGTTGGAAGACTTGATTATCGACGCTCTTTCAGATTTTGGGGTCCGCGCTGAACGACGAGAAGATCGTGTCGGCGTTTGGGTGGATCGCTCACGGCCAGGGGCGCCCCCGCGGGAAGACAAAATCGCTGCCATCGGCATTCGCCTACGAAAATGGGTAAGCTTCCACGGCATCGCGATCAATGTGGAACCGGACCTGTCCCATTTTGAGGCAATCGTTCCCTGTGGCATCTCTGATCCGCGGTATGGCGTTACGAGCCTGGTCGATCTCGGGATCCCAGCAACTATGGATGACCTAGACACAGCGCTTCAAAGCGCTTTCAAGCGCCTTTTTGGCCCCACAAATGTCGAGATTGCGACGGATCTTCCAGAACTTGAGCATGCCTAAGCCCAATTGAGCCCAGTAGACCGAGGCGCACCGTCCTTTCTTCGACGAACGCTAAGCGCCTTTTCACCCGAAGCCGACACTACCAAAACTTAACTTTGAGAATGCCCTCGACATCATGCCATGGTCACGATTGTCGGTGAGGGTGCCGCTACAAAATTATATAATCAGAACAAAAGGGTTTCCCCATGAAATTCAGTTCCGTCGTCACTTCTTCCAAATCCGCTGCGGTCTGCGGTGTGGCGCTGTTTGCCCTTGGACTGGGCCTTCCCGCCCAGGGAGCCATCGCTTCTCAAGAAGAGACGACACCTGAGCAGTCTGAACCTAAACAGTCTGAGGCCGAGGAACCAGAGACCGAAGAAGCTGGCAGCGCCACTGATGACGATGCTTCTGAAAGTCAGTCAGCTTCTGATGAAAGCGCTGAGACCGAAACTGAGGCAAACGACGACACCGAAAACGATGTTGACGAAGACAACATGGCCGATGCCTTGAACAGCAGCCAACAGCTGGAACAGTCCTTCATCCTGAAGCGGACTATTGACGGAAAAGTGGTTGAGACGACGACTAAGACAGTCACTTATACTGACCGCGACCCCCTTCGAGATACCGAAGCCGGTCAGTCGGTTCTGGAGGAGCTGCGCCGCGACTTTGACAGTGCCCTCCTTACTCGCCGCGAGGCTTTTGAAGAGGCAAAGCTCGATTTTGCCCTTGGCGATCTTGACCGTGACGGCAAAATGACGTCGACAGAATTTGTTGGACTTGTGAAGACTTGGCGGGAAAACGACGAACGCGCCGCGGACGCCACATCCCCTGAACTCCAACGCAAGCAGCGCTATGTTCAGTTCATCAGCGGTCTGAACCCCGATAAAAGCGCAAGTTCATCGGAAGAAAAAGCCAAGGCGAAATTTGGCTTTATGGCGGGCATGTCAACAAGCCTTAGCCAGAAAGACTATATCCGCGAGTACCTGCTGGACTTTGACACAATGGACGAAGACAACAATGCGCTACTGGAAGGCGACGAGCTGATGCTCTTCCGGGCCGCCAATCGCGGCGAAAACCGCATTACGCCGATCGTCAACAAGCAGATGGACGCCCCTAACTCTCCTGATGAGATGCCCGAGCAAGAGTAAGGTAGGTCGTTGCGTCCGTGAATTCCTGCTTGCGGCGGGCCGTCGCTTGCTCGGCTTCTGCGTCCCTGCCCCACTTTTCGATTTGGAACTCTTCGTCAATTCTTGATGCCGAAAACGCCGCCTCCGGATCAATCAATCCAGTCCAAATGGCCAACGACAAAATCGCTGACCCGGTCACACCGAGCGAAACCCGAAAGAAAATTAGCTCCCCGGCCCCGAGGGGCTCTGCAATCTGGTTGACGCATTCGATGCTTTCGTTCGGTTGATCCTGAAAGACAATCCCAGCAGCCGAAACAAATTTCAGGCCTAGAGTTTGCTCAACCGACTGAATTATTGGGTCCCAGATCTTCGCCTGGCGTCGTACTAACTCCACCGGCGCCTCTGCACGGTAGCACAAAAGATCGGAGGCGGCATATTTCGCAATCTCTTCGCGAATAGACGCAGCGTCTCCTTCGGATAGATCGTGGGCCGACATATGTAACCGTGTCATCGGCATCTGACTGAGGTCGATATGTGCATCTTGAGCGTCCCACTCAGCGACAATAGCGTCAGCCAATACAACTGTGGGGACGACCAAAACGCCGCCTTTGCGGGACTTGAGTGCCTTTCCGTCTAGGCAAATCTTCCATCCCGACCCCGATTCTTTACTTGTGACGCTCGTGTAAAATCGCTTTGGCAGTCCGGGCGCTGAAGGCTGTTGAGACACTGGCTTACCGCTTCCGCATCTTCTTACGGATTTGCGCTTTTATATCCGGCCAATCGACGCTCTCTGGCACCCGAAAATTGAAGAACGCGCAAGAAACCGCCATATGCCCCGCTACCTCCGCAGACAAATGAACATAGCGACCAGTCGTAGGGTGAGGAAACGATAAGGCCAGGCAATGAAGATGGAGGGATTTGTCGACCCCCTCAACAAATGATCCGGCTCCGCCATATTTTCCATCCCCGATGATAGGTGTGTCCATCATTGCTGTGTGCACCCGCAACTGGTGCGTTCGCCCAGTGACAGGCTTCAAAGCAAGAAAACCGACCGGACCTGCGGTATCGAGGGTCATATAATCGGTAATCGCTTTTTTTCCATGATCATCGTCATGGCCCATTTTTTCTCTTTCGTCGTTCTGATTCTCTGAGACGAGCTTTGAAAGAGGGGCAGCAATCGTCCCTTCTTTTACTTCAGGCACGCCTGCGGTCAGCGCAAGATAGGTTTTTTCAATTCGACGTAACCGGAACACTTCTGAAAGCTTCGCCGCAGCAGCGCGTGACTTTGCCAGGATTAGAAGACCACTCGTGTCCCTATCCAGGCGATGAACAAGTTTCGGGCGCTTTTCCTCACCGAACGCCTCCAGCAGGAGCCGGTCGAGATGCTGTTTGGTGCCGGTGCCACCCTGTACCGCCAGCCCAGAGGGTTTATTGATCGCGAGCAATGCATCGTCTTCAAAGACGACCATTTCTTGAATTCGTCTTTGGGCTTCACTTGATTGTGCCGCAGAAATGCGCGGTGACTGTTTGGGGCTGCCGGAACCTTCAATCGCTTCATACGGTGGTACACGAACCGATTGGCCAGCTTGCAGGCGGCTATTCGATTTTACTCGTCCACCATCCACACGGATCTGGCCCTTCCGCAGAAGTTTTTCCAACTGGCCATGGCGTAGATCCGGGAAATGGGCCTTGAACCAACGGTCGAGCCGTATGCCATCGTCGTCCGGGGCAACCGCCTTGATCTGTACACCCGTCATGATACTGACTTTCCAATCCAAACGCCCAGAATAAGCCCGGCAACTGACAACGTCGTCGACAAGAAGATATAGGTGACCATGACTTGCACTGACTTTTCCTGCCACATTGAATAAATATCGAGCGAATAGGTGGAAAAGGTCGTGAACGCCCCAAGAAATCCGACGAGCCAAAAGACACGCACCACTTCCCCGGCCCCCCGAACAAAAAACAATGCGGTCAGCATACCCATGATCAATGATCCCACCACATTGATGGAGAGTGTGGCGATCGCCGTCGATGGGGCGCCTAGTCTTAGTAAAGCCAGTCCCGTGATATATCGCGCTAGTGCCCCCAAGCTTCCACCGGCCGCGACGGCTAACACGTGATAGATGTTCATCGGTCTTAGACTTTCCGTTGCCTCTGACGGCGCGCCGCCCAATTCGCCATGCGAAGGGCTATCTGCGCTTCGGCGCCGCGGTCACTAGGCTGATAAAAATCCTGCCGGGCTAAGCCATCAGGGAGGAAGTCCTGCGCCGCGAATGCATCGTTCGCGTCGTGATCATATTGATACCCTTTGCCGTATCCCTCCGCTTGCATCAAGTCAGTCGGTGCGTTCACCGCGTGCGGCGGCGGTGGCAATGTCCCCGTTTCCCGAGCAAGCGCTTTGGCTCTCTTGAATGCGACATGGGCGCGGTTAGATTTCGGCGCGGCGGCCAAGTATGCCACCAGTTGACCCAATGGAATTTCTCCCTCCGGCGCACCCAGCTTTTCATATGCAGCACTCGCAGCCATAGCTAACGGCAAGGCTGCAGGATCCGCATTCCCGATGTCTTCCGCAGCCGTTACAATCAGCCGCCGGAAGATAAACTTCGGATCTTCCCCGGACGTGACCATTCGTGCAACCCAATATAGGGCTGCATCTACATCCGATCCTCTTATGGATTTTTGAAGGGCGCTCGCGGCATTGTAATGACTGTCCTGTGACTTGTCATAAATGCTAGCCCGTGCGGAGATATATGTCTTCAGCTCATCGGGGCCCATTGGGGATGTCGCGACCGGTAGAGCAAACAGCTGATCAGCAGCATTGAGGACAAAGCGTCCATCCCCTTGCGCCATTCTGACAAGGTTTTGCCGCGTATCCTCAGCAAGCGGAAGAGATCGACCGACCACGTTCTCGGCTCGCGCAAGCAAATCACTCAACGCCTCGTCGGTTAGTGCTTTCAACGTGAAGACCTGCACGCGGGAAAGAAGCGCAGCGTTCAGCTCAAAGGACGGATTTTCCGTGGTCGCCCCAATCAGCGTGATAAGCCCATTTTCAATATGGGGCAGAAAGCTATCTTGCTGGGCACGATTAAACCGATGGATCTCATCCACAAAAAGCAGAGTGTGTTGGCCAATACGCGACCGCGCTTCAGCCCGGTCGAAAACTTTGCGCAGATCCGCCACCCCTGACCCAATTGCTGAAACCTGCTCGAACTCCGCCCCGGCCCGGGTCGCTAACGCTCTTGCGATCGTTGTCTTACCGACCCCAGGCGGTCCCCAAAAAACGATGGATGAGACATTCCCAGCATCGACCATTCGCGTGAGCGTGCCCACGGGCCCAACCAGATGGTCCTGCCCGACCACGTCTGAAAGATCAGTAGGCCTCAGCCGATCGGCCAAAGGCCGGTTCGACGTTTGCTCCAGACCAGCAGCAGAAAAAAGATCGCTCACGAATGGTTTTTCTAACCTATCGGCAACGCCGACCACGACTGGTCGTGCACCATGTCGCAACACGTTTGCCGGTATCAACAGTAAACCGCCACTCTGACACAGGACGGGCAAGGGCTTTTTCCAGGTCCACGGTGGACTTGATCTCGCGATCATTCAGCGTCAATAGCCTATAACCGCGCCGCAGATTGCTTGATCGGGCATAACTCCGACGAGGCACGTCAACAACGACAACACCTTCCAGCAGAGGATTGATGTTGAGCTCTTCATTGAACTTTGGAGACAGGTTCGCAATAGTGACATTAGTCAGTGGATGACGGCCTGACAGGGTGCGTTCGTCAGGCGCAGGTTTTTCTGGTGGTAGGTTAAAGCTAACATCCGCAGTCTGAACCTTCCCATTACGGACAAATTCTACGGATTGTGGTTCGTTCTGCTCGCTGATCCCGACGCGGTAACGCAGTGTCGCCGCGTCAAAGACCGGCTTGCCCTCAATTGCCGTGATGACGTCTCCAGACTTGAGCCCCGCCTTAGCGAGAGGTGCGCCCTTGTAGATATCATTGATGATCGCGCCGGCGGGCCTGTCGAGATCGAGGGCCTCAGCCAATGCCGATGTCACAGTTTCGGTCGCTGCCCCGACCCAAGGCCGCTGCACATCACCGCCGCGCATGGCAGTTGTAATAACTTGTTGGACAAGGCGCGCAGGGATCGCAAACCCGATCCCATTAGATCCTCCCGACCGGGAATAAATCGCAGTGTTGACCCCAAGCAATTTGCCATCAACATCTACGAGCGCGCCGCCGGAATTGCCGGGGTTAATCGCCGCGTCGGTTTGAATAAAAAATTGATAGTCCGAAATTGAGACTGCCGTGCGGGCCAGCGCGGAGACAATGCCGGTCGTTACCGTTTGTCCGACCCCAAATGGATTGCCAATCGCAAGGACAATGTCACCAACCTCAGCCGTTTCAGAATTGGCGAATTCCAAAAATGGCAATGGCTCATCGATTTCAATTTTCAAAACCGCTAAATCCGTCTTCGGATCAGTCAGCAGTTTTTCAGCACTAAATTCGCGGCGGTCCGCAAATACCACTTTGATTTCTGACATCCCTTCGATCACGTGATTATTGGTGACAATCACACCATCAGGGCTCACGATCACACCGGAGCCCAGAGAGGTTTGCTGCCGCGGCCCCGCATTGCCGAAGAACTGGTCGAAGAATGAGCTGCGAGCCGGTAAGTTGACCGTTCGGCTGGTGTAAATATTTACAACCGCCGGCGCCGCTTTATCGACCACAGGTGCAAACGACATTTTGACGTCTGTCATCGACTGAGGAACGCTTTCCCCCATGGCGTCGTTAAACCTTGCTGCGCCGATCGGTGCCTCCTCGGTAATGCTTTCCTGGTCCTGTGCCTGGGCGCAAGCAACAGTCGCCAGAAGGGTCATGGTCGCGAAAAAATGTCCGAAAAATCTGGCAATCATCGTTTGAGTGTCTCTTTATGGCGTACAAACTAGGTCCCAAGATAATGCCTTGGCCGCGCAAAGCGAGCCAAAATTCGCATTTTGGAAATTGCATGTCCTAAACGGAAAACGGCCTCCCATGGGAGGCCGCTTCAAAATCATCGACTAACCGACAATCCTATTCGTCGATATCCTCGTCACCGTCAATCATGGTTGGCCCTGAGTCCAAGCCCTTGGCGTCTTCGTCGCGATCAACGAACTCGATCACGGCCATGGGCGCATTATCGCCATAACGGAAGCCTGCCTTCATGATGCGAATGTATCCACCCTGGCGGTCGGCATAGCGAGGCCCGAGGGTATCAAAGAGCTTCTTCGTCATACCTTCATCGCGAATACGCGACGCAGCAACCCGGCGCAGGTGAAGCCGACGGGCAGCATCGCTGTCAGCCTTTTTCGCCATAGTGACGAGCTTTTCCACGATTGGCCGCAGCTCTTTTGCTTTTGGCAGTGTCGTCGTGATTTGTTCATGCTTGATGAGCGCGGACGCCATATTCGCGAACATAGCCTTACGGTGTTCGTGTGTCCGGTTCAGTTTGCGGTGCGCATAACCGTGGCGCATGGCTTACTCTCCTAAGTTGGACCCAGCCGAAGTGGTCAGCAGGTATCCGGATAACCTCTACTCGTCAAATTTCTTCGCGAGTTCTTCGATGTTGTCTGGTGGCCAATCCGGCACATCCATCCCAAGGTGAAGGCCAAGCGTTGCCAGGACTTCCTTAATCTCGTTCAACGACTTCCGGCCGAAGTTCGGCGTACGGAGCATTTCCGCTTCCGTCTTCTGGATGAGATCGCCAATATAGACAATATTGTCGTTCTTCAGGCAATTTGCCGAACGAACCGAAAGCTCGAGTTCGTCAACCTTACGCAAGAGGGCCGGATTGAACGGAAGTTCCTCGCGCTCGGTGACGCCAACGTCCTTCTTCGGCTCATCAAAATTCACGAAGATCTGCAGCTGGTCCTGCAAGATACGCGCAGCGTAGGCCGCAGCGTCTTCTGGGCTGATTGATCCGTCGGTTTCGACCTCCATGATCAAACGATCATAGTCTAGCACCTGACCCTCACGGGTGTTTTCGACCCGATAAGCAACGCGCTTAACCGGCGAATAAAGGCTGTCGACTGGGATCAGACCGATCGGCGCGTCTTGCGGGCGATTACGATCAGCTTGCACATACCCTTTGCCGGATTGAACAATGAGCTCCATCCGAAGATTGGCTCCCTGGTCAAGGGTGCAGATCGCTTGCGACGGATCAAGCACTTCGACAGATGCGCTCTCTTCGATGTCGGCTGCGGTGACCGTGCCTGGTCCGGTCTTCGAGACAACTAGCCGCTTTGGACCTTCCGAATGAGCACGCAATGAAAGCTGTTTCACATTCAGGACAAGATCCGTCACGTCTTCACGCACACCTGGGATCGAGGAGAATTCATGAACAACGCCATCGATCTGGATCGACGTAACCGCAGCACCTTGAAGTGAGGACATCAGCACACGGCGCAATGCATTGCCAAGTGTCAGCCCGAAGCCACGTTCCAACGGCTGAGCAATGATCGTTGCCCGGCGGTTGGGGTCAACACCAGGGGTAACTTCAAGTTTGCTGGGACGAATGAGCTCCAGCCAATTTTTTTCAACTACCGTCATTTTGCTCCGCTGGCGGATGACCCGCCTTTATCTCAGCGGCTACGCCGCGATGATGAATGGCGGCCGACCCGCCAATGGGACGCAGCGCTTGGGCTCGCTGCGCAAAATTCTTCAGACCAATGATCAAACGCGGCGGCGTTTTCGTGGCCTGCAACCGTTATGCGGGATAGGTGTAACGTCACGGATCATGTTGACTGTCAAACCAACTGCCTGAAGCGCACGCAGTGCACTTTCACGACCAGACCCAGGCCCGCTGACTTGGACGTTCACAACTTTTAGGCCGTGGTCCATGGCTTTCTTTGCAGCATCTTCAGCCGCCATCTGGGCAGCGTACGGCGTCGACTTGCGAGACCCTTTGAAGCCCATGCCACCGGCGGTAGACCAGGAGATTGCATTACCCTGCTCATCGGTAATTGTGACCATGGTATTATTGAATGACGCATTTACGTGCACCACCCCTGAGGTGATGTTCTTTCGCTCGCGGCGCCGAACGCGCCCACCGGAAGGCTGCTTTGCCATGGGACTTTATCCTTATTTCTTCTTACCGGCGATCGGCTTGGCCGGGCCCTTGCGGGTGCGGGCGTTTGTATGGGTACGCTGACCGCGAACAGGAAGACCCCGGCGGTGGCGCAAACCTCGATAACAACCCATATCCATTAGGCGTTTAATGTTCACGGCAACTTCCCGGCGGAGATCACCCTCAACGGTATAGCCCGCGTCGATTGTCTCGCGGATCTGGAGAATATCTGCGTCAGACAGCTCCGATACGCGGCGCTCACGTGGAATGCCAACCTTGTCACAGATTTCCAACGCCTTGGACGCGCCAATACCGTGGATATAGCGAAGCGCGATTTCGACGCGCTTGTTCGCTGGAATGTTTACGCCTGCGATCCTGGCCATCGGCCAAACCCCTTGTTTTTCTCACCCAGTCGGCACAACGTAGCGGTCACGCTGGCTCAAACAGGGCCCAAAATTCGAATTACGAAATCCGTTCGGCTCAAACCTGATCATTGAGCCGCCCAAATATTACGCCTGTGTGGCAGAGCGCCGTAGATACGCCGATGTAGATCGCTCCGTCAACACAATTTACCGCTTAAAAACCAATTAATTCCCGCCGATCTTGTCCAAAACCTGACCGATGCCGTCGGCGACCTCATCGATCGTCCCCATTCCGTCGACCTTGTGCAATTTGCCTTGCGCTTCGTAGTACGGAATGAGTGGCGCCGTCTGGTCTCGATAGACCTGCTGGCGCTTACGAAACGTTTCTTCGTTATCGTCTGGACGAACTTCCTCGCCCCTGGCCAGCGTCTCTTCAATGCGCTTGTTCAGCCGCTCGACCAGCTCATCTTCGTCGACGACAAGCTCAATCACCACATCGAGCTTGCGACCCTGGCTTTCCAAGACACGGTCAATCATTTCCGCCTGGCCGACGGTCCGGACAGCACCGTCAAGAATAAAGCCTGGCTGGCAATCGGTCGCTTGGATTCGCTCGGTGATAATCTCTTCAATGATTTCGTCGGAGACCAGGTCACCCCGATCCATTATATCCTGGACTTTTTGGCCAAGAGGACTGTCGGAAGCGATGGCGCTGCGCAACATATCACCGGTGGAAAGCTGCGGGATGCCCCGGGTTTCCATAATGCCCTTGGCTTGTGTGCCCTTACCCGCCCCTGGCGGGCCCAACAGGATCAGGATCATTTTCTTCCTCCCCGCAGCTTCGACTTCTTAATGAGGCTCTCATATTGCTGCGCGATCAAGTGGCCCTGGATTTGTCCGACCGTATCGAGGGTCACCGAGACCACAATGAGGAGCGACGTCCCGCCGATATAAACTGGGATCGCCTGACCAGAGCTCATTTTAAGGATCTCCGGTAGGATACAAACAAAGGTGAGGTAAAGTGCACCTACGACGGTTAGACGGGTGACCACATAATCAAGATACTCCGCCGTCCGCTGACCGGGCCGGTATCCTTGAATAAAGCCCCCGTATTTTTTGAGGTTGTCAGCAACGTCTTCAGTGTTGAACACAACTGATGTGTAGACGAACGTGAAACCAATAATCAGAGCCGCGTAAAGCGCCACATACATCGGACGACCGGGGCCAAACATGATAGTCAGATTTTGAAGCCATTCCGGCGACCCTTCGCCGACCGCACTGGCTGCAGTTGCTGGCAAAAGCAGAAGCGATGACGCAAAGATCGGCGGGATCACACCCGACGGATTCAGCTTCAGGGGCAGATGCGATTTCTCCCCTTGAGTCATTTTCATGCCCACCTGGCGACGCGGATATTGAACCACGATCCGCCGCTGGGACCTCTCGATGAAGACAACAAAGGCAATCAAGACGAGGGCAAGCGCGCCGACCAGAAGCACCATCCCGATTGGCATTGATGCCCCGCCTGGACCTGCGCCGCGTCCAAGGGCGAACAGACCGCCAATGGCTCGGGGAAGTTCAGCAACAATACCGGCAAAGATGATCAGGGAGACACCATTGCCGACGCCTCGCGCAGTGATCTGCTCGCCGAGCCACAACAGGAACATCACACCACCAACCAACGTCACGACCGTGGTCAGGAGAAAGAACGGCCCTGGATTTGATATAACGCCCGGTTGTCCTTGCAGATTGACTGCAATGAAATAGCCTTGAAGGGTTGCCAGAAAAACCGTCAGGTAGCGGGTATACTGATTGATCTGCCGACGGCCGTGTTCACCTTCTTTTTTCAGCTCCCCGAGTTTGGGGCTGATTGCCGTCATCAACTGAAGAATAATCGACGCCGAAATATAGGGCATGATGTTGAGCGCAAAAATCGCCATACGCTCAACAGCGCCGCCAGCAAAAATGTTCAGCGTTCCAAGCAAACCACCGGTCTGTTGTTGGAAGTTCTGCGCATATGCGTCGGCATTGATGCCCGGCAGCGGCACATAAGTCCCGAGCCGATAAACGATCAAGGCGCCGAGGGTGAACAGCAGACGTTTTTTCAGCTCTTCGGCTTTAGCGAAAGAAGAGAAATTGATGTTTTGGGCAAGCTGTTCAGCGGCTGACGTCATGACTTAGTTTCTTCCGGCCAGTCTGGAGCGATGAAATTCGGCGCAATCAAACAGCGGTAGATGCTCAGATTGCGCGCGGACACTTGGCCATGTGGCGATCGAAGCATCAAAAGCAAGTCCTTGCTCGTTCCCGATCGGCTCAGCTTAATGGCCAAAACGCGGAGTGTGCGCAGAGCGCAACGCCTTATGCGCTGGCTGCCTCTTCTTTTGGTGCCTTTATCGCTTTCGTTTCAATAACCGTCACTGACCCGCCCGCTTTTTCAACCGCCGCCTTGGCGCCGGCGCTGGCGTGGTTCACGTGAATGTCGAGTTTGGTGGAAAGCTCACCGGACCCAAGCAGGCGAACACCATCCAACGCCCGTCGGATAACGCCCGCTTTAATCAGGGTGTCCGCGTTAACAGCCGAACTGGCGTCCAGCTTGCCCGCATCGATCGCAGTCTGCAGACGGCCAATGTTGACCTCAACATATTTTGCTCGGTTCGGTTTGACGAAGCCACGCTTCGGCAAGCGCATGTAGAGGGGCATCTGGCCACCTTCAAAATGCCGGATACCGCTGACCCCGGAGCGTGACTTTTGCCCCTTAACGCCGCGGCCGCCGGTTTTGCCTTTGCCGGAGCCGATACCCCGACCAACGCGGATACGAGATTTGCGAGCGCCTTTATTGTCGGCGAGTTCGTTGAGCTTCATTTTGCCTCCTTGGACTTTCGACGGTTTCAAGCTCCCTGCCTGGACCGCCTCGCCCGGTTTTTGAGATCAGTTACTTTTCTTCGACGATTTCCACCATGTGCGAGACCTTACGGATCATGCCGCGCACAGACGGAGTATCTTCGAGCACGCGCTCGCGCCCGATTTTGTTCAATCCCAGGCCGACCAAAGTCGCGCGCTGATCTTGCGGACGACGGATCGGGCTGCCTGTCTGGCGCACACGGATCGTTTTTTTCTCAGCCATCATTCAACTCCAATTGGTCAGCGGATCTATTCGCTAGACCGCCGCTTCTGAGGTCGCCACTTCTGGCGCGTCCATTGTTGCACCGCCGCCCGTCCGGTTCGCCAACACATCTGCAACTTTCTTACCGCGCTTGGCCGCAATTGCCCGTGGGCTTTCCTGTGCCTTAAGCGCGTCAACTGTTGCCCGAACCATGTTGTAAGGGTTCGATGACCCGAGGGACTTCGCAACGATGTCCTGAATGCCGAGGGTCTCGAAAACCGCCCGCATTGGGCCACCAGCAATGATGCCGGTTCCTGGAGGCGCTGCACGCAGGATCACCTTACCGGCACCCCAACGGCCCGCCGCATCGTGGTGGAGGGTCCGCCCTTCACGTAAGGGTACACGGACGAGATTGCGCTTTGCTTCCTGGGATGCCTTTCGGATCGCCTCGGGCACCTCACGGGCCTTGCCCTTACCGAAGCCAACACGGCCTTTTTGGTCGCCAACAACGACAAGCGCTGCGAAGCCGAAGTTTTTCCCGCCCTTGACTACCTTCGCAACCCGATTAATCGCTACGAGGCGGTCGACGAATTCGTCCCGCTCTTCACGTTCACCGCGGCCTTTTCGACGTCCATCTTCGCGCGCCATAAGCTTTTTCCGTTTCCTGTCGAATTAGAAGTTAAGGCCGGCTTCGCGTGCCGCCTCGGCGAGCGCCTTCACGCGCCCATGATACATGTAGCGACCCCGGTCAAAGACCACGTCCTTGACCCCGGCCTTGATCGCCCGTTCCGCGACCGCTTTGCCGATTTCGGCCGCGGCATCGACAGTCGAGCCCTTTTTCACGACATCCTGCAGGTCCTTGTCCATGGACGAGGCAGACGCCAACGTTTTCCCCGCACGATCATCAATGATCTGTGCAGAGATGTTTTTTGAAGAACGGTACACAGACAAACGAACCCGTTCGCCGCCGACTTGCTTCAGTTTAGAACGCGTGCGCTGTGCGCGATTGCGTCCTTTGGTCAATGAATTTGACATGGGGTCAAAACCTTATCGCAATTACTTCTTCTTACCTTCCTTACGGAAGATGAATTCGTCTTTGTACTTAACGCCTTTGCCTTTGTAGGGCTCCGGCGGACGGAACGCGCGGATGTCTGCAGCGGCCTGACCAACTTTTTGCTTATCAATCCCGCTAAGGATGATCTCCGTTGGCTTTGGTGTCGCAATCTTGACGCCCTCAGGCGGCACAAACTCAATGTCGTGGCTAAAGCCAAGCGCCAAGTTCAGGTTTGTCCCCTTCATTTGCGCCCGGTAACCAACGCCAACCAGTTCAAGCTCCCGTGTGAATTCGTTGGCAACGCCTTCCATCAGGTTCGAAATCATCGTCCGGCTCATGCCCCAGGCCGACCGAGCTTCCTTGCTCTTATCGACCGGCGTGACGGTGATCTCATCATTTTCCATCGCCAGCGCACAAAGCTCGCTGACAACAAAAGCTTGCTCGCCCTTCGGGCCTTTGGCTTTAACTTCCTGTCCTGTGAGCGTAACCGTGACGCCCTTCGGAACAGAAACTGGTTTCTTGCCTATACGTGACATGGTGCCTTGACCTCTGCCTTAGTAAACTTGGAACAGGACTTCGCCGCCCACGTTCGCACTGCGGGCTGCGGCATCGGACATGACACCCTTTGGCGTCGAGACGACGGAGATACCGAGCCCGTTACGGACGGACGGCAATTCGGCCACGGATGAATAAACCCGCCGCCCCGGCTTAGAGACCCGCTTGATGTGCGAGATCACCGGCGAACCTTCGAAATACTTCAGCTCGACTTCGAGCTGAGGCTTCTCGCCTTCCTTTTCCACTCGCGCATACCCACGGATGTAGCCTTCGTCCGTCAACACATCGAGAACCCAAGCGCGCAGCTTAGAGGCCGGAACCGTCGTTGACGTGTGCCGCCGCATCTGCGCATTGCGGATCCGGGTAATCAGATCACCGATTGGATCATTGATCGCCATAAATCCCTCTCCTTACCAACTCGATTTGACCAGACCCGGAATTTTGCCTTCCGAGCCAAGTTGACGAAGTGCGATACGTGACATCTTCAGCTTACGGTAGAAACCGCGCGGACGACCCGTCACTTCACACCGGTTGCGAATACGCGTCTTAGACGAGTTCCGCGGCAATTCAGCAAGCTTAAGGGAGGCCGCGAAGCGTTCTTCCGCCGGCTTTTCCTGATCACTGATGATCTCTTTCAGCGCCTGACGCTTGGCTTCATACTGGTCAGCCAGTCGACGCCTTTTGCGATCCCGCTCGATCATTCCCTTTTTCGCCATTTAGTCCTCCTAAAGACTGGTTTCCGCATTCAAAGTGACTTGCGGACCTTGCCCAAATGTCGTTCCAGAAGCTGTCTTGCGACGTTGATCCTTACTTCTTGAACGGAAAATTAAACTCAGCGAGCAGCGCCCGCGCTTCATCATCGTTCTGAGCACTTGTGCAGACGATAATGTCCATGCCCCGAATCTTGTCGACTTTGTCGTAATCGATCTCCGGAAACACGATCTGCTCTTTCAGGCCCATCGCGTAGTTGCCGCGACCGTCAAAACTCTTTGGCGAAAGGCCGCGGAAGTCCCGAACCCGAGGCAATGCAATCGTCACAAGCCGGTCCAGAAACTCGTACATACGATCCTTACGGAGGGTAACTTTCGCGCCAATTGCCATGCCCTCGCGAACCTTGAAGCCAGCGATTGACTTCTTGGCTTTCGTGATCACCGGCGCTTGACCGGCAATCTTGGTCAGGTCTTCAACGGCCGCATCAACAGCCTTCCGATCGTTAACCGCATCACCCACGCCCATATTGAGAACGACTTTCTCAATCTTTGGCGTTTGCATGACGTTTTTGTATTTGAACTGCTCGTTCATCGCCCCACGGATTTTATCTGTGTAAAGCTGTTTCAAACGAGGCGTGTATGCTGCTTCAGCCATCGATAACCTCACCGGACACTTTCGCGACGCGGACCTTTTTGCCGTCGTCCTGGATCTTGAACCCAACGCGGGACGGCTTGCCGTCGACACTCAGGGCAACATTTGACAAATGGATCGGCGCTTCCCGGCGGATAATCCCGCCACGCTCGGTCTGGGTCTGCTTCTGGTGCTTGGCGATCACGTTGACCCCCTTTACCAGGACACGCTCGTCCTTCGGATAAACGGCTAGGACTTCGCCTTCGGCCCCGCGGCTCTTACCCGCAAGCACAACGACCTTGTCACCCTTTTTAATCTTGGCAGCCATGGTTAGAGCACCTCCGGTGCGAGAGAGACAATTTTCATGTGCTGGGCTGCGCGAAGCTCACGGGTCACTGGCCCAAAGATACGCGTACCAACCGGCTCTTTGTTATTGTTGATCAGAACAGCCGCATTGCGATCAAACCGGATCACCGACCCGTCACGACGTTTGATGTCCTTCGCCGTGCGCACGACAACAGCTTTCATCACGGCACCCTTTTTCACGCGGCCCCGCGGCATCGCTTCCTTCACGGACACCACGATGATATCGCCAACGCGCGCGTACCGGCGTTTCGCGCCACCCAGTACTTTGATGCACTGGACGCGCTTGGCGCCTGAATTGTCCGCCACATCCAAATTTGTTTGCATCTGGATCATGTTCGACCCTCCCCGGGTTTGCCCCGGCCTTTCACACTAAATCTTTGGGACGCCCACGCCCCGCTCAATCAATTCGTTTCGTCAGGCCTTCGAGCCTTCGCCGATCACTTCCCAGCGTTTTAACTTCGACCTTGGCGCACACTCCTGGATCTGCACCAGATCGCCTGCCTTGAACTTGCCTTCTTCGTCATGGGCATGGAACCGTTTCGACCGGCGCACCGTCTTTTTGAAAAGTGGGTGCGTGTAAATGCGTTCAACGTTCACAACCACTGTCTTTGGATTCTTGTCGCTGACGACCGTGCCCTGAAGAATTCGTTTTGGCATGTTCTTAATTCCCTATTGTGCTGGCTGAACGGTCTTCTCACGCAGCACCGTCTTGATGCGCGCAATATCCCGGCGGACAATCCGAATGCGGTCCGTCTTCTCCAGCTGCCCCGTTGCCTTTTGGAAGCGCAGGTTGAACTGTTCCTTTTTCAGCTGGACAAGTTTGTCCTTAAGCTGATCTTCGGTCATATCGCGAACTTCGGCCGCTTCCATCTCAAGCCTCTCCTTATTCGCCAACGCGCGTAACAATGCGCGTTTTAATCGGTAGTTTCGCCGCCCCGAGCAGGAGCGCTTGACGTGCCACTTCGTCCGGCACACCGTCGATCTCAAACATCACGCGGCCCGGCTTCACTTTGGCCGCCCAATATTCAGGCGAGCCCTTACCTTTACCCATCCGAACTTCCGTCGGTTTTTTCGATACCGGTACGTCAGGAAAGATCCGGATCCAGACCCGACCTGCCCGTTTCATCGCCCGGGTGATTGCTCGCCGGCTGGCTTCAATCTGCCGGGATGTAATCCGCTCAGGCTCCATTGCCTTGAGGCCATGGGACCCAAAATTCAGGTCCGTTCCGCCCTTGGCAGCACCCTTAATGCGCCCCTTATGCATCTTCCGGAATTTTGTCCGTTTTGGCTGTAGCATGATGCTTCTCCGAACCCCTTACGCTTTACGCCGACGGTTGTTTCTGCTCGCGACGCTGTCCGCCGCCGCCACCAACACCGCCTGTCTGGGCGTCGATGACCCGCTTTTCCTGGCCCATCGGATCGTGTTCCATGATCTCGCCCTTGAAGATCCAAACTTTGATCCCGATCGCGCCATAAGTGGTGCGGGCCGTAGCAACGCCGTAATCAATATCTGCACGGAGCGTATGGAGCGGCACACGGCCTTCACGATACCATTCCATCCGCGCAATCTCTGCACCGCCAAGACGGCCAGATACGTTCACCCGAATGCCAAGGCCACCCATGCGCGTTGCCGTTTGCATCGCCCGCTTCATGGCCCGGCGGAACGCAACCCGGCGCTCAAGCTGCTGGGAAATGTTCTCTGCAACAAGGGTCGCATCGATTTCTGGCTTACGGATCTCAACAATGTTCAGGAAGGTTTCCGACGACGTGAGTTTCTGCAGCTCATTGCGCAGCTTCTCAATATCCGCACCCTTCTTACCGATCACAACGCCAGGACGCGCCGTATAAATTGTCACCCGACATTTCTTGTGGGGACGCTCAATGATGATCCGAGACACACCCGCCTGCTTCAGCTTTTTGAGAAGAAATTCCCGGATAGCCAGGTCCTCATGAAGAAGATCAGCGTACGTCGCTGTCGGCGCGAACCAACGGGAATCCCAGGTCCGGTTAATGCCGAGGCGCAGCCCGATCGGATTTACTTTCTGACCCATTAGGCCGCCTCCTCAACTTCCTTGACGACGATCGTGATCTCAGCAAATGGCTTCAAAAGCCGGCCGACACGCCCGCGGCCACGAGGGCGCCAACGCTTCATCACCATATTCTTGCCTACAAATGCCTGGTCGACGACGAGCGCATCGATATCCAGGTCATGATTGTTCTCCGCATTCGCAACAGCACTCTCCAGCACCTTCTTCACGTCAACGGCAATCCGCTTACGAGAAAACGAAAGGTCCGCCAGCGCCCGCTCGACCTTCTTGCCACGGATCATCTGTGCCACCAGATTGAGTTTCTGGGGAGAGACACGGATCATACGCGCTTTTGCCATCGCTGCATTTTCCGCCACGCGGCGCGGATTTTTCTGCTTGCCCATGGTTATCTTCTCTTCGCTTTTTTGTCAGCACCGTGGCCGTAGTAGTTACGCGTCGGCGAAAACTCACCCAGCTTGTGGCCAACCATATCCTCGGTCACATGCACTGGAATAAACTTCTGACCGTTGTAGACATTGAACGTTAGGCCCACGAAGTGTGGGAGAATGGTCGAACGACGCGACCAGGTCTTTACACCGCCTTTGTGTTTCCCTTCCTGCGCTTCCTCTGCTTTCTTCAGCAGATAGCGATCGATGAAAGGGCCTTTCCAAACTGAACGTGGCATATTCTTTTTCTCCAGCGCGCCTGTGGTCGCTTACTTCTTCCGAGCGTGACGCGAGCGAATAATAAGCTTGTCGGTCTTCTTGTTCTTCCGTGTCCGGTGCCCTTTGGTGGGCTTGCCCCATGGCGTCACCGGATGGCGGCCACCGGATGTGCGGCCTTCACCACCACCGTGCGGGTGATCGACCGGGTTCATAACAACACCGCGAACCGAAGGACGCTTGCCCTTGTGACGATTGCGGCCTGCCTTCGCGATGACCTGGTTCATGTGGTCCGCGTTGGAAACAGCACCTATAGTTGCCATGCAATCGCCATGAACCAACCGAACCTCACCAGAGGACAGACGAACCTGTGCCATCGATCCGTCGCGGCCAACAAGCTGAACATACGCCCCGGCAGACCGGGCAATCTGACCGCCTTTGCCAGGTTTCATCTCGATGTTGTGCACAATCGTTCCCACAGGAACCGATTTCAGCGGCATGGCATTGCCTGGCTTCACGTCAACTTTTTGACCTGCGATAACTTTGTCGCCAGCCTTCAATCGCTGCGGCGCGAGAATGTACGCAAGTTCGCCATCCAGATATTTAATCAGTGCAATGAACGCGGTCCGGTTCGGGTCATATTCAAGACGTTCAACCTTCGCCTCGATATCAAACTTGCGACGTTTGAAATCAATCTGACGGTAGAGTTTCTTGGCCCCACCGCCGCGACGGCGCACCGTGATCCGGCCTTTGTTATTCCGACCACCCTTGGACGTCAGACCTTCCGTCAGCGTCTTTTCAGGTCCGCCCTTCCACAGCTCGCTGCGATCCACCAGAACGAGCTGGCGACGGGACGGTGTCGTCGGATTAAATTTTCTAAGCGCCATGACTAAACCTGCCGTTCCCTCTTAGAGTCCCGTTGTCACGTCGATTGAATGACCTTCTTCGAGGGTCACGACGGCTTTCTTCACCGTGGACCGAACATATGGTCGTCCACGGAACTGTTTCTTTTTGCCTTTGATGCGCAGCGTGTTAACGGCGCGGACTTTCACTTTGAAGAGCGTCTCAACCGCTTCGGCAATCTGCGGCTTGGTCGCTTCGAGTGGCACGCGGAAGACAACCTGATTGTTCTCCGATGCCAAGGTCGACTTCTCGGTGATCACCGGTGCGATCAGCGTGTCGAAATGTTTTTCTGTTTGCGCGCTCATTTCAGGCGGGCCTCCAGTCCCTCAATTGCAGCTTTCGTCAGGACTAGCTTGTCCCGGCGAAGGATGTCGTAAACGTTAGCTCCAACCATGGGCAGAAAGTCCACATTCGGAATATTCCGCGCCGCAAGAGCGAAATTGTCGTTCACTTCAGCATCCACGAAGAGTGCGTTCCCAAGGCCAAGCTTACCGAACTTTTCGATCAGGGCTTTGGTCTTGGCTTCCGTTGGTGCCAACGTGTCCACGACGACCAACTCATTGGCTTTCGCTTTTGCCGAAAGCGCATGCTTTAGCGCGAGACGACGCACCTTCTTGGGCAAATCGATTGCATGGCTACGCGCGCGCGGTCCGTGGGCTTTGCCGCCGCCACGAAACTGAGACGCTTTCTTGTCCCCGTGACGGGCACCGCCAGAGCCTTTCTGACGAACGAACTTCTTACCCGTAGCGGACACTTCGTTTCGCTCTTTGGCCTTGTGCGTACCCTGCTGGCGTTTAGCGAGCTGATAGACCACCATGCGATGGAGAATATCCTTACGCGGCTCAAGACCGAACACGCCGTCATCGAGATCAACGGAGCCGGATTTCTCATTGTCGAGATTAACGACGTCGAGTTTCATTATTCGGCATCCTTCTCTTCTGAAACTTCTGCGCCATCAGCCTCGGCGAGCAACTTCGCGACCAGCTCCTGATCGACCTTCGCGCGTGGCGCCTTGCCATCAATCATTTCCTGAGCCTGCACGAGCCATTCCTGGCTCTCCGCCTGGTCAGCAACACCAAGTTTTTCGTGTAATGAAACCCGGTCCTCATCAGACATGGACGCGTAACCGGTCAGGGTCTCAACACCTTCAGCAATAAGAGCATCAGCCGTCTTCTCGCCAATGCCGTCGATCAGAACGATCTTGTCAATCGCTGAGTTAAGACCACCGGCGCCTGCTTTCTCCGCAGGCGCATCAACTATGCGCTCCAGCAGTTTACCAGGCCGCGGTACGTCGGCAGGGATGTCGGTTTTGACTGCATCGCGGACGAGCACCCAGCCGCCCTTCGGCCCCGGCACAGCGCCTTTCACAAGGATCAAGCCACGGTCAGCATCAACGCTCACAACCTCAAGGTTCAAGGTAGTCCGACGACGCGCACCCATGTGGCCGGCCATCTTCTTGCCTTTAAATACCTTACCGGGATCCTGACATTGACCCGTTGAACCGTGTGACCGGTGCGAAATCGAAACACCGTGCGTCGCCCGCAAGCCGCCAAAGTTCCACCGTTTCATGGCGCCGGCAAAACCTTTACCAATAGAGGTGCCGGTGATGTCGACTTTCTGGCCCTCAATAAAGTGTTCGGCAGAAAGCTCAGCACCTACATCAATTAGACCTTCGCCGCCAACGCGAAACTCCACAACTTTCGCCTTCGGCTCTACATTGGCTTGGGCAAACTGACCGCGCTCCGCTTTCGATGTGCGCTTGGTCTTCTTTGCGCCCGCACCAAGTTGTAGCGCGACGTAACCGTTCTTTTCGACAGTTCGCTGACCAACGACTTTGCACGCATCCACCTGCATCACCGTAACAGGCACGTGCTCACCGTCTTCGCGATAGACGCGCGTCATGCCAACTTTCTTGGCAATCAGCCCTGTTCTTTCATCAGCTCGCATCTTTTAGCTCCTCGCCGTTCTTTCGACGGCAACACATATTCTTTGATCGGCGTAACACCGATCTAGCGCGTGACGTTCATTAAGCGCCCAAACGGATTTCAACGTCGACACCCGCCGACAAATCCAGTTTCATCAGTGCATCAACCGTCTGTGGAGTCGGATCCACAATGTCCAACATCCGCTTGTGGGTGCGCATTTCGAACTGTTCCCGGCTCTTCTTATTCACGTGCGGTGACCGATTCACTGTGAACCGTTCAATCCGCGTCGGCAGAGGGATCGGGCCACGCACTTGAGCACCAGTCCGCTTTGCGGTGTTCACAATCTCGGTGGTCGACGCATCAAGGACACGATGATCGAACGCTTTGAGACGGATACGGATGTTTTGTTGCATTTCGGTCAGTGCTCTGTTTCGGCCTGCAATCGCCAAGCCCTAATGTTCAGTCAAAGAAAAACGCAGGGCGAGATGCACCCGCCCTGCGCTTAGTCGTTTAGTTCGCTACTCGATGATCTTGGAGACGATGCCAGCACCAACCGTGCGGCCGCCTTCGCGAATAGCAAAGCGAAGTTTTTCTTCCATCGCGATCGGCACGATGAGTTCGACGTTCACTTCAACATTATCACCCGGCATCACCATCTCGGTACCCTCTTTCAGGGTCACAACACCGGTCACGTCCGTTGTCCGGAAGTAGAACTGTGGACGATAGTTAGAGAAGAATGGAGTGTGACGGCCACCCTCCTCTTTTGTCAGGATGTAGGCCTCGGCCACAAACTTCGTGTGTGGCGTAACGGAACCAGGCTTACAGAGCACCTGGCCACGCTCAACACCCGTCCGCTCAATACCACGAAGCAGAACACCAACGTTATCGCCAGCTTCCCCGCGATCAAGCAACTTGCGGAACATTTCAACGCCCGTGCAAGTCGTTTTCTGGGTGTCTTTAATGCCAACGATTTCAAGTTCGTCGCCAACGTTCACAACGCCGCGTTCGACCCGTCCCGTCACAACCGTACCGCGGCCGGAGATCGAGAACACGTCTTCGATCGGAAGCAGGAATGGCTGGTCAACAGGACGCTCTGGGGTCGGAATATAAGCGTCAACGTGTTCCATCAGTTCTTTGATGGCATTTTCGCCAATTTCTGGATCACGGCCTTCCATTGCCGCCAACGCAGAACCCTTAACGATCGGAATATCGTCACCTGGGAACTCATACGATGACAGAAGTTCACGAACTTCCATTTCAACCAGCTCAAGAAGCTCTTCGTCGTCGACTTGGTCAACTTTATTAAGGAAGACAACGACTGCCGGCACACCAACCTGACGAGCAAGAAGGATGTGCTCGCGGGTCTGTGGCATTGGGCCGTCAGCCGCGTTCACAACGAGGATCGCGCCGTCCATCTGCGCCGCACCTGTAATCATGTTCTTCACATAGTCGGCGTGACCTGGGCAGTCGACGTGTGCGTAGTGACGATTGTCGGTTTCGTATTCAACGTGTGCGGTTGAAATCGTGATACCACGAGCCTTTTCTTCAGGCGCACCGTCGATCTCGTCGTATGCACGGAAGTCACCGAAATACTTCGTGATTGCCGCCGTCAGAGTCGTCTTACCATGGTCAACGTGACCAATGGTGCCGATGTTCGCATGCGGCTTTGTGCGTTCAAACTTTTCCTTAGCCATTACCTTCTTCTCCGTCTCTGGACGACTAAACTAAGCGATTAACCCTGGAGTTTCGCCTGGACCTCATCAGCAACTGCTTGTGGCACTCGCTCATAATGATCAAATTGCATCGTGTACTGAGCACGGCCCTGGGTCGAGGACCGAAGCGCATTCACATAACCGAACATGTTCGCCAGTGGAACCATGGCGTGCACGACGTTTGCGTTTCCGCGCATTTCCTGATCCTGGATCTGGCCCCGGCGAGAGTTCAGATCGCCAATAACCGTACCTGTATATTCTTCAGGCGTCACAACTTCGACCTTCATCACCGGCTCGAGAAGCGCCATGCCAAGCTGGCCTTTTGCTTCACGAAGACCAGCGCGTGCGGCGATCTCGAACGCGAGCACCGACGAGTCAACGTCGTGGAAAGCACCGTCCGTCAGCTCAACTTTGAAGTCGAGGATCGGGAAGCCAACAAGCATCCCTGACTCGCGGATAGAATTGATGCCCTTTTCGACCCCCGGGATATATTCCTTCGGGATCGACCCACCAACAATCTGCGATTCAAACTCATAGCCAGCACCTGGCTCGAGCGGAATGACGGTCATCTTGATGCGCGCAAACTGACCAGACCCACCAGACTGCTTCTTGTGGGTGTAGTCGATCTGCGTTTCTTTGGTGAAGCACTCGCGATACGCCACTTGCGGCGCACCGATGTTTGCCTCAACCTTAAACTCCCGCTTCATGCGATCTACGAGGATGTCGAGGTGAAGCTCGCCCATTCCCTTGATGATCGTCTGACCGGATTCTTCATCAGACGTGACGCGGAACGATGGATCTTCTGCCGCCAAACGCTGCAGGGCGACACCCATCTTTTCCTGGTCGGCTTTCGTTTTTGGCTCAACAGCCAACTCAATAACCGGATCAGGGAATTCCATCCGCTCAAGAACAACCGGCTTGCCAGCCTCACAAAGCGTGTCACCCGTGGTCGTGTCTTTCAGACCCGCAATAGCAACAATGTCACCAGCGTAAGCGGTCTTGATGTCTTCCCGGTCGTCAGAGTGCATCATGTACATCCGACCAACGCGTTCTTTTTTGCCTTTAACCGTGTTCTGAACGGACGTGCCCTGCTCCAGAACACCGGAATAAATCCGGCAGAACGTCAGTGAGCCGACGAATGGGTCGTTCATGATTTTGAACGCCAGCATCGCGAGGGGTTCTTCATCGGAAGACTTACGCTCTAGCTCTTCGTCGGTGTCCGGGTGAATACCCTTAATAGCAGGAACCTCGACCGGGCTCGGCAGGTAGTCGACAACCGCGTCCAGCATTGGCTGAACACCTTTGTTCTTGAAAGCAGACCCACACAGAACCGGGTGGAATTGAACCTCACAGGTCCCCTTCCGGATCAACCGCTTCAGCGTTGCGTTGTCAGGCTCATTACCCTCCAAGTACGCTTCCATCGCCTCTTCTTCGACCTCGACAACCGTCTCGATCATCTTTTCGCGATACTCAGCCGCTTTATCAGCCAGATCAGCCGGGATTTCAGCCTCGTGGAATTTCGCCCCGAGGCTTTCCTCTTCCCAGATGATTGCCTTCATCTCGATAAGATCGACAACGCCCTGGAATTCGCTCTCAGCGCCGATCGGCAGCTGGATAACAACCGTCTTCGCGGCAAGGCGATTGTGGATCGTGTCTACCGAGTTGTAGAAGTCCGCACCCAGTTTATCCATCTTGTTGATAAAGAACATGCGCGGGACATTGTATTTGTCACCCTGACGCCAAACCGTTTCGGTTTGAGGCTCAACACCGGCGTTCGCATCCAGAAGCGCAACCGCGCCATCGAGCACACGCAGCGAGCGCTCAACTTCGATGGTGAAATCAACGTGGCCCGGGGTGTCGATAATGTTCAGACGCTTGTCGTTCCAGAAACAGGTCGTCGCAGCAGACGTGATCGTGATGCCGCGCTCTTGCTCCTGCTCCATCCAGTCCATGGTCGCAGCACCATCGTGCACTTCGCCGATTTTGTGGCTTTTGCCCGTGTAATAAAGAACACGCTCGGTAGTCGTCGTTTTGCCCGCATCAATGTGGGCCATGATCCCGAAGTTGCGATAGTCTTCAATTTTGTGGCTGCGTGACATGACGCTGGTTCCTTAAATTAACCCGGTTACCATCGGTAATGCGAGAAAGCGCGGTTTGCCTCTGCCATCCGGTGGGTATCTTCACGTTTCTTGACGGCAGCGCCGCGGTTTTGCGCGGCGTCCATCAACTCGCCCGACAGACGGTCCACCATAGTGGTCTCGTTGCGCGCACGTGCAGCAGAAATGATCCAACGCATGGCAAGCGCAACCTTGCGATCCGGGCGAACTTCTACCGGGACCTGATAAGTTGCACCACCGACCCGGCGCGAGCGTACTTCGATTGCAGGCGTCACATTGTCGAGGGCTTCTTTAAAAAGTTCGACAGGTGGGCGCCGAAGTTTCTCTTCAACGCGGTCGAGCGCGCCGTAGACAATCTTTTCAGCAGCCGCTTTTTTGCCGTCGATCATGACGTAGTTCATGAACTTGGACAGAGTCTGATCGCCGAACTTTGGGTCCGGGTGAACAACACGTTTTTCAGCGCGGTGACGACGTGACATAGCTTTGTAATCCTCCCTCGCTTACTTGGGCCGCTTGGCGCCGTACTTAGAACGACGCTGCTTCCGGTCTTTAACGCCTTGGGTGTCGAGCACACCGCGGACGATGTGGTAACGCACACCCGGCAGGTCTTTCACCCGACCGCCACGGATCAGAACCACGGAGTGCTCTTGCAGGTTGTGGCCTTCGCCCGGGATGTAGCCAATGACCTCAAAGCCATTTGTCAGCCTGATCTTTGCAACTTTCCGCAATGCCGAGTTCGGTTTTTTCGGCGTCGTGGTGTAAACGCGCGTGCAAACGCCCCGTTTTTGTGGGTTCGCCTGCATCGCCGGGACCTTGTTGATCTTCCGGCGCGGCTTACGCGGTTTGCGTATCAGCTGCTGGATCGTAGGCATTAGATCTCCAAATCGACCGTTCCGGACAAACCGGAAATAAAAACGACAACGTCGCCAATGCGCATCGGCGACGTACAGATAAAAGGACGCGGGCCACCGCAGCCTTTCGGAATTCTTCATTTGCTCGGTTATGCTGGTCGCGTTTCAACCGTGTGACAGCCGACCATCAAGCGGACGCTTACCTAACTCTGCGAATCGGGTTGGTCAATACTCTACTTAGGAATTTTTCAACGAAAATCAGAAAATCGTTAAAGGCGCATTCAGTAGGTCGATTTTGCTCCAAAGGCGCACGATTTGCTAGCTTAATCAGGCACGTTCAAACAGAATGCCGAAACGATATTTTCAAGAAACCAGCTTAATCATCATCCGAAAGAAAAGCCTGTGGGACGTCCGGGCTCACATTCACGCTGCCAGCAAAGGCTCAAGAGATGACCTTGAATTCAATTGATGTACCCGCTCCCTTGGACGCATCGATTCCAGCATCGGGCCCCGCTCAGAACCGGGCCCATGGTCACGACGCTAAAAGCGCGCCGGATCGAGCGGATGATCTTGTCTTCATTTGTGGGGCCCTTAGGAGCGGGACCACCCTGCTCCGGATTATGCTAGATGGGCACCCAAACCTCTCAAATCCAGGCGAGCTGGATTTTCTCGTTGATTACGCCAACGCTCGGGACGCCCACACCGGGCAAACGCCGTCGGTGCCGTCTGATATACATGACAGAATCCGACGCAGCCGAGTGTTCAAGGCCCTTGGCCTCAGCCTAAAGACCGACATTGCGTATGACGACATGCTGGATGATATGATCGACCAGCTACGGCTTCCTGAAAAGCGGTTGACCATCAACATTCACCGGTCTTTTGAGCATTTGCCGGTGTCGTTCCCCAATGCCCGATATGTGCACTTGCAACGAGACCCCCGCGATGTGGCGCGGTCTTCGATCGGCATGGGGTGGTCCGGCAATGTCTACCATGGGGTCGGACACTGGATCGCCTCTGAACGCAGCTTTGAAAAGCTCCGGGCCCGTGTCGACGATGATCGAGTTCACAACCTCACATTCGAACAACTCGTGGCCGCGCCGAAAGAAACCCTCTCGGCCCTCTGCGAGTTCCTCGGAGAACCATATACGGCGGCGATGCTGACCTACCCTGAGCGATCCACATATGATGCACCAGATCCGTCCATCATCCAGTCCTGGCGGAAAAAGCTCTCCCCCCGCGAAGTCAGCCTTGTTGAATCCAAGACCGCCGAGATGATGGCGGTGCGGGGCTATGAGCCCGCCAGTTCCAATACGCGTACCCCGTCGCCGCTCGAAAGATTCATGCTGGCCCAGGAAAACCGACTTGGTCGGTTCTCATTCGCGATCCGGCGTTATGGCCTCCCTCTGGCTGCCGCAAAATTCACCAAACGGTTCTTGCCCACGCGGTCAGCGAAGCGCTGGGTTGAAGACCGGGTCGAGGAAGAAGATCTAAAACATCTAAAGTAAAATTTATTCGCGTATGAGGCGTAAAAGGATTAACGCACAAGAAAGTAGGGCGTGTTAAATGTATCCTCTGGTCCTCAATATCTCAAAACGCATAGGACCTGCCGGCTTTGGTAAGTGAGGTCGCCAAGGTAAAGCGCAGAACACTATCGACCCCGACAGGAAATGCCCGGAAAGAGGCGCAATTGGCTGAGGCAAGTGACTTAATCAGCGTTTTAATCGTAACCCGGGATAGGGAAGCTCTTTTCCAACGGGCGCTCGAAAGCGTTGTTGACCAGACATATCGGCCAATCGAAATCGTTGTCATTGACAACGCCTCAGGAACACCGCTCCAGATCGACCCAGATTTACACGATGTGCCCATCCGCGTGGTGCGTCGGGACAGCCCTGCAAATGCATCTGTCACCCGCAATGAGGCGGCCCACTATGCTAAGGGTAGCTTAATCGCCTACCTCGACGACGATGATTTTTACTTTCCAGAAAAGCTAGCTCTTCAAGCGAGCGCTTTGCGCCGGAACCCGAACGTAGACTTTTGTACGGGAACGGTTGAAATCCGATATCCGGACAAAACGATTGAATCGAGCGTGGCGAGCGTCAAGGATCTGGAGACCCTTCTGCTCCATCGACCGGTCCACTTGAATGGGCTCCTCATTAGAAAACCGACTTTTGACGCAGTCCAATTCAATGAACAGATGGACAAATACGTCGACGTGCAAATGGTGACGCGACTCTACCGAGATTTTCGCGGCATCGTCGTACCCGACACTGTCGCGGTTTGGCTCGTGGACAATCGGCCTGACCAGATTACGAACACCTCCTTGTTGAACCGGCTCAGCACGTTAGGAAGACAGGCCCGAAACTGGAAATGCCTTTGCGAAGAATTCGCATCGTTGATTGATCAGTCTGCAGATTTACGACGGCTATATTATCGCAAGCAAGCCGCTCTTTCATTCCTCACGTTCAACGTCAAAGACGCATTCTTCTACGCCGGGGCTGCTGTGGGGATTTGGGGTGGAAACCAGCGATCGGATAAATCCCAAAAAGGGGTGGAGAGCGCTGCCTTGATAAATGCACCCTTGTCCAGCACCGCTGTAAAACCCCCGCGAGCCTTCCAGTCAAATCAGTAACTGGGCGATCGTCGACCTCAGTCAGTTCTGGAAAGACACCAAACCCAAGAGAAAACAAAAAGGGCCAGTCACTGACCGGCCCTTTGAATTGATGTCTACGCGGATCTTAATATCCTGACCCGCTGCTTTACTCCGCTGCCGCAGGCTCACCGGGCGGTGTATCGCCGCCTTCCGGGGCTGGAGCTGCGATCGGTGATGATCCGTCAACGCCTTCAGCAAGGGGGGCCTCTTCGCCCGCCCCACTCTCGCCGGAAGCGTCAGGCGCAGGCAATGCTTCGGCTGCCCGCTTTTCGCGTTCCGCCAGCAGAATATTGTCGCGACGTTCCGCTTCCAGTTGGTGCTTGGCCATCATGCCGCCTGTGCCGGCCGGGATCAGACGTCCGACAATGACGTTTTCTTTGAGGCCATCGAGGGTATCGATTTTGCCGTTGACAGCCGCATCCGTCAGCACGCGGGTGGTCTCCTGGAACGAGGCCGCAGAGATGAAAGAGCGGGTCTGCAACGAGGCTTTGGTAATCCCCAACAGAACCGGCGCACCGACTGCCGGGCGTTTGCCCTGCTCTTCCAGACGCAGATTTGTTTCTTCGAATTCAATCCGGTCGATCTGCTCTTCCTTCAGGAACAGACTATCGCCTGGATCGCTGATTTCGATTTTCTGCAGCATCTGCCTGACAATCACTTCGATGTGCTTGTCGTTAATCGGCACGCCTTGCAATCGGTAGACTTCTTGGATCTCATTAATGAGATAGTCCGCCAACGCCTCAATGCCGAGGATCTGCAGGATGTCGTGCGGGGCCGGATTACCGTCCATGAGGTACTCGCCCTTGGCGATAAAGTCCCCTTCCTGAACTGCAATGTGACGCCCCTTTGGCACCAGATAGTCAACCGGTTCCAGGCTTTCATCCGTTGGGATGATTTGGATACGGCGCTTGTTTTTATAATCACGGCCGAACTCAACCTTGCCATCGACTTCCGCGATGATCGCGTGATCCTTCGGACGCCGTGCTTCAAAGAGCTCGGCAACCCGTGGCAGACCACCGGTGATGTCCTTCGTTTTCGCGCCTTCGGTCGGGATCCGCGCAAGCGTGTCACCCACCCGGACCGTATCGCCGTCTTCGACCGACAAAACCGCATCCACCGGTAGCGTGTACCGAGCCTCATTGCCCGACTCCAGCTTCAGCGGTTCGCCATTGTCGTCGATCAAAACAATCGCCGGTTTCATGTCCGCAGCGCGCGGATTTGACCGCCAGTCAGTGACCACGCGGCTAGCGATACCGGTTGCCTCATCAGCTACAACCTGCATCGAGAAGCCTTCCTGAAGATCTTCAAACTTCGCCTTACCGGCAAGTTCCGTCAGGATCGGGATGGTGTATGGGTCCCAGTCAGCGATGCGCTGACCGCGCGTGACAACGTCCCCTTCGTCGATCCGAAGTTTTGTTCCGTAAGTCACTTTGAACGAGGCTTGTGAGTTACCGTCGCCATCCATGATCTTGATCAGGGTATTCCGCCCCATGACCATCAAGTCGCCATCGGAATTCTTCACAACGTTTCGGTTTTCAAGGGCGATGGTCCCGTCATGGCTTGCCTCAATGAATGAGGTGTCGCCAACCTGCGCAGTCCCGCCCACGTGGAATGTCCGCATAGTCAGCTGGGTACCGGGCTCACCAATGGACTGAGCAGCAATAACCCCGACCGCTTCACCCACATTGACATGGCTACCCCGTGCCAGATCACGACCGTAACACTTGCCGCAAACGCCGGACTTGGATTCGCACGTTAGAACAGAGCGTACCCGGACTTTCTGGATCCCAACCCCTTCGATTATCTCTGCAAGAGCTTCGTCGACTTCATCATTGGTGTAAGCGACAGGGCTTCCATCATTTGGATCGACAAGATCGTCCAGAAGCGTCCGGCCAAGGATGCGCTGGGAAAGCGGCACAACCGTCTCACCGCCTTCGATCACAGCCGAAAGCGTGATGCCGTTTGTCGTTCCGCAGTCCAGCTCGCGAATGATGCAGTCCTGGGCAACGTCAACAAGGCGGCGCGTCAGATACCCTGAGTTCGCCGTCTTCAGCGCTGTGTCCGCCAGACCCTTCCGCGCCCCGTGGGTTGAGTTAAAGTACTCAAGCACCGTCAGGCCTTCTTTGAAGTTTGAGATAATCGGTGTCTCAATGATCTCACCAGACGGCTTGGCCATGAGGCCGCGCATCCCGGCGAGCTGCTTCATCTGGGCAGGCGACCCACGCGCCCCTGAGTGGGACATCATGTAAACTGAGTTGATCGGCAATTCGCGGTTCGTTTCTTCATCCACGTGACGAGCGGAAATCTCTTCCATCATCGCGTCAGCAATTTTGTCCGTACACTTCGCCCAGGCGTCAACAACCTTGTTGTACTTCTCGCCGCGCGTAATGAAACCATCCGCATACTGCTGCTCATAATCCCGAACCAGCGCCCGGGTTTCTTCGACGAGATCCGTTTTCGAAGACGGGATCACCATGTCGTCCTTACCGAACGAAATCCCGGCTTTACATGCTTCCTTGAAACCAAGGTCCATAATCCGGTCCGCAAAGATCACCGTGTCTTTCTGACCGCAGTGGCGGTAGACGATGTCAATCAGGCCCTGGATCGCCTTTTTGGTCAGCAACTTGTTGACCACTTCAAACGGAACGTCGCCACTCTTTGGCAACAGGTTCGCAAGCTTCATCCGGCCCGGCGTCGACTCCACGATCTCACGGATCGGATTTCCGTCCTTATCGACAGATTCCCAACGGGCTTTGATCTTGGCGTGAAGGGTCACAGCCCCTGCGTCCAGCGCGTGGTCGATTTCGGCCAACGTACCGAACATCATGCCCTCGCCTGGCTCGTTCTCTTTTTCAACTGTGATGTAATAGAGGCCGAGAACAATGTCCTGAGACGGAACGATAATAGGCTTGCCGTTTGCCGGTGAGAGGATATTGTTGGTCGACATCATCAGTACACGTGCTTCAAGCTGTGCTTCCAGCGACAACGGCACGTGAACGGCCATCTGGTCACCGTCAAAGTCCGCATTAAACGCAGTACAAACCAGCGGGTGCAGCTGGATCGCCTTGCCTTCAATCAGCTTTGGTTCGAAGGCCTGAATGCCGAGACGGTGCAAGGTTGGCGCCCGGTTCAACATGACCGGATGTTCGCGGATCACCTCATCGAGAATGTCCCAGACTTCCGGGCGCTCTTTCTCAACCAGCTTCTTGGCTTGCTTGACCGTGGCCGACAAACCCTTGGCATCAAGGCGCGAATAGATAAACGGCTTGAATAGCTCAAGCGCCATCTTCTTTGGCAAGCCGCATTCATGGAGCTTGAGTTCAGGCCCGACAACGATCACCGACCGGCCGGAATAGTCAACGCGCTTCCCCAGGAGGTTCTGACGGAAACGGCCTTGCTTACCTTTCAGCATGTCTGAGAGTGATTTTAACGGACGCTTGTTCGTTCCCGTAATGACGCGGCCGCGGCGACCATTGTCGAACAGCGCATCAACGGATTCTTGCAGCATCCGCTTTTCGTTCCGTACAATGATGTCCGGCGCGCGCAGATCAATAAGACGCTTCAGACGATTATTCCGGTTGATAACCCGGCGATATAGATCGTTGAGGTCCGACGTCGCAAACCGGCCACCGTCCAACGGCACAAGTGGGCGCAACTCCGGCGGGATCACAGGAATGACCGTCATGATCATCCATTCCGGACGGTTGCCCGACTCGATAAACGCATTGATCAGTTTCAGGCGCTTGGCGAGTTTCTTCGGCTTCAGCTCGGTCGTCGCTTCCGCAATCTCAACTTTGAGCTGTTCTGCGATCGCTTCCAGATCCATTGACATGAGGATCTCGCGCATGGCTTCAGCGCCGATCCCTGCGGTAAAGCTATCTTCGCCGTACTGTTCTTGCGCTTCCAGGTACTCTTCTTCGGAAAGAAGCTGGTGCTGCTCAAGCGGCGTCAGGCCCGGTTCGATGACGATGTAATGCTCAAAATAAAGAACCCGCTCGACGTCCTTCAACGTCATGTCGAGCATGAGCGAAATGCGCGATGGAAGCGACTTCAGGAACCAGATGTGCGCAACCGGCGCTGCGAGCTCAATATGCCCCATGCGGTCACGGCGGACTTTGGTCAGCGTGACCTCAACACCGCATTTCTCGCAGGTGATGCCCTTGTACTTCATGCGTTTATATTTGCCGCACAAGCACTCATAGTCCTTCACCGGACCAAAAATTCGAGCACAGAACAACCCGTCCCGTTCCGGTTTGAACGTCCGGTAGTTAATCGTCTCAGGCTTTTTGATTTCACCGTAAGACCAAGAGAGAATTTTCTCCGGGCTCGCCAGTGAAATACGGATCTGATTGAACGTCGGCGGCGCCACTGCCGGGTTGAAGATGTTCATCATTTCCTGGGACATGAAAGACCTCACTTATGTCGGCGCGGATGATCAGTCCGCAAATGAATTCATAAACGCAAAAATTGCGGCCGAGCGTCCCCGGCCGCAAGACATGGCCTTAGCCAGTTTGCAATTCCACATTGAGCCCGAGCGAGCGCATTTCCTTCACGAGAACGTTGAAGCTCTCCGGAATACCTGCCTCGAAGCTGTCATCACCTCGGACAATGGCCTCATAGACTTTCGTCCGGCCGGCCACGTCGTCCGATTTAACGGTGAGCATTTCCTGAAGCGTGTAAGCCGCGCCATAGGCCTCCAGCGCCCAAACTTCCATTTCGCCGAAGCGCTGGCCGCCGAACTGGGCTTTACCACCCAGTGGCTGCTGGGTAACCAGCGAGTACGGACCAATCGAACGCGCGTGGATCTTGTCGTCCACCAGGTGATGAAGCTTCAGGAGGTATTTGTACCCCACCGTCACCTTTCGAGCGAACTGCTCACCGGTCCGGCCATCAAAGAGCGTGACTTGCCCCGAGCCCTCAAGCCCGGCCTTGTTGAGCATCTCAACGATTTCCGCTTCACGCGCCCCGTCAAACACCGGCGTTGCGATCGGCACGCCGCGCACCAGGTTACCGCTCAGCTCACGGATCTCTTCATTAGATCGCGGTAGCACCTGGTCTTCACCATAAACATGCTTCAGCTGATTAACCGCCTCATCACGGCCCGCCTGGCCTGCATCCCAGGCCTCGACGACTTCACGGATTTGACCGCCAAGCCCCCGGCACGCCCAGCCAAGGTGGGTTTCAAGGATCTGGCCAACATTCATCCGCGAGGGAACTCCCAACGGATTCAGAACGATATCAACCGCGGTCCCGTCTTCGAGGAACGGCATATCTTCCATTGGTGCAATTTTGGAGATCACACCCTTGTTGCCGTGGCGACCAGCCATCTTGTCGCCTGGCTGAAGCTTCCGCTTCACGGCGACAAAGACCTTAACCATCTTCATAACGCCCGGCGGCAGTTCATCACCACGCTTCAGCTTGTCGACTTTGTCGTCGAAGCGCGCCTCTAGACGGTCGCGACTGTCATCGTACTGCTTTTTGAGCGCTTCGATTTCGCTTTGGGCACTCTCGTCTTCCAGACCGATTTTCCACCATTGACCGCGGGTCAATGGCTCAAGGCGCTCCTCAGAAACCGTACCCGTCTCAAATTCCTTTGGACCGGAGACGGCAGTCTTGCCCATGAGCAGGTCTTTGAGGCGACCGAAGATGTTCCGCTCTAGGATCGCCAGTTCGTCGTCGCGGTCCTTGGCAAGACGCTCGATTTCCTCGCGCTCAATCGCGATTGCACGTTCGTCTTTGTCCACACCGTGGCGGTTAAAGACGCGAACTTCTACGACCGTCCCGCTGGCACCCGGAGGCAGACGAAGCGATGTATCGCGCACGTCAGAGGCTTTTTCGCCGAAAATCGCCCGCAAGAGCTTCTCTTCCGGCGTCATCGGGCTTTCGCCCTTCGGCGTAATCTTGCCCACCAGAATGTCGCCTGGATGGACCTCCGCGCCAATTGCGGTGATGCCAGCCTCGTCGAGGTTACGCAGGGCTTCCTCCGAAACGTTCGGAATATCCCGCGTGATCTCTTCCGGCCCCAACTTCGTGTCGCGCGCCATGACTTCGAATTCCTCGATATGGATCGAGGTAAAGACGTCATCGCGCACAATGCGTTCACTGATCAGGATTGAATCTTCAAAGTTGTAACCGTTCCAGGGCATGAATGCGACCAGCACGTTCTTGCCAAGGGCCAACTCCCCAAGATCCGTCGACGGACCATCACAAATCGTGTCGCCTTCCCGAAGGACGTCACCGATTTTGACCAGTGGGCGCTGGTTGATACAGGTCGATTGGTTGGAGCGCTGGAATTTGCGCAGGTTATAGATATCGACACCCGGCTTGGTTGGATCGGTTTCTTCTGTCGCGCGGATAACGATCCGCTGGGCGTCTACCTGTTCCACGATGCCAGGACGGCGCGCCGCAACAGCAGCACCGGAGTCCCGCGCCACAATGGATTCCATCCCGGTACCAACGAACGGTGCTTCAGCCTGGAGGAGCGGCACCGCCTGGCGCTGCATGTTCGAGCCCATGAGCGCGCGGTTAGCATCGTCGTTCTCAAGGAACGGGATCAGCGCGGCGGCAACCGAAACTAACTGCTTCGGCGAAACATCAATGTAACCTACGTCTTCTCGGGGGACGAGCATCGCATCCCCTCCAACCCGGCAATTGACGAATTCATTCGCGAGCGACCCGTCTTCGGTCACGTCCGCATTTGCCTGAGCAATCGCGAAACGTTGCTCTTCCATAGCCGAAAGATAGACAACTTCGTCGGTCACCTTGCCGTCACGTACACGGCGATAAGGGCTTTCGATAAAGCCGTATTTGTTGACCTGCGCATGGGTCGCCAATGAGTTGATCAGACCAATGTTTGGCCCTTCCGGCGTCTCGATCGGGCAGATCCGGCCATAGTGAGTTGGGTGAACGTCGCGGACTTCGAAGCCTGCACGTTCGCGGGTCAGACCGCCCGGCCCAAGCGCGGACATACGGCGCTTGTGGGTGATTTCCGACAGCGGGTTCGTCTGGTCCATGAATTGCGACAGCTGCGATGAGCCGAAGAATTCACGAACGGCAGCGGCCACTGGCTTGGCGTTGATGAGATCGTGCGGCATTAGCGTTTCGAGTTCCGCTGACGACATCCGCTCTTTGATGGCGCGTTCCATGCGCAAGAGGCCAACGCGGTATTGGTTCTCCATGAGTTCACCGACAGACCGTACACGGCGGTTGCCCAGGTTATCGATGTCGTCAATTTCGCCATTACCATCGCGCAGATTAGTCAAGGTTTTCAGGACCGACAGAATGTCTTCCTTGCGCAAGGTCCGAACCGTATCGTCGGTCTCAAAGCCGAGACGGATGTTCATCTTCACTCGGCCAACGGCTGACAGGTCATATCGCTCAGGATCAAAGAACAGCCCGTAGAACAGACCTTCCGCCGTCTCCAGCGTTGGCGGCTCGCCGGGACGCATGACGCGGTAGATATCGATCAGCGCCATGTCGCGGTTTTTGTTTTTGTCCGCGGCCAAAGTCGAACGCATGTAAGCGCCGATGTTTACGTGATCCACATCGATCGTATCGAAGGATTCAATCCCGATCTCAGCGAATTGCTCCAGATGCTGTTCGGTGATCTCGTCACCAGCCTCGGCGTAAATCTCGCCAGACTCAAAATTGACGAGGTCAGACGCAAAGAAGCGACCGATCATCTCTTCATTCGTGATCAGCAGGTTCTCGCAGCCGCCTTCAGCGATCTTCTTCGCACCACGGGCGGAGATCTTCTGGCCAGCCTCAGCGACAACGTCGCCGGTGCTTGCATTGACCAGATCAACGTCTGGCTTGACGCCCTTAAAGCGGTCCGGATTGTACGGCATTGTCCAGCCGTTTTCTACTTTGGAATGCGAAACCCGCTCAAAGAATTCATCAAGAATTTGCTCCTGATCCATGCCGAGGGCATAAAGGAGTGTGGTCGCCGGCAGTTTCCGACGACGGTCGATACGCACATTGACGATATCTTTCGCGTCAAATTCAAAGTCGAGCCACGACCCGCGGTAAGGGATAATGCGCGCAGCGAAAAGAAGCTTGCCCGATGAGTGCGTCTTGCCGCGGTCATGATCGAAGAACACGCCCGGCGATCGGTGCATCTGGCTGACGATGACGCGCTCAGTGCCGTTGATGACAAACGTGCCGTTGTCTGTCATGAGCGGCATATCGCCCATGTAGACTTCTTGCTCTTTAACGTCGCGGATCGACTTCGCGCCGGTGTCCTCATCAACTTCGAAGACCGCCAGACGGAGCGTGACCTTTAGCGGTGCCGCATAAGTCATGTCGCGCTGCTGGCACTCTTCTACGTCATATTTCGGCTCTTCGAACTCGTACGAGACATACTCGAGAACGGCCGTTTCAGTGAAGTCGGAGATCGGAAAGACCGAACGGAAAACCGCTTCAATGCCTTCATTCAGGCGCTCAGCATGGGGCGTGTGCCGTTGAAGAAACTGCTCATAACTGTCTTTTTGAACCTGGATCAGGTTCGGCATGGGAGCCGCATCACCGATCCGGCCGAAATTTTTACGAATGCGTTTCTTTTCAACGAAAGATTGCGCCATCTTTTCCCTCATGTCGCGTCGCCGATTCCGTCTCTGCCGAAGCGTCGTGCTGAAGTCCCTTCAGCATGGGCACCCAAATCCGGCAGCCCTTAACGCAGACGACAAAGCACCCGGTCGATCGCCCGGCAAAAGCGATCGCGGATGATCAGCGATTAGAAAGTATGAATCTCGAATGTCCGAAGCACGTCGCCGCAAAGCCTTGCGCCGTCGATGGACGCACCACCGACGGCGAACGCTGTTAATAAGCATGGTTTACGTGATGAGCAAGGCCCCCTGACAGATTTGTCAAGAAAAAATTTCCCCGCCATCACGGCGGTCCACCCTGTAAAGGACTGGACCACCAGCCGATGCTCGCTTACGCGGCTGGCTTACTTGAGCTCGACTTTTGCGCCGGCGTCTTCCAGCTTTTTCTTGATCTCTTCGGCTTCTGCCTTTGGCGCAGCTTCTTTGACCGCTTTGCCGCCAGCTTCGACCAGTTCTTTGGCTTCTTTCAGGCCAAGACCCGTGATCGCGCGAACTTCTTTGATGACATTGATTTTCTTGTCACCAGCTTCGAGGAGGATGATGTCAAACTCATCTTTCTCTTCAGCTGCTGCACCGCCGTCGCCAGCGCCAGGCGCCGCTGCAACGGCAACCGCGCCAGCGGCTGGCTCGATGCCGTATTCGTCTTTGAGGATATTCTTGAGCTCTGCGGCTTCCAGAAGGGTCAAGCCAACGAGTTCTTCTGCGAGTTTTTTAAGATCAGCCATGGATTTCAGGTCCTATTCTAAAGGTAAGAGGGTTTGCGCTTGGGCCTTAAGCGGCGTCGCGTTTTTCAAGGGTTTCAATAATGCCGGCGAGGTTCGATGCAGGCGCACCGATTGCTCCGGCAAGGTTCGACGCAGGCGATCCAATCGTCTGGACAATCGAGGCGATGAGCTCTTCGCGGGACGGCATGGATGCTAGCGCCTCGACACCTTTTTCGTCGAGGACCTCCTCGCCCATGGCACCGCCAAGGATTTTGAGTTTTTCGTTTTCTTTTGCGTACTTCTTGACGGCTTTGGCTGCAGCAACCGGATCTTCAGAGAACGCAATCGCTGTTGGACCGTTGAAGAGATCGGAAAGCTTTTCACTCGGCCGACCGGTGATAGCGATCTTCGCCAGCCGGTTTTTGACCACTTTCATGGAGGCACCGGCGTCGCGCAGCTCACCGCGCAACGCAGACATCTCCGCAACAGTCAGACCACCGTTCTCGACAACGACAACCGAGTTCGCATCGAACACGCTGCCGATCCACTCAACCATTTCCGCCTTTTGGGTTCTGTCCATTGGACGGTATCCCTTTCGTTGGCACTTCATCACGGAACGGCAAGACCATCTTGCCGCCGCCAGGTTTCCGATGGAGAAAAGAAAGAAGCCATTCCGGCTGGAAGATGTTGCCTAAAGTAAAGCCACACCGTTCAGCAAAAAGGCTCCAAGCGTTTATCGCATCGGAGCCTGCCCAAACGTTCAAATCCGAACCGACCAAAACGCCCAGGGGCAGCAAGGTCTGTTTCGTCTTCTTACCGTCTATGCAGGATTTCTGAGAGCATCGCCCTCACCTGCAGTCTTGGACAGGTGCGCTTGCAAGCGCGAGGCCGTCTTATAGGCCAAATTCTCCCCTGATCAAGACCTTTTTGGGCGGATCTTGCATGCTCAGGGGAGTGCTCTTTCAAAACTGATTATTCAGCCATCAACTCTGTCGCCTGGCCGACCCAGTCGTCATTCAAGACACTGCCACGGGCCCGAATACGCTCTTCAATTTCTTCAGCTTGCGCTTCCGACCAAGCAGCAATCTGGTGAAAATAGTGGATCCCTTCCTCGTGAAGGCGTTTTTCCAACGCCGGTCCAAGACCATTGATCCGCGTCAGATCGTCAGGCTCGCCGATAGGCTCAGCGCTGGCCTTTCGCTTGGCGGCTCCTGCCCGTTTCGTCGATTTCCGAGCTGCTGATTTACGGCGGCGACGTCCCGACGTTGGAATAATCTCTGGATCACCTTCTTCACCGTGAATCGGCCGCGTTTGCTCACCTGAATGAACGTCGGCATTTCGAACCGCCTCTCCGAAATCGAGGGTGGTGAGCGCTTCGACCTCAGCCACCGTACTTAAGAAGTCCTGTACCCGGTCCAGCTCGTCTTCATCTAGGAAGGCTTCGGCTTCAGTGGCTGTCGCGGCAAATTCCGGCGAGCCGAAATTCTCAGGCCACGCATCAAACACTTGCCTCTGGTCAACGATCAAGGCGAGCGACTTAAGCTCGCCGTTTTCGGTCCAGACGGTCACTTTGAAGAAGCTGCCGGGGATCTGGATATTGCGGTAATCGCGATCATCATCTCGGAAGATCGGACCGGTAAAAGAAATCACTCGCTGGTTTTCGGCAACGGCATTGCGGAGCACATAATTTTCCGCCGCCCGCCAGAGATTTCCTTTACCTGTGCCGGGTTGATCTTCATCCGCCGTCCCCTGATTGAAAAAGCCAACCTGGGGCGCAGCGTTTGTGTAGTAAAAAGTGTCAAGCTCGGCCTCGAGCACAATATCGTCATCATTGCCCCAGGCCGGATCAATCCGGCGTACAAGGTGACCTTTCTGGAACATCCGCGCGATCCTTGCAGCAGACCTTTTATTTGGAAAACCGGGCACATTTTGGTTTTCGTAAATTTCAACGCCAGAATAGTCATCCTTGTCGAGACGATGGTCATTGCTCCAACTGTCGGCTTCTGCATCGTCCAACAGTGCGACCGCTTCGCGCAGGCCACTATCGTCAGGGGAGAGGTCGGTAATTCTCTTATCGCGGCGACGCACCGACTTTGCACTTTCGCCATCAATGTTACATGCAGTGAAGAAGGCAAGCTTGCGCCGCTTGTTCATCACTACACTGAAGTGATGATACTTTAATTCATTGGGATTTTCGCCAGGTGCCACCTCCAGCTTGCGGGCAGCATCTTCGGCAATGTCATCCCCTAGTTCTGGAAGTGGAATTCGAAAACCTTCCAGAAAGTCAGGCATGTACCCTGATCGGTTACTAAAGTCCTCCAGTTCTTCCGCCTCGGTCAGCGTGGACGCCGCCGCCGGTCTTGGCTCACTGACTGGCGGCTCGGCTGGGGCGGCGAGATGGGGCAACCTGACAGACAACTCGACGGGGATCGACCATGTCACACGCCCATCCGGATCGACCCGCACATCGGTCTTTGAATTCCCACGGCCGTAAGACCTAGCGCTTGTTTCTTCGTCGACCGGACGCTTCCATGCGCCTGCATCTTGTCGAAGGACTGCATTGATCCGTGCACGCATATCGGGGTTCATGCGGCGCAGACCACTTCTTAGTTTCCTCACGATTGAGCTAATCCGGATACCCTCATTGATTTCAAAATCCTTTGGCTCCGCATCGGGCAATACGTCAATCCATGGCGAGCCCCAATGATGGAGAGCAATCATTTGCCATTCGCTGTTAAAGACGGGCGAACCTGAGGACCCGGGCTCGGTATCGGCCACATAATGAAGGGCATCCTCAAAGCGGTTGACCAATTGGTTCTCCCTGAGGACAACTTCCTTGAACCGGCCATTTGGGTGCTGAACAATATTTGCAAATTCGCCAATCATGTGCTTGTCCCGCGCGTCCGACAGCGTTGCGAAGCCAAAGTGATCAAGAGGCGCATCGCCGTCGACGGCCGGCCCCACACCTAATATCGTAAAATCAAGGCCGGATACGGGATCAGTCACAAAGTATGACGCATCGAATGTATACCGCGTCACTGAGCGAGGCCGACCATACAGGTCGAGCTCATAATCAAGTTCGAGCAGAAACTGATCTGCATGTCGCTGGTTTTCAATCACATGGTGATTAGTCAGAAAGAGCCCTTCACCAATCAGGACACCGGACCCTTGTGGACGACCATTTTTGTATGCCACGCGGCCAACTGCACGCGCGACCGAGGCCCCTTTTTCAAGAAAAGCGACATTCACAAAGTCTACCGTGTCGCCCCAAATCTTTTCCCGTCCGTCGGCTGCCGGAACCGCCCGGCGCGCGGCAGGTCGGACTGCTGGCGCCTGCGGCGGTTGGATTGTCTCCGCCGCAGCCGCGCGCGCTCTTCCGCTTGGCGGTGCCATCTCTTTGGCCGCGCGCGACTGAACTTCAACTTCTTCGCTGATCAGCTCGGCCTGGCGCGCATTCAAGTTCTTCTTGCGCTGAAGCCTTTGTCGGCGCCGATCCAAATCGCTTTCAGCCGCAAATGGGTTTCCCTCGCCTGCCTTTTCCAAGGCAAACTCAATTTGCCCTCGACACGCACGGATTCGTTTTGAGGCGACATTCTTTAGGCGTTCATTCATGGCTCTCTCCCTGCCAATAGAACATGCTCTTGGTACAAACCACAATCTAGTTTGCACACAAATGTTATACCCGATTAATATCTCGGGAAGATTTAACAAAACGATTGGGTTTAAGTGACCGACACAAACACAACGGGACGCAACTATCTTGGATCCAGTTCTTCGCACGCACTTCGATTTTGTGCAGCAGTCTTCTGTCGTTTATACCACCATAACGATATTTGCCGATAGAAGAGTGGTCAAGAAAAAGCCTCCCCGAAGGCACTTCGGAGAGGCTCATTTATTCTGTCTGACCCGAGCTGTCGATAACGGCTCGACAGAATTAGACTTGGTCAGGCACCGATTACAGTCGTATCGATTTTGACCCCGGGGCCCATCGTGGAAGAAACCCCGATCCGTTTGATAAACGTGCCTTTTGCTCCGGATGGTTTAGCCTTAGCCACCGCATTCAGGAAGGCGTTGAGGTTTTCAGACAACTGCGCTTCGGAAAAGCTGGCCTTGCCGATACCGGCATGGACGATACCTGCTTTTTCAACTTTGAACTGAACCGCACCACCTTTGGCGTCTTTGACGGCCTGGGCAATGTTTGGCGTTACGGTACCAACCTTTGGATTTGGCATCAGGTTACGCGGACCGAGGATCTTACCCAAACGACCAACGAGGGCCATCATGTCCGGCGAGGCAATCACCCGATCGAAGTCCATAAAACCGCCCTGGATCTTTTCCACTAGATCCTCAGCGCCAACGATCTCAGCGCCTGCTTCTTTAGCCTCATCCGCTTTTGCGTCTTTGGCAAATACAGCGACGCGAACCGTCTTACCGGTCCCGTTCGGGAGGGAAACCACACCGCGCACCATTTGATCCGCATGCCGAGGGTCAACCCCCAGATTCATCGAAACCTCAATGGTCTCGTCAAACTTTGCTGTTGCGTTTGCCTTAACGATCTTGACCGCCTCGTCGACACCGTAATGGCTTTTTGGATCCACGCCTTCGCGTGCTGCTTTGATCCTCTTACCTGCAGTTGCCATGGTCTTACTCCGTCACCTGCAGACCCATGGCCCGCGCAGACCCGGCGATGATTTTCGTTGCCGCGTCCAGATCGTTGGCGTTCAGGTCTTTCATTTTAGCTTCTGCAATTTCACGGCACTGAGCAACGCTCACGCTGCCCGCGACATCACGGCCCGGGGTTGAGCCGCCCTTTTGCAGTTTCGCCGCTTTCTTCAAGTAAAAAGAAGCCGGCGGCGTCTTGGTGACAAACGTAAATGATTTGTCAGTAAAGATGGTAATGATCGTGGGGATCGGCATCCCCTTCTCCATCTCTTGGGTCTTGGCGTTGAACGCCTTACAGAATTCCATGATGTTAAGGCCGCGCTGACCGAGAGCTGGGCCGATTGGCGGGGACGGCGATGCCGAGCCCGCCGGTACCTGAAGCTTCAGGTAACCGTTGATTTTCTTTGCCATTCTAAATGACCTTCCAAGTTTGCCCCTCCGCGAAAACCACGGGGCCGGGCGGTTGAAGGGTCGCGGTCCGACGAACGGTATGGTCTTCCACCGCCACGCCTCCCGCGAGGCCGCAGCGCATATCAAGGGGCCCGGAGAAATGCAACTCGAAACGACGATAATCGTCTCAAAATCACGCTTGTCGACAAGCAGCTTCAAGGCACGCAAACATGAGCGGCTTCACAACCAGCCAAACCTGAAGAAGGAAATGAACTAAGGGGGCGGAGCATCTCTTGGGGGATAAGGCCCCGCCCGAACGCAACAAAACGCAGATACGCAACCATACAAAACCAAACCGATCCTGCCTTGGGAAGAAAGCGATACCCGGAAGCTCGATAGTTAACGTTTGGTTATGTTATAGAGTTACACACGAATTGTGGCGAGAATGTGGCAAATTCCCGCTAATGGGGATTAACGCCGGATGGTATTCACCATATCAGGGCGCAACCGCTAGCGATGACACAATCAAAAAGGGCCCGCCGGATTGGGGGAGAGAAAAATCCAGCGAGCCCAATACTAAAAGTACGCAACAAATTGATACGCAACATTGCGATCCGGGTTTTATTCAAGCGGAAACTACGCATCCACTTTGAGCATGGTCATCAAATCCTGGCGCGGGGGAGAGAGCGCCGTCAGTTCCGATGATCTGCTCCGAACCTCGGAACAATTCAAAAATAGTCCTTGGGCGGGACCTAATGCAGCGCAAAACTATGACGATTGAATGACAGTTTTTTACGCCGTGTTTCGAATTATTTCAATGCGGCAGACCTCGGAAAGTTTTTGGCAGCCGGCCCAAGTCGCAGGAGCGAAGGCCATGTGTCCCGCCGAACTCGGCCACATGCTTACTCAAGTCGCGCTCGTTCGACCTTATCATGACGGAACAATGCTGGTTGAACGAGGGTAAAAAAAATCGCCTGCCGGGGGAGAGAGAAACCGGCAGGCGATCTGATATCGGCGCTGATGGCCGCCCCGCTTTGCGCGGTTTTCTGGCTAACTCGGTAAAAAGAAACGCATTTCAGCCGAATTAGAGAGCGACGAGATGAGGTTTGGCGCGGGGGAGAGAGAGCGCCGCCCCCCATCTCGTCTTGCCCAGGTCGCCCCGGAACATCCTCTGAGTACTGACGCCTCAAGATCAATCCGAAGCGAATTGATGACAGAAATATGGCACCCCTTCACGTAATTGTATCATTTGTTACTAATTGTAAGTGACGCAACCGTGCGACTGAAAACGGCTAAGAAGTGGGATGCTGTCCAGGATGAACCGACACATTTAAGCTGACGCCCGAAAGTATCGGGCGCATGTAAAATTGGCTTTAAGCCCGGGGTCGATCGGATCCGATCAAGTTTCTTTTTCGACCTGAGTAAACTCCAGCTCGACCGGTGTCGCCCGTCCGAAAATCGACACCGCAACTTTGACCCGCTGATTTTCTTCATCTACGCCTTCAACAACGCCGGAAAAGGACGCAAACGGTCCATCGGTCACCCGAACACTTTCACCAATCTCAAAGGTGATGGTCGATTTCGGCCGCTCGACACTGTCCTCCATGACGCCCCGGATTTGGTCGACTTCTTTTTGGCTCACTGGCAAAGGCTTTTTGCCTGTTCCCAAGAACCCGGTAACTTTCGGGGTGTCATTGATGAGGTGATAGGTATTGTCGTTCAGGACCATTTTCACCAGGACATAACCTGGGAAGAAGCGCCGCTCGGTATTGATCTTCCGTCCACGACGGACCTCGACCACGTCTTCAGTGGGAACGAAGACCTCTTCAATATGGTCTTCAAGGCCTTTTTCAGCGGCAGCCGCTTTGATTGCTTCGGCCACTTTCTTTTCAAAGTTCGAATAGGCGTGAACGATGTACCATTTATGATCCATGGGTCTGTGTTCCTTATAATTGCTCAGACGAAGCAGCGATCACCGCCCACCAAGCGTATGGGCCAGCGCCCAATGGCACGTTAAATGTCCCGCGACACACAATCGATCGGCAGCACGGTACACACCGCAGTCCGCAACCCCCAATCGACAAAGAAAAAGAAGATCGCCATGACCGCCACCATGATCAGCACCATGACGGTTGAAATCAGCGTCTCATTTCGCGTTGTCCAGGTGACTTTAGCCGTCTCATTGCGAACCTGCTGAAGGAACTCCAAGGGAGATGCTGACTTCTTCTTGCGACCCTGCTCTTCAGCTTTGGCGTCAAGGGTTTTCTGGCCCTCGCCAGCAGGCTTCGGACCAGCAGACTTGGACGCGGCTTTAGACTTTGCTTTCGACGCACCAGCGGACTTCGACTTTGCCATAGGACTCTTGTGCCTTTCGGAGCGCTTATCGCGCTCCCCAATGGTTATCTTGAAGATCAGCTAGACCTCGATTGAGCATCCTGGGGGATGTTAGGAGGTCTCACTCATTTTCAGGGATGCAGGGTAGATAGCGCTTTTGGCCAAGAGGTCAAGACGGTGCCCGCAATATCAGGCACCCGCTGCTGCTCAGTGCACCGGGCTGTCAGCCCCTGAAGCAGTGGGCGCTGGGCCACAGAGCGATACGAAAACAGGGACCTCAATTTGCTGGGCTCTAAGTTGACCGCGCGAATACCTCAAGTTCGTTATTGAAGTTATTACCGGGCCCGACTACACAAGTAGCTCGGCCTTAGGGGTATAGCTCAGTTGGTAGAGCATCGGTCTCCAAAACCGAGGGTCGCGGGTTCGAATCCTGCTGCCCCTGCCAGGCCGCCATCAAGACCATAATGAAACTCAGCTTGTCAGTCGGAGACGACGTCGTCACCGTTATAGACGGTACCGCCGCCTTTATGGGTCAAGCGGCCTCGGATCCTGTCCAGATGCACTTCGCTCGAGCCGAATAGTCTGAGGTCCGGATTATTTGCCGTTCCCTGAAAATAGATCGCGCCGGAGCCATCGATCGTCGCCTTTAAAGGATCGGCCTTTCCGGCCTGGACGGCGACTTCACCTGACCCTGCGATCCGCACGGTGACCGGCCCGTCCGCCCGGCTTGACCGCACAAAACCTGACCCTGCAATGGAAACATCCAGCATGCCGTCAATTGCTCCGAGGGCTACATCGCCCGGGCCCGCGATATCAATATCGGCCATAGCGGCTTTACCGGCGCGAACCGCAGCGGCGCCCGAGACATCTAATTCAAGCATGCCGCCGATATCGCCCATAACAAACCGGCTGCCATCAATCACACCGACAACCGCCTCACCGAGGCTTCCGGTTTCTCCGTAAACGTAGCAAGATTGCAGATTCAGCGACCCATCGAGACGCTCCATTTCAAGACGGATACGCGCGTCCGCAAACGTCACATCGGTCCGGCGTGGCATGGTCACTTCGATGACTGGATAATCCGCGAAGAAGGCATCGCCGAGCGTTTCTTCTCTGGGCTGTGTGCGATCTTTGCGTAAATTAGCTGTCCGCCGGATCCGCTGGTCACAGCAGTCCCGGTTTTCATCGTCCTGCCATTTCACGCCCTGGACAATGACCGTGTCGCCCATATGGAGCACACTCACTTCGCTGTAGACCTTGCCCTGGCGAACCACCACGTCGATGGCATCGCCTTCATTCGTGGTCACCCGCACGTCAGCAGTCACGTCCAAAAATGAGATTTTGTCGGCATCAAACCGCGCCGCAAACGCAACTGACGTCAGCGCTAATGAGGCGGCGATCAGCGCGAGCGCTGTCGTTGCTATTCTTCTTGCGGTCGTCAACTCCATGGCCAGACCCCATTCAAACAGGACGACTTGAACCTATCAGGGAACAACGGCGATGGCGAGAATACCTCAGATTGTCCCCATTTGTCGCCTAGCCTTGCAAACAGCGCGCCGGATGGGGTTTGCGCAGCCCATTGACCTCTAGGACAGACGCAAATCACCGATCAAAGATGAGTCCTGACCTGAGCCCCATGGGTCCTCAGGGCCCGTCACTCTTTGGCTCCGAGGTGTTTTCATCAGGCAGCGAGGCTTCTTGCGTCTGAGCAATCAATGCGTCGAGCACACCCGATAATGGAGCTTCGCTTGGCAGGTCAGCTCTGAGAGGCTGCCAAACCGACAAGGCGGCTTCTTTTTCTCCCCGGCGCAGCAGCGCGCCGCCTCGGTAAAAGCGCGAAAACGGATCGCCCGGGGCGCGCGCTTCAATTTCGTCGAGTGCTTTCAGAAACCCATCACTCCCCGGAAAAATTCCTTCTGGTGACTGGGCTATGAATACGCCCGCATAGTTCCGCCAGTCGTCGGCGCTGCCTTCTACAAGCTCAAATAGCTTGCCGAAACTTTCAAAGCTGTCGTCGTAGCGGCCAAGGACTGTCTGGCTCCTTGCGAGCATGCGCCATCCTTCAATGTCGGTTGGGTTCTCCGATAGACGGGTTTCCAAAGAGGCCACCATTGTCTTGATCATTGCGCCTCTTTCGTCGGGCGACATGGCAGCAATCTCACCGGGATCGGCCGTCAGCGGACCGACTGGGTCGGATTCTAATGGTTTGATCGCAGCAGGTGTACCTACCTCAATGTAAAGCAGACCCGTCATGATGGGTACCAACGCCAGAAATCCGAGAGCGGACAATCTCCCCCAGCGGCTGGCTGCATCGTTGCCAGATGACAATAATGGGCGACCAAGGACGACCATCAGGATTAGACAGGCAAGAAACCCCAAGAGACCAAAGTTGAGCATTACGGGGTCTGCCGATCTTCATTGTCGTCGCGCTCAGCGATTGCATCGGTCTCAATGTCTTCTGGATTCAAAGGCTCTAGGGTCGTCACAGCCCTCGACTTGGCCCCTCTTAAGGTCAGCAATAAGACCGACAATGAGGTGAGAAAAAGAAAGAGCGGCATACCCCACAAAAGATACGTCGACGGTCCAACCCGCGGCTTCAGGAGGACATAGTCTCCATAGCGTGCAACCACATAGTCAACGACCTCCTCATTAGTATCGCCAGCTACGATCCGTTCTCGGACAAGTAAACGGAGGTCCTTTGCTAAAGGCGCATTGGAATCATCGATGCTTTGACTTTGGCACACAACGCACCGCAGCACGCTACCCACTTCCCGCGCGCGGGCCTCCAATGCAGGGTCTTCCAGTACTTCGTCAGGCTCAACGGCGATGGCGGACGGAAACGCAAACGCGATGCTCAACACAGCTGAGAGCACCGCAAATACGCTTTGCAGTAAGCGACGCTGTATCCCTTGCCGACGCTTCATCTACCTTATTTCTCCGGCTGCCGCCGCCTGTTGCCGAGCATCTTGGCCGAGTTTTAGCCCCGCTTCTGGGCCAGACTTTTGTAAGTCGCGCACCATCGGACCCAAGACATTTTCCCAATCGTCAACTGAGATCGGACCCACATGTTTGTGGCGAATATTGCCTTTTGAATCCACAACAAAAGTTTCAGGTGCGCCGCTGACCCCAAAGTCGATGGCGACCCGGCCCGCGGCGTCATCTCCAACCTTCGTGTAAGGGTTTCCGTGGCGTTGCAGCCACGCCGTGCCGGCACCAGCCTTATCTTTCCAGTCGATTCCAAAGATCGGCACGGTGCCCTCCCTGGCAATCTCCATCAACACGGGATGTTCCACTGTGCATGCGATGCACCAGGACCCGAAGACATTCACAAGGGAAACAGTGCCCTTTAGATCCTCAGATGACAGACCTTCTGTCTGCCCCTCAATCGGCGCCAAATCGAACTCCGGTGCAGGTCGGTCAATCAACATGGACGGTAGATAGGACGGATCACGCCCGAGCCCAACCATGAAGACGCCCGCAAGCCCCAGGAACAACAATACAGGGATCAAAAAGATCAATCGCTTATTCATGAGACAGCCGCACGTGAAACCTGCCCGGCGCGTTTAGCAGGGGTATCAGTCTTCGTCTTTCGGCGGACCGGCTGTCCATTCGGCCAGGCACTCACTATGCCGCCAAGGGCCATGATCCCGGCGCCAATCCACATCCAAATGGTCAACGGATGGTGCCAGGCTTTAATTACATAGCCGCGCTCGGGATTGTAATCACCAAGAGTGAAATAGAGATCGCCAGCCGCGCTGGTCCAAATCCCCGCCTCGGTGGTCTGCATACCCCGTACCGGGTAAAACCGTTTTTCTGCAGCGACCTGTTTCACGGTGCGCCCATCATTCTGAATATCAAAATGCGCAGTTTGCTTGCGATAATTCGGGCCGATTCCGTCTTCTACGCGGGTCAGCACAGCCTCGTGGCCACCGATAGAAATCGTATCACCAGGCTGAGCGTAGACAAATACGTCCGACTTCCACGCGCCGACGCCAACAACCCCGAGCGCCACAATCCCAAGACCGATATGGGCAAGGCTCATCCCGATCATGCTTCGGGGTAGGCTCGTTAACCGTCCGAGCGCACCTGAAGTCGTGGCTTTACGCGCTTGACTAAATCTGTACCCGTCGCGGCCACCGCCCACACGGCAAGCGCTGCCGTCATAAGGGAGACGATTGTCTTCGGGCTGACAAGCCAAGCTGCAATCGCCAGCCCACCCAACGCCGCCAATGCCGCGGGCCAGATGCGCTGGAAGGATGCCACCGTGTCGCCTTTCCGCCAAGCCATTGCGGTTGCGATCGGCGCGACCAACAAAGTAGCCATAGCAAACGGCGCAAAGACAATATTGAAATAGGGCGCCCCGACGGAGAGCTTTTCGCCGGTCGCGATCTCCGCAAAGAGGGGATAAAATGTTCCCACAAAGACGGTCGCGCAGGCGACGGTCACGACGATATTGTTGAAGAGGATCCCCCCTTCCCGGCTCACCAGTTGGAACTTGGCATCACTCACTAAGGCCGGTGCCCGCACCGCAAAGAGCGTGAGCGCGCCGCCAACAGCGACCGCGAGAATAGCAAGAATGAAAACACCACGTGTTGGGTCGACGGCAAAAGCATGTACCGATGTCAAAATGCCAGAGCGCACGAGGAACGTACCAACGAGGCTCAAGGAAAAGGTCAGAATGGCAAGAAATGCGGTCCACGATTTGAACGCGCCGCGCACGGATAAGACCCGGACGGAGTGAATAAGCGCAGCGCCCGCGAGCCAAGGCATGAAGGACGCATTTTCGACGGGATCCCAAGCCCAGAACCCACCCCAGCCGAGCTCGTAATATGCCCACCAGCTGCCAAGCCCAATCCCGATTGTGAGAAACACCCATGCCCAGAGCGCGTAGGGGCGCACAGCCCGTCCCCAGGCCTGATCGATCCGCCCCTCAAGGAGGCCGGCCGCAGCAAATGCAAACACAATGGAGAAGCCCACATAGCCAAGATACAGAAATGGCGGATGGATCGCGAGGCCAGGGTCCTGCAGCAACGGATTCAGATCCTGACCATCAGGCGGCGCAGGCAGTAACCGCTCAAACGGGTTTGACGTAAAGATCAAGAACGCAAGGAATGCCAATGCGATCATCGCCTGGATCGACAGTGTGCGGGCAGCAAGTGCTTCCGGCAACGTCCGATCGAGCGCTACAGCGCCCCCAAACCCTGCAAGGATCAGGATCCAAAGCAACATGGACCCCTCGTGGTTTCCCCAGACCCCGGACAATTTGTAGACGAACGGTTTCGCCGTGTGACTGTTCTCAAAAACGTTGAGGACCGAAAAATCCGACGTACCGTGGGCGACGGTCAACACCGCAAAAGCCGCCACAACGCAAAGAAGCTGCACGAGAGCCGCCGACCGGGCCACCGCGGTTAATGCGCCGTCGCCTGTTGCTGCCCCAATCAGTGGAAACACCGCCTGAAACGCTGCTGCAAAAAGCGTCAAAAGAAGAAAAATCTGTCCGAACTCTGAAATCATTTAGGTATTATAAGTGTCGTGCCCCTGGAAAGTGAGGCCACGCAGCGCCAGCGCGACGATTTTTCCGGTTACCCACGTTTTCGCTTCCTTCGTCCACCGATTGGCCTTCCTTGAAAATGCTTGTAACGACATTCTATGGCTGAGTTTTTCAAGATGGGTGGCTATGCCGGATATATCTGGCCGGCCTACGGCGTCACTGCTGTCCTATTGGGCATGCTTGTGTTCGCTATTCTGCGGCGCACACGGCAGCGGTTGCAGGCGCTCGACGCACAAGAGGCGGCATCGCGTCCAAAAACGAATAGCCCAAACAAAGATCCGGAAGCATCGGGCCAATTAGGCGACACCGAGCCTGCCTCCGAATGACCGCTAGATCGATGACCCCCGGCATTCTCTCTTCCAATTCGATAATTCCCTGCGCAATGACCGTGGACCAACTCGCCGGCGGACGCGCTGGGACGCTCGTTTTCGCAGGGATTTCGTTCACGCTGGCACCAGGGGAAGCGATTGTGCTGCGCGGGGCCAATGGCTGTGGCAAATCCACCTTGCTGCGCACCCTCGCTGGATTACTTCGCCCGTTTGACGGCCAAATAAATTTCTCACCACAGACGACTGAAGGGAACCTCGAAATCCCAGCGCAAATGACGGTTTTGGTGGGCCACACCAACGGCCTCAAAGCGACCATGACTGTGCGCGAGAGCATCAACTACTGGATGCGCCTGTACGAGGCAGCTGAGGGTGCTGACAAACAAGCGATCGACCGCCTCCGGCTCGGCGATTTGCTCAGCCGACGCACTTCGACCCTTTCTGCAGGTCAGAAACGTCGTTTGGGGTTGTCGAGGCTACTGATCTGTAACCGCCCGATCTGGCTCATGGATGAGCCCACAAGCTCTCTCGATACGGCCACGTCCACAATGGTCCTCGACATGATGGACACCCACCTCGATGCGGGCGGGGCTATTGTGGCGGCCACCCATGAGCCTCTCGAGCTCGCTCGAGCCGAGAAGTTTGTCCTAGAGGCAGCTTAGCAGTGTTTCTGGCTATCCTCCGCAGAGACTTGCTGCTGTCCATTCGGGGCGGCGGCGGCATGTTCCAGTCGCTGATCTTCTTCGCTCTGGCGATCCTCACATTTTCTCTGGCCCTTGGGCCTGACCTCGCCCTGCTGGCGAAGGTTGCAGCACCTATTCTTTGGGCTGCTGCCATGCTTTCGACGCTCTTGTCGCTTGATAGGATCTTCCAGGCCGATGCAGAGGACGGCTCTTTGGATATCGACTGGCAGGCAACCGATCTGCCGGTTCTTCTAGTGGCCGCGAAAGCGGTATCGCACTGGCTGACCACCGGACTACCTCTGATAGCGGCAACACCTGTTCTCGCCCTCCTGCTCAATCTACCGGCAGAAGGCCTGGTGCCGCTGCTGTTGTCCCTTGCCTGCGGCACACCGGCGCTCTCACTCATCGGCACATTCGCTGCCGCGGTTACCCTGCCCTTGCGGCGCGCCAATATCCTGATGTCAGTCCTCACAGCGCCTTTGTTCACGCCGGTTTTGATCTTTGGCGTCAGCGCGGCAGAAAGTGGCGGTCACGATGGGTCACGTTTTCTGTCATCCATCCTGTTCCTCTCCGCGTTTAGTCTACTATCTATGGTGAGCCTGCCCTTCGCCAGCGTATGGGCAATAAAATCGAACCTGGATTGACGATGACCCTAAAGGGAGACCATTCTTGACGTCCGTTGTTCCCCCCGCCCCGTCGCGGTCCAATTCCATCTATCAGATGGCCAACCCCGAGCGCTTTGATCGCCTGGCCCAAGGGGTAATTCCTTGGATAGGCGGCATCGCGGCCCTATTGGCGGTTACCGGGCTCTATCTTGGTCTATTTGTTTCCCCGGAAGACTATCAGCAGGGCGCAACGGTCCGGATCATGTATGTTCACGTCCCGGCCGCGTGGATGGCACTTTTTTGCTATACCACTATGACCATATCATCGGTCGCTGGATTTGTCTGGAAACATCCGCTGGCCGATGTTGCTGCGAAAGTAACCGCTCCCATCGGTGCCACCTTTACACTCCTCGCCCTGATCACCGGCTCACTTTGGGGCAAACCCATGTGGGGAACCTGGTGGGCGTGGGACGCAAGGCTCACTTCCGTTCTCGTCTTGTTTTTTATGTATCTCGGCTACATCGCTTTATGGCAGGCGATTGATGATAAAGCGCGCGCGGCGCGGCTCGGAGCGATCGTATGCGTGGCCGGTTTTGTCAATATACCGATTATCAAATTCTCCGTGGACTGGTGGAACAGCCTTCACCAGCCGGCCAGCGTGATCCGCGCTGATGGGCCAAGCATGCCTGGCTCCATGTTAACTCCCTTGCTGGTCATGGGGCTGGCTTACAGCGCCCTCTACGTTTGGCTTTTGCTGATCGCCATGCGCGGGGAAATCGCTGACAGACGCCTCGAACGGCTCACAAAAGATGAACCGGGCAATGCGAAAGTCTCTGGACTGAGGAAACTATGACCAAGAAACAACGTCGCGCCACTTTGATCGGTGGCATCAGTGCCATCGCCGGGCTTGCCATCATCCTTGTGCTTATCGCCCTGCGTTCCAGTGTCGCCTATTTTTACACACCTACAGATTTGGCCGCACTGGAAACAAATCCGGAGGGCACGATCCGATTAGGTGGTCTGGTGGAAGCAGACAGTGTGGAATTCAGTCCCATGAGCGATGCGGTTGTCACGTTCACCATTGAAGATGGTAGCGCGGCGATCGATGTCTTCTTTGAAGGGGTGTTGCCGGATTTGTTCCGCGAAGGCCAAGGGGTCGTGGTGCAAGGCAATCTCGATCCTGACGGAACACTGATGGCTATGGAAGTCCTGGCCAAGCACGACGAGAATTACATGCCCAAGGAGGTCGCCGACGCGCTTAAAGAACAAGGCGTCTGGCAAGAGGGCTCCGAAAACCAGTCGGGCTCAGATGACAAGAAAACCTCGGGGAGTTGATCTCTCGAGTTGACCACTCAACTCCCCCGTATCCACTGAAGGATCTGCGTCGCGGCGATCTCGGCTGCTGGCGGTCCATCGACTTCAAGCATGTCAATCGCCCGCTCAAACCCTAACCGTTGATGGTCGGCGGCTTCAGGGTTCAATAGCAATGACAGGAGGGCATCCGCGAGGTTTTCAGTCGTCGCGTCTTCCTGAATAATTTCAGGGATCAACGGTTCATCAAGCGCAATGTTCACCATAGAGACATACTTCGCCGTCATCACCCGCCGCGCCCAATAAGCCGTCAACGGGTCAACCATGTAGGCGACAACCATCGGCGTTGCATTGATGGCGAGCTCGGTCGACACGGTGCCCGAAACAGCGAGCGCCGCGTCCGCCGCGGCGAAGGCGTCAAACTTCTCCTCGGGAGACGCAAAGATGAGGAGATCATCAATGTCGGTGGTGTCTAATGCCGAAAGCAAATCCCGAGTTAGGTCCGCAACTGGCGGCGCCGGGGCAAGCACTATTTTGAGCCTTGGAACATCGTCACGAACACGTTTTGCCGTTTCGACAAAGAGTTCCAAATGACGTTTGACTTCGTGGCGCCTGCTACCCACCAGAAGGGCGAGCAACGGTTCGTCAAAGACACCGTGATGTGCCCGAAATCGCTCACTATCCCCTCGATTCGCGAAGGCCGTTTGAAAGTTCGGATTTCCAAAAAATCGAGCCGGCACACCTGCCTCTGAAAACAATGGAGCCTCGAAGGGATAGAGCGTCAACACTCCGTCGAAATGAGCCTTCACGAAGTCCATGCGCTGCGGACGCGAGGCCCAAACTTGCGGTGCCACAAGCTTATACCGCTTAATAGCTGGCACATGCCGTTTTAGTCGCTCCGCACACAAACGAGAAAATGCCCAGCCATCGACAAAGACAACCGCGTCGACTTCTTCTTTTTCGGCGAGCTTTGTCAGCTCCGCAACGGCCCTTCGCGCTTTGAAGTAGACACCGGCCACATCACTGAACCCCATGACGGCAAAGTCTTCTACAGGAAATGCCGACACAAGACCTTGAGTCCCCATTTGTGCGCCGCCACAGCCAAAAAACGATACATCCGGGTCTTGGTCCGCCATAGAGGCCATAAACGCAGCGCCGATGGCATCCGCCGATGGCTCAATGGCGACAATCATGATTTTCATAGGGGCCTTTGCCACCTAGTGGTCTTCCGAGAGCTGAAGGTCCGTTTCCTTAAAGCCAAAAAGAAAAAGCCCATGCTCGTCAGCATAGGCAATAGCTGCCTGACGATCCATTAAGAGTGCCCGCCCCGCTGCAACCGCAACACCTGAAAGTCCGGCCGCTTTTGCACCCTTGAGGGTTTCCACACCGACGGTCGGCAAGTCGACGCGCAACTCTTGGGAAGGTTTCGGGCACTTCACTAGCACGCCGGTGTGCTCCGCCGCCGCCCCAAAGATCGAGCGCGGGAGCTCCGCGCACCGTGAAAGCATGGCATCGGTTCCTTCGGCGGCTTCAACGGCCATCACGAGACCATTGGCAACAACGCACCCTTGTCCCACGTCGAAGGGATCCAAAGCAGCAATCAAGCGCGCCGCCTTAGCGATATCCTGGAGAGCCTCAGTGGAAGGCGATGCAGCCGTCAAAACGCCTTTAGGAAATGAGAGGTCAGACGCCACCTCGTCAGCGCCGATCACTTCCATTCCCTCTTCCTCAAGCACAGCAACCAACACATCAAGCAATGCCCCGTCACCTGTTGCTGCGGCCTTGATGACCCGGGGCAACAAGAGTGTGCCTTTCATGTCCAGCTTTAGCGAACGGAAGTCAGGCCGGGAGACAAGGCCCGCCATCACCACTCGGTCGCACCTGTTTTCCTTCAGGAGGCGTATCATTTTGCCCGCCTCACCGAGCCCACAGATTTCATCAGCCCCAAACGCATCATCTGGCGCAGTGATCCCATCAAGGCGGATCACAAAAAACGGAGAGCTTGTCGCCGCGCAAACGCTGGCAAGTAGCACCGGTAGCGGCCCATCGCCAGCGATAATCCCTAGCTTGCCGACGGTGCGGGTAACGTCTTTCGATTGTTCCCGGTACGTCATGTCAATCGGTTAGCGCCGCGGCGTCATCAGAGGGCGCTTGGTATCGGCCCGGATGAAAGCAACAATCCGAGAGACTTCTTCGCTGTCCTGATATTTGGTCGCGACTTTGTCGAGCCTTTCCCGGAAAGCCCCGTCATCTGCAAAAAGATCACGGTAGGCTTCACGCAAATCATGGATTGCGTGCCGGGAGGCACCCCTCCGTTTCAGGCCAATCAAGTTGAGCCCGCCCAACTCAGCGTGATTGCCGATCGCCGAGCCGTAGGGGATCACGTCCGTTGGCACAGCCGCGCACCCGCCAATAAAGGCAAAGGCACCAACCCGGCAATTCTGGTGGATCGCCGAAAGACCGCCCAGAAACGCCCCTTCTTCGATAACAACATGCCCCCCAATTGTTGCGTTGTTCGCAAAGATTACATTGTCAGCCACCTGACAATCATGTGCCACATGGCAGGCAGCCATAAACATGCCCTTGTTGCCAATGGTTGTGATACCACGCCCCTGCGGCGTACCGAGATTCATAGTCACGTGTTCGCGGATCAGATTGTCCGTGCCGATTTCCAACCTAGTGGGCTCGCCCTTGTAGCCCGCATGTTGCGGTGGCCCACCCAGGACGGCAAAGGCATGAACGACCGTACGTGCACCTACTACCGTATTCCCGGTAACAACCACATGAGACTGCAAAACAACGTCCTCGGCAATTTCCACGCCCGGCCCAATGACACAATAGGGGCCAATCGTAGCAGTCCCTGAAATCTTCGCAGACGGATCAATATGAGCTGTTGGGTGAGGTGCCATGAAGCCCTTTAGTCCTGGGGCATCTGGGCGAGCATGGCAGAATAATTAGCTTCCGCGACCAGCGTACCATCGACCGTTGCTTCGCCAACGAATTTCCAGACCGGCGGTCTTGCGCGCTCAACACGCACTTTGATCCGCAGCTGATCGCCGGGCACGACAGGCTTTCTGAACCGAGCCTTATCAACACCCATAAAGAGAACAATTTTCCCCTCTGTATCAAGATTTTCCGTATAGGAGGTGAAAGCCGCGGCCCCTTGCGCCATTGCCTCAACGATGAGTACGCCAGGCATCACCGGCTTCTCTGGAAAGTGCCCCTGGAAAAAATGTTCGTTGATTGAAAGATTTTTGATCGCGACCGCACTGTCCCCCGCCTTGATGTCGACGAGCCTGTCGATCATCAGCATTGGATATCGATGGGGGAGAATTTCCATCAATTCGTCAATTTCCAGAACGGATTTTCCCGGTTCGATTGCCATTGGCTTTACCGTTTCCTGTCTCGTGCGCGCTGGAGAAATGCCACTTCCCGCAGCCATTGGCGCATCTGTTTCGCGGGATACCCGCCCCAAGTCTGGCCGTCGGGTACGTTTTTCATGATCCCGGCTTTCGCCGCAAGCTGTACCCCATTACCGATATGCAAATGGTCCGCCACGCCAACTTGGCCGCCCATCATGACCCCATCCCCGATAATCGTACTCCCGGCAATGCCAACTTGGGCGGCCAGGATGCAATGGCGGCCAATCACAACGTTGTGGGCAATATGGACCAGATTGTCGATCTTCGTGCCATCGCCAATCACCGTATCCCCAAGGGCGCCGCGATCGATGGCAGAGTTTGCCCCGATTTCCACCTTGTCGCCTAGCCGAACAATGCCCAGTTGCGGCGCGCGGACAATCCCGCCGCTTTCTTGCACAAATCCGAAGCCCGCCTCACCGATAACAACGCCTGCGCCAATGACACAGTCCTCCCCGATCACCGCGTGGGAAACCACCGCATTGGCATGGATCCGCGAGCGAGCCCCAACGCGCACCCCCGGGCCAATTACAGCCGAAGGCCCAATAATGACCCCCTCCTCAATCTCTGAGTCGGGCGCGATAAGTGCTGACGGGTCGACATGGGTGCGCGTCCGCCCACCGGAGGCAGAAGTCGGCACATCATCCCGGCGGCTGGAGTGCAACCTAGCGGCGAGGCGCGAGAAAGCGGCCTTTGGGTCGGCGACCGTCGCAATGGCTCCTCCCAACGCTTGGATCTCGGTCCGTGAACACTTTTGAAGGACCTCTTCGGTGGTCAGACAAATAGCAAATGGCCTCCCGGCAAGACTTTCAATGTGCGACGCCTTTGTGGCGAACACCACAGCCGCATCGATTGTCTTTTCTTCAATGGACGCAACTCGCTTGATAGCCACCTGTGCAGTAGCGCTGCCCTGTTCCGGAAAATTTGCACCTACCAATTCGATCGCATCACTGATCGATATCTCGTCATGTGTGTGAAAAAAGCGCGGATCGGGCATCAGAAATACGTCGGCAAGTTGGTCAAATAAAAACGGCGGAGGGTTGGTTTAGACCCCGCCGCCGTTGCAATTCAAGCTGGTCCTGACTGATGAACGAAATCATCACTCTGGATTTTGTGGCTCTACTTCTTCTTCGAAGCTTCTTCAGCTGCTTTGCGTTGGGCGGCAGCAAGTTCTTCAAGTTTCTTTTGAACGTCAGAAAGTTTGATTTTTTCCACTTCCACCGACTTCAATTTCTTGTCGAGCTCTTTCAGAACTTCCGCGGTGACATTGGTCTCTGGGGCCGCATACATGACTGCCGCTCGGTCGAGAAGTACTGTTGCACCTCGCTTTTCGACAATGTCTTTTAAGATCGGCTGCGACTCGATCAGAACTTTCGCTTGTGCCCCTTCCACGGCTTGAACGAAGGCCTGCTCGACGATTTGCGCTTGCAATGGCAGGGAGCGTTGCTGGCGCATGGCCAATTCAGCTTGAGTCTTCTGGCGAACCTCTTCGGACATCAATGATGCGTTTTTCTGAAATTTGCTGATATCGTCTTCGAGCTTTTTGACTTCAGCTTCCAGTTCTTTGCGAACATTGTCTTGCACTTTGCGCGCCTGATCAGGAATGGTTTTGCCGGCAACAGATCCGGCGACGAGTTGGGCGCGATCGACAACCAGAATAACCGGCGGCTTGCCGTCCGACTGTGCTTCAACTTTGCTGGAAACAGCAGCACCGACAAAGCCAGCGGCGATTAATGACACAACGCCAACGGCGATGGATTTCTTACTCATGGGACAAGTTACCTCTTCTAGCTTTCTCGAAGGAATATCAGCTTAGAAAGACGTCCCGGCGCTAAACCGGAAGCTTTCGACGCGGTCGTAGTCTTCTTTCATCAAGACCTCTGCCAAGTCAAATCGGACAGGGCCAAACGGAGAGTCCCAGCTGATCGACACACCGGCCGAAAGACGAAGGGAAAGATCATCCTGTACCGGCGCAATACAATTCAAAAATCCGGTCGGCTCACCAGTGGCTTGGGCATTTATGAGTGCGATATCTGCACCTACGTTACAAAGCTGGCCGGTCTCCGCATCGACAAAGAAGTCAGTATTTGAGTTGGCCAGCTTGTCTTGATCGTCAACAAGGCCAACCGTTCCAAAGTCACTGAACAATGCTGCCCGGATGCCGTACTCCGGCGGCAATGGCAGGGGCAAACGGATTTCAGCCGTACCCACTGCATAGAGTTTAGCACCGAGCGATTGCCCTTCAATGGCACCGCCTTGGCGCAACCCACCCCCGGTCAGGAAACGAGGACCAATACCGGCAACATCAAATCCGCGGAAGGTGCCCGCTCCCTCAAAGAACCGGTCCTGAACTCGGACCGTGTCGCCATTGATGCCGTCAATATAACCAGCGCGCAGTTGGACTTTTCCGATGAAGTTGCCGAACAGGCGCTTGTAGAAGGCGCCCGATCCTTCTGAGCGCAGGAAGTCTACATCACCGCCGAGACCAGCGAAGGACTGACCAATGGTAACCCGCCAGCCGCGAGTGGTGTCGATCGGATTATCCCGTGTGTCGAATGCCAGAGAGTACCCGATCAGCGATGTGAAGAATTTTCCGCGCGAAGAACATTGTGGGAAGAACGACGTTTGGAACCCATCGCAGGTTTCAAAGACAACACCTTGAATTGGCACCAGGGTGCTCGGATCCAATACTTCCGTTGGGTTACCTTCTTCATCGACGCTCAGAACAATGTTGCCGTTATCATCTGTTTGCAGCTGAGCACCTGCAGCATCTTCCGGATCTGGATCACCTTGTGTAAAAAAATTCGAGTCTGAAGTCAGTTCGAAGGTTCCATTCCCGAGATCACGAACATTGTTTGCAAAGAAGATCTGTCCGTCAGGCGCCACGAAGCCAGTGGTATCAACGACGCCGACATTCGTAATAAAGCCGCGCGACAAAGCTTGGTTTTGAACCTCTGCGGTCATCTGGCTAGGCGACAAACTGCTGTCGATAAACCCAAGCGGATCATTTGTCGCCTCAAGTGACAAGTCGTCAAAGACGATGCGGTCGCGCGAGAACTGATACTGAAGACTGCCGCGGCCATACTCAGATACTTGGAAACCGGCGTTCAAACCGAAGCCGATCCGATTACGGATAATATCCGCTTCCCGGAAGTCTGTCCGCGAATTAAACGCGGAGAATCCGGCAGCCAGATTTCGATCAAGAAAGTAGGGCTGCGTAAAGCGCAGATCGATGTTCCGGGTCCGGGATGAAAGCTGTCCTCGCAAGCGCAGGAACTGCCCTCGGCCCATTAGGTTGCGTTCTTCAATGGAGACATCGACAATGAAGTTGTCCGTACTCGAAACACCGACCCCGACACTGAATGCGCCTGTGGATTGCTCCTGGACACTCACGTCCAGTTCGGTGCGATCCGGTCCGCGTCCGGGCTTTTCTTCAATTTCAACCTGGCTGAAATATTGGAGCGCATTGATCCGCGCTTTTGACCGGTCAACGAGGACCCGGTTAAATGCGTCACCTTCAGCCAGCCGAAGTTCCCGGCGAATGACCTTATCGAGCGTCCGCGTGTTCCCCTTGATATTGATTCGATCCACGTAGACGCGGGGGCCTTCATTCACCTGAAAGGTCAGGTCGATGGTCTTTGTTTCCGGGTTGCGATCAAGCCGAGGAGAAACGTCGACAAACGCATAGCCCAGCGAGCCTGTGGCAAAGGTGATTGACTCAACTGACTTCTCGACGCGCTCTCCATTAAATGTCTGGCCGGTCTTGATCGGCACAAACCGTTCTAGCGAGCCTTCATCGAGACGGTCGAGCGTCGTCTTTACGCGCACATCGCCAATCTCATACTTTTCACCCTCGTCGATTGAAAAGGTGATGAAGAAGTCTTCACGATCCGGCGTCAGTTCAGCGACCGCCGAGATAACCTGAAAGTCCGCGTACCCATTTCGAGCGTAGTGCTGGCGAAGGAGATCGCGTTCATATTCGAGGCGATCCGGATCATAGTTGCTGTTAGATGAGAACAAGCGCCACCAGCGGCTTTCCTTCGTCAGAAGAACGCCACGCAGTTCGCTGCTGGAAAACGCCTCGTTGCCGATAAAGTTGACCTTCGCAACGCCGGTCTTTGGCCCTTCATCGATCTCATAAATGACGTCGACACGGTTCTGTTCCAAAGGTTTGACTTTGGGCGTCACCGTCGCCGCAAACCGCCCGGTCGCTCGATAAACCTCGATGATTCGCTGAACGTCTGACTGCGCTTTTGCTCGGGTGAAAACTGCGCGAGCGGCCAGTTGAATTTCTTCAGTGATCTTATCGTCTTTGACCCGCTTGTTTCCCTCTAGAAGGACACGGTTCACGATCGGATTTTCTTCGACCTCGATAAGAAGCGTGCCGTCGGGCAGCATCTCCATGGAGACATCCGAAAATAGGCCAGTGTTGAAAAGCGTTTTTAGACCTACGTCGAGGAGTTGCGAATTCGCCCGGTCGCCTGGCTGGAAGACAAGATAAGAAGCGATCGTCTGCGCTTCGATTCGTTGATTGCCGCGGACAGCAATCCCCTGAATGACTGGCGCCGCCACGATTTCGGGCTGGGGGACGTTCTGGTCTTGCGCCGCTGCATCGGGGACGAACACAATCCCGCCGAACAACAACACCGAAAAGAGAACAACAAGTGCGCCGATGGCGCTGCGCACTGGTGAAAGAATATCCATGCTGCAGACCTAGCTATACTTCGAAAGAAGATTGCTGACGTCATTCCACGTCACAAAAATCATGAAAGACGCCAATAGAACGATTCCGACCCTAAACCCGATCGCTTGCGCCCTTGCCCCCAACGGCTTGCCTGCGATCCCCTCGACGGCGTAGTACACCAAATGGCCGCCGTCGAGAACCGGTATCGGCAAAAGATTCAAGAAACCGATTGAAACAGAGACAAGCCCTGCCAGATTGATGAAATTGACAAGGCTAACGCGCAGCCGGTCGAGCAGACTGACATCGACGTCATCCCCTGTTTCAGCAAACCCTGACATGGCTGTTTGGCTCGCATACTGCGCCATTTTTACAGGCCCACCGAGCTGTTCTGCGCTTTCTTTGCCGGCAATTAGACGTCCGATGAATTTCAAGGTTGCGCCGATAACATCGACCACTGTCCCGGACGCTTTTTGCAGCGCCTCCAGCGGACCCAAACGCACGAATGTTACAGCATTGTTAGGTGGCCCGATGCCGAGCTGACCGGCCTCAGCCTCGTTCCCATAGGCATCTTCGATCACTGTCCGACGCGGCGTTGCAATGATTTCAACCGTCTCACCACCGCGGTCGACTTCAAAGGTGAGCTTCTCGCCAGCGTTCAGGCGCACAAGAATTTGCAGATCACGGAAATCACGAAGTTCTTTGCCATTGACCGAGAGCATCCGATCCCCAGCCTCAAAACCGGCTTCCTCGGCAGCACTGTTTTCGACGACACGGCCCACAAGCGGTTCCGTCACATAGGTGCCGAGTGCTACCAATAATCCCCAGAAAATGGCTATCGCGAGAATGAAGTTCGAAATAGGGCCGGCAGCGACGATCATCGCACGCGCCCACAGGGGCTTGAAATGGAAGCAGACCGCCTTTTCTTCGGCGGTCATTCCTTGCCCAACTTCTTCTTCATTGCCCGGCTTTGGAAATTGCGTGGTCGCCGGGCCGCCGCGCTCTTCTTCGACTTCAGCGCCAGGATTGGACGCAGCTGATCCATCGCCGAAAAACTTCACGTAACCACCAAACGGCAGCATGGCGATTCGCCATTCAGTGCCTTTTTTGTCGACCCATCGTGCCAATGGCTTGCCAAATCCAATGGAAAAAGTGTCGACCCGTACGCCGAGGGCGCGCGCCATAGAAAAGTGCCCAAACTCATGGACAAAAACGATGATCGTCAGCAGGCACACGAACGCGATTAACGCGATCGGCAATACAAAAAAGATATCCTGAAGAAGCGCGGAGAGGTTCATCTATACTCTTTCGATGCGGGACACCAACGCTTAACGGCGCTCGCCTGTCGTACTCAACTTACCCCACTGACAGCAATTCAATGCTTGTTGCCAGCTATTACGCCGCCGCCCTTTCAGCCACAAACCCTCTCGCCAGACTGCGCGCAGCGGTATCCGCTGCCACAGCCTCTTCGAGGCTGGAAAGAACAGCCGGCCCGTTGTGCCGTCCCGTCTCCTCCAAAACCTGCTCGGTAACGGCGGGAATGTCCAGAAATTTTATGCCGCCTTCAAGAAACGAAGCAACGGCGATTTCGTTGGCGGCATTGAGGGCCGCGGGATAAATCCCGCCTTTCTCAACCGCAGCGCGCGCCAGGCGCAAGGCAGGAAAGCGCTCAGTGTCCGGCGCTTCAAATGTCAGCTCACGGACGGCAGCGAAGTCGAGTTTCGCTGATGGGCTCGGCGTGCGATCGGGCCAAGCCAAGGTCGAAGCAATAGGCGTGCGCATATCAGGTGTTCCCAGCTGAGCAAGAACAGAGCCATCTACATACTCAACCATGGAATGGATAACGGATTGCGGGTGGACTAAAATCTCAATTTGCTCATGGGGTACCGGGAACAAATGAGCTGCCTCAATGAGCTCAAGGCCCTTGTTCATCATTGTGGCGGAATCAACTGAAATCTTCGCCCCCATACTCCAGTTGGGATGCGCGACGGCCTGCTCGCGTGTTGCAGCGGCCATCTGCTCTTTTGTCCATGTACGGAAGGGTCCGCCGGATGCTGTGAGGATCAAACGTGAAATCCTGTGGGGCCGATCAAAATCAAACACCTGAAAAATCGCATTGTGTTCTGAATCAACCGGCAAAAGCGCCCCGCCAGCCTTTTCAACAGCGGCTTTAACAACGTCCCCCGCACACACGAGGCACTCTTTGTTGGCAAGCGCCACATCGGCGCCGCGCTCAGCGGCCTTCAGTGTCGGCTTTAAGCCCGCCGCTCCGACGATCGCCGCCATGACCCAGTCCGCATCACGGCTGCCCGCTTCTTCAATCGCCTCCGGCCCTGCCCCGATTTCGATGTCTTCACCGGCCAGCGCATCGCGCAGATCGGCTTCCAAGTGCGCCTCACCGATCGCTACAAATTCCGGCCGGAATTTCCGCGCCTGCTCTGCCAGCAGAGCGACATTTCGATTGGCCGTCAGCGCCGAAATTTTAATCTCAGCCTCACCGCGGCTCGCAGCAAAATCCAATAGATCAAGCGTATTCACACCAATAGACCCGGTTGACCCTAAGATCGTGATCCGCCGTTGCCGCCCGGAAAGCCCTGTCATCGCCGCACTTTGTTGAGTTTTGTGCTGCGGCTGCTCGAATGTATCCGCCAAGAAGCTACCCTCATTTCTTTGTTCGTCCCGCGCAATCCGTTCGGACCGGTCCTTCGCGGTTCAAGTCCGAGTACCCCTGCAACTGCGCCGCCCACAAAGACGAGCGCCGATCTCTCGGACCCACTCATTCACATTGGTCTTATAACTTAGACGCGGCGATAAGCCCATAAAGGACTAATGTCATCGCTGTTGTGGCAAAAATCATCCCGTCCAGGCGGTCCAACGCGCCGCCATGTCCGGGAATAACCCCGCTCATATCTTTGATCCCAAAGACCCGTTTGAACGCTGACTCTGTCATATCGCCAAGTATCGACACAAGGCCCAACGAGCCGCCAATCAACGCAAACACGTAATCCGCGCCGGTCCCGAATGCCCAACGCGCACCGACAAGCCCCGCAATTGTGCCAAACAAAATGCCAGCAGCTGCCCCGGCCCAGGTTTTTGCCGGCGAAAGGGCGGGTGAAAGGCGGGGTCCGCCAATGAAACGTCCGGCAAAGTAAGCTCCGCTATCGGCAGACCATACAATCGCGAACAATAAAAATGTCAGGGCCCGGCCGTTTTCAACATCAAGGCGCAACCACAAAAGGGCAACGCAAGGCGCAAGGATATAGGCAGGGCCAAATGCCGCCCAAGAGTACTTTCTCGCCCCAAAATGGCTTGCCCAAATCGCGGCAAGGCTGGTCAAAAAACAAATGGCATACGCCAGCGGATAAGCCCGCAGGGCAGCGGTGACCATGGCACCCGCTGCGCCGAGCGCCAGCACATAAAAAAGAGCCGAGACGTCCCTTTTTTCGATCATCCGTGCCCATTCAAAACACATGAAGACGAGCATAAAAGCCACGACCGCGGCAAAGATCGGCCCGCCGAAATACACGCCAGCGAGGGTAACCCCGCCAAGTACCGCACCGGACATGCACCGAAGGACAAGCGAATCTTTAGTCGCCACCATCCCTGTTGGAGATGGTTCAGGCGACGCAAGCTGTTCAGGCTTCGCGATCTGGTCGTCGGGAACTTCAGCACCTGTCGTCATTGCGGCTCGCATTACAGGATAAGGCTAGAAGGAGAAAGCCCAGAGCGTGGGTTGGGGGGTGGCCCTTCACAACAGGCATTTGTGGGGTCTGGGGTCAAGGAGAGTTCGTTAGGCGCATGGACGGGCAGATCGAACGGGACCAGCCTTACTTTTCGCACTCCAGTCGGTCGGGCGTTGCCGCTTCGACCCCGCCAAACCGACGTTCACGGCGGCAAAACTCATTGATTGCCGCCATCATGCTTTGCGCCCCAAAATCCGGCCACAGAACATCAAGAAAGACATACTCAGCATACGCCGCTTGCCAGAGGAGGAAGTTACTGATGCGCTGCTCGCCGCTTGTGCGGATAACAAGGTCCGGATCCGGTGCGTCGCCCGTATCCAACCGGCCTGTGAGCTCTGCTTCCGTCACATCCGCTGCAGATAACTTGCCATTGCGAGCATCTTCCACCAGGCTCTGCGCAGCTCTGACGAGCTCGTCTCGCCCGCCATAGTTGAAGGCAATTTGCAACAGGAATTTGTCGTTCGAGGCGGTTTCCCGTTCCGCTCGGCTCACAAGGGTGCGCAATTCAAAGTCGAGATTGCGCCGATCACCAATAATCTTGACGCGGACACCATTGTTTTTCAAATCTGGAAGGTCGCGGCCAATGAACTCTCGCAAGAGGTTCATCAGTGCTCTGATCTCCCCAGCAGGCCGACGCCAATTTTCCGTTGAAAAACTGTAGAGGGTCAAACATTCAAGGCCGAGATCACGGGCAGCTTCCACGGCTCGGCGAGCCGCCTCCACACCAGCGCGATGCCCCTCACCGCGCGGCAAATCCCGCGCCTTGGCCCAACGGCCATTGCCGTCCATAATGATCGCGACATGACGGACGGCAGGGGCTGGAGTAGGGGCTTCAACCGCGCCCTCCTTGTCACCGATTACAGGCTCCGATCGAACACGCGGACCGTCTCGCAGGGACTGCGTCCCCGAGCTATCATCGACCGGAATTCTGTGGGCCGTTTCCGCCAATTGTTCGCCTTCCTAAATTTTTGCGAGGCCATTCTCAGACCTGCATAATCTCCGCTTCTTTCTTTTCTAGCGCGGCATCTATTTCCTTAACCTTATCATCGGTCAGTTTTTGCACTTGCTCGGAGAGCTTTTTCTGCTCATCTTCACTGACGCCTTCGGCTTTTTTGACCGCTTCCATGCCTTCCCGTCGCACATTCCGGACAGACACTTTTGCCTGTTCGGCATATTTACCTGCGACTTTGGTCATTTCAACACGGCGTTCTTCTGTCAATGGCGGAACGGGCACGCGCACTGTTGTGCCATCAACCACTGGATTGATGCCAAGGCCGGAGTCTCGGACGGCCTTTTCAACGGCACCAACCATGCCCTTGTCCCAGACTTGAATGGAAATCGACCGCGGTTCCGGAACACTGACCGTGCCTACCTGGTTCATCGGCATTTGGGAGCCATAGGCATCTACCATGATCGGTTCTACCAGGTTCGCGCTCGCACGCCCTGTACGCAATCCAGAAAATTCGTTCTTCAAGGCCGCCAACGCACCGTCCATGCGCTTTTCCAGATCCTTTAGATCGATATCGCCATTACTCATTTTATTGTTCTCCTTTTTAGAGCATCGTTTCCGTTCATGGCCAAAATGCGCCGCCGGAAAGGTTGCATAAAGACTATTCTCCGGCGATCACCGTCCGGGCGCCTTGCCCGGTCAATGCACCGACTATTCCGCCTGATTCGCCAATGGAAAAGACAACGATCGGAATCCCATTCTCGCGGGTCAAGGCAATCGCGGCCTGGTCCATGACTTTCAGGTCACGGACCATAACTTCATGGTAGGTCAGCGTGTCAAACCGAGTTGCATCAGGATCCTTCTTGGGGTCCGCGGAATAAACGCCGTCGACATTTGTGCCTTTAAAGAGAGCGTCACATCCCATTTCGGCGGCTCTGAGCGCCGCTGCGGTGTCCGTTGTGAAAAACGGATTACCCGTGCCGGCAGCAAAGATGACCACCCGTCCCTTTTCCATGTGGCGGACCGCACGTCGGCGAATGTATGGCTCGCAGATTGCTGTCATCTCGATAGCCGACATGACCCGTGTAAAGAGCCCCTGTTCTTCCAGCGCGTTCTGAAGCGCAAGCGCGTTCATGACGGTCGCAAGCATGCCCATATAATCAGCGCTGGCCCGTTCCATCCCCTGCGCAGCCCTGCTGACGCCGCGGAAAATGTTACCACCGCCAACAACAAGGCTCACTTCCACGCCGATGGATTTTGCCTCTGCAATTTCAGACGCGATCCGTGTTACCGTGTCGAAATCGATCCCGTATTGGCCGGGGCCCATCAACGCTTCACCGGAGACTTTTAAAAGAACCCGCTTAAACGTTGGCTGCAGTGTCGTCGATTGAAGTGAGCCCATCCGTTGCGTGTCCCTGTCGCATTTTTCAGCCGCTGGCTGGTTGCCGGCTGGATTAAAGTCAGACCAGAATTAGTCACTTTGCGTTCGTGCCAGGGCCGTTCTGGCCTTGCTGACCCGCAAAAAAAGCACTGTCGATGAAGTGAAACCCAGGAATTTCAGGCCGAGGCTCGCAACACGCATCACTGATTTCGGACTTTACGGCGGGTCGCTTCATTTGCAAGCAGGACCCCCCTCCACTCGTTGCGGCAATATTCCTTCCAGCCCCCGACCAGCCTTTAGACCCAAGCCGTCAGGTGAAAGCAGGATCTCAGTGGGACACAAAAAAACCAGCTGCAGTGCAGCTGGTTCCATTAGCGCAGACGCAAAGGTGCGCGACGCTCGCTTAGTCCTCGTCTTCCGTCTTTTCAACGCCATCGCCCAGCTCAAGGCGGGCAAACCCGACGAACTCAACCGGGCCACCCACATCGCCAGCGGCATTCTCGATCACTTTGCCGACTTTGGTTTCACCGTCGATGACGAACACCTGCTCGAGGAAAACAGATTCCTCATAGAATTTGCGCAAGCGACCTTCGACCATTTTTTCGATGATCTCTTCCGGCTTGCCCGATGCCCGGGCCTGGTCAGCAAGCACAGATTTCTCCCGCTCCAGGATTGCCGGGTCAATGTCTGCAATCGTGCCGGAAAGCGGCCGAGCTGCTGCCACGTGCATGGCGAGCTGTTTGCCCAATGCACGGAGCTTATCCTTATCGCCAGCTGACTTCAGACCAACGAGCACACCAATCTTGCCAGCGCCGTCGGTTACTTGTCCGTGCACGTAGGAAGCGACCACACCTTCTTCAACTGAAAGACCCATGGCACGACGCAGGTTCATGTTTTCGCCGATCTGACCAACCATCTCCGCAATGTGGTCTTCCACGGATTTGCCGGCGCCCGGAAAGTCTACCGCGCGGACCGCTTCTGCCGTGCCGTCGGTTTCAAGCGCGGCGCCAGCAATTTCCGACACCATCCCTTGGAAAACTTCGTTGCGCGCGACGAAATCCGTTTCGGAGTTAACTTCAACGAGGACGGCCTTCTCGCCCGCGCCTTCGGTTTTCGTCGCGATGACAACTAGGCCTTCAGATGCTGCGCGGCCTGATTTTTTCGCCGCCTTCGCCAGCCCCTTTTTGCGCAGCCAATCGACTGCCGCATCCAGATCGCCGTTCGTCTCATTGAGAGCCGTCTTGCAATCCATCATGCCCGCGCCCGTCATTTCGCGAAGATTTTTGACCATTTCGGCCGTAATGCCAGCCATTTGTAATTCTCCTTTGTGGTTCGGGTGGGCCAACCGGAGGAGGCCCTTTTATAAATTTAGCTTAGCTGATCCATCGCCGGGATTTTGAGCAAGCCCGGCTTGTAGCTCTTTGTTCCGCTTCAGTCAGATCGATTCGCCGCGGTGGGTACTCCCGGTTGATGACGATTTGGTGACACCAATGGAAAACCCGACTAGGCGCCGCACCAAATCCGACGCTACTTGATCCATTCGTTTTCAGAGTGCGCCAAATAACGACTAATATTTAGGTACGGCCCAATCGAGGTGAAATGCCGGCCACAACTCGTTTGAGGCCGAACCGCGAGCTTGGCTTCCCTTAAGCTTCTGCGGGGACCTCTGGGGCAGCTTCCTCAGTGGGAACGGATGCTTCTGCTTCCGGAACTGCCTCTTCGGTCAATGCCGCTTCTACCGGCACTTCTTCCATTGCGCCAAGATCGACACCTAAGGACGCTTGGCTTGCCGAAATCCCATCGATCACGGCATCAGCAACCAGATTGCAATATAGCGCGATAGCACGGGAAGCATCGTCATTACCCGGAATAATAATATCGATATTGTCCGGACTACAATTGGTGTCCACAACTGCGATCACCGGGATGCCAAGTTTCTTCGCTTCCTTGATTGCAATCGCTTCCTTCTTTACGTCGATAACGAAGAGCAGATCTGGGAGCCCACCGAGCTCGCGGATCCCACCTAAAGATGCTTCGAGCTTTTCTTGCTCGCGGGCGACCATCAATTGTTCTTTTTTGGTGAGGCCTTTCCCACCACTTTCTAGGATCTCCTCAACTTCCTTCAACCGACGGATCGAATTGGAAATCGTCTCCCAGTTTGTCAGCGTACCGCCTAACCAGCGCACATTCATATAGTACTGAGCGCAGCGCCGCGCCGCTTCTGCAACCGGCGTCTGTGCTTGTCGCTTCGTTCCCACAAAGAGCACCCGGCCCCCATTAGCGACGGTATCACGGACCCGCACAAGCGCCTGATGGAGCAGCGGAACGGTTTGGGAAAGATCGATAATATGGACACCATTGCGATCGCCAAAAATGAAGCTTTTCATTTTCGGATCCCATCGATGGGTCTGGTGACCAAAGTGAACGCCGGCCTCAAGCAACTGGCGCATGGAAAATTCTGGCAATGCCATGCGGTTAATCTCCTTCGGTTTTTCCGCCGCAGGGCTCCAGACGACCGACCAATTCACCGATTAGTGAAAAAGCCCATCGCCACCGAGGAAAGCACCTGCGTGAGTGATCCGGGCCGGATAACGCACACGCAGCAAGAACGCAAGAGCGCCTTGGTAAACCTCAGGCGTTACGCCCAACTCTCCGCTCAGATCAGTAGCGCCTTAACTTCGGCCCAGCCCGAAGCAGTCATGGACCATGCGACCCAAGAGGCAGCGAGAGTTGCCGCCGCAACAATCACCACACTTGATAATAACCATACTTGCCGACCACCTGGTACTGATCAGCGGGTCCACCGGCAGAACCACTCATCCCGCATCTGACGCGTCAGTCTATACCAATTCCACGGCGACGACGCCTTCAATTGACTTAAGCGCACTGCGCACCGCGGGCGTACACGCAGCCTTCTCCCCGAGCACGACATCTACGCTTCGGACTAACTCACCCGCCGACTCATAGGAGATGACCACATCCCCGGCATTATCCGGTCCCGGCGGCTTCACGGCCGCAAGCCGACGCTTGATGGCGCCCAACGCATTGGGAGAGACCACTGTCAATCTCAACTGCGATGAGGTCTGAGAGGCTGCACTATCGAGGGACCGAACACCCTCGCAGGTTAGTCTGACCTCTCCGTCACGTTCCTCTGCCACAACATTGAGGAGCAACAACGCACCCGCCTCGAACATTTCCCGCGCCTGGCCAAGCACTTCCGAAAACACGGTCACTTCAAACTCACCCGTTGCGTCGGAGCACTCCACCCAAGCGAAGGGCTTGCCAGCCTTCGACCGTCGAACCCGTGCGCTTTTGACAACCACAGCCACCGGCGCGCTGGTGCGTTCCTGACGTGCAGCTGCCATCAAGCTGGCATGATCCATGGCATTCAACCGGATCAATTCGCGCTCATAATCCTCTAGTGGGTGGCCACTAAAGTAAAAACCGACCGCCTGGCATTCGTCGTTTAGTTGGTCGATTGACGGCGCCGCATCGATATTCTGCAAGCGCGGGCGATCAAGGGTTGCGGTCCCGGTGTCGAACAAGCCGCCCTGCTCGCTGGCCTGTTCTGAGGCAAACTGAGCTGAATACTTAACCAGCAAATCCGCATTGGCGAGTGCTTCTGCACGTGATCTTGAAATACCATCGAAGGCGCCCGCCCGCGCCAGGCTCTCAATTGAACGCTTTCCGACGACCCGGAGATCGATGCGTTCCGCCAAATCAAACATGTCCTTATAAGGACCATTACGTTCACGTTCAGCCACAATTTCCCCAACTGCGGCCTCACCAACATTCTTAACCGCGGCAAGCGCATAAACGATGTGCCCCTCGCGAACGCTGAAATCCACCCGTGATTGATTAACATGGGGCGCCACCAACTCGATCCCGGTGGTGCGAGCTTCTTTCACAAAGACCGCCAGCTTATCGGTGTTTGTTCGATCGAGCGACATGGAGGCCGCCAGGAACTCCGCCGGGTGATTGGCTTTCAAATAGGCCGTTTGGTACGCGATCAAGGCGTATGCGGCCGCATGCGACTTGTTAAATCCGTACCCCGCGAATTTCTGAACAAGATCAAAAATCGAAGAGGCCTTGCCTGCATCAACACCGCGCTCCTTTGCGCCATCCACAAATCGGACGCGCTGCTTATCCATCTCCTCTTTCTTTTTCTTGCCCATAGCACGGCGCAGCAGATCCGCTTCCCCAAGGCTATAGCCGGACAGGATCTGGGCAATTTGCATCACCTGTTCCTGATAAATGATGACGCCATAGGTCTCTTTAAGAACAGGCTCCAATGTGTCGTGGAGATAGTCGGGCGCACTCAAGCCCTGCTTGCGCTCGATGTAAGTCGGAATGTTCTCCATCGGCCCTGGCCGATAAAGCGAGATAAGCGCGATGATATCTTCCAGCGTGTCAGGCTTCATGCCCTTAAGGGTTGAGCGCATGCCTGCACTTTCAAGCTGGAAAACACCAACCGCAGCCCCCTCGCCCAACATATCAAACGTGGGCCTGTCATCGAGCGGGATCTGTTCAATATCGACGGCCCTTCCCCCCTCAAGGAGATATGCCGCCGCCCGCGCAATCACCGTCAGGGTCTTTAGGCCGAGAAAATCGAATTTCACGAGGCCGGCTGGTTCCACCCATTTCATATTGTACTGGGTTGCCGGCATATCCGCACGCGGATCAAGATAAAGCGGCGTCAGTTCATGGAGGGGCCGATCTCCAATTACCACGCCTGCCGCATGAGTGGAGGCATGGCGATAAAGACCCTCCAGTTTCAAAGCCATGGAGAGTAGAGCAGCCACGGCTTCTTCACGGTCGCGCTCTTCCTTCAGCCGTGGCTCCAACTCAATTGCCTCTGCCAAGGTGACAGGGTTCGCTGGATTATTTGGGACCAGCTTGCACAAACGGTCCACCTGACCAAACGGCATCCCAAGAACACGGCCCACATCCCGCAGGACAGCCCGGGCCTGAAGCTTTCCAAATGTGATAATCTGCGCAACCCGGTCCCGGCCGTATTTTTCCTGAACATACCGGATGACTTCGTCCCGACGGTCTTGACAGAAATCAACATCGAAGTCGGGCATTGAAACCCGCTCAGGATTCAGGAACCGCTCAAACAGCAACCCGAACCGCAATGGATCAAGGTCGGTAATTGTTAGCGACCAGGCCACTAGCGAGCCAGCACCGGACCCCCGGCCCGGCCCCACGGGAATGTCGTGTTGCTTGGCCCATTTGATGAAGTCCGAAACAATCAAAAAATACCCCGGAAATCCCATCCGGTTGATAATGTCGAGCTCGAACGCCAGGCGGTCCCAATAGGACTTTTCATCGACTGCCAGCTCAATAGAGGCAAGTCGGACCCGAAGCCCTTCCTCCGCCTCACGGGCCAACATTTCCGCTTCGCTCATACCACTCGGCGCAACGTGGTCCGTATCATTTAGCGCTTCTGGCATTCCGCTTTCGCCAGAGATGTCACCTTCGCCGCCGACCTCGGTAAAATTCGGAAGAATTGGATTATGGGTCCTAGGCCGGAAAGCACATCGCCGCGCCACTTCTAAAGTGGTTGAGACCGCTTCCGGCAAATCGGCAAAGACCTTCGCCATTTCGTCGGCCGACTTGAAATAATGATCCGCCGTTACGGTGCGCCGATCATCCTGATGAACATAGGCCCCATCAGCGATGCATAGCAGGGCATCATGGGCTTCAAAGTCGTCTGCGGTTGGAAAATAAGGTTCGTTTGTTGCGACAATGGGCAGACCATCACGATATGCCCAATCCAAAAGCCGCGTTTCGGTTTGGGCCCAGTCGCGATCACCATGACGCTGCAGTTCGACGTAAAACCGTCCGGGAAAGACCTTCTCCAGTTGTACAACAAGAGCCTCAGCATCGTCCTCCCGGTCGGCCCGCAACAGTCGATCAACTGGCCCTTCCCAACCGCCGGAAAGGCAGATCACCCCGTCGCTGTACTTTTCAATCCAGGCCAGAGACGCACACGGCCCATCGTCAGAAACCGAGCGCAGGAACGCATCGCTGGTGAGCGCCATCAAGTTCTCAAAACCGGTCTTGGATTGGGCTAAGAGCACCAAGGATGGAGGACGGACCCAACGAGCCTCAAGCCCGGATAACGCCTCAATCTGAACTGCCTGCTGCAAGCCGGCAATCGGCTGGATACCAGCCCCGGACATCGTTTCTGATACCTCCAGGGCACCAAAAAGATTATTGGTATCAGTGACTGCGATAGCCGGCATGCCCGCATCGGCACAGAGTGTTGCAAGCCGCCCGACCTTGATCGCTCCTTCCGCCAGAGAATAAGATGTGTGGGCGTGCAAATGAACAAAATGTGCCAAGGGACCTACCTAATTTGCGGGCTGCGAAAACCGAAGCGCGGCGCTAACGCGGAAGCTTCCTCAAGCTAGAACAAAGCTCCACATCTGGGTCGCTGCAATCATCAAAATCACTACGCCGAGTCCGACGGCGTCCTTCAACGTATTGTTTTCCGCAACGCGTTCCATGGGGTTCTCCTCTTCTTTGCAGGTGCACCTGGACGGTACTTGCCAACACGATCTGATCTTTATATGTTCTGTTAATGTTCTATATTCCCTTTTTGTTCTCATGGCAAGGCCTGTTGCGCATTTAGATGAATGCGCAGATTTGCACGGGATGCGATCGGCACGAGCACGGGGTGCTCTAGGGGCAACGCCTTCGTCCACAGAGTTTCATTAACAATTTAGTTGGTTGAAAAGGCTGGCTTTTAAGTATTACGGTACCGTGGGGAAAACGTGGGGACCGAGCCATGGGGCGCCTTTTTGCCGTTTGTCTATTTCTGCTGCTCATCGGCACCATCGGGTATCTAGCTGGAGATCGCTACGGGGTCCCCGCATGGCTCGCCGATAGTGTCGACCCAATGTTTGAGCCGGTAGACACCCATCTGGGCTATTCTGATCGTGTCGTCATCGCCAAGGCGGGGAAAGACACCGAGGAAGAGCGCCTTGCCCTCGCCGCGAAAACCCGGGACGACCTTCCCAATCCGGCCATGCGGATCAATGAGGCCGGGCTCGATATCATCAAACAAAGCGAAGGCTTACGCCTTGAAGCCTACGACTATGGAGGCCGTAGTTACATCGGGTACGGACATCAATTGGCGCCCGGTGAACCAAGGTCGATTTCAGAACCGCAGGCAACGGCTTTTCTGTTGGAAGACCTTCGTGAGGCCGAACACGGCGTCTTGCGTCGCTTGACCCGCACGCCCAATGCAAACCAGTTTTCCGCAATGGTCTCTCTTGCTTACAACCTCGGCACGGGTGCATTCGCAAGATCAAACGTACCGATATTATTTAACGAGGGTGATATGCAAGGGGCAGCTGATGCCTTTCTCACCCACAACCGAGCGGGCGGGCGCGTTTTGGACCACCTTACCGATCGACGGGAGAAAGAACGAGCGCTTTTCTTGACCCCGGCTTGATTGGAATAACGCCCCCAATCGAGCGCGTTTCCCGGCATCGGTCGGCGATTGCTTGCAAGCCTATCAAACTCAGTAAATCATCATCGCTATGAGCGAAGTATCTACCGCCCGGACAAGCTGGATGCCACCGGAATGGGCCGTCCACGAGCGGACCTGGATGGCATGGCCGCCGCGTTCAATGTCGACTTTTTATCCAGACACGATTGAAGCAGCTTATGACGCCTGGGCCGCAGTAGCGAATGCCATTGCCGCGTTCGAACCAGTCGCTATGATTTGTCCGCAGGAAGAGCAATCAATCGCTGCCCACTACCTCTTCGACCAAATTGACTTGATGGAGGGCACCGTCAACGCGCCCTGGATCAGGGACACCGGCCCAACGTTTGTGCTCCAGACGGAGGCTGTCGGCGGACACCGTCTAGGTGCTGTAGACTGGACCTTTAACGGTTGGGGAGGCCGTCTGTTGCCGGATGAGACCGGCGATATGGGCACCGCCGCACGCGTCGCCAACCTCGCCGATGCGACGCATCTGCGCTCTTACTTGATCAACGAGGGGGGCGGTATTCACGTGGACGGCGACGGGACGGTCTTGCTCACCGAAACCGTGCAATTAAATGCCAATCGTAATCCAAACTGGACCAGAACGGAAATCGAGCGTGAAGTTCATTTCCATCTTGGGACGGAAAAGGCCATCTGGCTCCCAAGGGGGCTCGTTGCCGACCGGGACGAGGATGGTACTGATGGGCACGTGGATACACTCGCTTGCTTCTTGAAGCCGGGCGTCGTTGCCGTCCACGGCCAGAAGGACCCAACGCACCCGGACTTTGATACATGCCAGGAAATCGCCGAGCTCCTACGCCGGGAACATGACGCAAAAGGGCACCCGCTTCAGGTCATCGTGCTGGATGCGCCGGAGGAGAAATACCATAACAGCACTCCCCTCTCCTGTTCCTATGTCAATTTTTCGTTCGTCAATGGTGGTGTGGTTCTTTGCGCGTTTGGTGATCCGCAGGATGACATTATAGCTGACCAGCTTTCGCAGGCCTTACCGGACCGGCGAATTGCCCAGGTGCCTGCACTTAACATTTTCAAGGGCGGCGGCGGCATTCACTGCATCACACAACAACAGCCATCCTTACATCAGGTGTCCAAATGACCCTCGTCACGCTCGCCGCTACGCAAATGGCAATCGCCAGCAATGAAGCCGACACACTTGACCGGGCCGAAGCACTAGTGCGCGATGCGGCGGAGAAAGGCGCACAGATTATTCTGCTCCAAGAACTTTTCGCTGGACCTTACTTTTGTCAGGACGAACGCCCGGAAGATTTGATGAGGGCCAAGCCGTTGAACGACTGCAAGGTCGCGGCCCGGTTTGCCGATCTGGCGCGGGAGTTGGGTGTCGTCATGCCCATAAGTTTTTATGAAGAAGCCAACATGGCGCGGTTCAACTCACTTGCGATGGCGGATGCGGACGGTCAAATCCTTGGCATCTACCGCAAGAGCCATATCCCCCATGGATCAGGCTATCAGGAGAAATTCTATTTCTCGCCAGGCGACACCGGCTTTAGAGTTTGGGAAACGGCGTTTGGCAAAGTCGGCGCGGGGATATGCTGGGATCAGTGGTTTCCGGAAGCGGCCCGCGCTATGGCCCTTCAGGGGGCGGACGTTTTGCTTTATCCGACAGCAATTGGCTCAGAGCTTTTTGATCCAGCCGCGGATACATCAGGTCATTGGCGACGCGTGATGCAAGGACATGCTGGCGCCAATCTTGTGCCCCTTGTTGCGTCGAACCGTATCGGAACGGAACAAGGCCACAATGGGACCTCCATGACTTTCTACGGCACCTCATTCATTGCCGGGATCGAAGGGGAAATCCTTGCAGACCTTGACCGGACAACGGGCGGCGTCGCCGTTGCAACTGTCGATTTCAAACAGCTTGCTGAAAAACGGGCCGCCTGGGGAATCTTCCGGGACCGGCGTCCGGACCTCTACGGTCCGCTTTTATCACTGGACGGAGGGCCAAACGGGAAGGCTTGAGCCCAACCCGTTGCCCGCCATCGAAGTTTCTCAGCTTATCTTTTGGGAGAGATTAGAAGGCGAGGCTCGCCGACTTCACCGCACCTGCAATCTCTTCCGGTGACATGGACTTGACGGCTTTGCCGACCACGCGGGCGTCGTCATTATCGACTAACAATAGCCAACCGGTCTTGATCTCGTCTGCCAAATGCGCGCGCACCGCAGGCCCAACACCGGCTTTATCTGCCGCACCAAAGAATGCTTCCTGGTCTCGTGCCGTGTAGTCAAGCACCACATAATCGATCCCCTCAAACGCGCCTGCCTCTTTTGCCTTGGTCACGTTCGGATCAAGGATTTTGCACGAAGAACACCAGTCAGCATACACCATAACTGCAGTCACGCGCGGCGCTTTAATCTCGGCCATGGCCTTATCTTTCATGGCGCTTTTCGGCTCTTCCGCGAATGCGGCACCCGCGCCCAGAACTATCGTTGCGATAAGCAGGAAAATTGGTTTGATCATAATCGGTCTCTCACTTTTGGGTTTCGATTGGCGGCACCTTAGGGCGCGCCTTTGATCACAGCCCAGTCACCATTCAGTGACTCGGCTGTTTTTCTCGAGCCGGCTCTCACAGAATATTTTTATTGTTTTACAATAATTATATTCTGTAATATGATACCTACAGCGATGATCAACAGGAGTGACAGCCATGATCCGTCTAAAAATTTGGGTATCTCTGGTGTTCGGTTTTCTGACGCTAACATCAGGCTGTGTCACGGCTCAAAGCCAAGACGTGACAGGCGGCAGGATCCAGCGCGCACATGCGGCTTCTTCAAAGCTGGTCGCAGCGATTGAAAGTGTGGACGGGAACCTGGGCGTTCACACTGCCCGCAGCCATGATGGCGTAGAGCTCATCATGGCGTGGTTTGAGAACAAGCGCGCTGTCCTGAACTGGTTCGAACATCCATATCATCGCAAGATGCTCGCGGACGCGGGGCGTCCGGAAGATGGGATTGCGGCCCAACACTTTGGGCATCATACGGGCCCAATCTTAGTGATCGCATCGGTTGCCTATAGAGGGGCCCCTGGATCGCTGGAGGCACCTATGTTCGACGATCCGGATGGGCGCAAGCCAACGCGTTTTGCGGTTGAATACTATGTGCCCCTTGCCGGAGGTGCATACATGATTGAACCCTTCGCGCCGCCGGAGGCAGCGGCTATGGTACACGGACTACGGGACGTTTTTGATGATGACGATCACGACTGTGCCTGCTGAGCGTGACGGCGGTAAAAGCGCGCCTCCACCCAATGCTTGGGATCTTGCGTCCAACCGGATTAGTCATCGTGCCGCACGATACACGCCTTGGACGCTGATCGTGGCGAGCCTGACGACTGTTGCCTATGTCTGGGAGGAACTGGGCGAACCCATTACCTCCACGATAGGGAGCAGCGGCTACTACCCGCTTTCGACGGCCCTTACCCATGTGAAAGCCAACTTAATCTTTTCGATTTCCACAATACCCCTGCTATGGGCTTTGTGGGAACTTCACTTTTTTGTCGTTCATCTGTCTAAAGATGGAATGGCCTACCGGATGGCGTGGCGGCATTTGACCCGTCTTGGATTTGCAATTGGCTTGTCAGGGGTTTGCCAGCTCATCCTGTCACCGGTCTTGGCACTACTCTTGATAGGTGATGCTCACCGTACACAGTGGTCATTCAGTCCAACGGGCCTTGCACTAATAGGGATTGGCGCCTTGTTGGTGCTCGTGTCACGTCTTCTAAAAGTGACGGCAGACACCGCAAGTGAGCTGCGAGATGAAACCCGGCAGTTTGTATGATGCAAATAATTGTGCGCCTTGACGTGATGCTCGCCCGCCGGAAGGTGCGCGCTAAAGATCTGGCGGCGGAAATCGGTATTACCGAGGCAAACCTCTCGCTTCTGCGCACCGGCAAAGTGAAGGGCGTTCGATTCGACACACTCGCCAAGATCTGTGAAGCGCTGGACTGTAAGCCAGGAGACATACTAGACATCGTCGATCCGTCGGATGCGGACAATGTTACAACGTTTCCGATATCTCAACGCAAAGACCGGGGTTGACGATATAGAGGTTTACGTCGACGCCTTCTTTTCAAGCCGATATTGGTGAAGGAGCGGTTCGGTGTACCCGCTCGGCTGGGTGACACCCTCAAACACAAGGGCTCTTGCGGCCTTAAATGCGATGCCATCAAATCCCGGCGCAAGCGGCTCATAGTGCGGATCGCCCGCATTTTGATCGTCGACCTTCGCGGCCATTTTGCGGAATGCCGCGTCGGCCTGTTCCTCGGTACACACCCCATGTAGCAGCCAGTTGGCCATGTGCTGTGAAGAAATACGCAAAGTAGCGCGGTCTTCCATCAGACCAATATCGTTGATGTCCGGCACTTTTGAACAACCGACGCCCTGATCAATCCAGCGCACGACATAACCCAGAATGCCTTGGGCATTGTTGTCGAGCTCTTCGAGAATCTCCGCCTCGGACCAATTCCGGCCGGCGGAAAGCGGGATCGTCAGGAGGCGATCAAGGGCCGGCACGCCTTTCGCGGCAATCTCATCTTGCAGCCCAAAAACATCGACCTGATGATAATGCATTGCATGGAGCGTGGCGGCCGTGGGGCTGGGTACCCAAGCGGTATTTGCCCCGGTCTTGGGATGACCGATCTTTTGCTCCAGCATATCGGCCATTCGGTCAGGCGCTGCCCACATGCCCTTCCCGATTTGCGCGCGCCCTGACAGTCCAGCCTCAAGGCCAATCGCCACATTGCGCGCCTCATAAGCAGCAATCCAATCGGTCCCCTTCATTTCATTCTTGCGGATCATCGGGCCGGCGCGCATGGACGTGTGCATTTCATCGCCAGTTCGATCCAGAAAGCCGGTATTGATGAAAACGATCCGGTCTTTCACGGCGTGGATACACGCGCCAAGGTTTGCCGATGTGCGACGCTCCTCGTCCATGACCCCGACTTTCAGCGTGTATCGCGGCAGGCCAATCAAGTCTTCGACCGCATCGAACAGGTCGTTTGTGAATGCACATTCATCAGAACCGTGCATTTTCGGCTTGACGATATAGATCGATCCGCTAGCGGAGTTTCTACGTGCATTAATATCACGGCTTGAAATAAGGCTCGTGACGATCCCGTCGAGAATACCTTCCGGCGCATCCGACCCGTCCGTTAGTTTGACCGCGGGGTTGGTCATCAAATGACCCACATTGCGGACAAGCAAGACAGCTTGCGACTTAAGTGTTATCGTGCCGCCATCGGGCGTAACATACTCTCGGTCCGGATCAAGACCACGCGAGACTGTTTGCCCGCCCTTTTTGAAAGACGCCTCAAGATCACCTTCGATCAGGCCAAGCCAGTTTGTGTAGGCGAGCGTCTTGTCTTCGGCATCAACGGCGGCAACAGAATCCTCCAGATCGACAATTGTCGATAACGCAGATTCCAGAACAATGTCGGCGACGCCTGCTGGATCATCTTTTCCAATGGGATGAGTGCGATCGATGCTTATCTCCAGATGCAGCCCATTGTGGCGCAATAAAATAGCCGATGGTGCACCCGGTTCGCCGCGATACCCGGCAAACGCGGCAGGGTCTTTAAGGGCCGGAACCACTGCCCCTTCTTTAACGAGATACGCAGAGACGTCTTTATGGGATCCGCTCGCAAGAGGGACCGCCTCGTCGAGAAAACTTTTTGCCCGATCGATCACTTTTGCGCCTCGAGCAGGATCATATCCGGGTGTTTCATCCCCGGTCCGCGCGATAGCATCAGTGCCGTAAAGCGCGTCATAAAGACTACCCCACCGCGCATTAGCTGCATTCAACGCATAACGCGCATTCAGGACCGGGACGACAAGCTGCGGTCCGGCAAGCCGCGCCAGTTCGTCGTCGACATTCTCCGTCGTGATTTTGAACGGCGCTGGTTCCGGCACGAGATACCCAATCTCTCGCAGGAATTTTTCGTACGCGGCCGCATCAAATGGGCCAGCCTTTTTGGCTTCGTGCCAGGCATCGATTTTGGCTTGAAGCTCTTCGCGTACGGAAAGAAGCTCTCGGTTTCGTGGCGCAAAGGCAGCAAAAATCTTGGCCGCGCCATCCCAAAAAGTATCAGCGGCAAGCCCGGTTCCGGGAAGTGCCTTTTCCTCGATAAATTTCGCTAAGTCTTCGGCAACTTGTAAATCAGCACGCGCTACAAACTGGGTCACTGCCTGGGCCTCCCTCATGGACAATCCAGCGGGAGTTATAGGGATTTCGCCGTCGGATGCCAGTGTTCTTCTATGGCACCCGTTGACGCGGCAAACAGAGCGAAAGCCCGAAACCTGAAAGGCGCCTGCAAGGACACGCATCCAGCCTACCGGGTTACTCCGACCACCAACCTAATGAAGGCAATTGGCACAAAGCACAGGGTCATTTCGAACCCTGCCTCAGCCCCTTAGTAGGCAGGATTTGGCTTATTCGACATCAGGTACTCACGTGCTTGGCGCTGGGCCTCGGCGATCTCGTCCTGGCTCATTTCGATCGCAAGCTCGGCTCGATAGGTGCGCGCTTCGAGATGTCCTTGCATGGCTGCCAAATTGAACCATTTGTGCGCTACGACCAGATCTGCAGCGCTCTCTTCGCTGGTGATCGATGCTTCAAGCCCCAGACGATACATTTCTTCGCCGGACATGATTGGTGCCGCGCCATTCAGCGATCCGGCTTGGATAGACATTGACATTGGGTAATTGCCCCCTCTTAAGTCGTTCACTCCCCCACCCGCCGCACTCATGCGGCATGGGTTATGTTCACAACTTTGAGAGCCTTAAGGCTAATACGACGTAAACGAAAAGTTTCCCAATTCTTACCAAGGGCAATTTATTTTGGAACGCCTACGCATCAATTTGGCCGACACACAGATCGCGCGATGGATGGATTTTTATCAAGGCTACCCAAAAACCATTCGGTAACCCTTTTCTCATCCCCTTGTCTTGATCGAATAGTTCTTTGCCAAGGTACCTCAATTTTTTTAGATGTAGACGGATCAATCGCATTTGTGACATGGTCTGGCGCAGGAGGCCCTAATTGAGGCGACCAAACAAAAATGCAAGGGCGATCATTATCATCCGTCGGCGGTGCATAATATTGAATATGAGCGGAAAGAACCCGCGCCTTTGGAAAAAGACGACGGAGGTTACCCGCGGTGTGGTCTTCGAACCCGACAAGGGTGGCCTCCTCCCAACCGGCCTCTTGCACTGCCCTGCCTAGGCCTTCGTAGGGGATCCATTGTCTGCAGTCTGAACAAAAGGGTTCACCAGGCCAGAGAACTTGAGCGAGCCGTACCGCAACGATCGCACTCAAAACGGCGCCGTTTGCCATAAGCAGTTTACGGGTCCCGATGCGGCCAACACCGTCGCCCACTTTCACGATAAGCCAAAAAATAACCGGAAACAAAAACGCAATGGCATAGCGTTCCTGCATACCGTCAAGGCCAAGAAAAATGACCATCGCAAAAAGCACGACGGCACCAGCCAGGGCCGAATTGCGAGCAAGCGTGGCGAGTTCGCTACCGACTGACGCGACCGGTCTGCCGCTACCTGGCATCAGCCAGCGAATACCAAAGAGCAAAAATAGCACGGGGATGATCGGCAGGAAAAAAGCGACGAGCGCCCAAAGGGTTTCCGGAAGTCCCGATGCGATTTTCATCCAGTAGCTTGCGTCGGCGTCCATGAACCGGCTTTGAAGCTGCGCACTTGTTTCGCCAATCCGCCAGATTGCATGGGGTAAAACCAATATAGAGGAAACTGCAACTGCGACTAAGGAGAGCTTGAACGCACTGAGCCACCTAACGCGATGGCGATAGGTAACACCCAAACCGATCACTGCACAAACGATAGCAAACGCGAAAGAATACTTCGACAACAGACCAAGTCCAGCGGCAAGGCCGAGCACGATCGAAGTTAAAATAGTTGGCTGGCGGATCACCCTAAAAAGCGCATACCAAAAGAAAGCCAGCGCACAGATCAGGGCAGTTGAATGGGTGAAAGCCTGATGGAAATTCCACCCAATCTGAAAGAGCAACAATAACGATATAGCCCCGAGCCCCGCCCAGCGCTCATCCCTCACAACAAGGCGCATGCCTAGAAATGTAAAAACGCCCACTCCCACAAGCAGGGCGTATTTCACGACCAGAAAACTAACGAGCGTTGGGCCCGTTATGCTCTGCACAAGGAAGATCAGCCATTCAAACAAGGGTGGATTGTCCGGGTGATAACCGGGCTCAAGAGACTGCGCGACCACGTTGATCTTGACGTCGTCAAGGGCAAGCGCTGGCCCTGCCAACCGGCTGATGCCGCCGTGAACCAGACCATAGACGAAGTAAAATAAGGCAACGGACCATGCGCCACCCAAGGACTGCGCGAGCCTTGTGCCGTTCCGTTCAAGCATAGCGAACATAAGATCGGCCTATGCCGGAATTCGACGAACCGGTCCAGCGCTGAGGATTTTAAACCACCGCTGAGAGAAGCCGTTTGGGCTATTACCCTTTAGGTCGAAGTTCCTCGAACTGACCGAGAGCGCAATTCCCTCTGAGGATGCCCGACTGGTTGTCGACAACACTGATGATCTCACCAGAGCAGAGCTGACCCGTCGGCAGATTATACTCGAGGCGCGAGGTTGTTTGGGAAGCGCCGGTACAACGCCCGTTTGTTTTACTGAGGTAATAGCGAGAGCCAACCTCAAGGAGAAACTTACCATCTGTCACCGGCTTAATGCTGTCTACTGACCGCACCTGAAGGCAGCCAACGGTCTCCCCTGTTGTTTCAAGCCCCTCAAGAATGGCAGCATTGCGCTGATTGATGGGAGGCTCGCCCGTGCTCGCACACGCAGCAATAAGCATGGAGGCGCTCATCGCACCCAGAGAAATCGTCCGTTTCATTTGTTTTCCTCTTTGGCTTGCCGCCAACCCCATAGACACATTGCCTACGGTGGGACCTCAGTCAACACCAAGCTTGGATTTGAGGATCTCGTTCACGGCCTTGGGATTGGCCTTACCGCCGGTTGCCTTCATGACTTGGCCGACAAACCAACCGAAGGTCTTGGGCTTTTCCTTCACTTGGGCCACCTGGTCCGGATTGGCGGCGATTATCTCGTCGATCGCGGCTTCAATTGCGCCGGTGTCAGTGACCTGTTTCAGGCCGCGCTCTTCTACAATGACTTCAGGGTCCCCGCCCTCTTCGAACATGATCGCGAACACATCCTTGGCAATCCGGCCGGAAATGACGTCCGACGACAAGAGATCAATCAGCTTGCCCAGATGCGCCGCCGATACCGGCGAGGCATCGATTTCCAGCCCCTTTTTGTTGAGCGCACCGAAAAGTTCCGTTGTGACCCAGTTGGCGGCAAGCTTGCCGTCGCGATCGCCAGCGACTTCCTCAAAGAAGGTCGCTTTTTCCCGGTCCTGGGAAAGGACCGCGGCGTCGTAGAGCGAAAGGCTATAGGTTTCCATGAAGCGCCGCTTCTTGGCATCCGGTAACTCCGGCAGGCTTTCGCGGATCTCGTCAACAAAGCCCTGAGAAAATTCCAGGGGCAAAAGATCCGGATCCGGAAAATACCGGTAATCGTGGGCGTCTTCCTTGGAGCGCATGGTCCGCGTCTCGCCGGTTGCCACATTAAAGAGCCGGGTCTCCTGATCGATTGAGCCACCGCCTTCGATCACTTCGATCTGGCGCCGCGCTTCATAGTCGATGACCTGACGTACATAGCGGATCGAGTTGACGTTCTTGGTTTCCGTCCGTGTCCCTAGCTCATCACCGGGTCGGCGCACAGAGACGTTGACGTCTGCACGCATGGAGCCTTCCTCCATGTTGCCGTCACAGGTGCCGAGATAGCGAAGGATCGTGCGCAGTTTGGAGAAGTAAGCTGCTCCCTCTTCCGCTGAGCGCATGTCCGGCTTGGAGACGATTTCCATCAGCGCAACGCCTGAGCGATTCAAATCCACGAACGACTCATCCGGCGCAAGATCATGGATCGACTTGCCCGCGTCCTGCTCTAGGTGAAGTCGCTCAATCCCGATATCGACGACTTCGCCATCATCCAGCTCGACCTCGATTTCCCCTTCGCCCACAATTGGGTCTTTGTACTGAGAAATCTGGTAGCCTTGCGGCAGGTCCGGGTAGAAATAATTCTTCCGGTCAAAGCGCGACCATAGATTGATTTGCGCGTTGAGGCCGAGCCCGGTCCGAACAGCTTGTTCAACACAGAAGCCGTTGATCACCGGGAGCATGCCCGGCATGGCAGCATCGACGAGGCTCACGTTTTCGTTTGGCCCCGCGCCATAGGCGGCCGAAGCGCCAGAGAATAGTTTCGAGACGGACGAGACCTGGGCATGAACTTCAAGCCCGACAACGACTTCCCAGTCGCCGGTCTGGCCTTGCAGGTATTTGCGTGGTTCGGACATTCGTTTCTGACCTATGCTGAATTCTTAAATTCGATTGATCGTTCCGCGCGAACGATCACGTCTTCGATTGTTTGGTAAACCCGGTTTGGCATTTGAGCTTCGAGGAAGTGAAGCCCACCGCGGACCTTTTCCAGACGCACATCGGCGTCTTCTGCGAAGTAGTTTTTCAGTGTCTGCGCATCGTCAAACGCCACCAGATGGTCCACATCCCCGTGGAGGATCGTGACGGGCACGCGTAGCTCTTTGAGCCTGGGGAACAAGACTTCCACTTGTGCGCGGCGGCCGGCGACTTCAGCCCGAGAGTGATGCAATGTCCGTGGCAAGAGCGATCGGATCACCGGTGCCCCGCCAAGATCAACGAACGGCAGGACCCAGTCGCGCGGCTCATTGATGAGCGCCGCTACGGGCACCACGCCTTTGACCGTATCCGGAAAATCAACCGCCGCCTTCAACGCCAATTCGCCTCCATAGGAAACGCCCATGGTGACAACGTTTTTGTCAGTTTCCAGAAAAGGCCGCGCGGCGGCGATCTGATCTTCGAAGCTCAAATAAGGTCGGTCATGGCCGCGCCCGAACCCGGGCCGCGCCAGTAGAACAACATCGAGATGCTCAGGGGCGGTGCGCAAAAACCGCTCGAAAAGGTACTTCCGCGCAGGCGTGCCCGGAAAGACCACCACGCGCCAGTCGCTATCGCTTTCGGCCTGCCAAGCCTGGTTCGGCAAGGGCGGGTTGAGCGGTACGTCATAGTTTATTTCGGTGTAGCGGGCCAAGAAGATGCTCCCTCAACCCCACCATTGTTCAGGCTGATGATTAAACCCAGCCGCATTTTCCAATGCAAACATGCCTTTGAACATCGTTTCTTCGTCGAAAGGCTTGGCGATGAGTTGCAGCCCCAGCGGCAGTCCTTGCTTGTCGAGACCGGCGGGCACGCTCGCACCCGGCAGGCCAGCGAGATTTGCCGTCACCGTAAAGACATCGTTCAGATACATCTGGACCGGGTCAGCAGACTTCTCGCCCAGGGCAAACGCCGCGGACGGCGTAGACGGCGTCAGGATCAGGTCAACTTTCGAGAATGCATCGGTGAACTCATCGAAGATCCGCTTGCGGACTTTCTGGGCACGCAAGTAATACGCGTCATAATACCCGGCTGAGAGCACATAGGTCCCGATCAGGATCCGGCGCTTGACCTCATCGCCAAAGCCTTCCGCGCGGGTGTTCTCGTAAAGCGACTGAATATCGTTGAATTCCTTCGCACGGTGGCCGTACCGAACCCCGTCATAGCGCGCGAGGTTGGAAGAGGCTTCCGCCGGTGCCACGATGTAATATACCGGCAGAGCATATTTGGTGAGCGGCAGGGAGATATCGACAATCTCGCAGCCCGCGTCGCGCATCCAGTCGATCCCCTGGGACCAGAGATCTTCAATCTCACCCGGCATCCCGTCGAGCCGGTACTCCTTCGGGATCCCCACTTTGAGGCCCTTCAATGATCCACCGAGGGCTGCTTCATAGTCCGGGACCGGACGATCAATCGACGTTGAGTCCTTCGGGTCGTGGCCCGCCATGGATCGCAACATGATCGCCGCATCGCGCACGTCACGGGTGATCGGGCCCGCTTGATCGAGGGAGGAAGCAAACGCCACGATCCCCCACCGCGAACAGCGGCCATAAGTTGGCTTTACCCCTACCGTGCCGGTCAGCGATGCGGGCTGACGGATTGATCCGCCAGTATCGGTTGCCGTTGCGCCAACACAGAGCCGCGCAGCCACCGCCGCTGATGAGCCACCGGAGGACCCGCCCGGCGTCAGCTTGGCGTCGGAGCCTTCCGCCCGCCATGGATTGACCACTGGGCCGAAAAAGCTCGTCTCATTGGAAGAGCCCATGGCAAATTCGTCGAGGTTGAGCTTGCCGAGCATCACCGCGCCATCGCGCCAGAGATGACTGGAAACGGTCGACTCATACGCCGGGACAAAGCCCTCAAGGATATGCGAGCCCGCTGTCGACGGGACGCCCTCTGTACAAAAGAGATCCTTGATACCGAGGGGAATGCCTTCCAATGGACCGGCTTTGCCTTTGGCAATACGGTCTTCGGAGGCCTTGGCCATCTCTCGGGCGCGATCGCCTTCGATCCGAAGATAGGCATTGAGATCCTTAGCCGCTTCAGCGCGCGCCAGGAATACGTCGGTTGCTTCCGTCGGCGACAGAGATTTATCCGCAAACGCATCGCGAAGCTGGGCGAGGCTCATGTCGTGAATGGCTGTCATTATTCCACCACCTTCGGCACAACAAAAAAGTGATCTTCCGTCTTCGGCGCATTGCCGACGACATTGTCCGGCTGACCGCCGCCGACAGGCCCTGATTGGAGCTGGTCCACCCGCTGTGGCAGATCGGCTTCGACTGTCGAGGACATGGCTTCCACGCCGTCAACGTCCACCTCGTTCAGCTGTTCAATCCAGCCGAGGATACCGTTCAGCTCAGCACTTAAAGGCTCCAGGCGATCTTCAGGGATCGCGATGCGCGCAAGCTTGGCCACCTTGCGCACGGTTTCTTTATCAACGGACATCGGGATCAACCGGCACAGGGGCCGCCTTCATTTGATGAGGGTTGCGTTCAATACGTGATCGCAACGCGTAACAATGGGCGCGGGGCTTCGCAAGCGTTTCCTCCAAAGCGTTTGCGGTGAGCATCATTCCGACGCGCCCCGGAAAAAAGATCTCGCTTCCCTCCGTCCCGGCAATTGGCTATGGCGAGGCCCGATGCTCTCCGATTTCGATACCGCCGCCCTGGACCTGCCGCCGACAGGCTGCCTCATCGGCCTGGATCTGGGCGACAAGACTATCGGCCTGGCAAGTTGCGATCCCGACCGCCGGCTTGCAACGCCCGTCACCACCATTCGCCGAACCAAATTCACGCCGGATGCCGAAGCCTTGATCGAGGTGTGCAATACCCGCAGCGCGGTGGGGCTGGTGATCGGCCTACCCCTCAACATGGATGGCACAGAAGGCCCGCGCGCCCAGTCGACCCGAGCGTTCGCCCGCAATCTCACCCGACTGACAAGCCTGCCCATGGTTTTCTGGGATGAGCGCATGTCAACCGCCGCCATGGAACGGGAGCTTATCGGCCTTGATACCAGCCGCGCCAAGCGGGCGCGCGTCATCGACGAATCGGCGGCGGCCTATATACTTCAGGGCGCGATCGACCGGCTTGGATTTCTCAAAAAGGACTAATCATGACCCCTGCCCTGATGAAAAAGATCGTTGCTGGTCTGTTGTTGTTCACCGGCGGGTTTCATCTGGCGGTGGCGGCCACGACGTCATGGGAACACTTGAGCACCGGACTGGCAGTATTCGGCGCGCTCTACGGGATCCTCGGGTTCTGGACCTGGTTCGGCGGACGAAGCGCCATGATGGCGGCCCTCCTGACTGCAAGCGTCGGGCTCGGCGTTGGCGGTCTCAATTATCTCCAGAACGGCGGCCCGGCCAGCATGCTCACGATGTTTGCCATTGATGCCGTTGTTTTGGTGCTTGGCGGCTTGTGGATCCGCAACACGCCGCGAGGAGCCTCCTGACAAATGTCTGATCGCCCCGTCCCAACAAATCCGATCAAGGCCCACCACATCGTCAGCGTGGATCGTCTGAACGATGAGGAACTCGATTACATCCTTGAGCTATCGGCCTACTATGGGCGCCTGCTCGCCGAAAAACGCCAAGCGCCGCAGCGATTGATCGCCCGCACACAGATTAATCTCTTTTATGAGGACTCCACCCGTACCAACATGTCGTTTGATCTGGCCGGTCAGAAGCTAGGGGCAGATGTACTGAACGTGCCGGTCTCAGCCTCGTCTGTGAACAAGGGCGAGGGCTTGATCGACACTGTGCAAACGTTCGCAGCTATGGGCGCAGACGTCATGATCGTGCGCCAGAGCGAGGAAGGCGTTCTTGACCAGATTTGTGAGCGGGTCGACTGCGCGGTGATCAATGGCGGCGACGGCGCGCGCGAGCACCCGACCCAAGCGCTGCTCGATGCCGTTGCAATCCGGACGGTCCATGACAGTCTGAAAGGCCTCACCATCGCCATTTGCGGGGACATCAAGCACAGCCGCGTGGCCGGATCAGATGCCGCCTTGTTTCAGCGTCTCGGGGCCCATGTCCGATTTGTTGGGCCGTCTGAACTGATGCCAGACTCAAGTCTTTTCCCAGATGTACCTAGATTTGCTTCACTTAAAGACGGTCTTGATGGCGCGGATATCGTCATGGGGCTGCGGATGCAGTTTGAACGCATGTCGGACCCGGCAGCAATCAAATCCCGTAGTGATGCCTACTTTGCCGAATTCGGACTCACTCATGAAACCCTGAAACTGGCAAAGCCCGGCGCCTGGATCATGCACCCGGGCCCAATGAACCGGAGCGTTGAAATTGATGGCAGCCTCGCTGATGACCCCGCACGGTCGCTGATCCTGCGTCAGGTCTTTTGCGGCGTCGCAACGCGCATGGCCTGCCTTGATGCAATCGTCACGAAAGGAATGCCGTGACCGTCATTCTGCCGATTATTTTCGGATACCTCTTAGGCTCGGTTCCGTTCGGGCTCGTGCTGACCCGTCTTGCTGGTCTCGGTGATATTCGGGCGATCGGGTCCGGCAATATCGGCGCGACCAATGTGCTCCGGACCGGCCGCAAAGATCTGGCCCTTGCAACGCTCCTTCTTGATGGCGGTAAAGGCGCGATCGCTGTGGGCATTGCCTATTGGCTGGGCTGGCGGCCAGAACTGGCGGGCGCTGCAGCTTTTCTGGGCCACTGCTATCCGGTCTGGCTTAAATTCAAGGGAGGCAAAGGCGTTGCGACTTTTCTAGGGACCCTGCTGGCCCTGTGGTTCCCTGCTGGGGTACTTGCTTGCCTCACTTGGCTGGCGACTGCCGTTGTTGCGCGGATTTCCTCCCTGTCCGCACTGATCGCCGCTGCCGGGACGCCTTTGATCCTTTTCTCGATGGGCAAGCTGGCATTCGCATCCGCCGCGCTCTTCATGACCGTTCTGATTTTTTTGCGTCACCGGGCAAACATCGATCGGCTCTTACAGGGAACCGAGCCAAGAATTGGGGACAGTAAGAAAGCCAACGATGCTGCGGATACGGACGATGGGCCCAATGGCTCATCTGCTCAATCCCACCCAGCACCCCCTGAGGTCACCGCATGACGGCGGCCGGGCGCACACTGACCACCGAAGAAAAGATCGACTGGCTCCAGTTAATCAGCACAGACACCATTGGCCCCGTCACGTTCTTCAAACTCTTAAGCCGGTTTGGATCTGCGCGCGAGGCACTATTTGCCTTACGCGACATCTCCAAAAAAACGACACGTGGGCGCCCCCTTCGTCCAGGCGACAGGATTAAGGCAGAGGACGAACTCAAGCGCGCAGAAGCGGGCGGCATTCGCATTATCGCCTTGCCGGAACCAGATTATCCCAAACCCTTGCGGGTGATCACAGATCCACCGCCCGTAATCTGGGTCAAGGGTCACCCTTCCCTGTTTAGCCGCGACGGCGTGGCCATCATCGGCGCGCGCAACGCGTCGGCTGTCGGCCGCAAGATGGCCCGCGATTTGGCAGAGGGTTTATGCGAGGCAGGGCTGGTCATTGTTTCAGGCCTAGCTCGCGGGATCGATGGTATTGCCCATGAAGCTGGCTTGAATGACGGGACAATTGCCGTCGTTGCGGGCGGCGTTGATGTGATATACCCGCCGGAACACGATGAGCTAACCGCCGCCATTGGCAATCAAGGCGCGATCATGTCGGAGCGGCCTTTGGGGACTCAACCAACGGCCCGAGACTTTCCGCGACGTAATCGGCTAATCTCAGGACTTTCCTTTGGGGTCGTTGTCGTTGAGGCTGCGGCCCGGTCAGGCACACTCATTACCGCGCGCTTTGCCCTTGATCAGGGCCGCGAGGTTTTTGCTGTGCCCGGTTCCCCTCTCGATCCACGCTGTCAGGGTGCCAACAGTCTGATCCGGGATGGCGCGACTCTTGTTCAGGACCCAGATGATATCCTCGACGTCTTCCGAAGCCAACGCAGAAGCATCTGGGAACAGGGAGATTTGTTCGACCCCAAACCGATGGACGACACGCCCGTAAGCGAGGAAGCCCGTCAGGAAATCATGGGCAAGGTAAAGGGACTGCTCGGCTTCACGCCGATCCACCGCGACGATCTAGTGAGAGAAATCGATGGCCCGGTGGGGCTCATCATGGATGCCCTGATAGATCTCGTCATCAGCGGCGAGGTGGAAGAACAAGCGGGCGGTACTTTCGCGCTGACCGTTAGCGACACTTAGCCAGACACTAAGTCAAACTGGCCGAGCCAAAAAACTAGGGCAACGTCGCTCGGCCCAGGTATCGACTTGAGATTTAGTCGCCTGCACTCTGTGCTTCTTCCGCAGCAGCCTTCGCGGTACGGAGCTGGTAGGCCAAAGGCACCAGTTTCGCGCCTATCGCCAATGCCTCCAGCTCTGTCAGCAAATGGAGAATATACTCGGCAGTCTCACTCCGCGAGGAGGCCAGAAGTGTATTTTTCGCATCCGGTTCAGCCTCTTTTTGCTCAGTGTTGGATCCAACAATCGGCGCAGTCGCATTTAGCCTTGATACCATTTGCCCCTCATCCATTCTTATGTTCGTTTGCTTCGACTATGGGTAACCAGCTGACTTGGATGAGCACCAAACACCTCAACCAAGAGATTCGTTGCGGTTTATGCAACCATAGATGATTAATGGAAATTAGTAAAACCTATAGTTGAAATTCAGCCAAAAGAAATTGCGCCATAATTCGAATTCGTCGTTGGGTGGTTGACATTCTTAGCGACGCCGACGCAGGTTCCGGCGCCGTTTCCGGCGCACAAGCGCCCGGTTGCCGTCCTCAGGCGTCGATCTAGGTCGCCTCTATCGGCCGCCGTTACATTGGTTGTTGGAGAAGCACCCCGCTCATGCAGGTTGTCATTGTTGAATCGCCGTCAAAGGCAAAGACCATCAACAAATATCTAGGATCTGGCTTTAAAGTCCTCGCTTCCTACGGCCATATCCGAGACCTCCCGTCGAAAGACGGCTCAGTAGATCCGGCTCGCGATTTTGAGATGACATGGGAGCTCGACGCCGGTTCCCGCAAGCGCGTCAACGAAATTGCCAGCGCCGTGAAAGAAGCCGATCGCCTGGTGCTGGCTACCGACCCCGACCGCGAGGGCGAGGCCATTTCCTGGCATTTGCTCCAGGTTCTTACCCAGAAAAAGGCCCTCAAAGGCCAACGCATTGACCGTGTGGCGTTCAATGCCATTACGAAAGCCGCTGTGCAGGAAGCCATGGCACACCCGCGGGAAATCGATCAGGACCTGGTTGATGCATATCTCGCCCGACGGGCACTCGACTATCTGGTGGGCTTTACGCTATCGCCGGTTCTGTGGCGCAAACTGCCGGGCTCGCGGTCAGCCGGCCGGGTGCAGTCTGTCGCACTCCGGCTGATCTGTGAGCGCGAGATCGAAATCGAGATCTTCAAGCCGGAAGAATACTGGACCGTCGCTGCCCAGGTCACGTCCGACGGCAGTAAACCGTTTGAAGCACGCCTCGTCACCCATGAGGGCGAGAAGCTCAAGAAGTTCACGCTCAATAATGAACCCGCGGCCATGGCGGCAAAGAAAGCGGTCGAGACCTCAAGCTTCGCGATTGACGCGGTCGAAGCCAAGCCGGGTCGCCGCAACCCGCCACCGCCCTTTACGACATCAACGATGCAGCAAGAGGCCGCGCGCAAACTCGGCTTTAACGCGCAGCGCACCATGCGCACCGCCCAGCGGCTTTACGAGGGAATTGAAATCGGCGGCGAGACCACTGGTCTGATTACTTACATGCGGACGGACGGTGTCGACATGGCCCCTGAGGCCTTGAGCGATTCCCGCCGGTCGATCGAAGGGCAATTCGGCGCAAATTACCTGCCGTCCTCGCCGCGGATCTACAAGACCAAAGCCAAAAACGCCCAGGAAGCCCACGAGTGTATTCGGCCCACGTCGTTTTCCCGCTCGCCCGATAAGTTGCGTGGCCTCGATGATGATCAGTACCGGCTGTATGAGCTGATCTGGAAGCGGGCCATGGCCTCACAGATGGAATCGGCGCGGCTTGAAAACACAACCATCGATATTCTGTCCACGGACAAAAAGACAGGCCTGCGGGCAACGGGCTCGGTAATCCTGTTCGATGGCTTCTTGACCCTTTACGAGGAAGGCAAGGACGATACTGACGGCGAAGAGGCATCCGGCGTCCTACCAAAGGTAAGCCAAGGTGCTGGTGCAGACGCCAAAGACACCAAAGCCGACCAGCATTTCACGCAGCCGCCGCCGCGCTATTCTGAAGCGTCGCTGGTCAAAAAGCTTGAAGAACTGGGGATCGGCAGACCGTCGACATACGCGTCAATTCTGTCGGTACTTGAAGACCGTGGTTACGTCACTAAAGACAAGAACCGGTTTGTCCCGGACAGTAAAGGCCGGATCGTGACGGCCTTTCTGGAGAACTTCTTCCAGCGGTACGTAGAATACGACTTTACAGCCAATCTGGAACAGCAGCTCGACCTCATTTCCAACGGGGAAGCAGACTGGAAAAAATTCCTGCGCGACTTCTGGCTAGAATTCTCCTCCAGCGTCGATGAGACGAAGGACCTGCGCATTACCGAAGTTCTGGATGCGCTGAACGTCGCCCTCGCCCCGCTGATTTTTCCGCCCAAGGAAGATGGCAGCGACCCGCGCGCCTGCCCTTCCTGCGACACTGGCAAGCTGTCTTTGAAGACCGGCAAATTTGGCGCATTTATTGGCTGCTCAAACTATCCGGACTGTCAGTTTACCAAGCAATTGTCCGCAGCAGAAAACGATCCGAATGCAGCTGTCGGTGATAAAAACCTCGGCGTAGATCCCGATAGCGGGCTGGAAGTATTCCTGAAAAGCGGTCGGTTTGGCCCCTATATTCAGCTTGGCGAACAGGACAAGGAATCAAAGGAAAAACCGAAACGCGCCGGGATCCCGAAGACTTGGGCCGTCGATGATGTGGACCTGGAAAAGGCGCTACAGCTTCTCTCGCTCCCCCGTGAAGTTGGTCCCCACCCGGACGATGGGGAGCCAATTGAAGCAGGCCTTGGACGCTTCGGGCCATTCGTCAAACACGGCAAGCTCTACGCAAACCTGCAGACGATTGAAGAGGTATTCGAAGTCGGCCTGAACCGGGCCGTGACCCTGATCGAAGAAAAACGCGCCAATCCTCGCGCGGGCCGCGGGGCGACGGCAAAACCTTTGAAAGAACTTGGCGAGCACCCGGATACCGGCAAGCCAGTCAACGTAATGAACGGGCGCTATGGTCCGTACGTCAAGCACGAAAAGACCAATGCCACGCTGCCCCAAGGCACCGAACCGGATAAGGTCACCCTTGAACAGGCACTGGAACTGATCGCGGCAAAAGAAAAGAAAAAGCCGACCAAGAAGAAGGCAACGAAGAAAAAAGCCGCCACGAAGAAGGCCACCAAAAAAGCAACGACAAAGAAAACGGCGTCTAAAAAAGCTGCGACTAAGAAGAAGACGGCTAAGAAGAATGTTGAACCTGCAGATCAGTAAGAGTGGCTCAGCTGACGGGTGACTTGAACTTGCCATAATGGGGCCGCACATCCGGCACGATTTGGACGCAGCATCTCATTTCCCGACAAAGGAGAGAGTGAGACTGCCGCAATGATTTCTGTAAAATCCGCCCTTCTTTATGTAGTATTAACTTTAAGTGTCGCGGGTTGTACGACCCACACCCAAAACACATCTGGCGCAGAATATCTGCATCGCGCTGAGATCTCAGGCATTCAGCTTGATGATGAATTCAAGGCTGCTGCCAATATTGAACCACTGTTGACCTTTCCTGCCCGAATTGGCTTTGCCAAAGTTGAAAACGGCCGGATGGTTGACGTACCTCCCAAAGAGTATCTGGCCTTTGAGCAGGCAGTAGGTAACGAAAATCCGAATGAATTTGTGCCGATCGATCCATTCTACGCCGACCTTTTCGGCGAAGCCAATCAGGCCACCGGACGTCGAAGGCTAATTCGCCAGCTCAGATTTGCAGGCGCCCGCCAACATCTCGATGCAATTTATGTCTATGAGGTCTCTGGGTTAAGCGCCCAACACAGCAACCAACTCGGACTAGTGAACTTCACGATACTTGGTGGTTTTCTCGCACCATCTGCGAACGTGGAGACCGTCGCGGCTGCCAAGGGCATTCTCTTCGATGTCCGCAACTATTATCCCTACGGTCAGATTACAACGTCGAGTGAAGGCAAAATGGCGCTGGCGTCATTCAACAATGGTCGACGAAAACAACGAGAACTTGACGACCATAAGCTCGCCTCAATTCAGTCGCTAGCTGTTGAGACGGCTGAGATGCTATCAACTCTCGAAAAGGACCTGATTGATAGTCGCGCCTCACATCACCTGTCGATGGAAGCAAAAACGAACGGTCCTGGCGCTGGCCAAATCACTCAATAGCTCACAGCTCTCAACTCTGGCAAATCAAGCAATGCAGCTTGGAGGGTACCGATCACCTCAAAGGATAAACTGACGCGTGAAAAAAATTGAACCGGTATCTCTTCGCGAACGAGGGACGATGCGCTAAGCCTTGGCTAAATATTTTCCACGGTCACATTGGGGGAGCAAATCATGGGCAAGAAATGGGTCACCGTCGCAAAGTGGAACGAGCTTGAAGATCGCACGCCGACTTATGCGCTGGTCGCTGGCGTCGATCTGGTCGTCATCCGGTTCGACCAGTCTGTCTCGGTCCTTTATGGACGTTGCCTACATCGCGGCGCGCTTCTTTCTGATGGCCGTGTCGAAGGTGACAATTTGATCTGTGGTCTGCATAATTGGGACTACCGGGTCGATACCGGCGTCAGTGAATACAATAATGCTGAGGCGCTGGAGAAATTTGAGTCCCAGGTCAAAGGCGGAAAGGTCCAGGTTAACGCAGACGAAGTTGAGGCTTGGGCGGAAGAACACCCTCAGCCATTCGATCGGGAGGCCTATCTTGGTCTTTACGCCGATACGCATCCCGAACAGGAAGAGCCATTTGTCGGTCTGATCCAAGGCTATGCCCGCGATGGCCTTACCAAAACCGGCCACCACGGCGTTGTCGGCGCCATGGGCGTTCCGCGTCAGGACCTTCCGACATGGGACGATATTCAACTCCTGACGGCGCAACTCCACAAGGTTCCCCTGCTGGACGATGAACCGGTGGAAACGTCGGTTACCATTGGCCGCGGGGCGCAAAAACCTTTGCAGCTTGAGATCCCTCTCTTCGTCTCGGACATGAGTTTCGGCGCCCTCTCCCGGGAAGCCAAGCTTGCTCTGGCCAAGGGTGCGGAGATGTCGGGAACAGGGATCTGCTCCGGCGAAGGCGGCTCATTAGACGATGAGCGACACTCCAATTCGCGCTATTTCTATGAACTGGCCTCTGCCCGGTTCGGGTTCTCCTGGGATAAGGTCGGCGAAAGTGCTGCATTCCACTTCAAAGGGGGTCAGGGCGCCAAGACCGGCACAGGCGGGCATCTGCCTGGGGCAAAAGTGGTTGGCGAGATTGCTGAAGTGCGCGGACTGCGGCCCGGTCAGGACGCAATCTCACCCTCGCGCTTTCCCGAATGGACGTCGGTTGCCGACTTTCGAGATTTTGCCCAAGAAGTTCGTGCCCAGACGGGCGGCATCCCCGTTGGCTTCAAACTTTCGGCTCAGCATATTGAGCGAGACATTGACGCGGCCCTCGAAGCCGGTGCGGACTATATTATTCTCGATGGTCGCGGCGGCGGGACCGGTGCGGCGCCCCTGATTTTCCGTGATAACATCTCTGTACCGACCATCCCAGCGCTTGCGCGCGCGCGTCGTCATCTCGACAGCGCCGGCGCAACGAATGTCTCGCTGATCATCACCGGCGGCTTGCGCAAGCCGGCTGACTTTGTGAAGGCGTTGGCGCTTGGCGCTGATGCAATCGCGGTTTCCAATGCCGCCATGCAAGCGATCGGATGTCTTGGCATGCGGGCGTGCAACACCAATAACTGCCCTGTCGGGATCGCCACGATGAAGGATGACTTGCGGGCACGGCTCGAGATCGACAAATCCGCCCTACAGCTGAAACGCTTTTTTGAAGCGTCGACTGAACTCATGCAGGTCATGGCGCGGGCGTGCGGTCACCGCTCCCTGAGTGATTTCAATATCGACGATTTGACGACCGCTGACTGGGATATGGCAAGGCTCACTGGTGTTGCCTATGGCGGGGTCATGCAGCCCTGACACCAGCCAAGAGAACGTCAATTGGAAACGTTAATTGGAAACGTTACTGGCACTGGCGCGGCGCAGCGTAAAGATCTTGCCATAGGTTATCGACCGCCAGAGCCATTCCATGGGGCCGAACTGAAACCGAGCCATCCAGACATTCGATAAGAACACCTGACCGGCATAAATCAGGAGCGCGGTCGACAGGAATCCGACCGGCCCCATTGACCCTGCTAAGTCGAACCCGATACCGTAAAAAAGAGCGATCCCGATCAAGGTCTGACCGAGATAGTTGGTCAGCGCCATGCGCCCTGGCGCCGAAAACCATCTTAGCATTGCTGGTTTATACTGCCAGGCAAGCACAAACAGGGCGCCGTAGGCAAACCCTAAGGGAAACACCGAGAAGATATAGACAGTCGTCTTCACCAGACCATCCCAACTCGCCGGCCCTGCAAAGGCAGTAACCACGCCGAGCTTGGCATAGAGCAGGCTCAACGGCAGGCCCATCAGCAAGCCCCCCGCCGCGACTTTCTTCAGGAAACCTGTGTTAGCCAGAAGATTGCGTTGCACGATCTGTCGCCCGACCCAAATTCCCATCAGCATAATGAACAATAGTTTCGGCAGCCTCCAGGACTCAAGGAGATAGCCCACCCGGATCAGTGCCCCACCATTATTGAAGGCGAAGAATGTTGACCACCGGTCGGACTGAACAAGCTGGAGAATATCTCCCTGAAAACCCGCGATGTGTTGGGCGAGAAATCCACCCCCCAAAGCGTAAAACCCCATATCCATGGCAATGCCCGCCTGCATCGCCAGCAAGTACCCCACTGGCACTGACAGGAACGAAATGCATGCGGCAACAAGCACGGTACGGTCTGACCACTTGTGGGTCAGGAGCAAGGCAAACCCCAAAATCGCGTAGGGCGTCAGGATATCGCCCACCCAAAACATCACGAGATGAATGAAACCAATGGCAAGGAGAACCGTCAGCCGTCGGACATAAATCCAGACGCCCCTCGGTCCTGATGCTGTGAGACGTGAAATTTGAAGTGAGAATCCGATGCCGAACAAAAGTGAGAACAGTGTGTAGAATTTGCCATCGATGATGGCGATGTGGATTGCCTCATAAGCCCCCACCAAGCCCCCGCCTATTTCTGCGCGCTGATCAGGGGACATAAACTCCCAACCAGAAAACAATCGGATGTTTGCCAGAAAAATGCCGAGCAATGCAAATCCTCGCACCGCATCGAGGACGTCGTAACGCCGGGCTTTTTCAACAGGCGCGGACGATTTCAGGTCAATACGCTCAGCGGCTATTGCGGTCACGTCGGTCTCCCCAACCATGTACAAATCCGAGTCGATATGTCTACCGGATTATGGCAAGTCTGTCGAACGACGACCTGATTGCAGAGCGACAGGCAGAGCCCTTACGCCGTTCCCCCATCTCGCTTAGCAGCTTCGCTGTTCCCATATCGTGCCGACAGGATAGGCGCGGTGATCCCATGCAAGATGACACTCAGAAAGACAGTGATATAGACAATCGCTTCCACCTGACTGAGCCGCTCCATTTCCTGATGTTCAATCGCGATAAAGAGGAACAGGATCGAGGCAAGTCCTCGAGGCCCGAACCAGCCAATGAACGCGGTCCCAGGCAGACTGACTTTTGCGCCGATCAGCGAAATCGCCATGGGCAGCATACGGATCACCGTCAAGCTCAGCAATGCATAACTGACACAGAAGACTGTAATGAACGGCAGCGCGGCCGGGAAAATCGCCACGCCAAAGAAGAAGAAAATCAAGAGGCTGAACAATTGCCCCTCTTCCTCGATAAAACTCACAAAATCACTCACTCGAGCCTGGCACATTCCGGCAAAAACCAGCCCGCCGACGAACGCTGCAATAAATCCGTTTCCGTGAGCCAGATGCGCTCCCAACAATAGAAGAAGCGCCGAGCCAATGCACACAAGATTGCGGAATTGATGGTCAATGTACCCGCGTGCGTCTGCCGTGCTGATCATTTTTCCAAGGACGAATCCACCAAAAAGGCCGACTGCCGCGCCGATGGCAATCTGTTCCCCAGCAAACAACATCCACTCGCTTAAGGTGCGTTCCGGTCCCTCCATGGAGGAGTAGGCGATTGCTGCGAAGAAAAGGACCGCCGGCAAGGCAAGCCCGTCATTGAGGCCAGACTCCACCAGGATCGCCTGGCGAATGCGCTCCGGGACCAGCTTGCTTGAAACGACCGCAACACCCAGCGCCGCATCGGTTGGTGCCAGGATCGCCGCAATAAGGGCTTTCTCGCCCCAGGAAAGGGACGGAAAGAGAATGTGGGCAACGCCAGTGCCCAGCGCGATGGTAAGCGGCAAGCCGACAATCAGAAGCCTGAGTGGAAGCCGGTTATCCCTGATAAGCCGGTTTGCGTTGGTCGACGCTGCGTCAGCAAACAAAATAAGCCCTAGGGTAATCTCGCCAAATGCCTCGAGCAGGCTGTTTTGGACATTGATTTCCAGAATGCCCAGGCCCGCTGACCCGACCAGCAGCCCCACCAACATGAACGCCATTGGCGGTGAGATCCACATGCGAGAAAGATTTGCGGAGAACACTCCGTATACCACAATTATGGCTGCAATGACCATAAGCGGTTCACTGATCATGACTGATGCTCCCCCGGAACTTGGCGGTCCGCTCCCAGTGGCAAGACCATGCGCTTTATGCTCGTTTTTCGGCCGCGATCATTCTTGAGGTTTTTGCATCGCGCAAGCGCATCGAATGTGAATTCGCTCAAATTTCTCCTTCTTCCTTCACATCGAGGTTAAGTTTCCTGATTTACCTCAATGGCGCTCATCCGGCCCTTTTAATCCGCACGGGAAAATGAGAGCCTTGGAGGCAATAGTACTAATGAGCCGCCGGGTTATGATAGTTGAGTTCATCTGCCCCAAAAAACGCATAACAAACTGGCGAGGGCCCGTCGCCAGCCTGGGCTTTGCGGCCCTTCTCGCTGGCTGTTCATCTACCGGTGGTGCCCCGGTCCCAACCCATAGCTCGAGCGGTCTTTTCCTGTGTGAGGGCATCTCGATCGCCAATGCCCCTCCCGCTGATCGACAGGGTCGGATCACCGGCGTGTCGAGTTCTGCACGAGTCAAAGGAATGACACTCTTGAGGTTTCCCGCGACTGGATGCCTCTCATCAGCCTTTGGCCCTCGCAGAGGCGGCGCCGGAAGGGTCCATGAAGGGATAGATATTTACACGCGAACGCCAGCAGCCTTTGTTGCAAGCGCTGACGGCACGGTCACATTTGTCGGCAAAAGACGCGGATACGGCACCACATTAGAAATCGACCACGGCAAAGGCGTCTTGTCGCGATACGCCCACCTCTCAAGGGTCGACGGCTCAATTAAGTCCGGGAAACAGGTCGTCCAGGGTCAACGGCTTGGTCTAACGGGCCGCACAGGCAATGCCACAGCGGTCCATCTCCACTATGAGATTCTCGTCAACGGTAAAGCGAAGAACGTCCTGAAGCTGCCGAACTAGCTGAAGTGTCATTGCAAGCCTATTCCGTTTTCCCCGCGAAGAATGCCGCTTCCGTCAGCTGGTGCAATCGTGATACTCGTTCAGGCTAGCACGAAACGAGGCATTCATTGGCGCGCCGACCCCAATCCACCCGATTTCCAACAAAACAAGAGATCCTCCGCTTCCTGACCGAACAGGGCGAGAAAGCGACCCGCCGGGATATCGCACGGCATTTCAACATCAAAGGCGAACAGCGCGCCGAGCTTCGCGCGCTGATGAAGGAAATGGAAGAAGAAGGCGCGCTCACCAAAGGCGACAGCAAGCGCTTCCGCGCAGCCGGAGAACTGCCCCCGGTTTTGCCCGTCGATGTTATGTCAGTCGACGATGAGGGCGATCTCGTTTGCATGCCGTCAGTCTGGCGCGAGCCAGTGCCGCCGCCGATGATCCGCATGAGCCAGCGTGAGGCCACGAAAACAAAGCCTTCTCCCGGCATTGGTGATCGATTGCTTGTCCGCCTAAAGAAGGTTGGCGACGACGGCTATGAAGCGACAGTTATCAAGCCCATCGGTAAGGCGAGCCATCGCTTCCTCGCGGTCTTTCGCAAAACCCGCTATGGCGGTCTCGGTGAGCCGGTTGAGCGACGAGCACGGACCAAATTCACCATCGACAAAACTGAAGCCCGCGGCGCGAAAGATGGCGATCTGGTCTGGCTGGAAACCGCCAAACGTCGGGGCTCGACGTCAACCCATGCCCGGGTTGTAGAGGTTGCAGGGCATATCGATGACCGGGATTCCTTTTCCCTGATTGCGCTGGCCAATCACAGCATTCCGATTGATCTGCCCCAGGAGGTTATCGACGAGGCAGAGAAAGCGAAGACGCCGCCCCTGGACAATCGCACCGATCTTCGGGAGATGCCTCTCCTCACCATAGACCCGGCCGATGCCCGCGACCATGACGACGCGGTTTGGGCAGCGCCCGACACCGATCCGAAAAATGACGGCGGGTTTGTCGTGGTGGTCGCCATCGCCGATGTGAGCTGGTTTGTCCGTCCGGGATCGAAACTGGACCGGGAAGCCCAAAAACGAGGTAACTCGGTTTACCTGCCCGACCGGGTGATCCCCATGCTGCCGGAGCGGCTCTCTAATGATCTGTGTTCCCTGCGCGAAGGCGTTGAGCGACCCTGCCTCGCCGTTGAGATGGTGCTTGATGCATCCGGCCGGAAGAAATCTCACAAATTCATGCGCGCCATGATGCGCTCCGCGGCCAAGCTTGCCTATGAAGACGCACAGAAACTAATCGAAAAGCCTGACGACAGCACAGTCGTTGGCGAAACCGTCACCGCCCTAAAGAAGGCGTTTGATGCGCGGTGGGCGGAGCGCTCAACCCGCGAACCCCTCGACCTCGACCTGCCAGAGCGCAAGATTGTCCTCAACAAGCATGGCGAGATCGACCGGGTGGAAATGCGCGAGCGATTTGATGCGCACCGCTTGATCGAGGAATTCATGATCCTTGCGAATATCGCCGCAGCGGAGACCCTTGAGCGCCGCAAAACAAACCAGATCTACCGGGTCCACGACACGCCGGATGATGAGAAGCTCCAGAGCGTGCGCGAGTACCTGGCAACGCTGGATTACTCACTGGTCAAAGGCGGCTCGATCCGCCCGCGCCACTTCAACCAGCTGCTCAAGATTGCCGAAGAACGCGAACAAAAACAGATGGTTTCTGAAGTTGTTTTAAGGTCCCAGGCGCAGGCCGTTTATGCGACTGAGAACCTCGGCCACTTCGGGCTGAACCTCGCGCGCTATTCCCACTTTACCTCGCCTATTCGTCGCTATGCCGACCTGACCATCCACCGCGCGCTGGTGCGCGCTTGCAAGCTCGGCGAAGGCGGGCAGACGCAAGACGAGGCGGAGAACCTCGACGATATCGCAGAAAAAATATCCGACTACGAACGACGCGCCATGGCAGCCGAGCGCGAGTCCAAAGACCGTTATCTTGCTGCCTATCACGAAGATCATCTGGGTGAGGAGTTTACCGGACGTATTCGCGGCGTGACACGGTTTGGGCTTTTCGTCTCCCTTGACCAGACAGGTGCAGACGGGTTCATCCCTATGCGTAGTCTCGGCTTTGAACGTTTCCGCTTTGAAGAGGAAAACCACCGCGTTGTTGGCGAGACCAGTAGCGGGATTTATCGCCTCGGGCAAACCGTCAGTGTGCGGCTGGCCGAAGCAACACCGCTCACCGGCGGGATGCGCTTTGACATGCTGAGCGATCCCTTGCGCGGTTCAGCCCAAAAAGGTCCCTCCCCCTCAAAGGGTAAACCAGTCCGTGGCCGCTTTGCGCGAACGCAAAACCCCAGGGGCAACAAAGCGACAGCGAAGAAAGCGACTACTGGCAAGTCGGCGGGCAAGAAAGCGACCTCGAAAAAGGCAAAGGGCGCTACCGGGAACCAAAAGCCACGCTCCAAAAAGAAGCGCCGGTCAAACGCAAAGCCTCGAAGCGTCTAAGGGCCTGCTTGGCTACAAAGCGCCATCTGCCCACTCTACCATCATTGGCACAGAAGCGTCCTCAATCTCCGTTATTAAGCACTGCGCTATGGTCGTCATCAAACCAAAAACATGTTTTGATATACTGAAGACGTAACGGCGCGGAAGCCACTCAACCGATGGGGATGGATTGATGAGGACGTTTCTCTTAATTGTTTCGGTTTTAGTCGTTGGATCGACTGTTGCCGGTTGGCGTATTTATGGTCACTCTTATTCACCAACACGGCTGGAAGTCTCCGACTTTAAGCAGCTAGCCCTTGACGAGGCAGCGCGCAAAATCGTGGAGACGTCTCATTCCGACGGGGCACCCGCCGCAATCCTCTATATTTCGACTGGGACAGAGACCCAAACGCTGACGTCAGCCGCCGCCGCCGCGGGGGCTGCTGGCGATGGTGGCACTGCACCCATCGATGTCAAGGAGACGCCTTTACGGATTGCAAGCATCTCCAAGCTGTTCACGGCGGCAATCGTCATCAGCCTCGTCCAAGAAGGTGAAATCGAGCTGGGCGCTAAAATCTCCGAATACCTCGCGCCGACCGTCATCGACGGCCTGCCAAATGGCGATGTGGCAACGGTCCGTCAGTTGCTGCTCCACACGGGCGGCATCCCGGACTACTACGATCTTGGCAGTTACCTATTCCAGGATTGGAAGGAGCCTATCACTCTTGAACGAATGTTGCCTGTCGCTAAGCGCGGGAAGGCAGCATTTGCCGCTGGTGAAGAATATTCATATTCGAATATGGGTTACGTGCTGCTAGGCGAAATCGCAGAAAGCGTGACCGGCGAGACACTCGGTACTCTGATGGAGAATCGGATCTTTGATCCGCTGGACCTGAAATCGGCGAGGTACAACGTGAAACATGCCGAAGGGGCTCGCCTCCATGGCCGCGGCACCTATGCCCGCCCATGGGCAGATACTTATGTCTTTTGGGAACATTCCGGTCCAGATGCGGGCGTTACGATCACGGCCCAAGACCTCGGCGTATTCATCCGCGCCCTTTTTGCAAAGGACGGCGACTTCAGCGCGATCGGTGAAACGATGACAGAGGATACTGTCAAGTACGGATCATCGATTGGAAGAGGGTTAGGTCCTGGCATTCGAACCACAAAGAGCGGGACCCGGCTTGTCGGACACACCGGTGATGTACCCGGATATCTGTCTTTCGCCTTCCTTCGCGAGAGTGACGGGGTGGTCGTGATTGGTCATTTGACCTGCGATTGTGAGGAACTGCTCGGTACCATGGTGGGGAACTCACTTCGCGCCGCCGACGCGGTGCGTGGTGAAGGTTAGTACAGACTGCAACCTCTATCAATAAAATGGAAACCCGCCTTCGCGGGAACGGCCAACCCGTCGAACAACCTTACAAGCTCCCCTCCCTTAAACCCAACTCGGCCAATATCTCTTCTGTATGCTGTCCGGCTGTTGGCGGCGGCAACGGGTCGGCCGGAATTTCTCCGTCGAAACGCGGCGCAGGCGCTGCCTGGAGGACGCCTGCGATATTCCTCAGTGTGCTGCGTGCCTTGACGTGCTCGTTTTCAAGCGCTTCTTCAGGGCTCAGAACTTGCGCAAAACAAGCATCTGTTCCGCCGAGTAACCTGTTCCAATGGGAGGCCGGTTGTGACGCAAAGAGATCGCGCAGTTTTTGTTTCGCCGCTGGCCATTTCGTCTGGTCGTATTGCACCTTGAAATCCGGGTCGTCATTGAGACCAAGCTTCTCAAGCGCCAGAAAATAGAACTTCGGCTCCAGGGCACCGAAACTGACATGACGCCCATCCGCACACCGATAAACATCATAAAAATGTGCGCCATCCAGCATCGACCCGCCGCGCGCTTCCGGCAGGCCGCCGGCTGCCTTGAGCGAAAAGAGGAGCGAGAGCATGTGCGCTGCGCCATCGACAATGGCCGCATCGACGACCGTGCCCTTGCCAGTCTGACGCGCCTGAAGAACACCACTCAGGATACCGATGGCGAGATAGAGTGCACCGCCCGCCACATCTCCCACCAGTGTTGGAGGGGCGACCGGCACATCTCCGGTTTGCGAGGCGTACCAATTGGCCCCGGCGATACTAATATAATTGACATCGTGCCCGGCTGTTTGCGCAAGAGGCCCGTCTTGCCCCCACCCCGTCAAGCGGCCATAGACAAGTTTCGGGTTCTCCGCACACAGAACCTCCGGGCCGAGCCCAAGACGCTCCATGACCCCTGGACGCAATCCCTCAATGATACCCTCGGCGGTCCGGGTGAGTTTTTTTGCGATATCAATATGCGCAGGGTCCTTCAGATCCAGCACGATCGATCGCTTGCCGCGATTGAAAACCGCCGCCGGCCCGCTGGACGCAGAGTTAGGCCGTTCGATCAAGATTACATCAGCGCCGAGATCGGCCAATAACATGCCGCAAAATGGCCCTGGTCCCAGTCCTTCAAACTCAACAATTTTCAGACCCTTCAATATCGCCATCTGACCCTCATGTTTCCTTCTTGCGGCCTACTTCCCCATTGAGTGTCTTAAGGGAAGCGTGGCGAAATCTGTCGAAGGACATGATCAATGGCAACAAGGCACTGCAGTGCAAAGAGGCGATGGTTGAAGGGGCACCACGGCAGGAAAATTGCACAAACTGCCTCTACTGTTAACGCGGCCGCCCGGGTGGCCCGTTTTAAGATGGGAGAATGCCTGATGCGCACGTTCCTTCGCTTGAGACATACGCTGAGCGGACCAGCTCGCAGGCCGATGACCTTTGGTCATGTGAGGCGCAATGGGCAACGGCGACTTAGAGATCATACCCAACGCAAAGTTTCTCGCCTGCCCTCAACTGACACACGCACACCCCTTGAGAAGTTCCTTATTTTTGGGATTGGTCCCTCGCCCGTAGCCGCTGGCGTCGCCCATGGGTCCTCTTGCACCGAAGAAAGTTAGTTCTTTTGATCGGCGCCTTGCCCGCAAAGTCTTGCAACAAGATGCCTTCAAGCAGTGGCTTGCGAGGGTACCTCGGAACTTAAGCAGCTCGGCTCTTCGATCAACGTGCTCCCGGTAAAGACAAACCCTTCCACGCCCGGCACATAAAGCATGTTCGTCAGGCGTCCAGACACGTTGCGATAATCACCTGCACCCGCCTTAAGGCACAACTTGTCGATGGACGTAACTGCGCCAATCTTGACCAACGCTTCTCCCCGGAGGTCACGAAGCTTCTGCAGGTCATCGGGGTGGACAATACCCCTGGTCTTCCGCCCAATGATTGTTTGCGGCGGGATACCCAGAGCTTCTTCGATTGATGGGCTGGCATAAGAAATGCGCCCGTCGGGCCCGAAGATAAAAGTAAACTCCGAGGTCGCTTCAATCAGCGCCCGGAACCGACTTTCTGCCTCCTGGCTGGCACGCACCTGTCGCTTCAGGGCGCCCATCAAATTATCGTTACGGGAACGAAGACGGATTGATCGCTCAATGGCATCCTGGGTCTTGATCGCGAGGAAACTCGTCGCCGCCGCATAAGCAACAATTAGTGTCGCAATCGCCAGACCTCCTTCCGGTGCAAATATACCGTAGAATAAAGCGGCAGAACTGAGGACCGGGAGGTTAAACGCGAGCACGGCTTTCCAAGAGGCGCTCGCAGATGAGATCGCCGCAGCCGTCATCCCAGCAATAATAAATGGGAGGAAGGCGTTCCCCAATATGCCGCTCATGGCAAAGATTGGCACCAGGGCGCCCCAAATCATCCCGTTCAGCCCCATGGCGGTTACATGAATGGAGGTGAACTTAATCAGTGTATGGCCACTTTTTAGTTTGGCACTGAAGTGTCGCCAGAGCACAAGGCGGCATACCGATAGAATGACCGCTGCCCCAGTCCATGCCGCGATCACTATCGTGTCGACTTTGCCCCACGCAACCATGGCAACAATCAGCGCATTAATCGCGCTCAGAGAAATCGCGATCGGCGCTCCACGCAAAAGCAACGCGTGGCGCTCGACTTTCATCTTCATCTGATCGGCCCGCGATGGGCTTGCATCAGCGGCAAGTGCCGCAACCGAGCCGCCAGCCTGGCTGTGAGCAATCGAAGACTGAAGTTCAGCTATCATGTGTCCTCCCACAGAAGGCGCGTCCGAATGCCTGATCAAACCACACCTGGCTGCAATCGCAATGGTTTTCTCGCGTATTTCGCGTGTGCAATAAATTTTGCGCCCATCAGAGCTAGCTCAATAGTCTTATTTAAAACAAATGGTTATGGGCATTTTCGCGACCTTGTGATGAAGTGGAATGATTTCCCCAGACACCGCTAGGTTGTACAATTCTCCGTGAAAATGCTGGCACAGAGATTTTTATCGCTATCGTGTTGCCTCTTGTTGCATTGCCAAAATCTGTGGCACAGACCGAGGCTGTTCCATGTCAATGCAGGATGACACGCCATGACGACTGACCTCCGCCTTTCCTCCGCCCTCGACCGGGTTGCCCCATCGCCGACGATGGCGGTGACGCAAAAAGCAAGGGAGCTGAAAGCGCAAGGCAAGGACGTCATCGGTCTCGGCGCCGGAGAGCCGGATTTCGACACGCCCGAGCATATCAAAGCGGCCGCCATCGATGCGATCCAAAGGGGTGAAACAAAATACACTGCTGTCGATGGAATTGTTCCCTTAAAGGAAGCAATCATCGCCAAATTCAAGCGGGACAATGGCCTGTCGTACACAACGGACCAAGTGTCGGTGGCACCAGGCGGCAAAGCGATCCTGTTCAATGCCTTCCTCGCGACCCTCAACGCTGGAGATGAAGTTATTATCCCGGCGCCATATTGGGTCTCTTATCCTGATATGGTGAAGCTGGCTGGCGGCGAACCGGTTTTTATCCGTACCGGGATTGAAGACAACTTCAAGGTAACAGCGCAGCAGCTCGAGGCGGCGATCACAGACCGCACAAGATGGCTTGTTCTTAACTCACCATCGAACCCGACAGGCGCTGCCTATTCCCATGACGAGATCAAAGCGCTGACCGACGTACTGCTGAGGCACCCCAATGTCTGGGTTTTGACAGACGATATGTATGAGCACATCGTCTATGATGGCTTCCAGTTTGCAACTCCGGCACAAGTCGAGCCCGCCCTTTTTGACCGTACTTTGACGATGAACGGCGCTTCGAAGGCCTACTCGATGACGGGCTGGCGTATCGGCTACGCGGCCGGTCCCCAAAAACTGATCAAGGCCATGGCCAAGATCATGTCGCAGTCTACTTCGAACCCTTGCTCGATTAGTCAATGGGCGGCCGTCGAAGCCCTGAACGGGGACCAATCATTCCTGACTGGTTGGCTGACCGCATTTAAAGACAGACGTGACACAGTGGTTTCGATGTTGAATGACGCCGAAGGGATTACCTGCCTAACGCCGGAGGGTGCTTTTTATGTTTACCCATCCTGCGCGGGCCTGATCGGCAAGAAGACACCCGACGGTCATGTGATTGAAACAGACCAGGATTTCGCCGCTCAGCTTCTCTCCTCTGAGCTTGTGGCGGTCGTCTTCGGCAGCGCCTTCGGCGCATCACCGAACTATCGGATTTCTTACGCCGCCTCCAAAGAAAGTCTCATTGAGGCATGCACACGCATCCAGCGCTTTTGTGCATCGCTTTCCTGATCTTTCAACGCAGAGCAGCGTATACTGACGAGGGCGACTGAACGCGGCGCAAGATCGTAACTCGCAATACGCGGGATTTGGATTTTCGATTTGCCTCACGGGGCATGAAGGCCCATCTAAGCGTTAAGTCACAAGAGGAGTGAAAACTATGTCGATTAGTCTCAATACAGGCCTTGATGATAATGCACGCAAGTCCGTTGCCGACGCCGTTAAGGGCGTCCTCGCGGACACTTACACCCTCTATATGAAAACCCATGCCTACCACTGGAACGTCACTGGTCCTCAATTCCACACCCTTCACACCTTGTTCGAGGAACAATACCGGGAAATGTGGGCGGCCTTGGATGAGTTGGCGGAGCGCGTTCGTTCGCTGGGATATTTTGCACCAGTCAGCGGCCAAGAGTTTGCGGAAACGTCCGGTCTCTCAAGTGCAGACAAGGAACCACCAGCAGCGTCAGCCATGGTGGGAAATCTATTGAATGATCACGAAACCCTGATCCGGCGCGCGCGCGAGGCCCTCGAAACGGCATCTGAAGCCGATGATGCGGCAACGGAGGATCTACTAACCGTGCGCATTCAGACCCACGAAAAAACCGCATGGATGCTGCGGTCGATGATCGCATAGGCTCTACGCCGACCCGACCAAAAAAAGACCGGCAATTGGAAAAACCAATTGCCGGCCAAGTTCATCGAGCAAAATCAGAGGGCTCACGATTGCTCGACATCGACACGCGATGCCCCGTTAAAGGGCTGGGTATGCAACGGGTCACCGCTCGCCGATCATCACCCTACAAAGATAGGGTCGCCCGGCCAGGTTTAAAACGCACCCCGACGCGCAATGGCAACGACTTGTCGAAAGTCGGAACCGCGAGCGGACAGCCTTCTGAAATTGCCAATACGCCACGCAACGCAATGCGCCGTTATGTCGAGCTTAATGACCTATAGTAGGCATCGATAAGAGCCTTGGCCGCACGGTCTGTTTCCAAAAACGACGGCGGCGAAAAATGTTCAAGGTTTGCGTCGTAGTCTCGCAAATGTCTTCCGTCCCGAAGCGTCCGGACAAGGCTATCGAATTTTGTGACGGGCCGCCGCCGCTCCACGAGAGGAAAACGATAGAGCGCAACGCCTGCTGTCGCCGCTTCGCTTAGCATGTTGACGCTGTCCTCCGTGACAAGCACCGGCCCGCCAAGACCCAATACACCGGGATAAGGATTGCTGCCCGGCTCATCGTGTTGTGGATCATAGAAATAGCCGCCTGCTGCTGCCGTAACTGTCCGCAACCGCTCGGCGAACACCGCCGGTGTCCGCCTTGATGCGGAAACAATCACAGACCGTCCGAGACGTGCCTCCTGTTCGATGGCAGCGACGAGCCGCTCCTGATCGCGTGCAGCGAAGGGAAAGACCTTGTTTGGTCCCCCGACCATAATCGTCACCGGCACGCGTTTCGAGCCAGACGGAAAGCCCAACACGTGCCGCAGCTTTTCCCGTGCCTTGTCTATCGTTGTCTCATGGATCCGGTTAGGCGCACCGATCATGGAGAAAACATTTTTACCAGAAAGGTGATCATGGTTCGGCGCGACGACTAAATCAAAGAGCGCGCTCGACCGACGCGGATTCTGCAATTGAACACAAAATGGCGCAGCCGGACCCTGCCCTGAAATGAGTGACCGTCCCCGGCGACAAAGATCTATCGTCAACGGCACCGTCTGTCGCCCACAGGCGATCCATAGGTCAGGCCATAGGTCGGGCCAGCTATCAGGCGCAACTAGACCGTCACCTTTCCTTAGACTTTCTGCCAACCCTTCTAAGTGCATCCTTGAAGGGTCATCGGCAAACTTAAGGCCTTGCCAGATATCACCAAAAACGAACGGCGCAATTTTATCCGCAGGGAAATCAAGCCGCACGCGCAGCGTTACGATTTCTGACTGATGTTCTGGTTCAAGCTGCCGTTTGACCGCTTCCGCCAGTCCAAGCGCTTGGTTTTCAATACCAGCGCGACCATCGCTGACGACCCAGATGGTCAATTGAGAAGGTGCCGGACCTGAGGACATTTAACCTGCCTTCACCAAATGGCTCAGATAATGATAAAAGTCAGTAGAGTGATGATGATTGCGCTCACAATATTTATCGCGACACCTGTCCTTGCCATTTCCGAAAGGGTCACTTGACCAGAAGCGAAAGCGACCGCGTTGGGGCCCGTTGCCATCGGCAGCATAAACGCACAACTCGCTGCTAGCCCTAGGGGAGCAACTAAGGTCAAAAGATCCGTATCAGTGGCAATGGCCAACGCACCCACCATGGGCAGGAGCGCGGAAACCGTCGCCACATTACTTGTGACTTCGGTCATGGAGAGAATCAGCAGTGTCACCACCAAGATCAGAACAAGGTCTGGGGCACCTGATAACCCGGCGAATAATCCCGCAATGGCGGTGGCCAGCCCGGTTTGAGACATGGCCCCAGCAAGGGATAGTCCTCCCCCAAACAGTAAAACCACGCCCCACGGGATCCCTTCCGCGGTTCGCCAATCAAGAAGCGGAGCAGAGCGTGCTTCTTTTGCGCCCGAAGGCATTGCAAAAAGCATGATCGCTCCGGCCACCGCAATGATCTGATCGTTCAGGTTTTCTAGCAATGGAAGTCCCCTTAAAGGGCGACTGAACATCCAGGAGAAAGCGATCAGAGCAAATACCATCAGCACTCGTTTTTCAGGTGTCGTAATCGGTCCGAGAGCGCTGCGTGCCTCGGCAATGATTTTGAAAACGTCTCGAGAACCCGATGGGTCCTGAGGGGCGATCTGTGTGCCTCGTTTTGCACGTCCTGACAAAATAAACCATGCCATGGGCAAAATGCACAGGACCACAGGCAAGCCGAAGGACATCCAATCGGCAAACGCGATATCAATCCCCTGCTCACTCAAATAGCCGATGACAATAAGGTTTGTAGGCGACCCAACCGGTGTTGCCAGACCGCCAATCGAACAGGCATAAGCAACGGCCAAAACAAGCGCGATGGTGAAGGACGAAGTATCGCTCGAAGGCCCCACGACCGCCCGGGAAACCGACAGCGCAATGGGGGTCATCATCAAGGCGGTCGCCGTATTTGATATCCACATGGAAAGGAGTGCTGACGAGATCATAAACCCCGCTATCAGGGCGGGTGGGCTTGTGCCGACTTTAGCAACAACGAATAACGCAATCCGCTCATGGAGCTGCCATTTTTCAATGGCTTTGGCGATCATGAAGCCGGCCATGAGTAGCACAACAATGGGACTCATATAGTAGGCAGATGCTTCGCGAAGAGAACTGACGCCCGCCATGGGCAACACGACCAGTGGCATCAACGCTGTGGCTGGTATCGGTAAGGCCTCCGTCACCCACAAAACCACCATCGCTGCGGCCAAGGCGGCCACGGTCCAGGCCTCGCGCGAGAGGGCTTCCGGCACCGGAGAGAGCACCATGACGCAAAATATCAGCAGACCAGTTATGAGCCCGACGATCTGCGCGCGCGACCGTGGAAGGATAGTGGCGCTCGACATGAATTGCCCTTCGATTTTCCCATTCACATGCCGTTAAGTGGCCAGATCGACATGCCATCAGTTGCCGGGCCCATGCAAGCAATGACAGGGCAAACCAAAGGCACCTCGCGCAAACTCGGTTAAACTCTAGGTTTTATGTTAGCTTCTTATGTTAAGCCTTTGGACTTGAGCAGACCATGGCTGAGGCGTCCCCTTTACATCCCGTGTTTGAGGGAGCCCATCTTGTTCAGATTGCTCTGTATGCGGCTCTCTTAGATAGAGCACATAGAGGAAAACGATTAAAAGCAATGTAGCGGTCGACATTCCCGCCACAAAGAGCTTCGCCTTCTGCGGGCTCGTTTTCGCAGCAGGGGCAACAGCCCGGACGACGATCTTCGCTGAGGGCCCAAGAAGATCAAGGGACGCCCTCACCCCAGCAGTTTCAATAACTTTTGCCTTGTGTAGATCGTCATAGGCTGCATGCTCGGCTTCAAGAAGCTGCAGCTCTCGCTCCAGCTTCCGCAAACTGATTGTCTTTCTGTTGACGATCGCCAACTCCGCTTCGATGGACGCGGTCTCCAGATCAAGGACCTGAAGGTCGTTTACAAGCGCCTGTTTGAGCTCCCGGTACTCAGCTTGAAACTGGGATGCCAAGGTTTGCATTTTCGCTTTGGCTTGGGCACGCTCGGGATGGTCCGGCCCGAGACTGGCGCTGACCTGGGCATAGTGAGCCCTTGCCTCGTTGAAGAGGCGGCTTAGGGTTTGAAGCCTTGTTTGGCCGTAGACAAACAAATGCGACGCTTGCATATCGCGCTCATCGGTCATCATGGAAAGCTGATCACGCAGGGTCTGTCCCTGACTACGTTTGTCCAGGAGCTTTGCTGTCAAGACGCTTGTTTGCTCAGCCAGCTGAGTTAGCGCCTGTTCTGGGTCAGTACCAAATGACCCACGCACCTGATCCATCCTTACGGCGAGGTCTTCCCGAGCGGCTTCGATATCCGTGATCTGCGCCGCATGTGCTTCTAAAAAAGTCGTTAGCTCGCGTCGCCGGGTTGCCAGCGATGTTTCGACGTAGGCCTCTGCGACTTTGTTAGCAATCAGCGCGGCGCGCTGACCGTCAACGGCAAAAGAACTAATCTTGACGATGTACGATTTGGGCTTAAGCGATGCTTTCACTCGCCCCCGCAGCTTAGAGGTAACCCGATCGATGGTAAGCTTATTCTTGCTGTATCGATGTTCCATTTCCTCCGTATCTGCACAAATGTGCCCTTGATCGATCGGCTCCACCAATACGCACCACCAGAATGCGAGCCCCCCTTCCCCCACCACACGAGCGAGAGTTTCGCTCGACACAATTTGGTAGATTTCCGAGTTCAGGGTCTCTGTGGAATGGACAGGTGCACGAACCCCTACCTCGGAAGATCGATCGAAGGAGAGCTTTGCCGTCGCGTCATAACGGTAAGGCAGCTTACTGACCATATTGCTGACAATCACCGCGCTTATGCTGAGCGCCGCGACAATAATAAGCTTTTGCCGCCATACTATTGTGAGAATGGCGGCGAGGTTCAGCCCGGGAATTAGTTCTGACGTTTCCGGCTCTGAGGGTGGAGACCGACTATTCATGGTACCACCAATCAGAAGTATCGTTCAGGGATATCCAATGTATCTCCTGGCCGGATCGGATCGTCGAGATTGACTTTTTGCTTTTTGGCCGATCCTTGACGGTGGAGATAAACAAAGCGCTCCTTCGCCCGATATGTGTGGCCACCAGCAACGGCGATAGCCGCCCGCGCGGTCATTCCGGGAAGATACTCATACTTCCCGGGATTGCGCACCTCTCCATAAATGAAAAACGGGCGATGTTCCTTCACTTGCACTAGGACACCGGGGCTTTTTAGGAACGGCCCCTTGAGCCGCTCCACGATTAGAGCGTGTACGTCTTTTGCCGTTATGCCCCGCACTTTGTAATCCTCTCCGAGCGGAAGGCGAAAGGCACCGGCGGTATCCACGATGTATTCACCAGAAAGATCCGGCTGGCCGAACACACGGACCTCAACGATATCACCGGTATCGAGCCGATAGACATCGTCTGAAGTTGTAACGTGATGAACAGGCACGACACTGGCGCACGCCATCAACGAAGTGGTACCCACCACCACGAGCAAAACGGATAAAACTCTTGCGAAGCGAAACATTGGATCTTTCCTGATGTTCGTTACAAAACAAAACTGACCTGCGCGGATGTGACCGCCTGGCGAAATGACTCATCGGGCTGGTTTGAAACGCGCCTATTGTATTCATGGCTGACGGACAACCTCGCGTGACGGTTTATCTGCCAGTCGATTTGCGCGCGCGCGGCATAGACCTTGTCCTGACGAAAACTATCCCGGTACTTCTCACGCCCCCACAAACCATCGAGGCGAAAGGTAACATTCCGTTTGAACTCATGGTCGATTTTGATTTTTGCACGTTGGATCGTGACGGCGGCGGTGCTTTCAACGGAGGTTTCCGCTAGCCCTTGCCGGATACTTGCCTCCACACCCGTCAGGGCGGTAGGCCGCGAAGAAACACGCAGACCGAATATTGGCTCTGACACCGTTCGAAGGCGCGAGCCAACAAACTCACGATAGCTGTACCCAATAAAAACCTCTCCAAGGGTCAGCGGCGCGATACCGATAAAAACGCCAGTTTCTACGCGCACGCCTGTTGAGTCTCGTGAACTCAATGCGCGGTCGGCCCCATCAGGATAATCAAGCGCGCTCGCCGTAAGTCGAAAAAAGGTGGTATGGCGCGGATGGTGTTCATAGCCGAGATTGATGATACCCGTCATTTTCGTCAGGTCTCGAAAATCATTGTCGATGATCACGCCGTTTGCTGCTGGTACATCATCAAAGTCCGACCGGGCGACCCGCGTGTCCAGTGTCGCCGTCAACCGGTTAAAGTTCTTGTAGATCTCTGTCCGGATCAAATAGTTACGGACAGGTGTTGGGGTCAGCCCGTTGACTGATTCCGGGGCTGTGCGTTGCTCATGTTCCTGGGCAGCTCCAAGGCGTAAGCGTATCCCACCTCCCGACTTGGTATCGAGGGTGAACTTGCCGACGCCGCCGAAATTGGTGTGGTTTTCCAATGGCAGATCAAAATACCGGACATCTTCAGCCGACCCGTTCAATTCAATTCGGTGCCGGCCCCAATCGGTACGAGCGGCCACCTCCACCATCGCTCGGCTGACGAAAGCATCAGAAGAAGCTGTTTCCTCTGCATAGACATTATCGTTGAAGGCTATTCGGTCACGGACCGAGATAAAAAGGAAGTTTGGACCAACACGCTGTTCGTGGGCGACTAACTCGTCCTTCAGTCGGGAGAGGACGGAGCGGTCAGCCGGATCGATCCGGACATTAACATCGCCATCGATCAGCAACTCTTCCGCAGTTGCAGGGCTCAAGGCTATCGCGCCCGCCACCAGAAAGACTGCCACCCGTCCCGTCCCATGGGTCGCCCCAAAGGTTGGACCCATTGTGGTCTCGTTTTCTCTACTGGTTCTCGATTTTGAAGGCTCCATGGGTCAATGCTGGCACCTTATAGTAAATGCCAGACTAACGTATAGGTTGTATTACCGAGACAGCTCTGGAGACGTTCCTTGACGCGCTAGCCCGCCAATGACGTCCGCTCATCTCTCGCGCGATGGCCTCGCCGCTGGGACTTGGTTTTTACCCGCAGCATTTCGTGTCGATAGATCGACAGCCAGGCATTGCTTAGTCCCTGTGCCGAGTAATGATCTTCAATCGTCTTGGCGCTCGCCGCGCCCATGGACCGCCGCAACCCGGGTACGTCGGCGAGTGTGCTCAAATGGTCAAACATTTCAGCATCCGATGAAGTGATAAACCCATTTTGGCCATGTCGAATGAGATCGCGATTGCCGACAATGTCGCTTGCCACTACGGGAAGCCCTACGGCCATGGCTTCCATAAGCGCTAGTGGCATGCCTTCCCACCGGGCGGGATGAAAGAAGATATCTGCTGATGCCAATCGAGCCAGGGTTTCCCGTCGGTCGACCCAACCAGTGATCTCAACCCGGTTGGTCTCCCGGATGAGGTCACCGTCTTCCCCATCACCGATCCAGAGCCAACGCCAGTCGGCGGGCGACTTGCGCACAAGAGATGCCACGGTAGCCGGGTTTTTCTGGGGAGAGATACGCCCCGACAAAGCCACTGTTATAAAATTATTTTTGCTCTTCTTTTCCCTTATTATGGGTTCGAGAACCGCATTAATTTCATCCAGGTCCAGACCATTCTGGATCAACGCTGTTCGCCCGGAGACCGTCCTCAACGCGAGCAGTTCATCGCTGGAACAGCCGACCGATACCCCACCCAAATGGCCACAGACATACTCCGCTGACCGATAAACCGCGCGTTTGAATGCGCTTACATCCTCGCGGAAGAAAGATAGTCCGCGCGGAGAGTACACTTGCGGCAGATTCAGTGTGAACGCCGCTAGCCGACCAATCACACCACTCTTGGAGGAATGACAATGAACAATATCAGGACCGAGGCGCATCAACTCCTGCCGCAACGCAAGGATCAGCGGAAAATCCCGGCTCAGATTGACTTCCCTGTCGATATCCCACGGAAGAAGCTGAACCGAGGGACGAAATCCAATCAGCTTATCGTCCGGAAGCGGCTCATTCTTATGGATCACCGTAACCTGATGGCCCATGTCCGACTGAATATTGGCAAGCTGACGGACTGAGTTGAAGGTCCCAGCCACAAAGGCACTGGCAATATGTACAATATGAAGCGGTGATTGAAACACGCCCTGATCCCGTCCTGAATAGTGTTCGGGATATCTACCTATAGTTGTATATTTAATTTTTCCCTAGGGAGACGGAAGCGACAGAAGAAGCCTCTTTCTGACTGGCGAGCGGTTTCCGCATGACTAGATTGCGTTTCCATTGACCGGCTGTGCTTCTTCGCAAGGCGCCGTCTTTCAATCAGCACTAAAGCCAGGGAAAGGATTTGCCCGGCTAGGGCAAGTGATGCCAGCGTCCAGACACCGACGCCACTGACAAGATACATCAAGGCCAACACTCCATAACGCGCCAACAGGACGAGCCCGGTCTGGAGCATCATCGGTTTGAAGCGGTTCGTTGCGATGAGTTTTGCCTCGAATACCTGACGCATGGATCCGACCATCATGGCGGGCGCAAAGGTACTCATTAAGAGGTACGCGTCATTGTACCGGTTGCCAAAAACAATATCAATCAACTGGTCCCCGAACCAGATCAAGACAAGAAAACCAATCACGGCAACACAACATGTCAGGAGTTCAGCATTGCTGGCCCGATCAGAAACTCGGCGATGACGTATCATTGCCGGGATTGCCACATGGGAAAAACTGGTACTCAAGCTTGAGACAATAGTGAGGAGAGATGCCGCTACGGCATATTGCCCAAGCACTGCGCTCCCAAAGAAAAAGGCAATCAAAAAGACATCGCTCTTTTGCATAAGAAAAACGGTCAACGAATGCCCCGTGTTCCAAAGCCCGCGGGCCCGCGTTTCCCAATAGACACGGCGCGATATGCGCCACGAAAAACGCCCTTCTTGAACGGGGAACGCCTTAAAATAGCCCATACAGACGATCGCAAGAGATACCGAAATCACGGCACAAACAGCTTCTAGGCTGACTGCCCCTGAACTAGATAAACTAGTGAAGCCAACACAGATCAAACCAATGCAAAGCACCAATTTCTCGATCAAGAAAATTGCTTGAAACCTCAACACCCGTTGATGCCCTCGTTCCCGCGCATCAATAGTGATCGTCAACAATCGAAATGCGACGAGTACGGCCAATATGGCCGCAGCCAGAACAAGATCCGGGCGGAGAGCGAAGGCAAGGCAAAAAAACGTCATTGCCGCAACGCCAGCAATACCGCAAAGTATCATCAATGGTGTGTGAAACCTGCGATCAATCCCTGTTCGGATTGTCAAATTTAGGAACGTCTTTCCGATTCCAAACGAACACACGAGGATGATCAACTCACACAAGGTGATCAGAAAACTCAGGTCGCCCCGGTCGTCGGTCACTAACATCCGTGCAATGAGGACGCTGGAAACGAACCCAAGCACCATGGTCAAGTTTCGCGCGATAAGCGTTATCGCAATCTGACGGAACATCTCGCTTGCCCCATTAAATCCAGACTACAACCTGTGCGTGCCTACGTTAAATCTCCATTAACGCTCGCTATGGTAGCAATTTTATCAGACGCTGCATTCTGAGGTTGCTTACCCGTGACAAGTTCATGTTATCACGACGGAAATTTTGCCGTTAGTATCGTCATTACTTTTCGCGACACGGGACCCTATATTTTTGAGGCGATTGAAAGCGCTCTCAATCAGACGCACTACCACCTTGAGTTGCTGCTCGTTGACGATAATCCGACGGGCCGTGAGCAGTTGGAGTTTCTCGAACGGCGCCTCGGCGACCCACGCATCCGTCTCCTTAAAAACCCAATCCCGGGCCGGGTGCGCGCTCTCAATTTCGGCATTCGCCAGGCCCGACACGGCATCATTGCAATTCTCGACGACGACGATGTTTGGCATCGATCGAAGCTCGAGTTTGATGTCAAAGCAATTAAAAAAGGAGCTGACTTTGTCTGTTGGCGACATCGTCTGTTTACGGAGCGGCCCGACCTTGAAACGTCGACAACAGCGCCTCGCCTTGAGGAGATTCCCCGTTGGCGAATGCTTATGAGAAATCAGCTGACGCATTCAACCGTGACCGCCAAACGGACGCTAATGCGTTATGACGAGCGCCTTGAAACGTCAGAAGACTATGACCTGTTTCTTCGCTTGCAGCGCGACCAAGTTCGACTGCAGCAATACAACAAAGAGTGGGTTGCAATCCGTGTGCGAAATACAAGTCACTTTACGTCGAAGGGATGGCCGTTTTATTGGAAATCGGCCGCGCTTCAGATAAAGCATATTCTCCGGTCTCCCCATTGGTGGCTGTTACCAGTGCCAATCGTGCGCTTTGCCTACACACCCTTCCGTCAAAAACTTCGGCTCCGACGCGCTGCAAGAACAGCGCCGCCCCGAGACCAGGCAGCTATCGCCTCGGTGGAGGTTTGAGCGCGTCAATGCAGGTACAGGTTCTTGAGAAACCGCAGGCCGATCAAACGGTTCTGGAGCGGCTTGCCTCTGAAGTCAGGGGGTCGGTGCATGCACAGCGCTTATTGAAAACACACGCGTCATGGCAGTACCCAGATGGTCGCTATTGTGAATTCTATCTTCCCAGCACAAACCAACGCAAAGGTTATGCTGATCGGGACTTTGGGGATATTGTCCCTTATTTATGGCTTTTGTCGCCCACAAAGGCAGAGCAATATGCCAAAACCCTAGATGCGCATTATGACTTTGGAATAATCTCCGATAACGATCAGTATCGGTCGTTTGATAATCTAGACTATGTCTTTGGCTACTACCTCCTCTATCGCCTGACATCAGCTGGTGAATGGGCCAACCGGTTTTTGGCCATTGCTGATGAGCTCGTCTCCCGGTTTTGCGGCGACGGAGGCACGCCGGAGTTTGTCCGAAAATCCGGCGCCAGATCGATAAAACAAAGTGCTTTTTCCTTGGGCATCCTGGAGATCGCTGCGTTTGCATACGGCCTCGGCGGCGGCAAACAGCACCATGACGCTATCACCGTTGTTCTCCAGAAATTGCTTAAGGTTAAATCGAATGGCCATGAACCGCGAGCCTTGCAGCCACGATGGCGCCTTGAGACACCGTTTTTCTCCCCCTCCTGGATAGCGTTGAGAGGCAAGGCACCTTTTCGTTTGTTTAAAGATAATGCCAACTGGCTCCACTCGCTCATCGAAATCGATCGACATTGCCCTACCGCCGAAAGCGAGCCCCTCCTCCACCAACTTATCCCTGAAATTGTGCAGACATTCTACCGCGCCTTTCCCCCTGAGAGCGAAGCGATAATCGCTGTGAAGGGCAAGCTTGAGGGAACAAGACCTTCCCTTATAGGTCTGCCGCTCGCGTTCGATCTCGACCGGGTCCTGCATACCTCGCAGGAGCTTGCAAGCTTATGGCCCGAACCAGCGCGCCGGTCCTTCATCGACGCGGCACTCGCCTGGTATGATGGTGCGGATTCAATTGTACTTGCTGAAAGCAATACAGACCAGCACCTGGATATTGCCGTGGATCTCGCCACAGCTGCCATTCAGAACCGATTGGCCTTTGGTCAAAAACGCTCGGCAAAAGACATTCTCTACAAGTGCCGCCTGGCTGTTGAACAACACGCTTCGTCAAAAGGGTATATGACCTTCCCGCCACGGCCGGGCGGAGGCGATATTGTCTGTGTAAAGTATAATTTTTTACTCTTGAAACTCGATATCTGTGATTATGTCATCCGCCAATATGACTTCCTCCCAGATGCGGATCTTCGTTTCCTGTCCGATATTTTTCTGGTGGACCGATGACCGCTCAGTCAATCCTCTTCGTTCGAGAGTTGCCACTCCGCGCCATGCCGCAATTGAGCACGCATCAACTCGCGAAAGCCTCTAGCGCTGCTGGTCATCGGGTTCTTTGGGCCTCACGGCCCATCACGCCATTTAACTTTCACTACTCGGACAAACGCAATCTACAATCAAGAAACAGAGCTGAGCCAAATCCAGCGGGTATCGAGGAAATAGTCACTATCTCGCCATGGTCGAGGAAGCGATATTTACCCGCGCGTAATCTGATCAATCGAACAACTTACGCCATCTGCGCCGGCCAGATCCGCCGCCAATTGCAAGCGACAGGGATTGAACAGCTCGACACGCTTTGGATGTCGGACATCATCGCCCTCCCGTTAATCGAACGCCTTTCATATAACCGCCTGGTATTTCAAGTGACTGATGACTACCGCGCCTTTGACAATTTTGCGGCGGATCTTGCCACGCGGCTGGGACCAATTCTCCGAAATTCCGATTGTGTGTTTTTCACCAATGACGCTTTGAGAACTGAATATCGATCTGTTTTCCAATTACAAAGCGACCGCTGTTTTCATCTGACACACGCTGTCTCGTCAAAATCATCGCGTGCCCCCCGTATTTCGGTCCCTGCACTTGCCCAGATGCCCTTTGCATTCATTGGCACCATAAATGACGACATCGACTGGGCATGGCTCGGTGCTTTCGGGGCGGCCATCGCGCCCTCGAGAATCGCTATGTATGGCCCTGCAACGAAATCCGCTGAAACAAGAATGAAAGCCGCACCTTGGTGTGACTACCTTGGGGCCGTTGACGTTGAATCTCGGACAGATGTCTTGCGGCAACACAAATTCGGGCTCATCCCCTTCGCGCCCACAGTGAAAAAAGCATTCAGTGAACCGATGAAGCTTTTTGACTATGCTGAAGCGGGCCTCGTGATGCTATCGAGAATTCACGTGCCGCCCCAATTCATGAACGCTATGCCCAATGGATTGTTCTTGACACCAAACCCTGACGCAGCGGTTCAAGTCTTTAAATCCGCGACGCCGGAGCTTCTACAGCGACATCGCCGTGACTGTGAGGCCTTTTGCAAGAAGAACACTTGGGATTGTCGATGGGCGCAAGCTGAAGCCTTTATGGCAATCCGTGAACGTGAGGTGCAGCGATGCGCGTAGGAATGGACTTCAGAGGCGGCTCACTCACCGCAGCAAGCGGTACCCACGTTTACTTCTCAGCTCTTGCTGAAGCCCTAGAGGATCTGGGCGTGAGCGTTATGCGGATGTTTCAGGAAATTCCCGCGAGTGGCTTATCATCGTCGCTTCGTTCACCGCGCTCAGCAGCTGGTGCACTGAATGGCATCTGTCAACGTGCCGCCTATTACCGCGACGCAGAACAAAAGATCGATCTCTTCGCGACGCCCCATCTCAATTACTTTGAAGGTAACAAAGCGTTGCGGGTTGTCCATGTTCAGGACCTGGCGTTCCAAAAGGTCGGCGGATACTCCGCCATCAAGCGTCACTTCTGGTCCATGTCTCTCAATCGCACACTCAAGCGGTTTGACAAGATCATTGCAATTTCTTCATCAACAGCGAACGATATAACCAATACCTACAACGTACCCCGATCAAAAATGTCTGTGATCCCTCACGGCCTCGACAGTCGCTTTCGGCTAGCCCCATTGACGGAAAAAACCAGAACCGAAGCGCCGATGTTCCTGCACATTGGCGCGCACCATCCGCGCAAGCGCATTCCTGACGCCATTAAGATTTTTAAGTCCATCAAGACCCGCGAGCCCGCCTCCCGCATGGTCATCGCCGGCCCTTTCGCCGCTGATACAGCAACCATAGAGCAAACAATCAACGATCTCGATTTGGCAGGAACCGTTGATTTGAGGGGCCCTGTTTCCGATCAAGATCTCGATCAATTGTACCGTCAGGCAACCGGATTGATATGGACAAGCGCCTATGAAGGCTTCGGCCTACCATTACGTGAAGCAATGGCTCTTGGCGTGCCGCTGTTTTCAGTCACAAACTCCTCCGTACCAGAAGTGACCGGTGGTCACTATCAGGAAATAGATACACACCTGCCTGAGCAAAGCGCTGAGGCAATTCTGGCCTGCCTTGCTGATCAAGACCGGCTCAACGCCCAGCTGACGAAAGCTAGGACCCTGGCGCGCTCCCGCAGCTGGAAAGACGTTGCAACAGAAACCCTCGCCGTTTGGGAACAAGCAATCCTCGAAAGAAAATCATGAATAACCCACACGAAAACACCCACGCCGCTGGTGCCAAAAAATCCACTCTCCTGATGCTTGTATCAGGATTTCCTGCTCTGAGTGAAACGTTCGTAGTGCAGGAGGCGATAAGTCTTTCAGAAAAATTCACCTTACGGACTGTGTCGACCGAACGCGAACCGGACGCATCTACAGGCAATTACGATTCGGGAGGGCTCAATGTCTCTTATCGAAAGACGAAACCAACAGAGCTGACCCGGGTCATTTTCGCTTTTCTGCGCAATCCAATTGCCTTTTTTCAGTCATTGCGCCTGCTGCGGCACTACTATCCCTGGAAGCGAACCTTTTCCCGGTTGTACGGCCTGGCCCGCCTTTCCGCAGAGACCCGCGCCAGCGGCGCGACTTTGGTTCATGCCCATTGGCGCGGCCCCACGGACATTGCCTATTTGCAAGCCAGATTCATGAAGGTTCCATTCACAATCTTTGTTCATGCCCACGATATTTATGACGAAGGATTGAAAGAGGTCCCCTACAAAAGGCTGTTTGCTGAAAAAATGAGAGCAGCGGAAACGGTCTTTACGTGCACCAAACAAAATTTCGACACTCTTAAAGAGCTATTTCCGTCTACAAATATTCAGCTCACATATCATGGGGTCAACCTTGAAAAACTCTCCAAGAAGACGCGACCAAAACGCCGAGCGGATGTACCGTTGCGGCTCCTGAGCGTCGGACGGATTATCGCCTATAAAGGTTTTGACAAGGTCATCGACGTAGCCACCCTCCTTCATGCATCAAACATAGACTTTCAATGGACGATCATTGGAGATGGTGCCTACAGAAGCACCCTCGAAAAAGAGGTGATTGCACATGGGTTCAAGGATCGAATTCACGTTAGGGGCCCCGCACCCCATAAAGACGTGTTGACTGCCATGCACAATAGCGATCTGTTCGTCTTTCTTGGTCGCCATGAACAAGGTCAGTACGGCCTGCCAAACGTTCTGATCGAGGCCGCAGCAAATGGTCTCGGCATCGTCACCACACCATTACCTACGATCAGTGAGCTGATTGAGCATGAAGTTTCTGGCTTTGTCGAGGAAAGCCCTGAGGCCTGTGCCGGTCGAATTGCCCACCTGGCTGGGAGCCCACACGAAATACATGCCGTTGGTCTGCGAGTGCGGATTTTCGCCCGCCAGCATCATGATCACCATCACCAAATCCAACTTATGGCAACTAAGCTCGCCGCCCTCATTCCATCGTCAGCGGATGCAAAAAAAGGTGCATCAAAGAACGCACAAGCAGGCACATTGGAGGCAGCCTAGCGATGACTGCGATTGCCTCCCACGCTCCATACGCCACGAGCACCGTCAGACGCATCTCCATGATGCTGCTGTTGTTTCACTTTGTGCTGGTCGGCGTCCGCCTCCGATTTGGGTCATTTCCCCTGGAGATATTCTTTCTCATTTCTGGTTTGACCCTGCCGATGGTCTTTGGGCCGCGCTATGGCCGCGCACCGATCGACTTCATCCAGATCCTGTTGTTTTGTTTGATTGGCTTACGCGTTGTTTCGATCAGTAGCGAAATTATCGAAAATCCAGGCTACTTTGAAGAACGGGTTTACTTCGAACTTCATCGCATGATGCCGCTCTTTATCGTTTACTGGGCCTATGCCTGGCGGACAACGCTCATGGACATCGGGCTGACACGAATCTTCCAGAAAATGATTGTTGCCGGGATTATCCTCCATGGCAGTGCTACGATCGGATCGGCTCTTTCCGAGCCCGTCCGCGAGCTAGTCATTATGTTTGCGAATATCTTGGACGCAAAGTCAGATCAGAGCTATGGCGCGATGGAAAGCACCTACACTCTAGATGAGTATGGCACTGATGTTATCCGCTCGCCGGGACTATTAAAGTATCCCGCAATCAATGCGGGGTATCTCGGCATCATGGGGGCTCTTGCCCTTGCCCTCTACAGCGCTTACCGGCGAAATCTTTTTGTCGTTGCCTATGGGATCTGCGTGACAGGCTGTGTGCTGACCTTTAGCAGGGGCGGTCTTGCTACGCTCGTTCTCGCCCTCCTTACCTATTTTGCCGTCAACCTAAAAGTCGGCAACATCAAACGGGTCGCACGCCTCGGCACATTTGGCCTGATAGCCGTAGCGCTGGGGGTTGCGATGTTGAGTCAGGTTAATGGAGGAGCAAACCTTGCCGTGGCAACAGAGCGCTTTGGCCAGTTCTTCGAAACGGACTCTTTTGAGAGCGCCAACCTGAAAATCGCATCTACCCAGCTCTTCTTTGATCGTCTCATCAATGACAATCTGGTGGTGCTATATCCGGGTGTCGGCCTGAACATCGTCAATCTTGCCGGACGGGGGCACATTGCATTCGATCCGAATGAAGTGGGTTTTGCATCCAACAGTTGGCTCTTGTTCGCGTTCGACGCAGGGTTTGCCTACCTCCTTGGCTCCATTCTTCTGTTTGCGTCTTTTTTTGTGATCGTCATGCGCAATTGCATTCACCTCGCCATTGGTCTGATCCCACTGATTTTTGTCTGCGCAACGGACAACTACATCGCGGTAAATTTTGAAATGCACGCATTGTTCTGGCTGAGTGTTGTCATGCTCGCGCTATGCGCCATGGACCGCTCATTGGATATGGGCACAGGCAAAGGAGCCTACCAATGACTGCCAGCACCGAGGCAACCCTCACCATCACCCGCGCCGATATCGGGGCAATGATCCGCGCCTTGTGGGCCTGCAAGTCCCCATTCCGGGTGCTGCAGAACCTTTGGCTCGAAAAATACCCGTTTACGCCCGGCGGCCGCGTTCTCGATATCGGCGCTAAACCTACCAATTCAAAGATGCCTACCTTCCTAACAGGCAAATCCGTGGACTATCTCAATAGTGACACGGATGAAGCGGGAACCATCTCAGTTGATATAACCGATCCACCACCCAAGACACTGAAGAAGTACAATACGGTCCTGATCTTGAATGTCCTGGAGCATGTCTTCGATATTGATGCGGCGTTTCGGTTTCTGAAGGCGGCTGCCGAACGCAACGGCGATATCGTGGTAATCGTCCCCTATGCCTATCCGTTTCATCGAGCGCCTGCTGACTATTGGCGCCTATCAAAGGATTGGTATCCAGCCGCGGCACAACGATATGGTCTTGACCTTGTCACGCTCTGTCCCTTGTCCGCAGGTGCTTTATCGGATGCTACAGGATACTTCGCGTCTACTTTTAATCTGTACCCGGTCTCAGATCCGATCCGTCGATGCTCGAATGCACTCTTTCTGGCATCCGTGGTTATAGACCGCACGCTGCTTTCAATTTTCTCGTTGTTCGGTCGACGAGGCACCTCCTACTTCAAGAACCCTTTGGGTTATGCCTGCGTGTTTCGTCTGGCAGCAGCCTAAGCTGACATTGATCCCAAACCAGGAGACACTCGTGACTAACCCTCTTGCGCCAAACCAGGTCACCATCGCAGCCATCGCCCGCAATGAAGAAGCACGCATCGCCGATTTTGTTGCGGCACATGCCTGGGCTAGCGAGATCCTCGTCTATGACGATGCGTCGACTGATAACACGGCCGCACTCGCGCGGGAGCTTGGTGCCCGAGTCATCAAGGCAACGACCGCAAAGAACGGGTTCGATGAAAAACGCAACACACTAACCCCGCACATAAAGACCGAATGGGTCTTATGGCTGGATATTGACGAATGTCTCTTCTCAACCGATTTCGCCGCAGTTGCATCTGACCTCCAGAATGCGCCGGATGCAGCAGGCGTTCGCTTTCGAATCGCGAATTACTTCCTCGGCACACGAATGCGTTCGCGAGCTTGGACAAGTTGGCGCGGCGTCCGGCTCGCACGGACTGCCAACGCGTCCTGGCAAGGCCCGGTCCACGAAAAGCTGATTGTCGAAGGTCAAGTGATCGAGACAAAAACCAAAATCACCCATTATGGTGACACGGTCTATGAGCAGCGGGCAAGAAAGACCCTCGCCTATAATATTCTCGAAGCAGATCGTCTTACCCGAAGGCCTCATTTTTTTGACCTGCTTTTCCGGCCGATGTTTGAGACGTTCAAATACTACGTCCTTAAATACGGCGCGATTGATGGACGTGCCGGATTGATCTTTGCCCTACATATTTATGCTGCTTGGTTTCAACGCCTGGCGATCGCCTACACGCGGCGCGAGTAACCTCACACAATCATGTATAGTTGAGTATGAGTAACCAGTAGAGTTGTGTCAGTATGCGTCATCAAACCAGTCCCCTCGCCGCTCCACGCGATCAGCTAAACCGAAATTTTCTGCAAGCGGCAGACTTTAATACCCAAACAAGGCCGTCGCTCATAGAATTGAGTAACCCAGCGCAAGAAAATCAGGTCTCCTCCAGTCAAAGGGATCACTCTTTTCCATATGGCTCCCTTAAGAGGGTCTTTGACATCATTGGGGCAGCAGCTATTTTAACCGCCCTGTCCCCTCTTCTCCTTGTACTGACGGCTCTATTGAAAGCAAATGGGCATCGGGCGCTCTTCCGTCATCGGCGGATCGGACATAACGGCAGGGCCTTCAAATGCATCAAGTTCCAGACAATGGTCTCGAACGCGGACCAGGTACTAAAAGAACACCTGGAGCAAAACCCCACTGCACGTGCTGAGTGGAACCGGGATCATAAGCTAAAGAACGACCCTCGGGTGACAGGGATTGGCAGGTTCTTGCGAGCGACAAGCCTCGATGAGTTGCCTCAGTTGTTCAATGTCATTTGCGGTGACATGAGCCTGGTTGGTCCCCGGCCTGTCACCACCCAGGAGCTAGCGCGCTATGGCATGAATGTGACACGGGTGTTATCCGTTCGCCCCGGCATGACCGGGCTGTGGCAGGTTTCAGGTCGTAATAACCTGACCTACGGCGAGCGCGTTGCTCTCGATTGTCACTATATTCAGACGGCGTCGTTTCGGGAAGACCTCGCAATCCTGATCAAGACAGTCGAAGTGCTATTCCGCCGCGATGGATGCTAACAGCGCTGCAACCATTGGCTTAGTGCAAACAAAGATTTCGTTCATGTACGGACTTTCAAGACAAAGCCGACGGCGCGTTTTTTTCTCAAGATCTACCGCGCGTTTAACGACGACCTCAAGCCCGCAGTCCGACAGACGGGCCGCAAAGTCTGCACCATAGAGCCGGACATGGTCTTCCTGAAGGAAGGCCATCCGGGCTTGATCAGGGCTCATCTCTTTGGGGCCTTCGATGGTTGCCTCGCCACAAATCGGCACCTGAAGAACAGCCATCCCGCCGGGCGCAAGAACCCTGGCAATTTCTGCCATGGCACGCCTGTCCTCCCGGATGTGTTCCAGAACGTGGGAACACCAGATTAGATCAATTGACGCATCCGAGAGAGTGAGCTGGGTGAGGTCCATCCTCGCGTCCGCCTTGCCATTGATATCGATCGAAAGATAGCTTTGCGACCGTTCTTTAAGGATATTCTGTATTGGCTTTTCTGGTGCCACATGGAGCACGCGCCCTATCGATTGCCGATCCTCCAGGACAGTGACAAACGCAAGGCGATGGCGTTCCTTCGAATCGCAAGCCTGGCATTTTCCCTCAGACCGTCGCAGATGCGACGGGCCCGTGGGTAAAAACCGAAAGCCATGCCACCCACACAATGGGCATTGCCGAAGGCGCCCCAAACTATTCAGTTGCAGGAGCTGTTTTTTATAACGCTGCTTCAGCGGTCCAAACATGGTCTTTTGCCCTCATTCTCAGTATTTTTGGGGTGTAATGCGCGTTGTTGTCAGACGGCTCGTACCTTTTGGAAACAAGAACGCAGTTGTCATGAGGTGGTCTGTAAAGGGCGTGGCCCCGCGAATCGGCACAATGGGAATTTTCTGCTTAGTAATTAGCTCGCGAGCCGGGGCGTAGCGATCACGATCTAGATTATCAAAGACGACAACACCATTTGTCCGTACAGACCCGATCGCACGCTCAAAACAAGCGACCCGGTGCCGCCCATCGATAAAGATGACGTCATAGCCACGCTCTTCCAATGGTGCGAGGTAGGCATCGTTTAGCGCACCATCTTTATCGTTTGCTTCAACCAAAGAAAGGGTACAGTTCGCCGGCAGTCCTTGGCGGAAAAAGGCGTTAGCAAACGCTTCGTCGGTTTCGATACTTCTTACCGATTTGACCGCCCGACAGAGCCACCGTGTGCTGTTGCCGGAACCGTATTCCAGACAACTGTCATCTGGCGATACGATCCCTGTGAGGTATTCTTTGGCAGCAAAGGAGATCCACGGTTGTGACCAGAAGTTTTGGCCGCCCTGGCGGAACGCATCGAACCAACCTTCCTGGGTCAAGCTCATCAGGCCATACTTGAACCGAAGATAGAGGTTATACTTTAAATCGGTATAGAGAGGAACAGAAGACATCGCAGCCCCTTTGGCAATCGCCGGACGCGGAGCCCGACAATGCAATGAAGAACGTGAGAAGATTTGACAATGCCGGATCCGTTCTGGGACGCGGACTCGCAGCTACGCACTTTTGAACCGCTTACAAGGGTAAGGGCCGCGGGCTGATGTGCTGACCCTACCGACTAGGCGTTCCGTTTTGGTTAATGAAATGCTGAAGACGGGTGCATGCTTGCTGGAAATCAATTAGAGTCAACGCAATTTGAGTGAATATGAGGACCCATGGCCGAACAGACGCCCCCACACCCGTTACCCCCGAATACTGTACGCGCGTGTATCATTCCTGGTGCAGATGCGGATGTGGCCGACTATATTCGTCCGTGTTCACCCAAACGCAACTGGATGGAAGAAACTCACCAGAAGTATGCCTACCGGTGCATTCCGCTCCTTGCCGCGAACACCATGGGTTGGGAAGTTCTAAATCCCGTTACCTCGACCGTTCGCTGGAATGGCGGTCCCACTAACATTGACCTCTCAGTCAAGGGAGAGCGGAACCATCCGTGTGCAGCGCTCTCTCACTTTGGGCGCGGTATCGTCACCTGGTACCTTCCCTTTTTGTTTCGCACTTCTCCGGATTTGGGGCTTGTCGTAGCCGGCCCGGCAAACATGGAGCGTGATGATGCGGTGCCGCTTGACGCCTTTGTGCGGACCGATTGGCTTCCCTTCCCCTTTACAATGAACTGGCGCCTGACACGCGAAGACACAGAAGTAACTTTTGAAAAAGGCGAGCCTATTTGCCGGATTTATCCGTTCCCCATCGAGCTGCTCGATCAAACACGCTTGGAACTGACGAACCTCACCGACGATCCCGGCTTTCTTGATGCCACCAACGAGTTCGCCAAAGCGCGCCAGGCAAATGTGGCGAAGGTTCAGGCAGATGCCGAAAAACGGGAAAAAACTGGCGAGCCCATTTCCAGCGACGGGGTCTGGAACTCTCAGTACGCAAGAGCCAAATCGGCCACCCAAGGGAGTGGTCTCCTGCCCCACCAAACGGTCTTCAACTGTCAGGAACCGGAAGACAAACGAGGCTGAACTCAATTTAGGTGGCGTTGCTGAAAGGCGTGAGGGCAAATGGTGCCGGTTGAGGGATTCGAACCCCCGACCTTCGGTTTACAAAACCGCTGCTCTACCAACTGAGCTAAACCGGCGGGACGGGCGCGACGCGTTGGCCCGGGAAGCCTTCAAAAATAGAGCTTGCCGAAGAAAGTCAATGAAAAAGTCAAAGGAAAAGGCGAAGCAAAATTCCCGAGGGTGCAGGTTGGGGTCAAAGCCAAGGCTATTGAGGAATACCTTAGATGAACGGAACTCGATCTTTGGCCCGCGGGCAACGAGGTGGCTGCGAAATTAGTTTGATGGCTCAAATGCTTCCGTGGCATTTTAAACCCACCGGATCAAAACGAAGAGGCCCTCTCATGTCAGAAAACATCAAAGTATCCCGCCAAGGGCGCGTCCAGATCCTGACTATTTCCAGGCCCGACCGGAAAAATGCCCTCACCCAGGAAATGTACGCGGCACTCGCCGACGGCATCGACGAGGCCGACCAGGACGACGCGCTTCGCGCGACATTGATCACTGGCGAAGGAGATGTCTTCACGTCTGGCAATGATATCTCGGATTTTGCGACGGTTGCCGCGTCAACGCCTGATAATCCACCGCCCGTATTCAAATTTCTGAAGACGATATTGAACGCCAAAAAACCTATCGTTGCCGCTGTGAATGGACCGGCGGTCGGCGTGGGGCTCACGCTGCTGCTCCATTGCGATATCGCCTACGGTGCGGAGAGCTCTACGTTCAGGGCGCCCTTCGTAAAAGTGGGCGTTGTACCCGAAGCGGCCTCGTCGCTTCTCTTGCCAAGGGTGGTGGGTATGTCCATGGCCAACGAAATCATGCTGGGCAGCCGAGTGCTGACAGCGTCTGAGGCCCTGACCCATGGCCTGATTTCAAGGCTGGTGCCCGATGCTGAGCTGATGGCGACGAGCCTTCAAATGGCGGAAACACTGGCCTCCCTGGCACCGGGGGCTATGACGCAGTCAAAGGCCCTCATGCGCGCAGATCGTAATGAAATCGACAAGCGCATGGATATGGAGTTTGAAATCTTCGCAGCCCGGTTGAAGACACCCGAGTTTGCAGAAGCAACCGCGGCGTTCCTGCAAAAGCGGGAAGCGAACTTCGACTAATCGGCTTATTGGGCATAAACGCAAGCCAACCACGACGCCTTTATCAGATTGCCATGACAAAGTCCCGCAGTCCTGTTAACCATAGGCTCCGGGGAGAAACAAATGGCTGGGTCTCATCTGAATACCCTGACAAGCGCTTGTACCACTCGGTTTGGGACGTGGCAGATTTTTGTATTTGCTCTCTTGGCAGTTTTGATTATTTTGCCAAGCACCAACGCTCAACTCATCGCGACACCCGACCCGATCGAGCAGGATCATACGGGTGCGGAGGACCTCCGGCGCCGAGAGGTCTGGCGCCCAGTAGACGCCTATTTTGTCGAAGGGACGTTAGCGGAAACCCTTGTTGACAATGTGTCTATTCAAGCACGATCGATCCCACAGGCAACGTCATTTTCTCCGTTGCCGTTATCGACCGCACCTCGCGCTAATCCGCGTCAAGACGAATTTCCTCCTTATGTGGTGCAAGCACTCCGACCAGGCAGCAGTCTCATCACGGCAAGAATTATTGGAACAATCCATGATCCGGACTGCCAGGCTTGCGCAACGCGGCTCGAACGATACCTTTCGCAAAGGCGAGAGATCGCTAGCGCCTATGTAGGATTGCACAAGGGCACCATCGCGATCGTGACCCGGCCCGGCAAATCAATCAAAGACAAGACGCTCTCCAAGCTTGTCAAACGATCTGGTTACGAAGCCGAGCCGTTTGAGCACCGTCACTTCACAGACGACGATCACGTTTCATCAGCTGGAAATGAGTAGACCAAGTGTCAATTGACACCGTCACCCAACTTCAAATTCATGTTTGAGCTTTGACGTTAAACCAGGAAAGGCCGACACGAGTGTCGGCCTCTCAGAGCTCTTGATGTATTCTATTCTTAGAACTTGACGTTCAGGCCTGCTTCAGCGCCGTGAATACCAATTGATCCGTCTTGTGTGAGACCGAGGTACCGATAGGCCGCTTCCAGATCAATTTTATCAGAAAGCGTGAGATGCAACCCGGCCCGGCTCGTATAAGCAAAGACAAAGTCGGTCGTGCTGTCCGAAAGGCCATTCAGATCAACAGAGGTTATAACGAGGCCCGGTCCGATACCGGCAGAGATAAAGGGGGCGACTGTGCCGTTAGCCTGATATTGCCAGCGGCCCGCGACGTTAGGTGCCAAGATCCACTGGGTCGCGTCAGCACTAATCCCAACGCCAGAGACGCTTTCGCTTTGGCGAGAGACATAGATCTCACCTTCAACGAAAAACCTTGATTTGCCCGATGCGGAAAGGAAGTAACTGCCACCAACGGCAATGTTCGGCGCGCTGTAGTCGGTGAAGTCTTCGGTGTCCGCAAACGCGTAACCGCCTCGGATGAATGCCGAGTTGCGCCCGAATGAATTGTATACGGATGCTTTCCGGAAGGTCGGGGCACCTTGGCTCGACGAGGATTGCCCTTGCGCCAAAGCAGACGTCGCCAATGGAATGGTCGCCAATAAAACGCACGCTAGCTTGCGGAACATGCTGTTCTCCCTGGATTTGGTTCAAGCGCAGGAGCGCCCGTGTGCACCCAATCCAGCGAAATATGGCTAATTTAGCCTTAACGGCAGCGCATGAGGCGACGGCCATAACAAAAGTTTCAAGCCTTTCGGCTCTCCTCAACACTCTCAAGCTTGTCCCGTAAAAGTGCGACCTGAAGCTCCAGGCGCTTTGTTTCCCTCATCGAACGATTTGTTTCCATACGGAGCCAACTCCAAAGCTTGAGCATTATTTGCGTCGTGAATAGGGCCCAGGCAAGCCCGCCCCACCGAACCATCGCGGTCGGATCGTCCACAGTTGCGAACTTCCAGGCGGCGTAGAGCCCCCAAAATGTTACTACGGTGCCTATGATCAGAATAATGATGGCCATCCAGGCACCGGGGCCGGTGAATAAAGACTTGAACTGTCCCAACAACGTAAGGTCGGCATTCCCCGCGAGCGAAAGGCCATCCGGTTCTTGGAACGGTTTGCCATCGGGTTTGGCCCGCAGGGCTTCGGTAAGCTTAGCGTCAATATCGGTCATGACTGATCTCCTTGATTCAGAGGGGTGATCTTCTCTTTCAATTTTTTGCGGGCATGCATCAGTCGCGTCTTGACTGTGCCTTCAGGCAGTGAGAGCGCATAAGCGACCTCTCGCACACTTAGGTCCTCACCATAAAACAGCGCCAGAACCGATTGATGGTCTACGGAGAGTTCTCCGATGAGCCGCCTCAGGCGATCCGCATCACTGGATTCGAGCGGTGTATGTTGGGCCATTTGCTGCGTCTCATCGGCGATCTTTGCCTCGGCCCCATACGCATCGTTAGTTCGACGGATGCGGATCTTTTTGCGCATCTGGTCAGCTGCCCGCCGCCCGACAATGCGGTACGCCCAAGCCGGAAAAGCTGCGACATCACTCAGCTTTCTTATTCCCCGAACGATATCGATCCAGGCGTCTTGGACAATATCGCGGGCGAGATCCGGATCTCTGGCTTGCCGATAGGCGTGGGCCACAAGGCGCGCCTGCCATCGTGCGGCCAACGTGGAAAGCGCCTCTCTGTCCCCGAGTTGCGCACACGCAACTAGGTATTCGTCATACACACGGTCACTGCGCCGCGTGCTGGCAAATTCTCCCGACGCCGTTCCCATTGCTACGTCTCCTTCGCCACCTCAAATCTCGATGGCGTCAGAAGATAGGTCGTGCGGATGTCCAATCTGGTTCAATCAATCGGGATGTGGGATTGCAATAAGATCCACCACTCCCGCAGCTTAGGCAGCTAAAGCCGCGTGGGTTGCATCCGCGAAAATCCCCAGACCTTCCTGGAGAAGATCATCGGAAATAGTCAACGGCACCAAGCACCGGAGACATTGCGCATAAGCGCCTGCCGTCGTCATGATGAGACCCCGTTCCCGCGCTTCAAGAAGGATTTTGCCCGCTAACTCACCATTTGGCTGACGTGGATCGTTCTCCTTCACACACTCAACAGCAATCATCCCACCGACCTGGCGCACGTCCCCGAAAACGCCCTTTGCGGGCCCTGCCTGAAGCTCCCGCCAGCTGGCAGCTACTTGAGTTCCAATTTCGTCCGCACGCTGCAGAAGATTCTCCTCTTCAAAAATGTCCAACACCGCCAGTGCCGCTGCGCATGCAATCGGATTACCCCCGTAAGTCGATCCCATACCGCCGGGCGCGATTTTGTCGAGAAGATCTGCTTTACCGGTAAGGGCAGAAAGCGGCAGACCGGCAGCAATGGATTTCGCGATACAGATCATGTCCGGCTCGACGCCTGAATGTTCGAACGCGAACATTTTCCCAGTCCGGCCCATGCCTGACTGAATTTCATCTGCAATGAGAAGAATACCGTGCTCGTCGCAAATCCGGCGCAAACCTTCCAGGAAGGCCTTAGGCGCTGGATTGAAGCCACCCTCGCCTTGCACAGGCTCTACAATGAAGGCTGCGACTTCATCGGCCGGGATTGCCGTTTTGAAAATATGCTCAAGGCAGGCAAGGCACCCCTGCACTGAAATCCCATGATACTCGTCCGGGTACGGCGCATGAAAGATGGCCGGCACCAGCGGCCCAAAGCCAACTTTATAGGGCTTTGATTTACCGGTCAGCGTCGTCGCCAACAGCGTGCGTCCATGGAACGCCCCCTCAAACGCAATGATGCCCTGCCGACCGGTAATCCGGCGGGCAAACTTAACTGAGTTCTCGACAGCCTCTGCGCCAGAATTAAAGAGCGCTGTTTTTTTCCGGCTTGGCCCCGGCGCCAGTCGGTTGAGCCGCTCGGCAAGGTCGACGTAACTCTCGTATTGGGCAATACCGAAACAGGTGTGAATGAAATTGTCAGCTTGGCGTTTAATGGCCTCGACAACTTTTGGATGACGATGGCCAGCATTCAAAACGCCGATGCCACCGATGAAATCGATGTACCGCTTGCCTTCAACGTCCCAGAGCTCGGCGCCCTCCGCACGTTCCGCATAAATCCCGGATTTCGATGGCAATCCTGCCGGCAGAGCCTCCACCCGGCGGGCGATCAAGGCTTCATTTGACAAAAACGCATTCGATCCATGGTCCATGACACTGTTCTTTCTTCTAACAAGGCTCTTTTGAGGGAAAGCTTTGAGAGGCGTTACGACCCCGCAATTCGTTCGCATAGCACGTTCCGCCTGCCGTTCACTACACCAGGCATGTCCGTTTGCGTCGCTTTTTGCTTGACGAGCGGCCAAAAGTCTTGGTGGTATCTTGGTCAAAGTTATCGTTTTCAGGCTCAAGAGAGCAGAATCAGCCAAGTTGAGCGAGTTGCGTACCCCAAAAAGCAGAAAAGTCTACCGGAGGGTTACTTGTCCGATTCAATAGGCCGTCAGCAGCCAAAAGCCAACAAGATGGCCGACAAGGTGATCGTCAGTCGCATCTTGAAATTCATGCGGCAGATGAATTCCCACGCGAGCGACGAAACCTTGCGACAAGCAGCCGTTCGCCAACGGTGGATCTCCGAAGAGGGGTGCCCCACCGAAGCCGGTAGACATCTGGTATCTTCGTTCGACGAACTCCAGGAAGTCACCCAAAGCTATATGCAATAGCGGCGCATTTCCGCCTCGCATTTGCCTGAGTTTTCCGCTCCGACTTGCCGTCAAGCGCTTTTGACGACGAAGCGCTAAGGTCAGTTTCTAAGTTCTAGCCAATACCCTTAGCCGTTGCCGAACAAAAAGGGCCGTTGCCGAACAAAAAGGGCCGTTGCCGAACAAAAAGGAGCCCGGCCTATTGGCGTTGAGCGCACCAGGCCGTTCAGTCGGAGGGATCGGTTTTCGTGTCGCCAGGTATACGACTAAGCAAGATCGTCAACCAGAAGGCCCTGTTCTGCACTTGCGCGCACTTCACTCCGGACGCCTCGAATGAGGTCGACAAACGCTTCTTCTGGCCATTCCTGGACCACTTCCCCGCTGTTCACATCAATCGCTCTGTACACGAATGTAGATGCATCCGATGCCCGCGTAATCGAAAGGCGTGTATTCAATCCAAGAGCGCGGGAGATCGCTTCCCTTGTTTCAGCCAAAGCTTGCGCGGACCTGGTCCGGCTGGCGTCAGCCTGTTGCACCTGTTGCTCGGTTGCGGCACGTCGGTTCTCGGCCAAAGCTGCAGAACGTTCCGCACCCGCCTCTCTTAGATTGGCGCTCGCCTGCCCCTGGGAGATAGTCTGTGTTTGCGATAGCTCCATGGTCAACTCCCATGTGGAGCGGACAAGAGTATTTGAGTAGCGCCAAGCGTTATCGTCAGGCCTCTTGCCCGGTCACAAGGTAACTTATGCAAACAGAGCCAGGATCGCGTTCGGTGCCGCATTGGCAATCGAAAGCGTCTGGATGGAAAGCTGCTGCTGGACCTGAAGCGCCTGCAGCCGGGAGCTTTCCCGTGCGAGATCGGCATCGACAAGGTTTCCAATGGAAACTTCCAGCGTGTCAGAGATCTTTGTCAGCAGGTCACCTTGAAGGGTCAGTGCTTGCGACCCGGCGCCAAGGCGGGCGAGAGACAAAGAAAGATTATCGATGGATTGCTCAATTGCAGCGATTTCCGTCGCCGGGGTACTCGCAGCCGCCTGCGATTCATCAACGCCTACAGTTGCAGGATCATCGGGGATCGCGACGAATGGATTATCCGCGAACGAAAATGTCAGGATGCCCCCCGAAGTTGAAAGGTCCTGAGCTTGAACGGTAATAGTATCTGAACCGTCGGTATTTGCGACAACAGTGAGGTCCGTCGCGCCGGCCTCCAGTAGGTTCCGGCCGCCGATTTCTGCACTGTCAACGAGCCGCTCGATTTGTTGGCGCTGGGAAACGAACTGCTCTTCCAGAACCTGAAGTTCGCCTGCCGAAATAGATGGATCTGAAGCTTGAGAAGCAATCGCGCGCATTTCAACGAGAATATCGCTAATTGACTCACCAGCGGCGAGCGCGACATCCACGGCCGATGACCCGATCCGCAATCCCTGCTGAACGGACTCAATTGAGCCCAGCTCTGCGCGTTGACGTTGGGCCAGGGCAAAGATCGCCGGGTTGTCAGCGGCACTGGAGACCTCCAGCCCGGTGGAAACGCGGCGCTGGGTTTGCTCAAGATCGCTATTGATTTGGGTAAGGTTCTGAAGGGCGATCAATGCGCCCGGATTGGTATTGATACTGACCATGTCTCGTGTCCCTTTTTGGGGTTGACCGCCAGACGAGTTTTTCGCTGGCACGCTCCGCAACACCGCGCAGCGCAAGACAATAACCGCAAGAGTCACGCCGGTTCATGATTTGGTCAGACTGATAAACATCCAGTCCTGAAAGGCCCATATCGTAAGGCTTTGCTTGTCAAGGATAACAAACCGTAAACGGACTTTTTAGCGATCCCGGCAGAATTTGCCGGTCACATTTTGCCGGGTGGGCAGTTTATGCCTGGCTACAAGAGGGCCTGGAACGGTCGTGTCTTGACCGACTAAATTGCAGGTGACGGCTCAGCGGCCCGCCCGGAAAGCCCCGCCATAATCATTTTATTGATCTCAATGAGCGGCTCCAGGTCCCCGCCGGACCGAATAACGTCCTTGGTGAACTGCGCGACCCAAATGCTGAGCGATATGATCCCCGCGCGGGTCGCCTCCGGTAGGGTGTTGTCTTCACGCCCGCAATCGTCGGCTAGGGTTCCCCAAAGTACCCGGTTCGCATGGAGCGCCTTGTTACGCAGAGCCACGTCTTCCCCCGATGATTGGGCCTCAATGAGGCCGCGGGTCATCGCAGTAAAAGCCATATATTCCACATCGCGCGGCGAGGAGATGGCTTTTTGGGTTCTCTGGTAAGCGTCGAACGGTTTTGTTTCAGGCGGCATGTGACAGTCGATCCGTTTCAAACTCGATCAGCTGGCGACAACTGGCCAGCGCTTTGTAGTAGTCATTGTTCGCAACCCGAGCAGAAATTTTCAAACAAAGCTCAAGTGCCCGCCGGTCCGTGACAGCATTTGCGAATTCTTTGAGGCGCATCTCGAATTCCCGAAGGTATTCTCTGTGCGGATCACCCGCTAACGCCATCATCACGATGGGTAGATAAATCCGGCGCGCTGGTGTGGTCGCCTCCTCCGGCTGCATAATGTCAGCTTCACGCAGGACGTTGGCCTTGGACTCCACAAGGAAACTGGTGCGCTTGTCGCCATTAACAATAACGGCTCCATTGATCGCCACCCGTTCACCAGGCTTCAGGGTTAGTTTCAACGCCATCGACCTTGCCCCTCCTGATGCTTTTCGCGCCTGCCGTCGGTTGCTTTTCACCCCGCGTGAGGGCAGCTGAGACCACTGGGCACAATTGAACTCGGCCACCAGTCAGCGTAAACGACCTTCGGTAAAGAAATTCCAACCATTTTGGATGTGACAATGCCCGTTCCTGACAACCGCCACGAGTTCGATACCGTCCCGGAGTTAAGCCTTAACCAATTCACCGATGGGTCTTCGGCTGACCGTGCTGAGTTCTCCAAACGGCTCTGGTCCGGCTTTCAACAGTTCGGCTTCATCATCCTGACAGACCATAAAGTGAACCGCGATTTGCTGGCGGAAGCTTATGGTGCTTCCAAAGCTTTTTTCGATCAGACAGAACACGAAAAAATGCAAAGCTTTGTCGGCAAGGATGGTCAGCGTGGCTATACACCCTTTGGCCGCGAACACGCCAAAACGTCAGAGGTCGGTGACCTGAAAGAATTCTGGCACGTGGGCCGCGAGTTTGAGACCGGCTCATCTCTCGCCGACATCTACCCGCCTAATGTCTGGCCCGCATGGCCCGGTGGCTTTCGGGATGTCTTCCTGAAAGTCTTCGATGCGCTGGAGGAAGCTGGGCATGTCATGCTTGAAGCGCTGGAGCCGTCCCTCGACGTGGAACCGGGCTATTTTCGGAAAATGGCATTTGAGGGAAACTCAATCCTCCGCTTGCTGCATTATCCACCGATCCCGGACGATGCAGACCCGCGGGCCGTTCGCGCTGGGGCTCACGAAGACATCAATCTCATCACCATCCTTGTTTCAGCCGACGGATCAGGCCTTGAACTTCTGACCCGCGATGGTGAATGGCTACCGGTTGAGACGGACCCGGACAATCTGATCGTTGATGCCGGCGACATGCTCGCGCGCCTCACAAATGATGTTATCCCGGCAACGACCCACCGGGTCGTAAACCCGGCCGGGCCGAATGTCTCACGCTATTCCATGCCGTTTTTCATGCACCCTCACCGGGATGCGATGCTTGAATGCCTGCCAAGCTGCTTGGGCGATGGGGCAAAATATCCGCCGATCACAGCGGATGAATTTCTCAAACAGCGCTTGAGAGAAATCGGACTGACAGGATAACCCTTGACCGACGCCATCATCATCGGTGCAGGCCACAACGGCCTCACATGCGCATGCTACCTCGCGGCTGCGGGCCTCAGAGTGAAAGTCCTGGAGCGCCGATCAATCGTCGGCGGCGCAGCGGTCACCGAAGAGTTTCATCCGGGCTTTCGTAATTCCACGGCGAGCTACACCGTTAGCCTCCTGAACCCGAAAGTGATTTCAGATCTCGATCTCTACGGGTACGGATTGAGAACCGTCATCCGCGATATCGCTAATTTCTGGCCGCTCGGGACCGAGCCAGGCGACTATCTTAAAATGACATTCGAGGAGGACCGAAACCGAGAGGAATTCGCGCGCCTGAGCCCCGAAGATGCGGCTGCTCTGCCCCGATACTCAGACGATATCGGCGCGGCGGCAGATGTCCTGCGCGAGCTCGTACTGGACGTACCACCCAATCTCGGCGGTGGCATCAGTGACATGTTCAGAGCTCTAAAGACCGGCAATCGACTCAGACGGCTTTCCACAAAAACACAAACGCTGATTCTCGATCTCTTCACCAAATCGGCCGCTGAATTCCTCCAGCGCTACTTTAGCCACCCGGGCATTCTGGGCGCGTTTGCTTTTGACGGGATCGTCGGCAATTACGCCTCGCCTCATGCACCGGGTACGGCTTATGTGCTCCTCCATCACATGTTTGGCGAGGTCAACGGCAAGCAAGGCTATTGGGGGCATGCCATTGGCGGCATGGGCGCGATTACCGAGGCCATGGCGCGGTGCGCCCGAGACCGCGGTGTCGAGATCGAAACCGATGCCCCCGTTGCAAACGTCCTGACTCAGGACGGCGTTGCTAGTGGTGTGCGACTGGAAGACGGGCGCGAACTCACAGCCGGGTCCGTCATCGCTAATGTCAATCCGAAGCTGCTCTTTGGCAAACTCGTCGACCGAGCCGCGCAGCCTCCCGAGTTCGCCACGCGCATGGACCATTATGCTTGCGGCTCCGGCACGTTCAGAATGAATGTCGCCCTGTCGGCGCTGCCTGACTTCGTTTGCCTACCAAATGACAGCAATGCCCCTATGGAGCACCACCGGTCCGGAATTATCATTGGTCCGTCCCTTGAGTATCTGGACACCGCGTATCTCGATGCGCGGCGCGATGGCTGGTCGCGCGCACCGGTGGTTGAGATGCTATTGCCTTCCACCATGGACGATAGCCTTGCACCAGCAGGACAACATGTCGCCAGCCTCTTTTGCCAGCACTTCGCGCCGACCCTTGCCGATGGCCGGAGTTGGGACGATGCCCGGGAGGCAGCGGCAGACACCATTATCGATACTGTGACCCGTTTTGCGCCCAATTTCCGAGACAGCATAATTGCCCGTCAGATCCATTCTCCGCTGGATCTTGAGCGTAAGTTCGGTCTTACCGGCGGGGATATCTTCCATGGCCGTCTGTCATTAGACCAGATGTTCTCCGCGCGACCTCAGCCGGGTGCGGCTGACCACCGGATGCCAATCAAGGGATTGTATCTGTGCGGATCAGGTGCGCACCCCGGTGGTGGCGTGACCGGCGCGCCGGGTCATAATGCGGCGAAGATCATAATCGGGGACTTGAGAAGAAACTGACCTCAATTGCGGCTCGATGACTTCAACAAGCTGAAGGAGTAAATCCCCTACTTCGAGCGCTCGTGAGCTTCTCGCCATTTCCTGGAAAAATCGCGTTCAGGTAAACCGGCTGCTTCTCGCATGAATTCATCAACTCTGGCGCGCGCTTTCACGTCATCAAAAGACACAGACTTATCGCTAAGGTAACCACTGGCGTGAAGGTATTGAGCCGAGCGCCCCGTCAGCAACCAGGTGGGGTTTCGTGGCACTGATCCGGGGAATGCTTCATTCACCGCTTTGAAGAGTTCATTTGTACAATTGGAGAAAACCGTATTGTAGAACCGTGGCTTCTCCACCAAACTGTTCGTACGCTGTACGAAATGATCGAAGATGATCTGCGCCTGATTATTCTCCTGATTAATCTTGTAAGCGTACAGAGGATGATCAAGGCTCACGGCAATCCGAGTGGATACGTCTTTCTCGGTACTCCAAACGTAGGACAACTCATACTCGCGAAAGACACCCAGGATGGCTGAGTAGTTCTCGCCTTGTTCTTTCCGAGCTTCCACGGAGACACTAACCGTATCATGAGTGCCGTCACCGTTATCGAACACAAATGATATGAAGGTGTGCCCGAACAGATCGCTCGCGGGAAATGGCTCGACAAAAAACCATGCCTCCACAAGATTCTCAGTATTAAGATTTACCTGACCCCAGCGCTCCTCCACGGAGCCATCCGGGTGATACTCAAATTTCCTCAGATTCCGGAGCTTGTACTGAAAGGGTTCGGGATTTTCGAACGAGGCCACATTCTGAAATTGCGTAGCCCATTCGCGGTCTGTCCGCGGTGATTTCATCGCGACGCTAACGCCAGCCAAAAAAAGCGCAGCCAAGAGGCCTAACAAAAATCGCCGAGACAAGTTCAACATAAACGTCCCCTTTTGAGTCGAAGATGCCAACCCAACTGGTTGATCTCCAACCCCAGAATTAAGTGCACTAGATCATTGCTAGCAAGATGATGTTACACCCAACCTATCAAATCAAAATAGTCAATTGGGCGCGCTCCGAAGGCGATAAGCTAAGCGCCGCTATTCCGCCTCTTACAACGGGCGAATTGGCAGCGGCGGGCCATCTGACAATAGCGCGCAACAACAAATCCCACACCCCTGGATCGCAGAACCGCGCTTTATAATCGCATGAGGCCGCTCTACCTCATCATATTCTTACCATTGTGGCGGGTGATGAAATGCCCATTCGGCATTGTACAAACACATGCGAAGCTAGGGCCCACGGAAGATGCCTTGATGGATCGGCGGCAAATCGAGGAGTTGAACGCGGATCCAGTCTGTCAACAGAAAGTCTACGGCAACCAACAGTATTACGCCGATTACGCCACCCAACAGGAACTTTCTCCAATAGGGACGCTCGTCAGCATTGCCCATGTTTGCAGCTGCAAAAACAAGTTGAACCAGACCGCCGATAGTAATGCCGATAATGGCTCCATTCCGCGCTGCATCGAACAAATACTGCGCTGTCGCGCCATGATGTCCGGTGACGGCAAAAACAATGGTAAATGCCCCGAAAAATGCAGACATGAACAATGTCATGAAACCCAAAAAAACCGGATTATCGAAAAGGAACCCAGGCAACGCGCCAAGGTTATCGACGGCCTTCAGTAAAGGGCGTTCCTTGATTGACATGTCAAAAGCCTCCGGTTGCTACCGCTTTTATTTGAAGTAGACTCTCTACTCTCTCCAAACAAGCAGACGACTGCAAAATTTTGCTTCGCATGTCCCACAACGTGGGGATGACAGTCTCCAAACGCGATCAATCTGATCACACCTCTGTTCCCAAAAAGCACCCCGCTTTAAAGCAGCTCCCTCACATGCCGCTCGATGGTCTTCGGCGTGTCCTGCGGGCCGAAACGCTTGACCACCTTGCCATTGCGATCAACTAGAAACTTCGTGAAGTTCCATTTGATGGCCTCCGACCCCGCAATCCCCTTTTTTTCTTTTTTCAGGAACTGATAGAGCGGATGGGCCTTTGGGCCATTGACCTCGATCTTCTGGTACATGGGAAAGCTAACGCCGAAGTTTTTCTGGCAGAAGGTCGCGATCTCGCCTTCGCTGCCGGCCTCCTGAGCCCCAAACTGATTGCATGGGAAGCCCAATATTTCCAGACCCTTATCCTTGTACTGATCGTAAAGCGTTTGTAGCCCCTCATATTGCGGCGTGAAGCCACATTTGCTGGCGACATTGATGATCAGCAGGACCTTGCCTTTGTAGTCGCCAAGGGACTCTTCCGGTCCGCCGTCCAATCGCGTTGCGCTGTAATCATAAATGCCCATGGGATCTCCCGACCTAGCTGACTGCGAATGCCTGTTGCACCGCCAAAATCACAAGATAGTCTAGGCCGCTGGAATTCGAAATCTAAATTGGGTGAGTAACCCGTCAGGTGTTTCATGACAAAGTTTGCCGGGACAAAAGATTATATCGCAACGGACGACCTCAAAGTGGCGGTCAATGCGGCCGTGACACTGGAGCGCCCGCTTCTCGTCAAGGGTGAGCCCGGTACCGGCAAGACAGTGCTCGCAAAAGAGGTTGCCAAGTCGCTAGGTACACCGCTCCTGGAATGGCATATCAAATCGACCACCAAGGCCCATCAGGGGCTTTATGAATATGACGCGGTGGCGCGGCTGCGGGATTCTCAGCTCGGTGAGGAAAAAGCGCGGGATGTCAAAAACTACATCAAGCGCGGCAAGCTATGGGATGCGTTCACGGCGCCTGAACGGCCAGTTCTCCTGATCGATGAAATCGACAAAGCCGATATCGAGTTTCCGAACGATCTACTCCAGGAACTCGATCGCATGGAGTTCTTCGTCTACGAGACCGGCGAGACCGTGAAAGCCGAGCGCCGGCCGATCGTCATCATCACCTCAAACAATGAGAAAGAATTGCCCGACGCCTTTCTGCGCAGGTGCTTTTTCCATTTTATCAAGTTCCCCGACGCGGAGACCATGAACAATATCGTCGATGTCCACTTCCCGGGCATCAAGAAACAATTGGTGTCAGACGCCTTGAAGATTTTCTACGAAGTTCGCGAAGTGCCCGGCCTAAAGAAAAAACCGTCTACGTCGGAATTGCTCGACTGGCTCAAACTTCTGTTAGCGGAAGATGTGCCCGAAGACGTCCTTCGTGAGCGCGACCCGCGCAAGGCCATCCCGCCGCTCCATGGGGCCTTGCTTAAGAATGAGCAAGACGTTCATTTGTTTGAACGCCTTGCTTTTCTTGCTCGCCGCGAAGGGAACTAGTCGGTCTAACGACCCACCAGCTCCAGACGCATGGTCTCTGAGACGATGTAGCGGGTCTTGCCTTCGTCTTTAATTTGCAAGGTGATCTTATCGCCATTGCGCAAGGGGCCGTTGCGTTCGATGAACGCGTTAATGAGCGGCGCCAAGTCAGCCAAGTCATTGACGGTTTCGTTATCCGCATAGGTCCGATTAACGGTCGCCGTCTGCATGACACCGACCAACTCGTTACCGGAACGCGGCTTGAGGGGCAGCGATAGCTTTGAGTTGTAGGCGTCAAACATCAAAATGGTCTGTCCGTTCTGCCGGCGATCAGAGACGAACTCCACCCGCGCTTGGTCTACCTGAGACACTGGCTGATCAAGACCCTTGACGGTTAGGCGAACGAGCAGTGTGAAGTTCGTTTCCAGGTCATTGCTTCGGATGTTAGATCCAAATTCCAAATCATCCAGGGCATCTTCAGTTTCCGCCTGGAATGAAACCGTGGATCCTGTGTCAACGGGATCACTAGGCGATGGGTCCTGTTCGCCACCAATCGAAGCCCCATCATCCGCCTCCGGATCGCTCGGTAGCGTGGGGTCTGTGGGGACAACGTTGCTACCATCATTGTCCTCATTACTGCCGACGCTGTCCGAAGAAGCACCCGCATCGATCGCAATTGCGACCGTGCCTTGGACAATGTAACGGGTCGCACCCGAACCGGTCAATTGAAGCGTCAACACATCACCAGGCGAGATAGCACCGTGAATGCTGATCCATGCGTTCAAGGCATCCGCAATATCGCCGAACTCTGTGACGGCCTCATTGTCGAGCCACAGGCCCTCCGCTCTCGCCGTCACCGCGGGCGACAAGAGCATACCACCAGGGAAGCGACCGAAAGTCTGAAACCCATCGGTATTCACCAACCGCATAGTCAGGTCACCGGTTTTGTTTTGCTTGCGATCCGAAACAAACTGCAAAGACGCCTTGGCGACGGTGTCGATTGGCTCAATGCCGTCCGGCACCGTCCAGCGGATCTGTACCGTTTTGTCCGTCTCCAGATCTGGGCTGTTGAGTGAAGAGCCCAGCTCTATATCGTCACTCTTCTGCGCTGGCCCAATGATGACGCGGCGTGTCGGGGCGGGCTGCGTCTCCTCCCCTTGGTCGCCGTCATTCGTCCCGCCATCGCTTGCTTCTTGGTCGTCACTGGCACCTTGATCGTCACCATCAACTGGGTCCTCTTCTACTGGATCCACTTCTACTGGATCCTCTGGGGGCGGCGCGGGCGCGAAAGCGGCAGGGTCCCACTTAGGGCCCATTTCCAGACAACCGGCTTTGCCGAGATCAACCCGGCCCGGGCAATAGTCTTCGTCGCCAGCATTGTTGGCAGGGCCATTGCCACACTGAACATCATTATATAGCGCATCAGCCATTGAGATGCTCGGGGCATCTTCATTTACGAGCTCACATGCTTGCGGAATGGTCAGCATGCCCGCTGGCGTGTCCACTAAGACAGATCCAATGCCGTGGTCATAATTGCTGTCGCAATAGCATTTATCGCCAACGGAATAGCTGTCTTTCCAACCTGGCCGCGGAGTGCGTGGAATGTTCGGAAACGGATCGCTCGGGGGCGTGTCTTCTTCTGGAACAGCGACATTCGTAAACGCAGCTGGATCCCATTTCGGCCCGATGGTCAAACACCCGGCTTTGCCTTGGTCAACACGACCAGGGCAATAGTCTTCATCGCCCGCATCATTCGCAGGCCCATTCCCACACTGAATGTCATTATAAACAGCATCGGCAAAGTTAACACCAGGTGCCGTGGCATTGACGATCTCGCAAGCAGCCCTCACGGTCATAGACCCTTGAGGCGTTGATACTTGCACCGATCCAATATTGTGATCGAAAGTGCTATCGCAGTAACATTTTCCGCCGACAGAATAGCTATCTTTCCAACCCGGCCGAGGTGTTCTGGGAATATTTTGCGACCAGCTTGAACCCGGAGCCAAAATCAAAGACAAGAAAACAAAAATAGCGATACGCACGTTCATCACTCCCCTACGCCTAGGACTAGCAACGTCATTAAACGATGCGAATTGCAACTTAATTCGAGGTCACCTCAATCAAATCATTGAACTTTGCCCTCAAATGGCATTCCGTCTACGACGGATTCTACTACGGGGTGTAAACGATTAAGGGATTGGTAATTCTGTTGAAGTCTCACTTAACCGTTTTTACTCCGTATACCATTTTTGCCTAACAGTGACTGCTTTCTGGTCATAACGAATTTGCCCTGCCGTCAGCACTGGCGCGAGGTCGGAAGGCGACTTTCCTTCGGCTCGATTGCGTTTGGTGACAGGCGGGTACGGTTCGTTCATTGACCTAAAATGACAATTGCACGCCCCACTCTTCTGACCTAAATGGAACGGAAAACGCGTTGCCAGAAGTTTTTGGGAGGAGATGATGGCAGATGCTCTCGAGCGGGCTTATGCGATCGCCCGTGAATGGTTCGATCAACTTGATGAAATGCCAGCAGGTGCCACCGTAACAGCGGAAATCATGCGCGCACGGCTAACCGCACCGCTCCCCGAGACCGGCATGAACGCGGACACTGTCATTGACGAACTGGCAACTAAGGTGAATGGAGGTCTCAATAACGCTGCAGGCGGACGGTTCTTTGGCTGGGTGACGGGCGGCACCCTGCCTTCCGCCGTCGCCGCGGACTGGCTCGTTTCAAGCTGGGACCAAAACGGGGCCACATTCGCCACGTCGCCAGCCCTGGCGATGATCGAAGAAGTAACCGGTCAATGGATCAAAGAGTTGCTTGACTTGCCGCGCCAGGCATCGTTTGCCTTCACAACCGGTTGCCAAATGGCCCACACCACGAGCCTAGCCGCGGCGCGCCATGCCGTTTTGAAAGCGGAAGGCTGGAACGTGGAAGACGATGGGTTATTCGGTGCACCGATACTTCGTATCGTGACGTCTGAAAATCGGCATGCCTCAATTGATCGCGCTCTGCGTTATCTTGGCATCGGGCGCAACGCAATCTACGAAGTCGCAACCGATGACCTCGGGCGCATTCAACCCGCCGGCTTTAAAGCGGCTTTAACCGAGCTTGAGGGCCCCAAGATTGCGGTCCTAAACGCTGCCGACCTCAATGTTGCTTCCTTCGATGACTTTGCCACCCTCATCCCTTTGGCAAATGAGGCCGGCACGTGGGTTCATATCGACGGAGCATTCGGTTTATTTGCCAGAGCGAGTCGCGCGAAGCACCACTTGGTTGAGGGGCTGGATCTTGCCGACAGCTGGTCAGTGGATGCCCACAAGTGGCTCAATGTGCCTTTCGATTGCGGCGTGGCGATCATCCGTGATGGAACGGCCCATAGGGCGGCCATGGCGCAACCGGCAAGTTACATCGAGCCTGAACTTGATGGGCGCGACCAGATGGACTGGACGATGGAATGGTCTCGGCGAGGCCGTGCCATTCCTGTGTATGCTGCTCTTAGAGAACTAGGTCGGGCCGGCGTGGAATCGATGATAGATCGTTGCTGCACGCATTGCTTTAATATCGTCACCCGCATTGGTGCCCTCCCATGCGCCCGCGCGCTCAGCATCCCGGAGCTGAACCAGGGCCTCATCCGATTTGAACGCAGCAATGCCTCGGACGCCGAAAACGATCAGTTTACCGACGATGTCACTTACGCCATAAATGCAACTGGCGAGGCTTTCTTCACACCGGCCACATGGCGCGGCATGAGGGCCATGCGGGTGAGCGTCGTCAACTGGAGGACAACCGACAAGGATGTCGACCGCGCGGTTTGCTCAGCCGCCAAAATCCTGTCGGCGAAACTGGCAACCTAACCTGCCTCAAGCTTGAAAACGTCCGGTCTAGCGCACACGCCGCTGAACCACGCTGCCCACAAAAGAGGTATCATTAAGCTGCAACAGACCCAGCTACTCCATCAGCATCAGCTCTAGTTCCTGAGCTCGATGGGCCGTCAGTACACGGAGGCATTCAACCCCTTCAATCATGCTCAGCGAGCCTTCGCGGCTTCCGTGGAATGAGCAATTTGAGTCTCGGAAATCGACCCACCGCTGCTGAGCATTCATCAATTGATCGACGGTTTCTTCCGACGCTTCACGGCGCAAATTTTTGTAGGCGGCCTGCATGCGCTTGTCCCAGGCCTTGCGTTCATCCTCCACGCAGGAGACGATTTCGGACGTGTTGCCTTTGCTGCATATCTTATAAGCATCATCGAACCAGTCGACAGGCACCTCCGCTGACGCAGTAGCAAAAGGTGCGGTTGCAAGCGCAAGAGCTGCCAGGATGGTCTTGGTCATGGTGTGATCCCCGTGGTGTGTCCAAAGTAACCGTTGCCGGTCCCCAAACTTCAAACGCAACCGAGCCATCCTACTTCGCTATAGAGCCCAGGGCCAGCGCGAATTTCACGCTTGGCGTGAAACCATTGTGGAAAATTCTTTCCGCTGTTGAATTTCCTTGAGAAACTAACCCGGCGGCGTGAGGGTCAGGGCAACCAAAAAAACTTATCGAACACCTTGCCTGAAGCCTTATGCTCAAAACGAAGATTGAGCGTTGCCAACCTTTCGGTGGTTAAGCCGGGCATAAGAGGACCATCACTCCCCCTTGGCCGCACCTCCAGATTGTGGCGGCGGTCATCGTTGCAGTGAAGACACGTAACAGGCGACAGATGGCGCAGGAACACGATAGGAATTTGAGAACCGCGGCGTTCTCCGCCATTGTTGGTGGATTACGTCTGCGCACGAGGGGTTAGGGGATTTATGGACGGCTTGTTTGGCTTTTTGCCATTTCTGTTTTTCTTGGTGTTGTTTTTTGTCCTGCCGGCCATTTCTCGGCGTAACCGGGCCCAGGAACTAGAACGCGTCTTCGCGAAAGTACAAAAAAAGCGGAAGTCACGCATTGTTGCTATTGTTCACCGTCAGGAGCCCATGGGCCTCCTGGGCATCCCTATGTTGCGCTATATCGATCTGAATGACGCTGAAGACGTCCTCCAGGCAATTGCCTCAACGCCGTCGAACCAACCCCTTGAGCTGATCCTGCACACCCCAGGCGGCCTTGTCTTACCAGCGCTCCAGATTGCCCGTGCAGTAAAGGCCCACCCTGGCCCAACGAAGGTCTTTGTGCCCCACTATGCGATGTCTGGCGGAACGCTGATCGCCATGGCGGCAGACGAGATCGTCTTGAGCAAGCATGCGGTGCTGGGGCCCATCGACCCGCAAATTGGCGGGTTGCCGGCAGCATCTCTCCTGCGCGTCACGGCGCAGAAGTCAACGGATGCTATCGCCGACGAGACCCTCATTCTGGCGGACGTGGGCCGGATGGCAATGGAGCAGCTAGAGCGCGCCGCGCGCGAGCTTCTTACCGGCACGGTGTCAGACAATGCAGCGCAAGCGGTCGCCGAACAGCTGTCTAGCGGGCGCTGGACCCACGATTATCCCATTGAGGCGGACGAAGCACGCGAGTTGGGCCTCAATGTTACCAATCAGATGCCTGATGATATTATTGAAATCATGCGTCTCTTCCCAGATCGCATGAGCCGTCAGTCGGTAAATTTTCTCGATAGCGCGGCGGCAAGGCTTTCCGGCAGAGGACGCGCCGTCCAACCAGCTGCAATTCCCTACCAAGGCGCCCATCCGGGCGAGCGAGCCGCGCCACCAATGACCGATCGCACGCCATTTACCGGCTATGAGCCCATGTCAGGCGCCCGCAGTTTTTCATACGGCCCCTGGAACCCAAAAGATATTCCTGGCCAGTTGCCGCCGGGCCCAAGCGCGGGAGATGTCCGCGGTCGGCGCGAACGGCGACTGTTTAAGAAGTAGGCCGCCGAAGAAGGTGCGGCGGTGATATAGCGATGTCGGGCGGACTTGTGACTGACAAGCGCCGCTAGAGCCCCAGAGCAGCAAGCTCGATGCGGGCCGCCGCGCCAAATACAACCGACGGATCAGCGGTCACTTCGGTAGGTATACTGACGGAAGGTACTTGCGCCAGCGCAAGCCCAACCTGCTCTCTGGCCGTATCAATGGCATCTCGATCGGCGCCATCAGTACTGTCGAGTTCTGCAAGCAACATGGACGTCGCCAGGATAAATCCGTGTGCGTCTTGATACTCATGGGGCTCGATGATCACGCCATCTTTAATGGCGATTTCCAGTTCTGCGCCCGCCGACGTCAGGGTCGCGTGGGCGGCAAGCAAAAGGTCCTTCACTGTTGGGTCAGCCGACAATATCGCTTCAGCCACACTTTCTTCCAGCGCGTCGAACCGCGCGATCACTGTATCTTCGCTTTCGCCGTTTTCTACTGCATCGGCCATTGCGCTTAGCTCGTCAGCAAGTCCTTTATGTCCGTAGGTCTTAAAAACGGAGGCAACGCCGGCATAAAGTTCATCACCCGGATGTTTCATGTGCAATGCCGCCATTTCCACCTCACCAGATATGTAGAGCGCTGTCCCCGCTCGAAGGTGTCCTTCGATTTGCAACAATGTGGCGATGTATCCAATTTTGGTATCGGGCTTTACCGCACCTTCGCCTTCGCTTTCCCCCTCGCCTTCACCTTCAGAAGCAGCAACATTGGACGAAGTTGCATCACTGCCATGTCCTTCTCCTTCCCCTTCGCCGCCGCAGCCGACGATCAAGGCGCTGGCAGCAGCAGCCGAAGAAAGGGTGGTAAAAAGCTTTAATCGTCGGGCCATGGCGCATCTTTCTATTTGGTTCGCGACCCAATCGTCTCACGTGGGGTCGCTTCGGTATTGATTTCTGTGTTGACACCAACACCTAAGAGGGCACTTCTTACGAATGATTATCACTCTCGGCAATATCCTATCCACAACGGAAGCTGCCGCTATCTGCGAACCCCTCTCCGATAACGATCTGTTCTCAAGTGGGTCAGCTACTGCCGCCGGCAAAGCCAAGTTCGTCAAAAACAATCTTCAGGCGAACTCGGACCACCCGTTCGTCAGGGCCGCCATTTCCAAAGCCAAATCTGCCCTTTCGGAGAACGCCCTCTTCCGATCAGCAACGCAGATAGCGTCTTATTCGCGGGTCATGATTAGCCGATACGACAAAGGCATGAGCTATGGTGATCATGTTGACGCAGCCTTCATCGACGGGATTAGGACCGATCTCTCGTTCACTCTCTTCCTGAATGAGCCTGAGCACTATGTCGGCGGAGAGCTAATCGTGGAGGAAGGAAGTCAGGAGGACACGATCAAACTTCCCGCGGGGGCGTGCGTTGTTTATCCCTCCACATCGATCCACCGTGTGAGCGAGGTCACATGCGGATCGCGATACGCCGTCGTCGGCTGGGTAAAATCCAGGGTGCGTTTCGCTGAAGATCGCAAAATTCTCTTCGACCTAGACCGTACGCTTGCGGCGCTCGCCCCTGATGCGCCAGGGCGAACTGACCTTGCAAATGTTCGCAACAATCTGCTTCGGCGATTTGGCGACTGATTTTTTTTCGGCGAGATGTCGAAATCGAGGCCCGCCGCGCGTCAGTGTTTGTGAAAGCCCATTGATGCTTTCGACAAATGGAGAAGCAAAACATGCAATTTCTGATTATCGCCTATGAAAATGAAGACGACTTCGAGCAGCGTAAAGATGCCAAGGGTTTCCGGGCCTACATGGATCCCTGGTACGACTACTCAGGCGCTTTAAGTAATGCCAACATTCTACAAGGGGGACAGGCCCTTGAAGATCCGCAAACCGCAACGTGCCTAAGCCTCAAAGATGGTCAGCGCCTTGTCCAAGACGGGCCCTTTATCGACACGAAAGAACAGATCGGCGGGTTTTTCCTAATCGATGTGGAATGCGTTGATGTCGCCTGCGAGTGGGCGGCGAAGTGTCCAGCCGCCAAAACCGGCTTCGTCGAAGTTCGTCCCGTACCGACCTATTCCTAAGGAGATCCATAATGAAGTACATGCTCTTTATGTATAATGACGAAAACACTTTTCATGCCCTCTCCGAAGATCAGCAACGGGAAGTGGTCAAGGAGTACCAGAGTTACTCCGGGGCGATGGCAGAGGCAGGCGTACTGGTGTCAGGCAACGCACTGGACAATCCAAAGCTTGGAAAATTCATCCGTGTCCCGCGGCAAAGTCCCATGATCGAAGATGGTCCGTTTGCTGATAGCAAGGAACACCTGGGAGGCTATTTCATCATCGATGTGCCGGACCTGGATACTGCACTCACGTGGGCGGAAAAAAACCCGGCTGCGAAGACAGGTACGGTTGAAGTGCGTCCAGTCTGGACAATCGAATAGTCTCATTCGGGACAGTATTTCAGGCAAATGACGGGACCTCCCATATCAGAGACCAACGCGCGGGCGACAGCAGAAAATGCCGCCCGCGCCTCTTATGGACGACTTCTTGCAATCTTAGCGGCGCGGACGGGAAACATCACGTTTGCCGAAGACCTTCTGAGCGAGGCTTTCGTGAAAGCTCTTGCGGCCTGGCCGGATACAGGTGCTCCAGAGTGCCCGGAGGCATGGCTCCTCGCCGTTGCCCAACGGTCTTTGATCGACCAAAAGCGCCACGATGCTGTGCGCGTCAATGCCGAGCCCGAGATCGCTCGGCTCACAGAGGAGTTAGCAGAAGACAACGGCGCAAAAGATGGGGATACACCGGACAAACGTCTCGGTCTTATGATGACATGCGCGCACCCGGCCATCGATCCAGCAATCCGGGCACCGCTTATCTTGCAATGTGTCCTCGGGCTCGATGCAGAAAGGATCGGCGCCGCATTTCTCGTACCGGCGTCGACCATGGGCCAGCGGCTTGTACGGGCAAAACGGAAAATCGAGACCGCAAAAATTCCGTTTGAAGTCCCGGGGCCCGAATTGCTGCCCGACCGCATCGATGCGGTTCTGGATGCGCTCTACGTTGCTTTCGGTACTGACTTTAACGACACATATCATAGAGAACACCGTGCCGGACTTGAAGAAGAAGCGATCTATCTGTCCAGTCTTTTGTGTCAGCTGGCCCCAAAACACGCGGAGGCGTTCGGCCTTTATGCTTTGATGAATTATGTCCACGCACGCTCGCCGGCGCGCAACCCGATGGGGACTTCACCGACAACAGCTGACGTGGGTAGCGAAAATGACCAAGGTGCGGGATCGTACATTCCCTTGAAGGATCAAGATGCTTCCAGTTGGGATTTCCACAGAATTAACCTCGCCGATGACGCTCTTGGCCAAGCGGCCCACTTGGACGCGATAGGCAGGTTCCAGCTGGAGGCTGCCATCCAGTCCGCTCATATTGAAAGTAAGAGAAGCCAGATCGACACGATGGCGGCAGTGATTCATCTCTATGATCGGCTTATTGAGGTATCGCCTTCGACGGGCGCGCGAATCGCCAGGTGCGCTGCCCAATTGAACGCAGGCAAGCATTCCGAGGCGTTAACTGATCTCCTCGCTTTGCCGTCCAAGATCGCACAAACTTATCAGCCCTATTGGGCGACCTTAGGTGAGGCCTATCGTGTCAATGGCCAGCCTGATGCGGCAAGAGCGGCGCTCGCGCGCGCTGAATCCCTTGCAAGTAGCAAGTCCATCAAAGACTTTCTGCGTGCAAAGCTTGAGCAACTATAATTGACCTCATCCATCCGAGATTTTTTGCTTCTGCTTTGCCCCAATTCGTCAAGATAATCGCTGCACCTGCCCCTCGCCCCGAACTGAAACCCACGCTAGTCTTCCGAGATGTTTACAAAATTTTTTCACGAGCTGAAGTCTGCCGGCCTGCCCGTTTCCTTGCGAGAATACCTAACCCTTATGGAAGCCCTTCAGGCCGATTTGGCATCGCGCCAGGTAGAAGACTTCTACTACCTCTCTCGGGCCTCGCTGGTAAAAGACGAGCGCAATCTCGACAAGTTCGACCAAGTGTTCGGACATGTCTTCAAGGGCATTGAAACAGTCGAAGACGGCATTGCAGCGGAAATCCCGGAGGAATGGCTAAAGCTCGTCACACAAAAGTATCTAAGCGACGAGGAAAAAAAACAGATCGAAGCTCTTGGCGGCTGGGACAAGCTGATGGAGACGCTCAAAAAGCGTCTGGAAGAGCAGAAGAAACGCCACCAAGGCGGCTCTAAGTGGATTGGCACTGGAGGAACCTCGCCGTTTGGATCGGGCGGATACAACCCGGAAGGGGTCCGCATCGGCAATGAGGGCGAACGCCAGGGGCGTGCAGTCAAAGTCTGGGAAAAGCGCGAGTACAAAAACTTAGACGACGATGTTGAGCTCGGCACGCGGAACATCAAAATGGCGCTGCGCCGCCTTCGCCGGTTTGCGCGTAAAGGCGCTCCCGATGAATTCGATTTGGACAGTACGATCGACTCAACGGCTCGCCACGGATATCTCGATATCCAGATGCGCCCGGAACGACGCAACATGATCAAGGTGCTGATTTTCTTTGATGTTGGAGGTTCCATGGACCCCTTCATCAAGGTTTGCGAAGAGCTCTTTTCGGCTGCGCGAACCGAATTCAAGCACCTGGAATTCTTCTATTTTCACAATTGTCTCTATGACTATGTCTGGAAGGACAACAATCGGCGCTGGACGGACAAGACCCAGACTTGGGATGTGCTCCATACCTTTCCCCACGATTACAAAGTCATTTTTGTGGGTGATGCCTCTATGAGCCCTTATGAAATCACGGTACCGGGGGGATCAGTTGAATATTTTAACGATGAACCAGGGGCGATCTGGATGCAGCGGCTACTCAATATTTATGAACGCGTGGTCTGGCTAAACCCGGTGCCGGAAAAACACTGGAATTACGCCAGTTCGATCCAAATGATACGAGAGATCATGAGCGAACGAATGTATCCGCTAACGCTTTCCGGTCTCGATGAGGCGATGGCAGAGCTGCGCCGCTAGATCCACTACAGGAGACAAATAATGAAATGCGCGTTTTCGCGGGCTCTTTGCCTTGCACTTGCTATGGTGGCTTCCGCTTTTGCCGCTGACGATTTGAACCCGGAACAACCAAAGGACGAACCCGTTTCGATCGGACTTGCGGGCGCGGAAAGACCCGATATTTCACGCTTCCTTATGGCCCGCGGTGCAGGCAGTGCAAAAATCTCACCCGATGGCGATAGAATTGCCTTCATTTCCCTAGTCACCGGCCTTCGACAGATCTGGACCATGCCAGCCAGCGGTGGGCAGCCCCGGCAACTAACCTTTGGCAATGGTGTAACGTTTTTCGAATGGCACCCAAATGGCAAGCAGGTGCTGTATGGTGCCGACAACAATGGAAATGAACAGCCTGCGTACTATTTAATCTCCGTGGACGGTGCATCGGAACGCGAAGTTCTTGCAGCCAAACCAAATGCATTCCGGCGGTTTGGTAGTTTCTCACCGTCCGGCGAGCAATTCGCCTATGCCTCTACAGAACGCAATGGCGACGACTTCGATATTTATGTGGCGGATATCGCCGCCGGCACAAGCGACATGATTTTCCAAGGCAAACTCGGCTTTGAGGTTGCGGGGTGGTCGCTTGACGGTTCGACCCTGATTATTGCCGAAAACGTCGGCGAGGACAGCCATAACCTTTACTCCCTCGACGTAGCGTCAGGTGAATTGACCCTGTTGTACAAGCCAGAAGAACCCGCCAACTTGTTAAGTGGTTTCGGAGGCGGAAGCCCCATCGCGTTTTCACCGGAGGGCGACGGATTTTATCTTACCACCAATCTCAACCGCGAATATCTCACCCTCGCCTTTCATGGGTTCGAGAATAGTGGCTTGGAAGCCTTCGAGGAGCCCGATGGGTTCGATCTCGAGGGGCCAATCGTCTGTGGTGACCGATACCTTGCCTATCTGGAAAATCGCGGCGGCGATTACAGCCTCAAGGTTCAGGACTTACGACGGGCAAGGAACATCGATACTCCCAAACTGCCCGCGGGATGGAAACGAATTTCCTGCGCTCGCGAAAAAGCAAACCTCCTGGTGAGTGTCTCTTCGCATGATACACCCGGCGATCTCTATACTTGGCGTATTGGTAAAAGCTCCGCGAAGAAAATCTACAGTGCCTCCCTTGCCGGGCTTTCGCCTTCGATTTTTGTTGCGCCAGAAAAACTTGAAGTGACGTCGAGCGATGGGGTCACCGTTCACGGATTGCTTTATGTGCCCCAGGGCGACGTCCCGTCGGACGGGTTTCCGGTCTTGTTCGATGTACATGGCGGGCCCACAGCTCAGTCGACGAACAGGTTCGAGCCTGACATCCAATACCACGTCTCTCGCGGCGTCGCTGTGTTAGCCACCAACGTTCGTGGTTCCACTGGATATGGTCGATCTTACCTCGGGCTGGATAACCAGGAAAAGCGCCTCGATAGCGTCAGAGATCTGGTCGACATTCTGGCGGCCCTTGAAGAAGATCCGCGAATTGATGCCTCACGGGCCATCGTTAAGGGCGGATCTTATGGCGGTTATATGGTCAATGCGGTTCTTGGAGCCTACCCGGATAAGTTCATTGGCGGCGTCAGTCTTTATGGGGTCGGTAACTGGGTGACTGCTCTCCAAATCGCCTCGCCCGCGTTAAAAGCCTCTGACATCATCGAGTATGGTGATATCAAGGACGAAAAGTGGCTTCAGTTCTATACTGAGAACTCTCCTGTCACTACGGCGGACAAAATTTCAGTGCCCGTCTTATTTTCGCATGGCGCCCAGGACCGACGGATCGACAAAGCCGAAACAGAAATCATGGTTCGTGCCTTGCGCAAGAATGGTATCGATGCGCCATATATCCTGATGCCTGACGAAGGCCACGGCTGGCGCAAGCTAAAGAACCGTCTATTTTATTACCGCCGGGAAGCAGCTTTCCTCGAGCAGATATTCGCAGCTGCTGCTCCTGAGGAAAAAGAATTGCCTGCTGATGAGATTGCCGCTGACAAAGCTCAAGACTCGTCGGCGGAAAGTACTGAAGGTGAAACTGCAAATGCTGCGGGAGCGCCAGCTGCGGCAACTGACGACCTAACGCAGAGCAATTAAGCGGCGAACAGATTTGCGTTTACGTAGCGATTGGAACTTAAGAAGCCCAGCGGGTTTCGCGGATGGTAACCGCAAACTCACAGGCAATCGCTACTTGCCGCTTGATCTTGTCAATTAGGGCAATGCGCTCTAGGTCGTGGTGGCTTTCTTCTGTCAGAGCCTCGCCCTGTTCGGCGAGGTTGCCGAGCTCCCAGGCCCCGACACCGCGCGATGCCCCCTTCAAGCTGTGACAAGCGTGATACCAGGCATCATCTGTCATGGAGGGATCGAGTTGATCGACCCAGTTCTGCGCTTGTTCGACGAAAATAGTTAGCACCTCGTCGAAAAGCGCTGCATCCCCACAAATATACTGATCGAGATGACTGATATCGATTGGATCTGGCATCTTGTAATCCTACTCGAGGAGACTCACTTCTCTAGTCTCCATAACTGCCACGTTAATGGGCAATATCTACAAATCAGTTAAATTTATTGCGTCCGTCCTTAAGCGGAGATTTACCAACTTTATAAAGGAAAACGGGCCGGGACGCCTGCGCACCCGCCCGTTCAGTATTCCAAAAGCTCTTAAGCAGCGAAGCGCCTACTCGTCGTCCCCAGCCGCTTCTTCTACTTCTTCAGCAAGGTCATCAACGGCCGCTTCTGTATCAGTGGCTGCTTCTTCTGCTGTTTCCTCAACGCCATCGACAAGCTCATCCACTGTGTCTTGCGCATCTTCAACTGCGCCTTCAACAGCATCGATTGCGTCACCGGCAATTTCGCCCGCCGCGTCGCCGATCGTTTCGACCGTATCGCCAGCGGTGTCACCCACTGTTTCAACGGCCTCACCAGCCATCTCACTGGCTTCGGCCGCGACGTCGGTGGCCGCATCAACTGAATCACCAGCCGCGTTTCCGACCGCTTCAGCGCCGGCTTCGATCGTCTCGCCTGCTTGTGCGGCTGCTTCTTGAGCAGCCTCACCGACTTCCGACGCATCTTGCCCCGTCAACCGCATAAGCCCGATAATGACTGCGAGAGCCACTGCGATAATAAGTAAAATCCGAACCATTGCCCCATCCTTTCATCCGCACGAAGACGAACTTCGGCGCGTTGCTGCTTCAACAAGATGGCAGGATTGCCATCTGTCTCCCAATAGCGCATTGAAATACCGTGAAGTTTTGGCCCCGTAAAGCAACGGTAAAGAAAAATTAACGTTTGACAACGGATGCCCATAACGAGTCGACGATCCAATCAAATCAAGGCCTTGTGCGAGTTATGAACGACAAGACGATCTTTCTGGGCGCAGCGCCCGGTACTGCCACCCCGCTGCCACAAAATCTCAACCTGAAGTATGCCAACCGCCACGGTCTGATCGCCGGGGCAACCGGAACGGGCAAAACCGTGTCCCTACAGATCTTAGCGGAAGGCTTTTCCAATGCTGGCGTGCCGGTTTTTCTGGCGGACGTGAAGGGGGATTTAGCGGGCCTCTCGCAGGCGGGTCACTTAACGCCTCCCCTCATATCAAGAGCTGAGACCATCGGCCTGACCGATTATCAGCCCGCGTCTTTTCCGGTTTGTTTCTGGGATCTATTCGGTGAAAAAGGCCACCCGGTTCGCGCAACCATCAGTGAAATGGGCCCACTCCTACTCTCTCGGCTTCTCGACTTAAACGACACCCAAGAGGGCGTCCTGACCCTCGCATTTCGATTGGCAGATGATGAAGGCTTATTGCTCCTAGATCTGAAAGACCTGCGCGCTTTGCTTATAGAGATCGGCGGACGAACGAAAGAGCTGACCGTCGAGTACGGGTATGTATCTAAGGCCAGTATTGGCGCGATCCAACGACGATTGCTAGCACTGGAAGAACAGGGAGCCGAGCAGTTCTTTGCGGAACCTGCACTTGATCTGCGGGACCTCTTTCGGACCGACTATGATGGTCGCGGGATTGTCAATATTCTCGCTGCGGACCGTTTAATGCAATCTCCGAAACTCTATGCCACATTCCTGCTGTGGATGTTGTCAGAGCTGTTTGAAGAGCTGCCGGAAGTCGGTGACCCCGACAAACCAAGGCTGGTCTTCTTCTTCGACGAAGCTCACTTGCTTTTCGATGATGCACCTGAAGCGCTGCTTGAGAAAACAGAACAGGTCGTCCGCCTGATCCGCTCTAAAGGTGTCGGCGTCTATTTCGTGACACAAAACCCACAAGACGTCCCTGACAGCGTTTCCAGTCAGCTGGGGAACAGAATCCAACATGGCTTGCGGGCCTTCACGCCAAAGGAACAGAAGGTGGTAAAAGCTGCGGCCCAAACGTTCCGCCCGAACCCGGACTTGGACTCTGTAAAAGTAATCACCGAACTTGGGATAGGCGAGGCACTGGTCTCGACCCTTCAATCAAAAGGGACACCGTCAATCGTCGAACGCACACTCATCCGCCCACCAAGCTCGAGGATGGGACCGGTGACGGTCAGTGAACGAGAGGCTTTGGTGACGGCATCTTCAATGTCTTTGAAGTACAGCGAGGCAATTGACCGGGAGTCTGCATACGAACTGTTGAAAGAACGTGCCGAAGCCAAGGCTATCGAGATTGAAAAATCAACCGGTGCTAAGCCACGAAGAAGACGCCGCTCGAATCGGCAATCCGTAGGCGAAGCAGCCCTTAAGTCAGCAGCACGAACGCTTTCGACAACTCTCACAAGAGAGTTATTGCGGGGCCTCTTGGGGGGCCTCAAGCGCAGATGATCAAGCAAGATCCGAAACAAGCTGGTCAGGTCAGATCCGAACCATCCAACGGTTTTTCTACCGCCGTACTCGGTACTCTTGCACTTGGTGTCGTGGGCGCCGTTTTGGCGTTGGTGTTTGACGTCGCCCTACCGGTCCAACCGACTGCATCAGCTCTTCTCCTTGGGGTTGCCGCTACGCTCCCCATGGCCCTGTTCTTCGTTTTGTTTGTTGGAACAAAACATCCGAGGGTTTCGGCGTTCCGAGAAGACCAGCTTAAGTTCTTTGCCGGTATGCCTTATCTCTTTACGCCTTCAAGGGTTGTGATTCTCGCGCTTCTTGCCGGTATCAACGAGGAGCTCTTGTTCAGAGGCTTTCTTCAACCGTACGCTGACCGTTTTATGCCGACCACAGTCGCGATCGTGGTGACAAACGTGCTGTTTGGCTTGCTCCATGCACGCACATTTCTCTACATGATCATCACAACACTGATTGGTATTTATCTTGGATTTGTACTCGTCTGGACTGACAGCCTCATCGCGCCAATGACCGCCCACGCTCTTTATGATATTATCGCACTGGAATGGACAAGGCGGCTCCTGAAGTCACGAGGATTTCTCAACTGACATCAAAGCGTCACCAAAAATTCATCGATCATCAAACACTCCGTCCGATTCGTAAATTCACAGACCCTCTCGATTTTGATAGTTGTAAGGCGCAAGTTCGTTAGCGTTTTAACCCAGGACCCGTAAGAAGGGCTTTCAGCGGGGCCGACAGAATAGGCGCACGGCCATGAGATTCCATCTTGTTTTGCTAATGCTGCCTATTTTGGCAGCGATACTCACTTCCTGCGATGAAGATGATCCTGCTCCAGTGGCCGAACCGGCAGCCGAAGACCCTGCACCAATGAACCCGGCACCAACGAACCCTGCACCAACGAACCCTGCACCAACTAATCCGGCTCCGATGAATCCACCACCCATGGACCCCGTCCCGACAGACCCGGTTCCGGATGCTTCAAATGAGGTCCCGACATTTAGCTCATCGCCAATAGCTTCCGTGGAAGAAAACTCCAGCGGGACGATTTACACGGCGACGGCCACTGATGCTGAAGACGATGCGCTGACATTTGCGATTTCGGGCGGGATCGATGCCGGGTTGTTTTCCGTATCGCCATCGGGGGAGCTATCCTTCAACGATCCCCCGGACTTTGAAAATCCAATTGATACGGATCAAGACAACATTTATGAACTGACCCTCACGGTAAGTGACGCAAACGGATCAGCAAGCCTGAATGTGACGCTCACCGTTACTGATGTGAACGAACCGTTTTCCGTTCGACGATTGATTGAAGGCCTAGACCTACCATTATTTGTACTCGGAACACGAGACGGCACCGGTCGGGTTTTCGTCCTCGAAAAAGATGGCGTCATCCTGATCCTTGATCCTGATACGGGCACACTCGCCCCGCAGCCATTTCTGGATATCTCATCGGAAGTTGCCAATGACGGCGAGCGTGGATTACTCGGCATGGCGCTCGCGCCGGACTATGAAACGTCCGGTGAGTTTTACGTGCATATTTCGAACAGGGATGGCGACTCGGAAATCCGGAGATATTCCCTTTCTGCAACCGATTCCGATCAGGCCGATTCTGGCTCCGCCGACATCATCCTTGAGGTTGTGCAACCGGCATCTAATCATAATGGGGGGTGGCTAGACTTCGGGCTGGATGGGTTTCTCTATATCGCCCTCGGCGACGGCGGCGGTAGCAATGATCCATTTGGTAACGGTCAGGACACTGATACCCTGTTGGGAACGATCCTTAGAATTGATCCTTCCTCCGACGACTTTCCCAGCGATGACACCAAAGACTATGCCATCCCTTCCGACAACCCATTCGTTGGCGTCTCGGGCGCGGATGAGATCTACGCCTACGGGTTGCGGAATCCGTTCAGAGCAAGCTTTGACACTGTTTCCGGGGCGCTTTTGATCGGCGATGTAGGCCAAGCGGATATAGAGGAAATCAGTTTGATCAATCCCGGTGAAGCGGCGCTGAATTTCGGCTGGCCGATCTTGGAAGGCACACGTATGAACATGGCCGGCAGTACCGTTGGCTTTACTCCTCCCGTTGCGGAGTATCCTCATGGCATTAGTGAGCGCACAGGCAACTCTGTAACTGGCGGCTACGTTTATCGCGGCCCGATACAATCGTTGCAAGGCAAATACATTTTCGCTGATTTTGCCAATGCCAATATTTGGTCGATTGAATTCGATGATATCGTGCAAGGCCAAACAATTGGGGCGAATGATTTTACAATAGAGAATTCTACCTTCCAACCAGACGAAGGGCGGATTAGTTCGATCTCAAGCCTTGGTGTCGATGACGCCGGAAACATCTATTTTGTTGATATTGGCGGTGAGGTCTTCCGCGCCGAACCCTGATTGATCAGGTACAAGCCCTAATCAGTGTCTACTGACGTCGCACGCTGTCTAAACGTTCTTCCGTCACTGGATATCCGAGACCCTCTGGTATTGTCAAAAAGCGTTCACCATTGCGCTCGATGATTTGCGGGCAGATTTGTTCAATGCAACGTGCCTTCGCGTTCGATATTGTCCCTTCTGCGTTCGGAGCCAATGCCAGCAATTCCAGATTTCGAGCTGTCGGAAAGATGACCTTTTGTCGGCCCTCACGGGCATCTTGCATCACCTCCGTCGGACAAACCCACTTGGCTTCGGTCGCTTCATTACCGTCGGGCTTGACGCTTTGCGACACCGCCTTGGCCACAAAAAAACGAGTATCGAAGCGCTTATGCAAACCGGGAGGCGCGATCCAGTGAGCGTAGGGCGTTAACAAGTCAGCTGCGAGGCGCCAGCCATTCTGCCTACAGAGCTTATTGAATCTGGAAGGGTCCTGTTCGATTTCTCCGCGGAGGGCTTGTGACGGTGCAAGCTCTTCGTCTGATAGCATCCTATCAGCTCCAACAGGCCGCGCTAGAAGAACACCAACCTCTTCGAACGCTTCCCGGATCACTGCAATCTGCGATGCGGCAAGCACGGGATCATCTGATAAACCTGTCGTATGGTCACACCAAGATGCGGGCTCGTCGTGCACATCGACTTTGCCGCCGGGAAACACAAGAGCCCCGCCGGCAAATGAAATGTCCGCATGCCGCTCAACCATTAGAACTTTCAAGGACGGATCGTCCTTAACCAGCAATATCGTTGCAGCGGGAATAGGCTTGGAGGTATCCGGGACTGAAGCCATGGTTGGACTTAACTCAATGGGAGCGGATCGTGTTTTGTAGGGAGTGTGTACGTCGAATTCCGCAAGCGGATCGCGGCGACGGCACCACCGCCCGGGGCCAATAGTGCACCAGCACCGACCCACCAGGCTAAGGGAACTTGCAGAACCGATATCAGTCCGAGCCCCGCCACAGTCATGGCAATGACCCAAGCCACTGGCGCCCAATTGGACGCAACTTTCAATGCAGCGATGCTCCCTAGTAGGGTCGCCAGGAACCACCCAATTATCGCAATAAATTGCATGCCTAATGGAACGGATCCGCCTTCCTGCACCGGGGATGGATCGACATCCGACCCTACACTTGGGGCACCTTCTGCTCCACCGAAACCGGCATAGCCCATTCGCTCAACTGCAAAGGCGGTAAGCGATGCCACCAACACCCCAACAATCACGGCACTGATATTTTTCATCAACACAGGTCGCGCCTTCCATGTCCTCTGGCCAGCCAAACAAAAACGCCGGCTTGTGCGCCGGCGAATTCGTACCACATGTGCAAATGCCCTAGGCGGCGTAGAGCGCCTCGCCCTTTGCTGCCATATCGCGGAATGCCTGTGGCGGATGAAACCGTTCGCCATATCGCTGTGCCAGGCTCTCGGCCTGACGAACAAATGACTCTACGCCAATCGTATCGATATGGCTCATAGGCCCGCCCGTCCAAGGGGCAAAGCCCCAGCCGAAAATTGCGCCAAGATCAGCGGATTGTGGATCCGGCACAATCCCTTCTGCAAAACAGTGGGCTGCAGGGATGAGCTGAGCGTAGAGCAGCCGCTCTTCGACTTCCTCAAGGCTCGGCTGTTCGCTAGCTTCGGGGAAATGGTCGGAAAGGCCAGGCCAAAGGCGTTTCTTGCCACCTTCGGGATAGTCATAAAAGCCGCCGCCAGATTTGCGTCCTTCACGACCAAGCCCATCAACCATCTTCTCAAGCAGGTCTTCGACACCCGTTGGCTTATAGTCGTCGCCCAGCTCTTTTTGAGTCGACTTGACGAGCATCCACCCGAGAGAAAGTGACGTTTCATCGGTTAACGCCAACGGACCAACGGGCATGCCCAGTGATTTCGCTGCGTTATCGATGAGCGCCGGTTTGATCCCCTCTTTGACCATCAACATGGCCTCATTGAGATAAGGGGGGACAACACGGTTCGTATAGAAACCACGGGTGTCTTTCACCACAATCGGCGTTTTTTTGATCAGCTGCACATAATCGAGAGCGGTCGCCAAGGACTGATCACCCGATGCTTCACCAGGAATGATTTCAACCAGAGGCATCTTGTCGACAGGTGAAAAGAAGTGGATGCCAATGAACTGATCTGGGCGTTCAGAGTTTTGGGCGAGCCCTGTGATCGGCAGGGTCGATGTATTTGACGCAAAGATGACGTCATTCCCGATGACGGCTTCGGTCTTTTTGATGACATCGGCTTTGACATCAGGGTCTTCGAAGACCGCCTCGATGATTAGGTCAACCTCGGCAAGATCACCGTACTCGGTCGTCGGTTGAATTCGCGAAAGGAGTTCCTCGCCCTTCTCTTTACTTACTTTACCTTTGGAGATGCCCTTCTCGACAATGCCCTGGGAGTAACCCTTGCCCTTTTGAGCATAGTCGATATCGCGATCGAGGAGCACAACTTCCATGCCAGCTTTAGCTGTCACATAGGCAATCCCTGCCCCCATCATGCCAGCACCAAGGACCCCGACTTTTTTCAGTTCCTGTTTCGGTACGCCTTCAGGACGCTGCTCGCCTTTTTCCGCTGCTTGTTTGTTCACAAACAGCGTGCGGATCATGTTGCGCGCTTGCGGGCTGGAAACGAGTTTTGTGAAGTATTTCGACTCAATACGGATGGCCGTGTCGATTGGCACGATCGATCCCTCATATAGACATGAAAGGATGTATTGAACCGCCGGATAATTATGCTGGGTTTGTTTCTGCGCCATCGCATTGGCACCTACAAAAAGCTGGACCGAACGCGGGTCCATGGCACCGCCGCCACCAGGGAACTTAAAGCCTTTTTTATCCCATGGTTGGGCGACCTTAGGATTGGCCTTCACCCACTCTTTGGCTTTGGCGATGATTTCATCGGCCGGGGCAATCTCCTGGATCACGCCGTATGCTTTTGCTGTCTGCGGATCAATTGACTTGCCTTGGGTTGCCATCATTGCCGCATTCTGCAGGCCCGCTAAACGTGGCAAGCGCTGGGTCCCACCCGCCCCGGGAAGAAGCCCAACCTGCACTTCCGGCAATCCAAGTTGGATCTTTGGATTGTCAGCAACGACCCGATAATGAGAAGCCAGCACCAGCTCAAGCCCCCCGCCAAGAGCGAGACCGTTAACAGCCGTGGCAACCGGCTTAGCAAAGGCTTCGCCCTTTTGAAGCTTCTTTGCCGGGTGTCCGCTGGTTTCCAATTTGCGGAGATACGCGTTCAGTTTGAATGCATTCTCAAAGGCCTCTTTCATGCTTGAGGCGTCCTGGCCACCCAACATTCTGAGGTCAGCGCCAGCCAGAAAACCAGACTTTTTGCCAGAGGTGATAACTGCACCCTTGATGTCGTCATTTTCCACAAAATCATCGACGAACTTGCTAAACTCGACCATCAACTGCTCGTTCCATACATTCATCGACTGACCAGGTAGGTCGATCGTCACGAGCGCGATGCCGTCGGCATCAATATCTACGGAAAACGTTTCGTATGCCATCTATTTTACCCTTCTGTGCCTTAGAGCTCAGATACCCGCCGCACCAGACGTATACAAACGGATACCGAGCCCCTCTTGGCCAAATTTTTCAACTGCTAATTGAGCCGCTCAATGATCGTGGCGGTTCCCATGCCACCGCCAATGCAAAGCGTGACGAGGGCAGTTTCTTTGTTTGATCGCTCAAGCTCATCGACCATTGTGCCGAAGATCATCGCGCCGGTCGCGCCGAGCGGATGGCCCATGGCGATCGCCCCACCGTTCACATTGATCTCGCTGTGATCGATGTCCAGTGCTTGCATGAAACGCAGGACCACTGACGCGAAAGCTTCATTGAGCTCCCACAAATCAATGTCCTTTTTCTCCATGCCCGCTTTTTTCATTGCCTTTTGCGCCGCAAATTCAGGCCCGGTGAGCATAATCGTCGGCTCTGAACCAATTGAAGCCATCGAAACAATCCGTGCACGGGGTTTCAGACCCAGCTTCTTGCCCATTTCCTCTGTGCCGATGAGGACGCCAGCCGCACCATCGACGATCCCCGATGAGTTCCCAGCGTGGTGGACATGGTTGATCATCTCTAGGTCGGGATATTTCTGGATTGCAATGGCATCGAACCCCGGAAAATCACCCATAGCAGCGAAAGATGGCGGCAAAGCGCCAAGCGACTGCATATTCGCATCCGGGCGAACTGTTTCATCGTGTGAGAGCACTTCCTCTCCAATCACGTCTTTCACAGCGACCACTGATTTCGAAAAGCGCCCTTCTTCCCAGGACGTCGCTGCACGTTTCTGGCTTTCGACAGCGTAGGTGTCTACATCATCGCGCGAAAACCCATATTTCGTGGCGATTAGGTCAGCGGAAATTCCTTGAGGCACGAAATAGTTCTTAAATGCCGAGGAAGGATCAACAGGCCAAGCACCGCCGTCGGATCCCATTGGGACACGAGACATGGATTCAACGCCGCCGCCGATTGCCATATCAGCTTCGCCGCTTTTTACCTTTGCGGCAGCAATGTTGATCGCTTCCAACCCGGACGCACAAAACCGATTGACCTGAATGCCAGCCGTGGTCTGCTCAAAGCCCGCATTCATCACGGCTGTCCGAGTTATGACCGCGCCTTGTTCACCAACAGGAGAAACGCAGCCGAGCGCCACGTCGTCAACATCAGCAGTGTCGAGATTATTCCGGTCCCGGATATTTTCGAGTACCTGCGTTGCCAGCTGTAAAGGTGTGATTTCGTGGAGAGATCCATCGGATTTGCCTTTACCGCGCGGCGTGCGAACCGCGTCGTAGACTATGGCTTCGGTCATGGGCGGAGATCCTTTCCGGGTATTTTGAATGCCTAAACGGCGGTACCATCGAACGTTAGAGTGATCTACCTAAGCCGCCTCAGAGCGGGCTTCAATGCTGCAATGCAGTTGCTCTAGGCTGTTGTTATTCAGTGATTTTTTGAGCGATCGAACCGCATCTTGCGTGTATTAACCCTAGCCGTTAGGGGATGCTTTACTTGAAGACGCCGACGACGATCTGCTGACTTTTATTGACAACGGGAGAACAGCGTGAGCAGCGACCCGCAAACGCTATTGCGTGAAAAAATCCGCGAACACTGTCTCATCGACGAAGCGGGTCTAGCTCAAAGTCTTATCAAGCATGCTGATATCGGCGAAGAAGGTCGTACGAGAGCCCGCGAGCAAGCAGCTCTATTTGTGGTTAGCGCCCGGGAAAACGCCTCCCGGACTAGTTTGATCGATAAGTTTCTTCAGGAGTACGGGCTTTCAACCTCAGAAGGCGTGACCTTGATGCGCCTGGCAGAGGCACTTTTACGGACACCAGACTCAACGACAGCAGACGCACTCATTCAGGACAAGGTCGACGCAGGCGATTGGGCAGCCCACAAGGGCCAAAGCCCCTTCCCGCTCGTCAACTTTTCAACCCGCGCTCTGATGGTGACAGCTGCCTGGCTTGACGAGATCGAAGACAAAAATCCGCTCGGCCGCGTCGTTCAGTCAACCAAAGCCATTCTCGACCGGGTTGGCGACCCGATCATTCGGGCGGCGGTCGGCCAAGCCATGAAGATCATGGGCGAGCATTTCGTCCTTGGCGAAACTATTCAAGAAGCCCTCAAGCGTGGGCAGAGTTATAAACGTCAAGGATACACCTTTTCCTTTGATATGTTGGGGGAAGCCGCGCTTACGGCAAAAGACGCAAAGCGGTATTTTGAAGACTACAGCGAAGCGATCAAATCAATCGCCGGGTATGCTCCGCATGATAATACAGCGGACAATCCTGGCATTTCAGTAAAGCTTTCCGCCCTTCACCCACGGTACGAATTCATCAAAAGAAACCGTGTCCTATCGGAGCTTTTTGAGACAGTTCGCATTTTGGCTATTTCTGCTAAAGGCGCAAACATCGGGTTTAATATTGATGCTGAGGAAAGCGAACGGCTCGATATCTCACTCGATTTGATCGGCCAGCTATTGAACGATCCGGCTCTGGCAGGCTGGGACGGTTTTGGGGTGGTCGTGCAGGCGTACCAACGCCGCGCCCTCCCCGTCCTTCAATGGCTAGCAGAATCTGCGCGCGCCGCTGACCGGCGGGTTATGGTCCGGCTTGTTAAGGGCGCCTATTGGGATGCAGAGGTCAAGCGAGCCCAAGTTTTAGGCCTCGAAACCTATCCTGTCTTTACACGAAAAGTTCTAACGGATGTGAGCTATCAGGCCTGCTCCAGATTTCTTCTTGAAAACCGGGATGTCTTTTATCCCCAGTTTGCAACTCACAATGCCCTAACGGCGACAACTGTTCAGGAGATGGCGCGCCAAGGCGAGACCGATCCACACGACAGTTACGAACTTCAACGGCTCCATGGCATGGGTGAGGCCCTTCACGATAAGCTTATTGAGGACGGGGCTCGCTCGCGAATCTATGCACCAGTAGGTGGGCACAAGGAGCTATTACCATATCTTGTGCGACGGCTTCTGGAAAACGGCGCGAACTCTTCATTCGTCAATCAATTGATTGACCCGGAGATGTCTGTCGATGACATCGTTGCCGACCCGGTTATCGAAGCGCGCACGCTCGATCAGTTTGCGAACCCTGCCATCCGCACACCGCGCGATCTCTTTGCTCAAACGAGACTTTCCGCAAGGGGATGGGATGTTGCCGACCCCGTATCCGCTTTCCTTCTTTCAAATTCCGAAACCCCGCTTGCAGTAGCGGACGTCAGGCAATCAGCGCCAAACGAACACCGCAGTGGTGAGGAAGTAATTGTGCACTCGCCAGCCGATAGAAAACGCATCGTTGGGACGGTCACGACGATGACGGCCCAAGATGTCGTTAGCGCAGTTGAGCGCGCCAAGGCCGCACAATCGACATGGCGTCAGACATCAGTGTCTGACCGCGTCGCAATTCTTCAGTATGCTGCAGACCTTATGGAAGCGGAAGATCAAGCGTTCTTCCGCATCGCACGTATTGAAGCAGGGAAAACCATAGAAGATGCGATCGCGGAAGTCCGCGAAGCGGTCGACTTCTTGCGATACTATGCCAACGAGGCAGTGATCCTGGATGACGCAGGCAAAGCAGATCCTCTCGGTACTGTTGTTTGTATTTCACCGTGGAACTTTCCCTTAGCTATCTTTACTGGACAAGTCAGCGCTGCGCTAGCGGTCGGCAATACGGTGCTTGCAAAGCCGGCAGAACAGACGCCTTTGATGGCGGCAGCAGCAGTTGACCTTTTACATCGTGCAGGCGTTCCCGAAGATGCGCTCGTTCTTTGCCAGGGCGATGGACCTGGTGTGGGGGCCGCACTGACAAGCCATTCGTCAGTGGACGGGGTGATCTTTACGGGGTCAACGGAGGTTGCCAAGATCATCAACAGGTCAATCGCAGCCTCAAGCCCTCGGGCACCATTGATCGCTGAGACCGGCGGCATCAACGCTATGATCATCGATTCGACTGCGCTTCTTGAACAAGCGGTTGTCGATGTCGTGGCCTCTGCATTCCAGAGTGCCGGTCAGCGCTGCTCTGCATGCCGATTTGTTTGCGTTCAAGAAGATGTAGCCGACCGATTTATTGAGATGCTCGCCGGTGCAATGGCAGAGGGCGTCGTTTCTGACCCAGCCAACATTTCGACCGACGTCGGTCCGGTCATCGATAAGGAGGCATTTGACAAAGTTTCTGCCGCCATAAGTCGCCTCAGAACGAACGCAACTGAGATCGGCATTATGCCTATGGACGGCGATGCAACAGCGAATGGCTTTTTCGTCGAACCGACCGCCTTCGAGGTTGGCAGTATCAATGATATCAATGAAGAGATTTTTGGCCCGGTTCTGCAAATCGTCCGATATCGCGCGCCTGACCTCGAATCGACAGTTCAAGCCATAAACCAACTTGGCTTCGGGCTGACCCTCGGCATCCATACTCGTATCGACGAAACCATGCACAAGATCGTTGCCCTCGCCAAAGTCGGCAATATCTATGTAAATCGCAATCAGATTGGTGCGGTTGTCGGTGTACAGCCGTTCGGCGGTGAAGGTTTGTCTGGTACGGGACCGAAAGCTGGCGGCCCGCATTATTTGCCTGCGCTTGTCAAAAAATCGGCTCCTGAAGCAAGCTTCGACATCAAGATCACCGAAACATATCACGCGCCAATGTTCGACCAATCGATGACACTGGCACGCGAGGCATTTGAGCAATGGAGGCAAGCACTGGACAGGCTGAATGTGCTGATGAGCGCAGCGCAATTCTGTGTACAGAAGTATGGCGACGCGGCGGTCGAGACAGATATTCTAAGGCGTGCAATCACCATAATGACAGATCATGAGGCCCCACTTGATCTCCCAGGCCCCACTGGAGAAGCAAACTCGCTTCGTTTGCGCGCAAAGGGACTGGTCGCATGTATCGGCCCAGGTGAGAGAGGCTTTGCCCGGCAAGCCTCAAAAGCCCTTGGGACCGGCAATGGCTTATTGTGTCCTGAGAGGTTTGGTCAGCGCCTCGCCGAGGCCTTGAAGGCGGCCGGTGCACCGGCAAATCTCATCGTATGCTTACCGTTCCCGAACCTTGATGAGGCGCCGTCTCAAGTGCCTGCGGCAATGCTTGATGAGATCCGGATCAACGCCATCGCTCTTGATTGCAGCGACGCCTCAATCGGGATGGTAAAAATGCGCTTGGCCAACCGCGACGGCGCAATTATTCAATTGCTTAGCTCGGCTGATCCTGTCGACCGCTTTTGTGTGGAGCGGACCGTGACCATTAATACCACCGCGGCGGGCGGCGATGTGCGCCTTTTGTCGTTGCCAGAATAAAATTGCCCGTCTCGACACAAGCATCCGGTCTGCCGCATATGGAAGGCTGCTTGCCGCTTAGGGCTTGAATTTCATCGCGAAGAAAGGTGGCGTGCATGGATGGAAGCAGAGAGCGACCAATGACTGCAGCCGATTTTGCACCGCAACAAGCTACTGTGGGGCCATTCATCACGACTGATGGACGGCCGCGCCGTGCCATGAATTGGATGTTTGGCCATAAAGCCCGCATGTTCTGGATGCTCCAGAGCGCGGGCTGGGTGGGGTTCTTTGCCTTTCACGTGCTGGCTGTCTCATCTCTGGTTGCTGGATGGTCGATGTTGTCGGTCACCTATTCGCTCTCAATGTCGCTGATCGGCTTCTTGTCCACGTCGATTATGCTGCGCCCGCTCTTTCAATTCGCCAGGCGCCAGCAGCCTTTGATCCTGCTCGCCATTGCAATCGGCGGGACGTTGCTCGTCACCGTCTTTATGTCCGCAGCGAAAGCAGAAACGTTTGGATATATTTTCGGCGATGCCTGGATGCAGAGCCGCGTGGAACAGCTCGGCACGAATAACTATTTCCTACGGTTGCGGCCGGACCTGCCTCCGAACCTCTTTCTACTACTTTCCTGGGGCGGATTTTACTTCGGGATCAATTATTACCTTACACTGAGAGATGAGACAGAAAGAGCCCTTCAATCAGCCCGACTTGCTGACCAAGCGCAGCTCAAAATGCTCCGCTATCAGCTAAACCCACACTTTCTCTTTAATACATTGAACGCCATCTCAACCCTTGTAATTACCGATGATCGCAAGGATGCCAACGAGATGCTCACCAAGCTGTCGGCATTCCTTCGCTATTCCCTCGACAGCGACCCATTACAGAAAACGACACTGGCTGAGGAAGTCCGTGCGCTGCAGCTCTATCTGGATATTGAGACCACTCGTTTTGGAGATCGACTAAAGATTTCCAAAGACATTGACGAACGCGTGCTGGATGCTCGCGTGCCGTCGCTTATTCTTCAGCCCGCCATCGAAAATGCGATCAAGTATGCCATCGCCAAAATGGAAGCAGGCGGGGAAATCATCATTGTGGCGAGAGCGGAAGGCGACATGCTGAAGCTCCAGGTATGCGACAACGGTCCGGACGCCCCAGAAAATCCCGATGCCCTCCTCCGGCGCGCGTCCACCGGTGTCGGTCTTTTGAATATGAAAGAGCGACTTGCTCACCTTTACGGCTCAATGCAATCATTCACGCTGAAGCGACGGGATCCTGACGGGATGTGCGTATCCCTCAAAATCCCCCTTGAGCGACGGAGCCAGATGAATGGATGAAACCGAGCCCCAGAAAATCCGTGTCCTGTTGGTCGATGACGAACCACTCGCCAATAAGGGAATGCGCGCGCGCCTCCAAGCCTTTCCTGAAATAGAGGTTATCGGCGAGTGCAGTAACGGCCGAGATGCCGTCAAGACAGTCAAGGCTGAAAGCCCCGATCTCATTTTCCTGGATATTCAAATGCCGGGTCTCGATGGATTTGGCGTGGTTCGCGCTCTTATTGGTGCACCGGCCCCGCTAGTCGTCTTTGTCACCGCTTACGATAAGTTCGCAATCGACGCTTTTGAGGCCAACGCTCTTGATTATCTCGTCAAGCCTGTTGAGGAAGAGCGCCTGAAAGATACCATCCACAAAGCGCGCGAAGCAATTAAGTCACGCACCGCGGCAAACCGGGAATCTAAACTCGTTGAACTCCTCGCATCTCTCGGCGATGAAGAACGCGATCGAATCAAAGAATTGATTACCGATCCAGCATGGAGCGAAAAAGAGCGGTATACGGAGCGGCTTAGTTTTAAGGATGGCTCTAAAGTGGTCATCCTTAATGCAGATGAAATTGAATGGATCGACGCGGCCGGCGACTACATGTGTATCCACGCAGGCGGTAAGACCCATATAATCCGCGAGACCATGAAGACCCTGCAGCAGCGCCTCGATCCCGCACGATTTCAACGGGTCCACCGTTCAGCCATCGTCAATGTGAGCAAGGTGAAGGAACTTCATCCACATTCCAACGGCGAGTACTTTCTGGTGCTGGAAAACGGCTCGGAACTGAAGCTCTCACGCTCCTATAAGGACGTCGTCGCCCGGTTCCTGTAAGCCTACGCCGCCGATCGAGTTTCAACGACCGCGACGTCGCCTCTATTGACGTTAAATGCCCCACCTGTAGACCGTCTTGGCAACCATCGACGGATCAGGAGGCAATTGTCATGGAGCATGACTTCTACACCCGAATAGACGCAACCCTCGATGACATCCGCGATCAAGGTCTTGAAAAGCTTGAACGGGAAATCACGTCGCCCCAAGGCCCGATCATTGATGTGGTGCATAACGGTAAGACCTGCCGGGTCCTAAACTTTTGCGCAAACAACTATTTGGGTTTGGCCGATCATCCGGAAATCGTCGAAGCAGCCAAAACAACAATGGATAAGTATGGCTTCGGCATGGCGTCTGTCCGCTTCATTTGTGGAACCAGCGATTTGCACCGTAATGTGGAAAGGGCGATTGCGGACTATCTTGGGTTCGAAGATTCAATCCTGTTCGCTGCTTGTTTTGACGCGAATGGTGGCGTCTTTGAGCCTCTCCTCGGGCCTGAGGATGCAATCATTTCTGACGCCTTGAACCATGCCTCAATCATTGACGGAGTTCGACTATGTAAAGCGAAGCGATTTCGCTACGCGACCTCAGACATGCAGGATTTGAGGCAGCAATTGGAAGCTGCCGACGAAGCTCACGTACGTACCAAGCTGATCGTGACTGACGGCGTCTTCTCGATGGATGGAACCATCGCAAAACTCGATGAAATCTGTGAGCTAGCAAATGAATTCGGCGCTCTCGTCATGGTCGATGATTGCCATGCCACAGGATTTATGGGGCCCGACGGGGCTGGCGTGCACTCTCATTTTGGCATCAAAGACAAAGTCGATATCCTGACTGGCACTCTTGGAAAGGCGTTGGGCGGCGGCATGGGGGGATACATTTGTGCGAAAGCCAATGTTGTTCACTTGCTTCGGAATCGCGCGCGGCCTTACCTGTTTTCAAACGCGCTAACACCGGCCCTTTTGGGCGCAACGCTGAAGACATTGGAACTGGTTCGTGGCGGAGACCGACTTCGCGATCAGTTATTCCGCAATTCTGTTAGATTCCGCCGTCAGATGACTGATGCAGGGTTTGACCTCTTACCCGGAGAACATCCAATCATCCCAGTCATGCTTGGTGATGCCCGACTGGCCCAAGATATGGCCGCGCGGTTGATGGACGAAGGCGTCTATGTCACCGGCTTTTCCTATCCTGTTGTCCCCAAAGGCCAAGCCCGCATCAGAACTCAAATGTGTGCTGCCCATACGGACGATCAAATCGATGATGCCGTAGGCGCATTTGTCAAGGTCGGCAAAGAACTGGGAGTAGTCAGCTAAGTCACTCGCGCGAAAAGCCGAGAAAGGATCGCGTTGTACCGCTCCGGGAAAAGCCGCTGAACAAGAGAGACAATTCTTGCGTCGCCTCCAACAAGGACGCGACGGCGACGCTTTGCAGCACCATGTAAAATGATTTCCGCGGCTTTTTTGGGACTGGTTTTTGCCGCGTTTTTGAATCTGTTTTCCACATCAGATTTGGACGAGACGCCCGACGGCAATGTGTCCACCTCCGCTAGCCGAACAATATTCGTGTCTACACCCCCCGGATGGACACTCGTTACAGATACACCGTGGACCGATAACTCACTCGCGATAGTCTCAGAAAATCCGCGTACGGCAAATTTTGATGAACAATAGTGTGATTGGCCTTCATATCCGATAATGCCGAAAATACTTGAGATATTCACGATACGACCTTTGGACTCAATCAAGTGCGGGAGCATGGCTTTTGTTAGACGGACCACGCCCCAAAAGTTGACATCCATGATTTTTTCAAATGAAGCCACGTCGCTTGTCGCGAAGGTTCCAATACGCGTGAGGCCGGCTACGTTAAAAATGCAATCCACGCTGCCGAGCGCCGATTTTACTCTTTCTGCATACGCGAGGATCTCGTCAGGCTGGGAAACATCGAGCTTATCCACCATTAAGCTATTAGTCTCGGGCATTTGAAGCAAACGACGGGTCTCTTGAAGCCCAACTTCATCGATATCCGAGATCGCGAGGATTGCCCCCATAGATGCCAATTCGACCGAAATTGCCCTTCCGATACCGGAAGCGGCTCCCGTCACAACACAAACTTTTCCTGCGAATTCACTCATCTAAGGCTATTCCAATTCACCCGACTTAAGCTCTACTGAGGTGTTGTAAGTCTTGCGGCGATGTCGTCCCAGTCCCGTCCCGGTGAAACAGCCAGAAGAGGTCGATCCGCGCTATCGATAGGCGTGTACTCGGCCCCATCATCAAGAAACCGGACCACTCCACCAAGAGATGTCACCAGGAAAGCGCCAGCAGCATGATCCCAAGGATGGATCTTGGATGAGATTTTGTAATCAACTTCACCTGAAATCAGCTTCAGATAAGCGTATGCGGAGCAATGGCTTGGAAGCGAGCGAAGCCTTCCACCCTTCAGGTTTGGCACAATGACACTTTTCCAGTCATCTTTTAACCAGCCAACGGAGCGAAGCCCAATCGGCATTTCTTCGGTCTGAGGTTGAACCGGAAATTTCTCATTATTGCGCACTGGTGGCCCATCGTCGTTCAACCGACCAATAATAAACTCATCGGGTACAGCGCTGATCCAGCCACCTATGGTGCGTCCGTTCTCTACCAGAGCCAGAATGGTTCCGAACTCACGCTTCCCCCTTACAAAGTTCCGTGTCCCATCGAGTGGGTCGATGATCCAGAACACCCCTTCACCTTCAATTTGCCCTACAATGCTAGGGTCAGCGGCAGCTGCCTCTTCGCCAATCACTCTCGATGACGGGAGCATCGCGGTCAGCGCTGGAGACAAAAACGTTTCAACATCTTCGTCTACAGCAGTTACCAAATCTGTAGGGCTTGATTTTTCTCGAACGTCTTCGTCGCTCAGCGTACCAAACTTTGACATGATCCGTTCACGTCCAACCGATAACAGTAATTCATCAATCTGCCTCCGGTTTATCATCATGCCGACGCCTGTTGAGAATGCAGAGCACTCATTATGTCAACTTCAAACTCTGGAAACCGTTTGCGGAACTTACCGATATCTTCCTCAGACAGACGAACGTGCAATCCGGTTTCGGTCTCCGACAAGACATCACCATGACCGTGTAACCACGCCCGGGCAGCACCTGCCTCCTGCGGTAGAGTGATAACCCAGAGTCCGAAGTCGCGGGTGATCAATTCAGTCAGAGTATCGACAATCCCGGAGACTCCCTCACCTGTCAAAGCGGCACAAGCGAGAACGAGAGGATGATCAAATGATCCTTCTGCTTCCAACGCCGACAACCTCACGGTCGCCTCGACCGAGGCTCTTTCTTCAGCATCAAGAACATCAATCTTATTCAACACTTCAACGAACGGTCGGTCATCATCTTCTTCAATGCCAAGAGACGTCAGCACCTCAATCACATCTTGACGTTGCGCATCGCTATCGGGGTGTGAAGCATCACGGACGTGGACGATGATATCGGCTTCATTGACTTCTTCTAGTGTTGCCCGGAAGGCAGCCACGAGTTCCGTTGGTAGATCAGAAATGAACCCAACCGTGTCTGATAAAATAACCTTGTGGCCAGTCTGCAAGTTGACCGCGCGCATGGTCGGGTCAAGCGTCGCGAACAACATGTCTTGAGCCAACACCGCTGAATTCGTCAGTCTATTGAATAGCGTTGATTTCCCGGCATTCGTGTAGCCGACCAGTGAGATCACCGGATAGGGCGCACGTTTTCGCTTTGATCTTTGCAGGGTTCGGGTTTTGCGAACTTGCTCTAATTTATGCCGTAGACGGTCTATTTTTCCCTGTAACGCGCGTCTGTCCGCCTCGATCTGCCGTTCACCCGGCCCACCGAGAAAGCCCGCCCCGCCGCGCTGTCGCTCAAGGTGGGTCCAGGAGCGCACTAGCCGTGACTTCTGATAAGAAAGATGCGCAAGCTCTACTTGAAGCCGGCCTTCAGCGGTTTGAGCGCGCGCGCCAAATATCTCCAGAATCAGCCCCGTCCGATCCAAGACCTTAGCGTTCCACGCTTTTTCAAGATTGCGGTGTTGGACCGGCGAAAGCGATGCATCAACGATAGCTAACTGGACGCCGCCGGCCTCAACGAGCCGGTCAGCAATTTCCGAGACTTTCCCCGTTCCAAATAGCGTCGACGGTTTGGGTTGGGTAATCGGCGCGATGACTTTGTCCACAACCTGAAGGTCAATGGCTTCAGCCAGTCCAGCGGCTTCGTCGAGCCGTGCTTCGGGCGCGCGCCTCAGATCTTGATCGCCAGCAACCAGAGGCAAAACGACAATCGCGTCTGTAATTCTCGAAAAGCGGTCCTCGTTCGTCAACGACCTAACTTGCCCATTACTCTTCTTCCGCCTGATCCCAAAGATTCACCGGCTGCGCTGGCATCACTGTGGAGATCGCATGTTTGTAGACAAGCTGAACTTGCGAGTCCCTCTTTAAAAGCACACAAAAATTATCGAACCAGGTCACGACTCCTTGGAGCTTTACGCCATTAACGAGGAATATGGTCACCGGGATCTTTTCCTTCCGGACGTGATTGAGAAACACGTCTTGAAGGTTTTGCTTCTTCTCACTCATGGGAGATAGTCCAGCTTTCTTAGTTTATTTTTGCACTGCACAAATTGGATAGTGACCGTTCGCTTCGACTAATGCAACTGCTTTAGCAAAGGGACAGCCGACCGTTTTGCCGCAACGAGGTAAGAACTCCGCAACCGCTTCGCAATGGGACCAACCTTGCCAGCGCCGATTGGTTTGCCATCAATGTGTGTAATCGGCATGACGAGGTTTGTCGCGGCGGTCATAAACACCTCTCTCGCTGATAGCATCTCGGTGGGCGAAAATGGTTCTTCAATGACTGAGATCTGCAAGGATTCAGCACATGCTAGAGTGTTTTCCCTCGTAATACCGCCAAGGATGACGTTCGTCCTCGGATGTGTCCGCAGATTGCCTGACTTATCCACAATCCAGATGTTAGATGATGCCCCTTCGGTGACCACGTCATTGCGGACCAGGATCGCTTCAACGCCCCCAGCTCTGCGCGCCTCATCTTTGGCGAGGACATTCGGCAATAATGAAATCGACTTAATGTCTGCGCGCGTCCACCGAATATCCGGCTGGGTGACCGCCCGCACGCCTTCCTTGGCCAACGCGTCAGAAGCCTCAAGGGAAAAGCGCCGTGCAGTCATGACAAAAGATGGTATCGCCCCCTCGCTTGGAAACACATGATTTCGGGGAGCGGCACCTCTCGTCGCCTGCATGTATATTAAGGCATCGCGCAATCTGTTTTTTCGCATTAACGCGCCAGCGATGGGCAGGATTGCTCTACTTGCGATTGGCGGCGCAATCTCAAGTGCATCCAAAGATCTCTGCCAGCGCTTAAGATGCCCTTCGCTATCCCAAAGGGCACCGTCAACAACGAGGCAAACCTCGTAAACTCCGTCTGCAAACTGATATCCCCGGTCCTCCACATGAACCGTCGCCTTTGGCATCCACTTGTAACTTCCGTTGACAAAGGCATAGCGCGACATGGGCTCTAGGATCTCCAGAAAGCGCGATTGAACAACACAAGGACTGTGACAACTTCCACGCGCCCTAAAATCATCGCTGCACATAACATGAGTTGCAGCATAGGGTTCTCAATAATGCCATAGCCCACCTGCTCGCCTTCCAACAAGTGGATAACCGGACCAGCGTTTGACAACGCGCCAATGGCAACGGTCGCTGATAGGTCAAACGGGTGCCCGCCTGATGTGACAACCAACGTCACGCCACCCACAAAGAAAGTGAAAACGATAAAATGCATCCATACGCCGAGCTCTTCGGAAATCTTGGTGCGCCCAAAAATCTGACTTGGCATAATTAGTCGCCGAATCTCCTGACGGGCACGCGTAAAAACAATCAGCCATCGCACTATCTTTAACCCGCCTGCTGTGGAAAGAGCCGAACCACCTATGAGCACGGCAACGAGTGCCAACGCCAGCGGAGGCGGTGATCCTACTGTCACAGCATTTGTGGACATCAGGCTCGCCGCATTAAACAAGTGCAGTGGCGCCTCCACCACTCTGCCGGTGCCGGCCAACATCACGAGCAGTACGGCGACGCTGAAAACGATCAAGCAATAAGCGCCCGTCTCTGTGTCTTGAAGGCGAGGCTGACGGCCGAGCGATATGCCAGCGATAAATATGAAGTTGACACCACTCAAAAACAAAAATGGCAAAAGTGTCGCCAGCACCATTGGGCTATAAGCGCTCACACCTTCATTCGAAGGAATAAAACCACCCGATGCCATTGTCGACATTGCTAAGATCATTGCGTCAAACGCTGGGGCGCCAGCAAGTGCTAGCATCAAGCTCGCCAAAAAAGTCACGCCCACATAGGCAAGAAGGAAGGTCTTCCCAGCAGTGAACAGAGCTTGTCCGTAGGATGACTGCTCCCCGCGAGCAAAAGGTGCCTGAACCGTATCGACACCAACAAAAACCGGCCGAATAAAGATCGCCGCCGCAATAGCTAGCGAGGTAAAACCACCCAGCCATTGCATTAGTGCCCGCCACAAAATCGTGCTTTGACTAGATCTTGCCGCCTCTTCCGATAGCCAAGCGCCTGTCGTCGTTAAAGCAGACACGGCCTCAAAATACGCCTGCACGCCGCTCAACCCCTCAAACATAAAAGGAACAGCGCCAAAGAGCGGCGCTAATGTCCACCAGAGGACGACACAAAGCATGGTTTCCCGGATATCTTCCGGCAAAGCACGGCCAGCTCCCAGGATGAGCAATCCCCACCCACAGAATAGTGAGACGAGACTGCCAAAGAAGTATCCGGACGCATTGGCACCTTCCTTACCGAGCGCAGATAAGAACGGGACCGTCATCAAGGTGCCGAGTATAACAATCCCGAAACCTAACAACCGGAAAGTTGCAACTAGATTCATATGTCAGTCAAACAATGATTAGAAGAACTCGATACTGACACGGAACATTTGTTCAACATCTTTGACGTAGTCCTTCAGCGCCATCAGCACTACTCGATCACCGGGCCGGATGATTGTCTCGCCAGTTGGCATAATTACCTCCCCTTCATGCACCACTGCACCGATCATAATGCCTTCGGGTAACTTTGCTTCGGCAAGGGGCTTATTCACCAGAGGTGAGGTTTCCAACGCAACCGCATCAACTAGTTCGGCTTGTCCATCAGCCAGAGAGAATAAGCCTTTAATGCGACCACGCCGAATGTGTTGTAGGATAGTCGAAACCGTTGTCGCACGCGGATCAATGTGTCGCGTAATGCCAACGGCCTCACAGATCGGGCTGTATTCAGGATCGTTGATCAAGGCCATTGATCGCTGGGCCCCCTCTCTTTGGGCAACAACAGCTGCCAAAATATTCACCTGATCATTGTTGGTGACGGTGACCACCGTTTCGGCATCCTCAACTCCTGCCTCCTTAAGGATAGATGTTTCAAGCCCGTCGCCTTGTAGAACGACGGTACGTTGAAGTTGTTCGGCGACATCTTCCGCGCGGGCACGGTCACTCTCAATGAGGCGGATCTTCATGGTGCCGTCTGTCTCAAGTCCACGCGCAACGAAGAGCCCTATATTACCGCCGCCGATAATGATTGCGCGACGCGCCTTGTTTTCGGTCTCGCCCATGATTTCAAGAGCGCGGCTCACATATGTCTGTGCCGAGATAAAGTAGACACTGTCGCCGGGCGCTAGCTGATCATCCGAATGAGCGCGCCACATGCGCTCTCCACGTTTTATCCCGACGATTGTGATTTTCAGATCAGGGAATAACTCGCTCACCTGCCGTAAGGGCGTATTGATGATCGGGCAGTCTTCACCCAATCGGACGCCAACACCCCACACCTTCCCATCAACGAAAGCCTTGGTATCAACGGCACCAGGCGTCGACAAACGTTGAATGATCGCCTCGCTCACTTCCCGTTCAGGTGAAATGACCACATCGATTGGCATGTTATTGCGGCTGAATAGGTCAGAGTAACGTTTGTCCAGGTACCCGGACGCCCGAATACGTGCGATTTTCGTTGGCACTGAAAAAAGAGTATGCGCGATTTGACACGCGATCATATTAACTTCATCAGCGTGCGTGACAGCGATAATCATATCGGCTTCACGCGCGCCTGCCTCTGCCAACACGTCGGGATATGAAGCATTGCCGACAAGACCACGCACGTCTAGTCGCTCTGAAACGGACCGGATCAGCTCCTTATCTTGATCAATAATTGTAACGTCATTTCCCTCCCGGGAAAGTCGACGCGCTATGCCGAAACCGACGCGGCCCGCACCGCCAATAATGACCCGCATGGGAGCCCCTTAATTCCGAAGTGGTCAGGCGCTTTCAGCGCGCTGCGACCCTGAAACCCCAAGCGCCTTCAACTTACGGTGCAGCGCCGAGCGTTCCATTCCAATGAAAGCGGCCGTCCGCGAGATATTGCCACCAAACCGATTAATTTGCGCGATAAGATATTCACGCTCAAATCTTTCCCGAGCTTCCCGGAGCGGCAATGCGATGATTTGCTCAAGTCCTTCGCCAGCGGGGATTGTGAGCCCGGCATCAATCACTTCCGAAGGCAAATGCTCACATGTGATCGCCGTATCACCGTCGCGCCCCATCAAGATCAGTGTGCGTTCTATCACATTACGAAGCTGACGAATATTTCCAGGCCATGAGTAGGCTTGAAGTGCTGCCATTGCCTCGCTTGAAATCGTCCGCTTTGGTAGACCAAGAGATTTCGCAATTCGGTCCAGAAAAAATGTCACCAGAGCGGGAATGTCATCGCGCCGTTCATCGAGAGCGGGTGCGTTAATCGGGACAACATTTAAGCGATGATAGAGATCTTCCCGGAAACGGCCCTCTTCGGACTCATTCAAGAGATCACGGGAAGTGGTTGAGATAATCCGCACATCAACAGAAACCGGATTGGCCCCGCCCACCCGGCGGAATCTCTGGTCGACGAGGACACGGAGGATCTTGCTTTGCGTCTCCAGGGGCATATCCCCGATTTCGTCAAACATGAGCGATCCCCCATGGGCCCGCTCCATCAATCCAACTGATTTGGGGCGGCCTTCATCGCCTTCGACGCCAAATAGCTCTTCCTCCATACTCTCAGGAGAAATTGTTGCTGCGCTGACAATAATAAAGGGTTGCACCGACCTTCCGGAATTCGTGTGAAGCATTCGTGCAATGACTTCTTTGCCGGAACCGGGGGCCCCATTGATGAGAACCCTTGAGCGCGCGTCGGCAACGCGATCGATCACGTTCCTTAACGAATTGATTACCGTGGAATTGCCGATCAACCCCCAATCGGGTGCACGCACCCTGAGGTCCGTATTCTCCCTGCGCAAACGGGCCGCTTCCAATGCGCGATTAACGGCCAGGACCAGTCGGTCGGCATTAAACGGCTTTTCAACAAAGTCGTAGGCGCCCTTCTTGATAGCGGCAACGGCAGTTTCGATCGTTCCGTGGCCTGATATAATGATTACGGGCATGTCAGGATGGAGCTGTTTCAGTTCCTCCAAGATCTCAATTCCGTCTAGCGCTGAGTTCTGGAGCCACACGTCGAGGATCACCAGACTCGGGACACGCTCGCGCAAGGCATCCATCACCGCAGAAGAATTCGCCGCTGTTCTTGGCTCAAACCCTTCATCTTCCAAAATGCCCGACACCAGATCCCGGATGTCAGCTTCGTCGTCGACGACAAGAATATCGATACTCATGAGCTCACCTTGTTCAATTCATTCTATACTTTTTTATACGGTTGGTCGTTACTCAGCGGCTGCCGTCTTGAACGCCGCGCTTTGTTCAGTCGAAATTGGCAAGGAAATTTTGACGCAAGCGCCGGTTTCGCCAACGAGCGCGCAGTCGTCGAACTCAAGAGCCCCCTCATGATCCTCTATCACTTTTCGAACGATGGCGAGGCCTAGCCCTGTTCCTTTTGCCCGGGTCGTCATGTAAGGCTCGGTCAATCGGTGCCGCTCGTTTTTCGGCAAACCTATCCCATTATCCATCACCCTTAAAAGCGCCCGACCATTCTCCATCACAAGATCGATATTAACACGTCCGACAGGTTCGGGCCGATCAACAAGTCGTGTGTCTATTGATTCACAGGCGTTTTTGGCGATGTTCCCGAGGGCCTGAACAAAAAGTCGCCCGTCACAGTCAACGATAACTGGCTCATCTGGCATTTGTACGGCGAATTCAATTTCCGGAAACGCCACGCGTTGAGTGAATACTGCAGACTTAACCAGCTCGCGTACATCTTCCGGAGCAATTACGGGCTTTGGCATCCGGGCAAATGAAGAAAACTCATCAACCATCCTACCAATGTCTGCGACATGACGAATGATTGTCTCCGTACACTTATCAAATATCTCAGGAGCAGTCGTGATCTCTGATTTGTATTTTCGCCGAAGCCGTTCCGCAGACAGTTGGATCGGGGTCAATGGATTCTTGATCTCGTGTGCAATCCGACGGGCGACGTCGCCCCAAGCCGCTGATCGTTGCGCTGATATAAGCTCAGTTATATCGTCGAATGTTATGACGAAGCTCTTCCCGTCGCGGTTTGTATCACCAACAATTCGTACATTGAACGTCCGAAGCGCACCATCTCGATCAAGTGAAATTTGGCCGCCGACTTCGTGATGACTGCTTTCGCGGGCATCAGTGAGGAGGTCGCGGATCTCGGGCATGACATCCGTCAGGCGCTTACCCACCAAACTACTATCAGGTTCACCGAGCCACATTTCCGCCGACCGGTTGGCGATGGTCAGAATACCGTCAGATCCAATCCCGACAACGCCCGAAGAGACGCCCGACAAAACCGCTTCGGTAAACCGCCGACGGGTGTCAAATTGGCGATTGGTCTCAATAAGATCATTTCGCTGAGTTTGCAGCTGTCCCGTCATATGGTTCATGGCGCGGGCAAGAGCGCCCAATTCACCGTCTTTTTTGAAAACATCAACGCGGGCTTCCAAATCCCCGCTCGAAACCCTTGAGGCCATCTGTACCAACCGCCCGATGGGCTGGACGATCCGGGTCGCCGCCTGTAGCGCCGCCCAGATCGCCCCGAACAGTATGATCATGGCAAGGACGATATAGCCGAGAAGGAAAATCCGCTCGAGCCGTTGGCGACCTTCCGCGACAGCTCGCCAGTCATCACGCATGGCTCGCACGGAAACAAGGCGTTCACTGACCGCCTGCGGTACGGGTCGAAAAATGACGATGTACCCGCCTTCGAGAGCCTCACTCTTAAGAATGCCACGGAAAAGGTCGATTCGGTCAACGTCATTGAGGCCGAAATCACCCCATTGGGGTCGTTGCGCTTCTTCGCGGAATGCGTTGTCGATCCGATCGAAAACTGACTGAGGCGGCAACCGGTAAGCAGACTGATCAATTTCGACCCTGCTCAAAATCTGCCGGTTGGCATCCAACAGCAAGATCGCACTGTAACTCCGACCAAGGGCCTGATCGCGAAGCCGCTGTTTGAACGCTATTGGCGCGCTCTCATAAGTCAAACCCAGAATCGCGTCCTGACCTAAGTCGAACTCAATCTGGGTCATATTACGAAAATCTTCCGCGGCCTCGTCATTGAAGTAAGTGTTCGCCAGATCGAGGGCGGTGTTCACGTATGTGTCGATCCGATCGCCGAACACGTCATTCAAGCTTGATCGCAAAATCGTAAACGCAAAAAGGAAAGCAAGGATCGCGGGAACCACCGCTACCAGCGCGAAAACACCAACGAGCTGAAGGTGTGTTCGGGAACCTGCGAGTTGGTGGCGCCTGTTGGAAACAACGTGCCAGAGGCGATAAGAAACAAGAAAGGCAAAGCCCAGCGCAATCGCAATATTTACAAAGACAAGGCCGGAAAGAACACTCTGATCAACCTGCGCAACCAAGGGCGACAGAAGGAACCAGGTTGAGATAAAAGCGGTGACTGCGGCAACCGCGAGGCCGATGGCGACAGTCGCATTAGAAAGCAACCAACCCGGAAGCAGCATAAAGCGCTCTTTGGAGCTGGACGAAGGGGTTTCCACCCGGCTTTTGCCGCCCTTACCCGGATCAAGATCCTGGGTGTGTTCGCCCCGGTTCGTGACCTTAGTCAATGATCACGCCCTCCCCGTGGACGCCTTTAAGGCTCGCCCAGAGGCCACAGGACGCCAAAAGAATGTTTGAACTGAAGGAAAATGGCACGACACACACTGACTCCGCGGCGGATGTTATCTTGCAACAAACGCGCCTCGGCAGCATGATCATATTGTTGCCAAGAATCAACACAAATGTTGCAATTAGGCCGCAACCCGGTGACTAACATAGCCTTTAAGGAGAAATTCTCGAAGCTCCTCAATTACTTCCAACGAGGATGTCAACTGGCAAAGGAGGGCCCGTGCCTCCCGCCGCGCTTTTTGGGGCACATCCAAAGGCGCCTCATCAATAAACGCGGCTAGATGCTTTCTTGCCATCCGCACGCCTAACCCGTCAGGGTAGTGATCAATAATATCTTGATAATGCTCAAAAAACGATGAGGTCTGCGCCTCTATAGACGGCTCAAGGATCAAATCAGCACCCGACATCAGTGCATCCGCGATCGCGCCCGGCAACCAGGCCTTTCCAACGGAAGCCCGACCAATCATGACGCCGTCAGCACCGGAGGCATTCAATGCAGCACGTGCTGTATTTAGATCAACAATATCACCATTCACGATTAGTGGCAGGCTCGTGGCTTGCCGCGTCGCCGCGACCGCATGCCAATCGGCGGTGCCTTTATAAAACTGATTTCTGGTGCGCCCATGAACTGTAATAAGCTTCACGCCGGCATCTTCTGCACGTTTTGCCAGTTCCGGGGCATTCAACATCGAATGATCCCAGCCCAGACGCATTTTCAATGTCACCGGTTTTGATGTTCCGCTGATGGTCGCGCGAATGAGTGATTCCGCCAGGTCGAGATCTCGCATCAATGCCGACCCGGAAAGAGCACCGGTTACCTGACGTGAGGGGCAACCCATATTGATATCGACGATATCGGCGCCGGCTGCTTCGGCAAGCCTCGCACCTTCTGACATCCACTGAGGCTCGCGACCGGCGAGCTGAACGACAAAAGGCGAAACTTCCGGGTGGCCTTCAGCTCGCCGGACCACGTCGGGGCGGGCCTTGGCAAGTTCCTGGCTCGCTACCATCTCTGAGACCACATAACCTGCTCCAGCCCGCCAAGCAGCCAAGCGAAACGGAACGTCCGTCACGCCGGACATAGGGGCCAGCGCAACATTATTGCGCAAGGTGAATGAGCCGATTGATATTGCCATAGATACCAAGAGAAAGAGCATGCCGCCGTGGTGACGCCATTGTCCAACAGGCGTCGAGTGTGCCACAAGGCGGCGTTAAAACTCAATGAATTCCACAAGGTAAAGAGTAAGCGGGTGACTGAAAAAATTGCAGCCATCATTGTTGCCGCTGGTCGAGGCGCACGCGCGGGCTCCGGTGGTCCAAAGCAATACCGCCTTCTGGAGGGCAAGACCGTCCTTGAACGAACGACAACGGCCTTTCTCGATCATCCGTCAATCGATGTCGTCCGTGTCATAATCCATCGGGACGATATAGATCTATACGCGCAATCGATGACAGCGATTGCCGACCACTCGAAATTACTCAGACCGGTTTTCGGCGGCGCTGAGCGACAGGATTCTGTGCGGCTCGGCCTTGAAAGCTTGTCGGGAGATCAGGTGTCGAAAGTCTTGATCCATGACGCCGCCAGACCGTTCATCGACGACGCAACCATTAGCCGCGTAGTTGAGGCGCTGGATGACCACCAAGGCGTTATTGCGGCACTTCCGGTATTCGATACGATCAAGCAGGCAAAAGAAAAGAGCGCCGCCAACCCGGGTGACGAAACCAAAATCGACACCACCGTTCCGCGGGATAAACTTTGGCGAGCCCAAACTCCGCAAGGGTTTGACTACACCATGATCCTTTCCGCACATGCCAACGCCAAAGGGCAAAACCTCACAGATGATGCCGCAATCGCCGAAGCTGACGGGACCGATGTCGCCCTGGTGAACGGTTCCCCGGACAATATGAAAATCACGCAAGCGGAAGACTTCGGTATGGCCCGGCTTCTTCTTGGGAGGCACAAGACCATGAACGAGTTCCGAACGGGACAGGGCTACGACGTCCATGCGTTTGAAGAAGGTGACCGCGTCATCCTGTGCGGCGTTGAAATTCCCCATACAGCCAAACTCAAAGGCCACTCTGACGCAGATGTCGGCATGCACGCTTTGACCGACGCCATTTTCGGTGCCATCAGCGAAGGGGATATTGGCGACCACTTTCCTCCGAGCGATCCGCAGTGGAAGGGCGCGGCATCGGAGATCTTTCTCAGAAAAGCCCGCGATCTCGTTCTGGAACGCGATGGCGCAATTACACATTGCGATATTACATTGATCTGTGAACAGCCGAAAATTGGGCCTCACCGGGATGCCATGCGTAACGCACTCGCCGAAATCCTAGCGATTGATCCTGCCCGGATCTCAGTCAAAGCAACCACAACTGAACGACTTGGCTTTACGGGCCGCGAAGAAGGGATTGCCGCCCTCGCGACAGCAACCGTGCAGCTCCCCGTTGAGACAAGCTAATGCAGTCAGCTAGCACCTGGGCCCTTGCCCAATCCATCGTCGATAAAGCCGGAGCGGAAGGCGTTGTCATAACAGCCGCTGAGTCATGCACCGGCGGTCTAGTGAGTGGGGCTCTTACCGACGTACCCGGATCGTCAGCCGTTCTGGACCGAAGCTTCATAACCTATTCCAACGAGGCCAAAACTGAAATGCTGGGTGTACCGACGGCGTTAATTGAACAGTATGGCGCTGTAAGCCAACCCGTGGCAAAGGCGATGGCGATTGGGGCGGTCCACAATTCCCGGGCAGACTTGGCCGTTTCCATTACAGGGATTGCTGGTCCCACTGGCGGGAACGCCATTAAGCCCGTTGGGCTAGTCTGGTTTGGCTTAGCGTCATCCGATGGGGTTCTACGTGCGGAGCGTCGGGTTTTCCGGGAGGGTGGCCGCGATTTTGTGCGCGGCCGGGCTGTTGAGACGGCATTGCGTCTTATTCTACGAGCGATTTAGGACCTCAGGTATTGCCATCGTGGCGAATACCAAATTCTGCATACAATAAAACCGGTCTCCTGCTGACTGCGTACGTACGGAACTACTAGGCCTAAATACAGCCTAGATAAGCGCTTCAATACGTTGGACTGCTCGCCTTGACGTTGAGTGGCACCGCGCACGAGCGGCAGGAAAAATATGAAGATTATCAGAGGCCCGCTCCTTTTAATCGCTGCAGTACTGCAAGTCACGATTGCTTTTTTTCCTTCGAGTTTCGGTATCGATGGAAACATTGGTTCGACTGCCGTTCAAAATGAAACGCCTCTTTCACCCGCCGGATTTGTTTTCGTCATTTGGCTCTTTTTGTATAGCGGCTCAATCTTCTACGCGATCTGGCACCTGTTTGCTCGCTCTACACCCGCTCGCACCAGGACTGCTTGGCTCGCATTTCTGGCATTCGCTTCCAACGCGGTTTGGGCCTACCACCAACCGACATTCGGACCGGACTTTGTAAGCGTCGCGATTCTAGAATCCATCCTGCTGTTTTCGTTTCTGGCAGGATTATCAAGTCGTGCAGACAATGACGTTGGGAAGCTCGGTCGGTCTGCCTACATCGTACTTTTTGGATTGGCCGGATGGATTATGCTCGCGTCAGCACCGGGGGTCTCAATCGCCCTCAGTTATGAAGGCGTCATGCCTTTCGGGCCCGACAAGCTTCAGGAGTCGTATATCATCATAGGAAGCTGGTCGATAATCGCGCTAATTGCTACGAGCCTGGCGCGTTCTTTTTCTTTCGCAGTCCCTATCATATGGGGTTTGAACGGCGTTGCACTCGCTAATAGCGACAATCCTGTGTTTGTAGGTGTATTGGGTGGTGTCGCCGCACTGATAATTACCGCCACGTGGGCATCTAAACGCCGATTTGACGGAAAGTAAGGGGCGAACAGTCACCGCTAAGTTTTTGCTGGCTGAGTTGGCTTTTGGCGGGCCTGATGCTTGTTCTTACCCTACTTTCACGGCACCATACACATCGTCGGCGCGCGCGACGAATGCTTCCGACATTCTTAGAAACGCTTTTTCGAATACCGACTGCGCCGTTGTTTGCAAAACAAAGTTGCGAAACTCGAATTCGATTTCGAAATCAACGCGGCTGCCGCCACCTTCCTGATCATTAAATTGCCAGCGATTGCGTAGATGATGAAACGGCCCATCTACATAATGAACATCGATACGTGTTTTTTCCTGGTCGAGGCGCGCTTCAGACCTGAACTTTTCCCGGAACATTTTGTAGGCGACAATCATGTCTGCGATCTTCGTTGGCACCCCTTCCCCATCTCTTGTGGTCTTTACGACTCGTAAGCCAAGACACCAAGGCAAAAACTCCGGATACCGCTCAATGTCGGCAACAAGCTCATACATCTGTTGAGCGCTGTAAGGGACGAGAGTTGAGGATCTACGCGACGTCATTTTTCAGAGCGGTCTTTTAGCCGCTTCTTTTAATTGTTCTTCGATGCCCTGGCGGCTTTGAGCCGGGCAAAATCGTCACCAGCATGGTGAGACGACCGGGTTAATGGGCTCGCAGAGACTATCAAGAAGCCTTTCGACCAAGCGAGGGTCTCATAGGCTTTAAACTCTTCCGGTGTAACAAAACGGTCGACTGGCGCATGCTTACGGGTCGGCTGGAGGTATTGGCCGATCGTTATGAAGTCGATGCCAGCTGAACGCATATCATCCATTACTTGCATCACCTCTTCACGGGTTTCTCCAAGCCCCACCATAAGGCCCGACTTGGTGAACATAGAAGGGTCTGTTTCCTTTACCCGCTCCAACAGGCGTAAAGAATGGTAGTAACGCGCACCAGGACGAATCTTCAGGTAGAGCCGTGGCACTGTCTCAAGATTGTGATTGAAGACATCGGGTCTTGAGGCGATCACCACTTCGGCGGCACCATCTTTGCGCAGAAAGTCCGGGGTCAGAATTTCAATGGTCGTGGCTGGCGAGGCGGTGCGAATTGAGTTGACTACTTCAGCAAAGTGCGCTGCGCCGCCGTCCGTTAGATCATCGCGATCAACGGAGGTGATAACGACGTGGGCAAGCCCCATAGCTTCGACAGCTTCGGCAACTTTGCGCGGCTCTTCAGTGTCGAGAGAACCTGGCAGCCCCGTCTTGACGTTGCAAAACGCACAAGCCCGCGTGCAGGTGTCGCCCATGATCATCATGGTAGCGTGCTTTTGGGACCAGCACTCACCGATATTCGGGCACGCGGCCTCTTCACAAACCGTATGCAGTCCCCGTGAGCGAACAATGTCACGCGTCTCTGCAAAGCCCTTGGAGGTCGGCGCTTTTACCCGAATCCAGTCGGGCTTGCGCAGAATTGGACTGTCCGGACGCTTTTGCTTCTCCGGATGGCGGACGGTTGAGGCCGCATTTTTCTGATCAATGAGAATTGCCATGACGGGTACATAGCAATCCCGCCAGGTGAATGTAAGGCCGGACGCAGGCTCGCGAAGCCAATCCGCTGCGGCAGCTCACCGCAAGGAAAGCCTCACCTAGAGGAGCCGGCTGATTTGATCAGCAACTTCAGGAAACGGCTTATGGATCACTGCACCATCAAGCGGTTCACCGAGGGCGACATTCACGGCCTCCCAAACTTCGATCGACTGAATTTTCATCGGCTCATTGGGTCGGGCAAACTTTGATGCTTCAGTTGAGAACTGAACCAACTCCCGTGACACCGGTAGTCGCATCCAACGCCAGATGTGGCGGACCATTTCGCCTTGTTGATAGAGATCCCATCTCGGATCATCGTCATTTTCGATCGAGAGAAACAGCGTCCTGAAGTCGCCGGCATCGGCGAGAACTAGAACGCCGTGCTCATGTTCAAAAAAGAACGGCGCACGCTGAAGATTGATGAAGCCCGCCTCGCCGAACCCGCATTTCAGATCCGCGATCGCCCGTCGCTTCTGAATGGTACGATGTTCAAACTCTTCAACCAATTGTGGCCACAAGTTGCGGCCTACAAGGTAAATGCCCGCTGCTGCACAAAGGCTGTAGAGCACTACAACTTGGGCTAATACCATCAGGCCGCCGACCTGGTAGGCTGACATCGCCACAAAGGGCGCACTGAAGGCAAACGTAGCGGCAATCGGACGGCGGAACCCAATGAGATCGTCGCGCGTGAAGTCCATGACGTTATCAACGAATTCAGAAGTTCTTTTCAGTCGAACCTCAACGGGGGGCGGTAACGCCACGCGATCCATCGTCAACATGATCTTCTCCTCGCTCTTACAACTTCACTTTGTGCGACAAGTTTTTGCATTCGCGTTTAGACCGGCGGAGAAATTTACTTTTGATTTAGTAGGGATTTGACACATGCGTTCGAGGCACGAACGCTGGCGAAAACTCTAATGAAAGTGTTTCGCATGCCAGCAATAATCTGCTAACCAAACGACCATGCTCTAATCGACCATGGGAGGCAGAAGATGCGCGTCGGGGTACCAAAAGAAATCAAGAACAATGAGTTTCGCGTCGGGCTTACACCGGGGAGCGTGCGGGAGTATGTCGCCAACGGTCATGAGGTTTGGGTTGAGACGAATGCAGGCCTTGGCATTAAAGCCAGCGACAGTGAGTATGAAACGGTTGGTGCCAAGATTATCTCAGACGCGGCCACGATATTCGCCGACTGCGACATGATTGTGAAGGTCAAGGAGCCCCAAAAGGTCGAGTACGAACAATTACGCGAAGGCCAGATCCTTTATACATATCTGCACCTCGCGCCTGATCCCGACCAGACCAAAGGCCTTCTTAAGGCAGGCGTGACGGGTATCGCTTATGAAACGGTCACCGATGCCCTTGGGGGCCTCCCCTTGCTCGCCCCTATGAGCGAGGTTGCTGGACGGCTGTCGATCCAGGCGGCCGCCTATGCGTTGACTGCCCACCGTGGCGGGCGTGGCCTTTTGATGGGCGGGGTTCCTGGCGTTATGCCCGCCCGCGTGCTGATCATTGGCGGCGGCGTTGTCGGAACAAATGCCGCCAAAATGGCAGTTGGTCTTGGTGCGGATGTAACCGTCCTTGATCGGGATCATCAGCGCATGGTCGCCATTGACGACATTTTCAACGGACGCGTGAAGACCCGCTATTCCACCTATGAAGCCCTCGATGAAGAGACTGATCTTGCCGATGTGGTCGTCGGTGCCGTCTTGATCCCCGGCGCAAGCGCGCCGAAGCTTGTGACGCGCGACATGCTCAGCGGCGTTAAGGAAGGTGCGGTTCTGGTGGACGTGGCGATTGATCAGGGTGGCTGTTTTGAAACGTCCCGTCCGACGACTCACGAAGATCCCACTTATGTGGTGGATGATGTTATTCACTACTGTGTCGCCAACATGCCAGGGGCGGTTCCCCTGACCTCATCCCATGCCCTTAATAATGCGACGCTCGCGTACGGGCTGAAACTCGCTAATGAAGGAACCGACGCCCTCAAACACAACCTACACTTGCGCAACGGCATGAACGTCCACCGCGGCCTCATCACCCATGAAGCCGTGGCGGCGGCTCTGGAAGAAGATTTTGTTGACCCCCTGAAGGCGCTTAACTGACATCTCTTTCCGGTCGTTTTGATTTTTTTCATTGTGAACTTCCGGAGTACCCTAGCCTGACCGGGTTATTGCCGCCTGAGCCAGACCATGACCACTTGAAATCACGTGATTGTGTTCCCAGTTCTAAGGCTCGGAGGAAAAAGGGGGATTCAGGCACCTGTTTGGATATCTGCAATAATTCGGTTGCATTTTCGGTTGAAGCGTGGTGTTTGAATGTGGGAGATAGCGTTATGAAACAAAGTTCTGCCTTTTTTGTTGGTCTCGCGGCGGTCGCGATGGTGTCGACGGCCCAAGCTGCGCCGTCCTTTGGTCGCGCGACCCTTTCAACGGATGCCGGCTCGTCGGCAAGCAGTGAAGCAAAACAGGAAGCCTCCTTCCTTGAACGCGTCATGGTACTTGTCGGATTGAAGCGCCCCGAGCTTGATCTTGAATCTGTCGACGCCCAATCCACGACGTTCCCGGCTATGGAAGTTGCCTCTGACGACGAATGCACCGAAACCATCACTGATGAGAAGGCTGGTGCAGCAGACCGTTTGGGTGCGTCGGAGCTTTTGTACTTCGCATTCTGATCGACCAGATTTCGCATAGGTCAGCTTTTGAATGAGGTCTCGGATTCTCCGAGGCCTTTTTTGTTTTGCCTGCGCTTAACTCAGGCGCGATTTAGCTTTGTGTGTCATTTACTTCCCTCGCTTCGATGACACCGGACGAGGTGTGCCGATGAGGCGCCCGTCCTTCAGGCGAAACCCAACCATGGCAAGACCCGTAAGTGCAAAGACGAGGCCTGATGCCGCCGCGATCCGCAACAGCGGGTTGTTGAAGTCCTCCCGTTCGTCATAATCCATAATGTGCAGCATCCAGAAGAAATCGAAGATGCGCCAAACGCGATTACGCCGCGACAGGACCTCTCCTGTGTGCGGCGACACATAGAGCCGGGTGGCGTCTGGATCATCAAACTGGACCTGCCAGACTGGCACCGCCTTGCGGTACTCAGGCGGCGGATTGTCCATCAGCTTAGCAGTGACAATTTCGCCGGCGCCAACATAGTCGTTTTTGGCGACTTCCCGGATCTTTTCTTCCGATAACGGAGAAAGTTTCTCGCCGGTATTTGCGTCAAATAGAGCGGCACCTTCCTCACTTCTGGCAATATACACTGCCTTGCCTTGGAACCGTGTCAGAGAAACTTCCGTGGTACGCGGATGCTGGGCAATGATACCACCTGGCGACGCATAGCTCAGCGTTGGTAATTCTGCAGGATAAATGACCGCGGTGGTCGTCTCACCATGCACGTGGTCAAGGGAGAACCAACTCATCACAAAGCCACTTGCCATCCAAAGCAGCACTTGGACACCGAGCACGATGCCAAATGCGGTATGAACCTGCCGAAGGCGATAACGAAGAGGCATGCCTTGTTTGTTGATCTACCTGTCTCGATCTTGCGCAAACAAATCGCTCGCGGAGACCGGCTTGATCAGGAGGTCCTTAAAGACATCCCATCGGTCTTCACCAGCGGCTTCCGCTCGGTCAATGTAAGCGGCAACAAGATCCTGGCCGATATTGTAGTTCACTACATAGCCGCGATACTTCTTAATGAACTCAAGACTTTGGGCAGCGCGCTCCGGGGAAGACAGCCCGTATTTCGTCAAAAGTCTGACCGCTTCTGCGTCATCAATTTCACCGTCCAGATAGGCCCGAGCAATGTGATTGCGCGAATGGGAGAGCCGGCGGCGCGCCTTATTCAAGGCCGCTAATTGCTCGGCCTTTTCCGGATCAAGGCCAGCCATCGGGTACAACACATCCCGCTCGAAAATGGTTTTTTCATCACCAGGGAAGGCCATCTCGATGCCGTAATTGGCCGTGCCTTCACCAATCAACGCCGGCGGACTGAACAATGCGAATACAGAATATTCAATCCACCCTTTGTCCCGGAGGAAGTCCTGCTCCATGAAGATGTTCCACGTGTGGTGGCCCGGATAACCTTCATGGCAGCCAAGATCCACCGCGCGGTCGATGATCACCGGAAAGTCCGTGTTCACCTCAATCTTGCTTTCATAGTCGCCTTGGTACCAGTTATAGCCACTCCAAGGCTTGTCGCTCACCAGCTCCGTTGTGAAGCGCTCGCCTTCGGGGAGTGTGTAGCGCGCAATCGTGCGCCGACGGCACTCGGCCATGGCTTCGGCAAAAACGGCCTCAAGCTTGTCTACCGGGATCGCCAGGCTCTTTCGGAAACCGTCCACTCGTTCATGGAGCGGACCATCCCCTGGAACGATCGCGTCGATATTCTCCAGGATCACATCGAACTCTTTGATGTCGTAGGCAGGGGCGACCACGTCATAGAGGCGCGAGGTTTCTTCGTCGAAGGAAAACGTTTCCCCTTGGGCCATGCGGATGCGCGTTAGCGCAGCGGTCAGCTGCCGCGACAGCATGCGCGCGCGCGGGTCATCTTGTGCTTTTGGCTCAATCGACGAGAGAAGAGCGGTTGCTTTCGCGTTTAAATCTTCCAGTGTCGGCAGGTTTGCGCGAACGTCATCGCGCCACCCTGTGGGCCCGTGATAGGCATCGACATAGTCTTTATCATACTCCCCAACGGCCAGGGCGAGCCGAACAAAGTCTTCCGCAATGGTATCAACACTAACCTCGATGACACCCTCGCCTTCCTCTCCCGAGTCAGCGCGCTCTTCCGGTGAAATGGCAGCGTCATCAGAGGACGAGGTCAGGTTGCCACAGGAAGCCAGAATGAGGCTCCCTGCAGCACCCAATATTGCGGTCAGACGCAAGCGGCGCATTTAAGCGCGCGTGCCTGAGAACGTGGACTCGCCGAATGCGCCGAGCTTCACGTTGCCGTTGAGGTTGTCGCCTTCAACCGCGCCGCTGAATTCCAGCGTCATCGGCATTGGCGAGGTGATCTTTGCGTTCCACTTGACGTTGTCGCCATCAACTGAACCCTCTTCGATCGCAACACTGCCCATGTTGCCGTCCATTTGACCGGTCAGCGCGCCGCCATCGGTCGCAAGGGTCAGGGTCCCCGTTTGGGCGCCCATTGGCGTGTTGATCGTCAGGTTCCACTTGCCATCTGCGGCCATGAGTTATCTCCTTCATTGTACGCGCAGCGCGCGCTTCTCGTGAATGGGGCGACATTACCCATAAGCGGTGCGCGTGCAACTGCTGGAGGCAGCCCGCGACAATTCATTGGAACACCACTCTAAACCTGTCTCAGAGGTGTTCGATAAGTTTTTTCAAAATATTCGTGGCACGCCACTGAAAGGCTTCACCAGACACAATAGCCAAAGGCGCTATTTGGGCACGTCTGACGCCACGCGAAATCCGAGATAGCCATCGCGCACCCCGGACGAGATCCGGATCCTGTTTGCCACGCGCATATCCACAGGCTGGTTCCGATAGGATCCCCCGCGGATCACGCGCCGCCCGCAGTCACCACTGGTGACAGCCGATCCGTCCTTCGGGCGGTCTGAATAATTGTTGATGTAACAGTCCTGAACCCACTCGCGGATATTCCCTGCCACATCATGGAGGCCATAGGGATTGGCCTCAAAGCTGCCTATCTCCACCGGTTTGCCACGGGGGGCTTTAGAGCGATCGAATTGCGCGCCCCACCAATAAGCCGTCTCGGTGCCGCCGCGCGCGGCGAATTCCCATTCCGCTTCCGTCGGCAATCGATAAGCTTTGCCGGTTTTACGCGACAGCCAATCCACATAGCTCTGAGCATCACGCCAGGAGATATTGATTACAGGCTGGCTGCCTTTGCCGAAGCCGTCGTCACCGGGGTCATATCCATTACATCCGCCATCAGCGACGCAAGCAGCCCACTGATCGAATGTAACCTCGTAGATCCCGATGGCAAAAGGCGCGACGGCAATCTCCGTCTGCGGACCTTCATAGCCGTTCCGCCCTGGCTCTGAAGATGGCGATCCCATCAGAAAGGTCCCGCCTTCCAGAGGCATCATTTGAGGACATGCGTCACAGTCCGTGTACGCCCCACCAGATGTGGCCCCGGTAGGATCCGCATCATCGGCAGTTTCCGTTGCCTCTTGTGCTACGTCCGTCTCAGGCACCGTCGGCGGCGCTAGCGGCTCTGTCGACGGCGTTGGCGAAGACGCTGGCGTTGGCGAAGACGCTGACGAAGGCGTTGGCGTTTGAGGCGGATCTGAAACTGCTGCGTTTGCGAGCGCATCGGTGGTCTCGATGCCTTCCGCCATTTGCTCGCCGGCTGAGGTATCCAGCGAAGAATCCTGGGCAGGGGTTTCGCGCGCTGTATCAGCACTTTCGCCAATCGGCTCGCTGGAAGACGTCGATTGCGGTGAGGAGACAGACTGGTTAGCGACCGTTGACGGCTGGTCACCATTATTACTCAATAAGTACCCCACGCCAGCGAGCGCAGCCAGAACAGCAGCCCCAATTCCGATCAGCGCACCGACATTGCTCTTTTTATCTTCCTTGGGGGACGCCTGCGCGGCAGCTGGTGCTGGACGAGGTGCCGGCCGCGGTTTCGCTTGGGCGGGTCTCGTTTGTTGAGGCCGCGGCTTGGACGGCTGAACCGGGGCACCATTCGCGGCCCGATGTGGCTGACGTCCCGGTTGCGCTGCCTGTTGGGCTGCTCCCTGTTGGGCTCCCTTTTGCGACCCTTGCTGCACCTGTTGGGACGCTACCGCTTTGGCCGCTGCTGCAGCCTGCCTGGTTCTTTCAGCCTCGGCTTTTTCGGCATCAACGCGGGCAATCGCTTCGAGCCGTGCTCTTGCAATGGCCACAAAGTGACCTTCCGGGTAACGGTCCAAATAAGCGGTGTACTCAGCGCGGCTGCCACCGTCTTTTATCGAGTTCCAGAAAGTCGTCTCAATCGACTCATCGGCCGCCCCATTGGCCGCGGAAGCTGCCGCGCTTTTAGGATCCGCTCCCGGCGAGCTTACCGAGCCTGGGTCTGCGACGGCAGACGGCGCTTTCGCCTCATCGCCGTGGGAGTCCTGACCTTCGTTAGAGTGGCCGATGGCCAGTTTGATGTCCTGAACAAATGACCGCCAGTTCGGGTCTTCGTGATCGCCCGTCCATTGCGTCAGGTCACCGGTTTGGACCAGCTCAAAGCGCAATGGGCGGTCACACTCCTCAATGAGCGCCGGTACAAGGATCGAGTGCCGTTCGCCGATCGTCGCTTCAGCGCGTACCCACTTGGAATTGACGGACCTTTTGGACCAAAGGACCACGACGGCTTTGGCCGTGCGCAAATTGTGTTCGGTGACTTCATCGTAGGAATCACCGGCGCGCAAGGCATCGTCCCACCAGACGTCAAATCCCTCTTCCTTAAGGGCCGTTGCGACGTTTTGGGCGACTGGTTTGTCTTCGCGATTGTAAGAAATAAAGACGTCAGGCATTCACTCTCTCCCGCTTCGAGCCGACCTACACTGTTATCTTAAATTTTGGTAGGTGCCCGGAGCCCGACCCTAGTCTAGCCAGCATTCGTCTGAAATGTCTCGCAGAATGAACAGGTTGCATGGATAGCCGCACCAACGGCATGTTGGAGTCAAATTTTAGCTTGAAGCCCAAAAAGGCGGGCAATGTCGCGGGGGGAAATTCATGGCATTCACATTCAACTCAGACATTTTCTTGAGCGAGGAAGACCGCGCAAAGGCAAAAAAGGAGTATCCCTCCATATTCCCTGGCCTCGACCACGCGTCGTTGCGGGAGCTGTTTGCACCCATCGACGAGCGCGCCGGGGCAATGAAGACCAAGAGCCGCCGCTGGGGGGTGTTCGCTGTCTTCATGGCCGCAATCGCTCTGATCCTGGCAGGCGCGGAAGTACTCTATCATGACTGGGACAAAAACGTGGTCCGGGGCATTGCTCTGGTGGGCGCGATATTCGGGATTGCAAGTGTCTTGATTGGCGTCTTTGGCGTGATGTTCCAGGAGCGCAAAATGCGCTGGCTCAGAGACCGACTTGCCACAGAACGAATGCGCCAGTTCCATTTTCAGCATTTTGTATCCCACGCGGACGAAATCGTGAAGTCAGCAAGCGACACAGATGCCCTCGCGGCCTATGAGCTGAAAAGAGAAAAGGACTTCGACAAGTTCAGCAGAGACGTTCTTGATCAACTGGACACACGTCTTGAGGAATTGGTGGCAGCGGAAGACGCAGGCGATGGGGTCTTTTTCCCTAAAGCTTCAATCCCCACCAATGAAAATGAAACAGCTCTCAGGGAGTATTTCTCCGCATACGAAAAGCTCCGCTTCGACTGGCAGATCGGCTATTGCGACTACCTGCTCCACAACACCAAGAATTTCTGGAAACATGCGCCTGAAAAACAGGAGCGCTATTTCTCCACGATCGCCATGGGCTGCGTCCTCGGTATCCTCATCCTCCACGCGCTGGTGCTTGTGGGCGCAATAGCCGAGATCAAATGGATGAAGGGCACTCTCGTCCATGTGGGCGCAATCGTCATGGCCATTATCGCGCTTGCGGTGAGAACCCTTGAGGAAGGTTTTCAGCCCGAGACGGAAATCGAACGCCTGCGCCAATACAGGATGGCGCTAAATACCGCCAAAAACCGCTTTGATGCGTCTGAGACGAATGCAGGTAAGATCGACGCGATAATAGAGGTCGAGAAACTAGCGTACTCAGAAATGGTCCTCTTTCTGAAGACCAATTACCACGCCAAGTTCGTGATGTAATCTTGTCTTTGCCTAAAAGCGCGACAGGATCGGTCCGCCAAAGACAGCCGATAAAAATCCGATGGCGATCAACAGGACCACCAAAAGGCCGACGCATACGGCTGCGGTACAGGTGTTATGTAAAAACGAATTCATGGCCCCTCTAATGAATTCACTGCTCTTCCCGAGATCGTTAATAATGCATTTATTGAGCCAGAGACAAGCAAAGCCGCTCAAGAGATTGGTAAACTGACTAGTTTTTAGAAGATTGTTTCAAACCCGGCAGCCAGCCCGTTTGGGCTCACTAAACCTAACGGAAACGACCGCTTTAAAAACATGTAGTTTGGGGCAGCTTTTTAAAGGCCGACAATCTAAATCTCGGGGCTGAGTGAGGCGTTGTCGAATGATCGTTTATTCGATCGGGAGGCCGTGCATTTTCAAAAACGACAGCTTGTCCCAATAGCCGCGCTGGAACGAAATCATCCCGTCGACCACGGTGAAGAACACGCATCCGCGAAGCCCAAGGGGATCACGCCATTCCAAAAACGTAGCGTCACCGGCTTCGTGGATTTCCTCAATCAAGCAGGTCATGTCGGCAGCTTCGAACTCATGCTTGAACATAGCCCTTAGAGCACCGCGTCCCCGAATGGGAACCTGGGTGACCTGATGGTTGACGGCATCCTCCGTGTACAGCGCGGACAAGCCCTCGGCATCACCGGCGTTTAACCGTTTGACCCATTCCTCAACAATAGCCTAGCTCGAATAGAGCGCCAGCGCTGCGCCAAGGCTGAGGATCACCGCCAGACCGCTCAGATAGATGTTCTGGGCGATAAACCACTTCAGGATCGTCGAGAGCCAGTTGGACCGGTAAACCTGCCGGTAGACCATGATCGGTTGGAAGAAGCCCCAGATGAGGGGCACCGCCGCAAGCCATCCGCCAATTAACGGGATCTTCGCAAGGAGAATAGCGGCCAGCAGATACGTGTAGGTCGCCGCGTGCATGTAAAGGCTGACGACAAAGTGGTCGTAGACGTAGAACTTTCGGCGGTAAAAATAGAGCAGCAGCAGGATCACCGCATAGAGGACCGGCGCGAGCAGCAAGACCCGCGGCAGGTTCTCGCGGATTTGCGCCACGAACAAGCGCGGGTCTTCGGCGACCCTTTGCGCTGCCTCAAACATCTTTTTCGCGTGAGGTTCAAACCAGTCGGGCCCGCTGTAGTTAACATCGTCTTCCCAGGTTTGGTCCTTAAAGCTTTTGCCGTCGCCTTCTTCCCAGTCTTCGTCCCAGTCTTCGTCGGCGTCAATTTCGGCTGCATCTTCAGCCAGACTATCGAGCTCTTCTTGTACTATATCAGCGACGGTTGACGTTTCTTCCACGACTGTGTCGGTGATATCTTCGATGATATCGCCAACTTCTTCGACGTCGCCGTCGTCAATTGCTTCTTTGAGGTCGTCCTTACGTTCTTCATCGACAATAACGTCGACGCCCAACAAATCGGCATCGACTTCGACGCTGATGTTCTCGTCGCTCGCCTCGGCAAGGCCCCTTGGGGTGAAGTCAAAAACCAAGAAAGCTGTGAAAAAGAAGAAGACACTAGCGAACAAATAGAGCCGGAATGGCGGCGAATAGCGCACGCGCTGACCTTCCAGATATCGTCTCGCCAGGCGTCCAGGCCGACTGAGCAGCAGGCCGAGCGTACGCGCCAGTTTCCCGTCAATGGCTAGCGTATCAACAAAGACGTCTTGCACCAGGCCGATCACGGCCCGGCGCGGTTCGGTCGCCGCCTGGCCACAGACATGGCAATGGTCGCCCAGCAGCTTGGTGCCGCAATTCTGGCAGATTGTTGCTTTGATCTTCTTCATGGCCCCGCGCGCCCCCGGTTCAGTGCAATGAACGTAAGAAACTACCACCGCTCCCACAAACACGCCAGTGACAGGCGGCAAAGGCGTTCGCAAGTGCGGCAAAGCGAACACGTTTTGAACGATGCAGCTTGAACGGCACGACGGAATATGCCCCACTTGGCGTACATCAGGGTGAGTTCAACTAGAGGAACAAGACCGATGAGCGTTCATTCCTATCTGATGTTTTTCTTGCCTGTCTTCGCGGCGATGATCGCGGCAGAATACTTCATCGGGCGAAAGCGCGGGTTGAAGCTCTATACAAAAGACCAGTCGATCGCGTCGGTGGTTATTGCGGCTGGCCAGCGCATTATTAGCTTCGTGCCTCTCAGTCTGGTCGGTTTCATCTGGGTGGTGATCTACGACCATCGTGTCTTCGACATGCCAACGGGCGCATGGTGGTACATCCCGGCTCTCTTTTTGGGCGTTGAATTCTTCTATTACTGGTTCCACCGCCTCAGCCACGAGATCCGTTGGCTATGGGCGACCCACTCGGTTCACCACTCCATTGAAGAGATGAACTTCCTGGCATCTTATCGGTTTGGTTGGACGGGGCGCATTTCCATGGGCGGGCTCACCTACACGCCGCTGCTCTTTCTCGGATTTCCGCCGGTTCATATCGTGATCATGCTGGCAGTGAACCTGATGTATCAGTCCTGGTTGCATACCAATCTGATTGGCAAGCTCGGGCCTCTGGAAGGCATCGTCAACACGCCGTCGGCCCACCGAGTGCACCATGCCCGCAATGCCGACTATCTCGACCGCAACCATGGCGGTGTCCTGATGATCTGGGATCGGATTTTCGGCACCTATGTAGCAGAGCGCGACGACGACCCAGTCGAATACGGATTGATCAAGCCATCGGGCTCAACCAATCCCGTCCGCATCGCCTTTCACGAATGGGGCAATATCATCAATGATTTAAAGGCCTACCGCCTGCAGTATTGGCCAATGCTGCTCTTTGGCCCACCAGGCTGGGCACCAGACGGCCAAGGCATGACCAGCGCGCAGATCAGGGCAGTGTTTCGCAAGACGGATGGTCGGGGCCCTGATTTATCCGATCATCCCGCACTCGATGCAGGATCTTTGGAAGCCCCCTGAAAATTTCTCAGATGCCAGAGTAATATGTCATCCGCATCTGATGCGGGATTTCTTAGAGCGTGGCACGATCCTAACGAGATCCCGGCCTAATGAGATCCCGGCCTAACGATATCCCGGCTCTGGGCGCCGAGACGGCGCGCGGCCAGGATCACAAGAATTTTGACCTCGTGTAGCCTAGTTATCCAAGAAACTCCGCAGCTTCCGGGACCGGCTTGGGTGCTTCAGTTTACGGAGCGCCTTGGCTTCAATCTGGCGGATCCGTTCCCGGGTCACCGAGAACTGCTGACCGACCTCTTCAAGGGTATGGTCCGTGTTCATCCCAATGCCGAAGCGCATCCGCAGGACACGCTCTTCCCGCGGCGTCAATGACGCCAGAACCCGGGTCGTGGTCTCGCGCAGGTTCGACTGGATAGCGGCATCGATCGGCAACACCGTGTTTTTGTCCTCGATGAAATCGCCAAGGTGTGAGTCTTCCTCATCACCGATCGGCGTTTCCAGCGAAATCGGCTCCTTGGCGATTTTCATCACCTTACGGACTTTATCGAGCGGCATGGAGAGCTTCTCCGCCAGCTCTTCCGGGGTCGGCTCGCGGCCGATCTCGTGGAGCATCTGGCGCGAGGTCCGCACGATCTTGTTGATCGTCTCGATCATGTGGACCGGGATCCGGATCGTCCGGGCCTGGTCCGCGATGGAGCGCGTGATCGCCTGACGGATCCACCAGGTGGCGTAGGTCGAGAACTTGTACCCGCGCCGGTATTCAAACTTATCGACCGCTTTCATGAGGCCAATATTGCCTTCCTGGATCAGGTCCAGGAACTGCAAGCCACGGTTGGTGTATTTCTTAGCGATGGAAATCACGAGCCGAAGATTGGCCTCGACCATTTCCTTCTTGGCGATGCGCGCCTCGCGCTCGCCTTTCTGAACGGTCTGCACAATGCGCCGGAAGTCATGGACCGTCAGACCCGTCTCAGTTGCGAGGTTGCCGATCTCATCGCGGATGGCGATGACTTGCGTTGCGCCTTTGGTGGTGAAGTTTGACCACCCTCGTCCATCCATCTGCGAAATGCGTCCAAACCAATCCGGATCAAGCTCATTGCCGAGATATTCGTTCAGGAACTCGCGACGGTTCACGCCATAATTGTCCGCAAGCCGAACAAGTTTGCCTTCAAGGGCCATTAGGCGGCGATTGATATCGTAGAGCTGCTCGACCAAGGCTTCGATCCGCTGATTGTTCAGCCGAACCGCGCGGACCCGTTCAACAATATCCTTCTGGAGTTTTTTCAGACGCCGGGTCTGGGAAGAAGACAGGTCTTTGCCCTGCAGCTGCTCCTCAATCATGATGTCCTGGAGCCGCCGCAACTTTTTATAGTCATCAGAGATCGCGTCAAAGTTCTCCATGACGCCATCGCGCAATTCTGCTTCCATGGCGGAAAGCGACAAGGCACCTTCGTCGAACTCGTCGTCGTCCTCTTCGCCTGCCTCGGCCTTTTCCGCCTCTTCGCGCTGAACCCGTTCGGCAACTTCCGGCTGGGTCATGTCAGGGCGCGCTTCCGGCCCACCGCCATAGGTCGCGTCAAGGTCAATGATATCGCGCAGGAGCACCCGCCCCTCTTGAAGCTCGTCCCGCCAGACCGAGATCGCTTCGAAGGTCAGGGATGATTCGCACAGGGCGCGGATCATGGTCTCGCGGCCTGCCTCAATGCGCTTGGCAATGGCGATCTCGCCTTCCCGGGAAAGCAGCTCCACGGTGCCCATTTCGCGCAGATACATGCGCACCGGGTCATCTGTCCGATCCGCAGAAGAAGACGTGTTCGTGGTGACGAGCCCGCCGCCGGATTTTTCTTCTTTCTTCGCGAGGGCCTTGCTCTTGGAGGCGTCTTCACCGCCCTCGGCATTGCCATCGTCTTCTTCGTCATCGTGTTCGACGACGGTGATGCCCATTTCAGACAGCTGGGCAAGGATGTCTTCAATCTGTTCGGAAGAAAACTCCTCCGACGGCAAAATGGAATTCAGCTCGTCATAGGTGACATAGCCGCGGGCCTTGGCCGACTTGATCAGCTTTTTAACGTCCGCATCCGTCAGATCGAGGATCGGGCTGTCGCCGGTTTCTGCTTCCTGTTGTTCTTTGCCGTTTACTTTAGCCATTCACGTTTGCCTCTTGCTTGAGAAGGACGGGCGTTTGAATGCCGTCTCCTGACTAAATCCAGTCAACTCTTGATCTAGGTTGGGCCTTGCTCTTTGATTATCGATGCGACACGGGAGCGCTTAGCGGCGCCGCGCGCGGACATTTTTTCGCATTTGTTCAAGACGATCGGAAAGCTCACCAGACGACACACCATCATCCTTAGCTGATGCTTCCTGCGTTGTGCACGACCCGGCATTGACGAGTTCCTCGCGTGCCGTCACCGCCGCCTTCCAAATATTTTCACCAACCTCGAATGTTTCCGATGCCGTATCCGCGAGATCCCGGACCGCCTCCGTGGCAATCAGGTGATGCCGCAGAGCATCGATCCAGCCTTGTTCGACCTCTTCGAGGTCCGCTTCAGGTCGGAGGAAGGATTGTCTATTGAGCGTCTCATGATGGAGAATGCGCTCCAGGGTCCCTGCCGATCCAGACCCTTGGAGATGATCGTTCAACCCAGCACTGTCAAGGGTTGGATCAGCGAGAATCAAAGCCAAAACCTCATTTAGAAGGGTATTCAGTTTCGTATCGCCCAAAACCAGGTCCAGGAAGGCCGTTTCCTGCCGCTCAAGGAGGCCGGGATGGTTGATCGCAGCGACCACCAGGGTTGCCTCCCGGATCCATGCCGACGTCGCGCGGCCGCTTGTCCCAACCGTGACCGGCCGGGCCAGATCCAAGAGTCGTTCATGGTCGGAATTGTACCGCCGCCAAGGGGTAAACCCTGCCCCGCGCATGCCGCCGGGGGCGGTTTGGGAACGACGGCCACCGCTGGATTGTGTCCCGCCGCCGGGGGTGGATATCGCACCAGGCCTTGGTCCTGGCATGACCTGACCGCGCAAGCGCGCCATCAATTCTGCCGCATAGGCGTTGCGGACATCTTTGTTGGCGATGGTTTTGACAAGGTCGCGCAGGCCAGCTGTCAACGCTGCCCGCCGCTCAGGGGTATCCAAGCGCTGCGAAGATGTCTCGCGGGTCCAGAGAACATCAACGAGGGATTTTGCATCGCCGAGCGCGCCGTCAAAGGCCTCGCGGCCTTCGGCTTTGATAAGATCGTCTGGGTCCTGCCCTTCTGGCAGAAACACAAATCGAAGCGATTTCCCGGGCTCGAGCTTGGGTAACGCTCTGTCGATGGAACGATACGCTGCCCTCAGACCCGCTTTGTCCCCGTCGAAACAAAGGAACGGCTCATCATTGACCCGCCAGAGGAGCCCCAGCTGATTTTCCGTGAGCGCCGTGCCGAGCGGGGCAACAGCGCTGCGCACCCCTGCGCCCCATAGCGCCACCACATCCATATAACCTTCACAAACCACAAGCGTTGATTTGTCCGCATGGGCCGCTTTGCGCGCCTCGCCGTAATTATACAGCACACTGCCTTTATGGAAGAGCGGTGTCTCCGGGGAGTTGAGGTATTTCGCTTTGGCGTCAGGATCGAGCGCTCGTCCACCGAATGCGATAACCTCAGACTTCAGACCGGCAATCGGAAACATGATCCGATTACGGAACCTGTCATAGCTCGCGCCCCCATCCTCCGGTTTGATCAGTAAGCCCGCTTCAATAAGCACTGCTTCATCGAAGTCTTTGTTCAAGAGATGGTCTTTTAGAGCCGTGCGCGAGGCAGGCGCAAAGCCTATCATGAACTGCTGGATCTGCTCAGCGCTCACCCCTCGTCGGTGCAGATAGCTGAGCGCTTCCTGACCCTCCTGCCGATCGAGACAACGCCGGAAAAAACTTGCCGCCGCCGTACACGCATCAACGAGCCCGAGACGGACCTTTTCGCGACGTTCATCGCCTGGGTCAGACTTTGGCAGGGGCAGCCCTGCTTCTTCCGCTAGAATTGTCACCGCTTCCAAGAACGAGAGACCCTGGGTCTCTTGCAAGAATGAGATGACATCCCCGTGCTTGCCGGAGGAAAAGCAGTGATAGAAGCCCTTCTGATCGTTCACGAAGAAGGACGGGGTCTTTTCCTTCGTGAAAGGAGAAAGCCCCGCATACTCATTACCCTGTTTTTTCAGTTTCACGCTGCGACCGACCACGTCCGAAGGACGCAATCGGCTTTTTAGTTCATCCAGAAAATCGGGCGAAAATCGCGGCATTCACCTGCCTTTGACTGTAATCGACAACGCCTATCTATTGGCCAACAATCTGTAACCAGATCATCTCAAGTGAGGCGCTAAGCGCGGCGCAAGTGATCTCACGAGTGATCTGGAGAGAATCAGCTCAGCGCAGCTTTCATTTTGGCGCCTGCGCGACCGAAGTCCATTGCGCCCTGATGGCGTTCTTTCAACAGGCCCATACACTTGCCCATATCCTTCAGGCCTGACGCACCAACCTCATCGATCACCGATGCCACCGCTTCCTCGATTTCGGTTTCATCCATCTGTGCGGGCAGGAACTCCTGGATCACCTTGATTTCATTGCGTTCCTGCTCAGCAAGATCAGGCCGGCAACCCTTGTCATAGGCTGTCGCGCTATCTTCGCGCTGTTTTACCATCTTCGTCAGGATGGCGAGCACCTCATCGTCTGATACGCCTTCGCACCGATCTTCAGAGCGCGCTGCGATATCGCGGTCCTTGATTGCCGCATTAATCAACCGGAGCGTTGAAATGCGCAGTTTGTCGGTGCGTTCGCGCATCGCCGCTTTGAGGGCGTCATCAATGTTTGTTCTCAGCATGTCGCATGTGCCTTTCAACGAGGATGAGCTGCGTCGGAAATTTGCCTCCGACGGGATATCCCCTTGATTTTGCTAGATAATTTTCTCGCTTACAAAGTTGACGGCGGGTGATGAGTCAACTAGTTTGCCGAAGATTTGCGTGGAATTCCACTCTTGGTTTTGTTCCGTTTGTTGAGGCTGAGATAGAAGTTTATGAAGCTAAGTCAAGAACCTGCCCGCCGCCCTACCGGACTGATTGCGTTCGCGAACGGAATGGTGGTTTCAGGTCAAGGGGTTGGCGCAACCGGTGACGCCGTGGGCGAGGTTTGTTTCAACACCGCCATGACAGGGTATCAGGAGATCCTGTCGGATCCCTCATATGCAGCCCAGATCGTTGCCTTCACCTTCCCCCATATCGGTAATGTGGGCGTGAATAGCGACGACATTGAAAACGTGAGCCCAGCGGCGGCGACCGCTGCCCGAGGGGCAATTTTCCGCTGCAAGGTCACGAGCCCATCAAACTATCGCGCGCAGCTTGACCTTCCCGCCTGGCTGAAACGCCGCGGGATCGTGGGAATTTCCGGCGTCGACACGCGCGCGCTGACCAACATGATCCGCCAAACCGGCATGCCTCACGCGGTTATTGCCCACCAGCCGAGCGGGGTTTTCGACCGTGACGCCTTGATCGCCAAGGCAAAAGACTGGGCCGGTCTGGAAAACCGCGACCTTACCAAGGGCGTGACTGCCGCTGAAAGCGCTGCCCACGAACAAACCGCATGGGCGTGGCCTGAGGGCTTTCAGTCCCATGACGGATCAGGCCCCAAAATTGTGGTGATCGACTTCGGCGTCAAAGCGAACATTACCCGGCTCCTCGCCAGCGCGGGTGCCAATGTGACAATCGTCCCGGCGACCTCGTCGGCAGCAGACATACTGGCAGCAAAACCGGACGGTGTTGTCCTCTCCAACGGCCCCGGTGATCCAGCGGCGACCGGTGAGTTTGCTCTTCCGGTCATCCGAGACTTGCTCGATAAGAACGTCCCCCTCCTCGGCATCTGCCTTGGCCACCAGCTTCTGGCCCTGGCGATTGGGGCGCGGACGATTAAAATGGACCAGGGCCACCACGGGGCAAATCATCCGGTGAAGAACCACGCAACAGGCGCCGTTGAAATCGTTTCCATGAACCATGGCTTTGCGGTGGATCCCGAAAGCCTGCCAGAGGGCGCAGAAGCGACGTTCACCTCACTTTTTGATGGGACCAATTGTGGCCTTCGGTTGAAAGACAAGCTGGCTTACTCTGTTCAGCATCACCCGGAAGCCTCGCCAGGCCCGCAGGACTCGTTCGGGGTTTTCAAACAGTTCGTCGATGCTTGTCGAACGCCTCAGGCCGCCTAAGGGAAGTTCCCATGTCACAGACCGCGCCCTTGCCTTTCAGTGTCCAGATCGTTCCGGTCACGCCCTTCCAGCAGAACTGCTCCATCATCCGGGCGCCTTCGGGCAAGGCGGCAGTCGTCGATCCCGGTGGGGAGCCAGACAAAATCATGGCGGCCGCTGACCAGATCGATGCCAAGATTGAGAAGATCTGGCTAACCCACGGGCATCTGGATCATGCGGGCGCTGCGGAAGAAATCAAACGCCGCACCAGCGCCCCCATCGAAGGCCCGCAAAAGGAAGAAGTCTTCTGGCTGGAACAGATCCGCGAGTCCTGGCGCAAGTTGGGCATTGAAGATGGCGAGGACTGTACGCCGGACCGGTTTCTCGATGATGGCGACACGCTGGAGCTCGACGGGATCGAATTCGGCATTCGCCACACACCAGGGCACACACCGGGCCATGTAGTCATCTTCCATGAAGAAGCGCGCCTTGCCTTTGTGGGTGACGTGATCTTCGCTGGTTCCGTCGGGCGGACGGATTTCCCACGCGGCGATCAGGCAACGCTGATTAACTCGATTACTGAAAAGCTCTGGCCGTTAGGCGACGATATGCAGTTCGTGCCCGGCCATGGCGGCATGTCTACCTTTGGCCGAGAACGTCAGAACAACCCGTTTGTCGCTGACAAGATTACCGGGTATGGGGGCGGCGCAAAAACCGAAGCTGATGAGTTCGCGCAAAAGACCAGCAAGCGCTGGCAGTGACCCAGACCAACTAAATCAGCACTCAAATTAACTCTCAAGAAATTGACCAAGCGCGCATCCGCCCAGCTTGATCGGATGTGAGTGACCACAGGAAAGCCATCCGATCAACGAACCAGACCTTGGACAGCATTGCAGCATGCCACCCCATGAAGGCAGCCCAAAAGTCTCGCCGCCAAAAGCCATAGGCGGCCACCGCCAGGGACATTAGGGAAATCACAATCGATATAGACGCGGCGCGGGAAAAGCCGACCGGGATCGGATGTTCCTTCCGCTCCAGCCAGACACGCTCACCAAGCACGGCCTTACTCGCCCAAGCCTCAAAATGTTTGGGCGGCGGGAACGCCCGCGGGTTGATCCAGGTCCAGGCAGCCATCAGGGCGATCGGGATCGCCGCACGCCATCCGATCCACGTGTAAGACCACAGCGCCAAAAACCAAGCCGGGCCCGAGGCAATCCGTGTCCACACACTCCATGGATTTGTGTGACGCGCCCAGACGGCATCACTCATGCCCATCGCCTTTTCGCTTGCCGCGCCAATATCCATTCGTCCGCTCCTTCGACATTTGCGCCTTAAGGCCACGGATAATTGTCGTTCGACCGCGACGGGCGGTTCACGAACGCACGTGTGAGGAAACTGCGCTCGGAACTAGAGCGGGTCAGTCCGCACGCTGGATGAGGGGGCCGGCGCCGTGCATTGCAAAGTCCATTCTCCGGACCATGGCGGCGGACAACGACAGTTGATTTCACCCACCCAGAAACTATCGGGCAAAGCAACCCTCACCCCGGCCTCTGTCGTGACCGGGCGGCCTTGAGACTGATTGAAACAGGCGGTGCAATTGTCGCCGAACCGGTCACTCTCACACGGCGTCTTTACCTCGAGGCTCTCGCCGTTGCCGATATCAACTGTGCAGATTTTTGCTTCCTTCGCGAACCCATCACTGCAGGATGTACACTGAGCGACGGTGCTGACCATGTCACAGTCCTCTATTGGGTTGGCGAAGGTGCATTCGTTTTGGCATTGGTGTACGCACCCGCTCCGAACGTCGGGATCTTCCAACCGGCATGAAAACTCGCAATCCCTGATGCACCCATTTCGCCTTTCGGCATTTGTGTTGTTTTGTGCGACACAAACAGGATCGAGGATCGGTTTGCAGGCAGGCCTCGAATAAGTGACAGTTGCAAAGCCGTCGCCGATTGAAGCGAGCAGCCGATCCACGTCCCCGGGAACAGCCGCCGGCGCGGCATCGCTGGAACCCGGTGGTGGCGTCGCGGGAGCGGCGGTCACCGATGAGGTCCCGGTTTCAGATGTCGTTGACGGCGACGGTGAACACGCAACCATCAAAATTGCGGCAAGCATTACGACCCAACTGAGCCTGGTCATGGAAAGTCTCCCTCAACTTGTGTTCTCCGAGCGCAACGCGCCGGCCTTAAAGCAACTGGGAAATCTACAGGACGCGGCAGTTCGGTCTCACCAACATTTCGGCAATGACGAAGAACCGTCCGTCTTTCGACACGCTAATCGACCCGCGACCAAATTGACAAGAAGCAGCTTCAGGCTCGTCTGCGCCAAAACGGGGACAATAAATCCTTTGCACTCAAGGTCGACTTCGCCTAGGTCACAGCTTTAGCCGACAATTTATTCGATCGATCCACGCAGCTGACGTTGTGCGTGCCCCAAGCGGTGATAATTCGCCGATGGGTGACGTTCGCGCCGGCGCAAATGCGCGCGAGGAATTTATGCCTAAACGCACTGATATTTCTTCCATTCTCATCATTGGCGCTGGCCCGATTGTCATCGGCCAGGCGTGCGAATTCGACTATTCCGGCGTTCAGGCGGTCAAGGCGCTGAAAGAGGAAGGCTTCCGGGTCATCCTCGTAAACTCCAACCCGGCCACGATCATGACCGACCCGGGCCTTGCCGATGCGACCTATGTCGAGCCGATCACGCCGGAATATGTGGAAAAAGTCATCGCGCGCGAGCGGCCCGATGCGCTGCTCCCGACCATGGGCGGACAGACCGCGCTCAACTGCGCCCTCGATCTGGAACGCACCGGTGTCCTGGCGAAATACGATGTTGAGATGATTGGCGCGCGCGCCGACGTCATTGAAAAGGCCGAAGACCGCGAGCTCTTCCGTTCGGCCATGGACAAGATCGGGCTTGAAAACCCGCGCGCCGCAATCGTGTCATCGCCTAAAATCACTGACGATAATGGCCGTGTGATCGGATATGACCGCGTGTCCGGTGTTGCGCAGGCTCTGAAGCTCCTGGACCAGATCGGTTTGCCCGCCATCATCCGCCCGGCATTCACCCTCGGCGGCACCGGCGGTGGCATTGCCTATAACCGGGAAGAGTTCGAACAGATCGTCCGTTCAGGGATTGATGCCTCGCCTGTCGCGCAAGTGCTGATCGATGAGAGCTTGCTCGGCTGGAAAGAGTTTGAGATGGAAGTCGTGCGCGACCGCGCGGACAATTGCATCATCATCTGCGCCATTGAGAACGTCGACCCAATGGGCGTGCACACGGGCGATTCCATCACTGTCGCCCCTGCCCTGACCCTGACTGACAAAGAATATCAGATCATGCGTAACGCCTCACTCGCGGTCATGCGCGAGATCGGCGTTGAAACTGGCGGATCAAACGTTCAGTTTGCAGTCGATCCGGACACGGGCCGTTTGGTGGTGATCGAGATGAACCCGCGGGTCTCGCGTTCATCCGCCCTCGCCTCGAAAGCGACCGGTTTCCCAATTGCCCGCGTCGCTGCAAAACTTGCTGTCGGCTACACCCTGGACGAGCTCGAAAACGATATCACCAAAGCAACTCCGGCATCGTTCGAGCCCACCATCGACTATGTGGTCACCAAGATCCCACGCTTTGCCTTTGAGAAATTTCCGGGTGCTGAGAATACACTTACCACCGCCATGAAGTCCGTTGGCGAAGCTATGGCCATCGGGCGGTCGTTCCAGGAATCATTCCAGAAGGCGCTGCGGTCACTAGAAACCGGCCTTAAAGGCCTCGACCCCATCGATATCCCAGGCCTCGGCCAAGGCGATGACATCAATGCTTTCCGGGCCGCTCTCGCCAATAGGACGCCGGACCGTTTGCGGATTGCCGCGCAAGCTCTGCGCCATGGGGTCCCCATCGAACAGGTTCGGATCATCACCCAGTTCGACCCCTGGTTTCTGGAACAGATTGAAGGGATCGTCGAAGCCGAACGTTTGATTGAAATCGAAGGCCTACCCACCGACCCGGACCGCTTGCGCGAGCTTAAGGCCATGGGCTTCTCAGATGATCGCTTGGCAGAACTGGCCGGCGGCACGGCCGATGAGGTCGCAACCTTGCGCCACGAGAAAAACGTGCGACCCGTCTTCAAGCGTATTGATACGTGTGCAGCTGAATTCGAGGCGATCACCCCTTACATGTATGCTACCTATGAGCCTTCCTTTGGTGAAAAACCTGCTTGCGAAGCCAAGCCCTCTGACCAAAAGAAGGTCATCATTTTAGGAGGTGGGCCCAACCGGATCGGCCAGGGAATCGAATTCGACTATTGCTGTTGCCATGCGGCCTTCGCTCTTGCCGATATCGGCATTGAGTCCATCATGGTCAATTGCAATCCGGAAACGGTGTCTACGGACTATGACACCTCCGACCGGCTGTATTTCGAGCCGCTGACCGCAGAAGACGTGTTGGAAATCATCCATACGGAACGGTCCGCGGGCACCCTTGCGGGCGTCATCGTTCAGTATGGCGGTCAGACACCGTTGAAGCTGGCACGCACTCTTGCGGATCAAGGTGTGCCGATCCTCGGCACCCCGTTTGATGCCATTGACCTCGCAGAAGATCGCGAGCGCTTTCAAAAGCTAGTTGGTAAGTTGGGCCTAAAGCAGCCCATCAACGCCACGGCCGCCACGCGCGAGGCAGTTCTAGAAACCGCCAACAAGGTTGGCTATCCATTGGTGACGCGCCCGTCCTATGTGCTCGGTGGGCGTGCCATGGAAATCGTCCGGGACGAGGCATCGCTAACCGATTACCTGCGCACCAGTGGCGTTGACATTTCCGAGCAGGAACCGTTGCTGCTGGATCAATATCTTCAGAATGCGGTCGAAGTGGATGTCGACTGCATTTGTGACGGGTCTGACGTCTACATTGCGGGCGTCATGGAACACATCGAGGAAGCGGGCATCCATTCCGGCGATAGCGCTTGTTCCCTGCCGCCCTATACCCTCGCGGACCCAATTATCAATGAGCTAAAATCCCAGACGAAGAAACTCGCCCTTGAGCTTGGCGTCGTTGGATTGATGAATGTTCAGTATGCCATCAAAGGCGATGAGATCTTTATCCTGGAAGTGAACCCGCGAGCGTCGCGGACCGTGCCATTCGTTGCCAAGACTATCGGCGCACCGATCGCGTCAATCGCTGCAAAGGTCATGACTGGCGAGAAGCTCGCGAGTATGACCCTTCCCGGTGAGGCCTACGATCATGTGGCGGTGAAAGAGGTCGTGTTCCCGTTTGCCCGCTTCCCAGGCGTCGACACAGTGCTCGGCCCGGAGATGCGTTCTACCGGCGAGGTGATGGGGCTAGATATGAGCTTTGACAAGGCCCGGGCGAAAAGCCTCGTGGGCGCAGGTGCTAGGATCCCACTTGAAGGCTGTGTCTTTATTTCATTGAAAGACAGTGACAAGCCGTTGATGATCAATGCCGTTCGTAGGCTGACAGAAATCGGATTTAGGATCATCTGTACACGGGGGACGGCAGAATACCTCACCTCTCAGAATGTTGATGTGGACATTGTCAACAAGGTGCTCGAAGGTCGCCCCCACATTGTCGATGCTCTCAAGAATGGTGAAGTTCATCTGATTTTCAACACGACCGAAGGCGCGCAGTCGGTCAAAGACTCGCGGTCTATCCGAACCACGGCACTTGCAAACCGGATCCCCTGCATCACAACTGCTGCGGGCGCTAAAGCCGTGATCCGCGCTATCGAGGCCATGCGCGCGGGGTCTTTCGATGTCGCGCCACTACAGAGCTATCATTGAGCCGCACGACCGACAGAGCCAGACTTGCGGTGAATGAGGTTGGGTTTGCCGACGACCCACTGTAGCATGCCTCGATTGGGAAACTTCCAAATGAGGGCAATATAATGAAAATCCATCAGCTATTGAAGTCTGCCGCGGCAGTCGCCCTGTGCGCTAGCGTGGCCGCAGGCTGCGCAACCTATGAAGCATCGACCACGGCGAAAGCATCCGCTGAGAAAACCGCGAAGTTAGGCGGTTGGGGCGTCGATCTCGATCAGCGCGATATCGCCGTCAAACCCGGTGACGATTTCTTTGAATATGCGAACGGAACCTGGCTCGCGACCTTTGAAATGCCAGCTGACCTTTCTCGATACGGCATGTTCGACGAACTTCGTCTGGAGGCAGAGGAAGACATTCGCACGATTGTCCAGGAAGTTTCGGCCAAAGAGGCTGACGCCGGCAGTCTTGAACAAAAAGTAGGCGACTTTTACGGCTCATGGATGGATGTGGCCGCGCTTGACGAAATGGGCACAGGGCCGATCCAACCAATGTTGGACGAGATCTATGCCATTGATGGCAAGGACGGCTTGACCAAAGCATACGCAAGTCTGCACGGCGATGCCCCGTTTGGAATAGGTATCATTCCGGACCCTGCAGACACGACCCAGTACATCGCCTTTGTCGGACAGGCCGGCCTCGGCATGCCAGACCGTGACTACTATCTGAAAGACGACGAAAAATTCGTCGGCTATCGTGAAGCTTACACCGCCTATATCGAAAAGCTGTTTGACCTCGCGGGATACGATAGTGCCGCTGAGCGAGCGCAACGCGTCATCGCACTTGAAAAGGATCTCGCAGACGTTCACTGGACGGCGCAGGATTCCCGTGACATTCAAAAAATCTATAACCCAATGCCGCCAGCCCAACTAAAAGAGTTGGCACCGGAATTTGACTGGGACGGCGTCTTCACTCAAACAGGTCTTACCGATGTCGAGACGTTCTTGGTCGCCCAGACCACTGCTATTGACAAAGCAGCAGAGCTCTTTGCGGGCACCCCAATGGACACGCTGAAGGACTACCTTGCGTTTCATTTAATCAACAACCACACCGCCTATCTGCCCTCCACCTTTGATCAGGCAAGCTTTGAGTTCTACGGCAAAACCCTTCGCGGTACGGAAGAACAGCGCGAACGTTGGAAGCGCGGCATTCAGCAAGTCAATGGCAGCCTTGGCGAGGCCATTGGCAAAATCTATGTGGAACGTCACTTCCCCGCGTCGTATAAAGAGCAAATGCAGGGGCTGGTTACCAACCTGACTGATGCATTTGCAGAGCGCCTTGAACAAAACGACTGGATGGATGCAGAAACCAAGGAACAAGCTCTCCTCAAGTTGTCCACGTTTGAGCCCAAAATCGGATTTACCGATAAGTGGACCGACTATGGCCCCCTTCAGATCCAGCAGGGAAAGCTGCTTGAAAATGCGATCGCAATTCGGGAGTTTCAGTGGCAGGAGCAGCTAAATGATCTCGGCGGTCCAGTTGACCGGGTTCAATGGCCTTACCCACCGCAAACGGTCAATGCCTCCTACAACCCCCTGCTGAACCAGATCACCTTTCCTGCAGGCATCCTACAACCCCCATTCTTTGACCCGTATGCAGATCCCGCCGTGAACTTTGGCGGGATTGGCGCGGTGATTGGCCACGAAATTGGCCATGGTTTTGACGACCAGGGTCGACGCTTTGACGAAAAGGGCCGGATCCGCGACTGGTGGACCGCCTTCGCGGACGAAAAATTCAAAGAAAAGACCGACGTTCTGGGTGCCCAGTATGCGGCCTACGAGCCTGTCGAGGGTGGCTTCATTAACGGTCAGCTGACCATGGGTGAAAATATCGGGGATCTTGGCGGTCTCCAGATGGCTTATGCCGCTTACCGCCGGTATGTCGCCGCTAATTATCCAAATGGTGAGGCTCCGGTCCTTGACGGGCTAACTGGGGATCAGCGCTTCTTCATGGGCTGGGCCCAAGTCTGGCGCGCGGCAGCTCGAGAAGACGAGATCCGCCGTCGTCTGGTTACGGACCCACACAGCCCGCCGGAGTACCGCGTGAACGGCGTCGTGCGGAACCTCGATGCCTGGTACGAGGCGTTCAACGTTTCCGAAGAGGACGCCTTGTACCTTGCTCCAGAGGACCGCGTCCGGATTTGGTAACTTACGCAAAATCAGGCGTAAGCTGCTGAAAGTGTATTGTTTTCCGAGCCTGACCTCTTCTCAGCTTACAAGGTCGTGAGATATTGAACCAATAGCGCCCCGGTGGGATACTCCGCCGGAGCGGACTTTGTAGGACTTCCCTTTAAATCGTCACACCACATCTTGAAGTAGCAACACGCGACCTCTATCTTCGCTCAGTTACGCTCATAACCCAAAGCGACGGCGCCCGGGCTTTTTCTTCCCAGGCGGCGGCGTTTCTGTCTCTTTTGTTTAGAAAGGCACCCCCATGCAGAAAGTCCCGATGACGGTTCAGGGCTATCAGACACTGGAAGAAGAGATTCGCCGACTGAAGAACATTGAGCGCCCGGCCGTGATCCAGGCAATTGCCGAGGCACGCGCCCATGGCGACCTGTCGGAAAACGCCGAGTATCATGCCGCAAAAGAGCGCCAGAGCTGGATCGAAGGCCAGATTGTCGAGCTTGAGGACAAATATACCCGGGCGGAGGTAATCGATGTTGCCAAAATGTCCGGTGAGACCGTCCGTTTCGGGGCGACGGTCACCTTGATCGACGAAGAAACCGAAGAAGAAAAATCCTGGCAGATCGTTGGTGATTTGGAAGCGGACGTGAAATCCGGCAAGATCTCGATCTCTTCGCCCATTGCCCGCGCCTTAATCAACAAAGAAAGCGGCGACAGTGTTGAGGTTGCAGCCCCGGGCGGCGCGCGCATGTACGAAATCTCTAACGTCAAATACCAATAAAGGAACGGCCTGGATCTTTGCGAATCCGGCCGATTGCGGTAACCAGCGGCTTGACATGAAGGCCGCCGCCGGTATGTTCCCGCCTTCGAATTTCAGCCCCGCCTTCTGCGGGATCAGTTAAGGAGCGCTGGCCATGGCCAAGCCGACCACCATCAAGATTCGTCTTAATTCCACCGCTGGAACGGGCTATTTCTACGTGACCAAAAAGAACACGCGCACCATGACCGAGAAGCTTGTGCTGAAAAAGTACGATCCGATCGCGCGCAAGCACGTGGATTTCAAAGAAGGCAAGATCAAGTAAGACGCCTTGCGTGATGGTGCCCATTGCCTTGTCGGCATGGCGCTTCCCTTAGGCGCACGAAAAAAGCCGCTCTTCGGAGCGGCTTTTTTGTAATTGTCGATCGACTTATTCTTTACGCGGCACTCTTCATGACGCGGTTGCGGCCAGTGGACTTGGCCTCATAGAGGGCCTCATCCGCACGCTTGATGAGTTTTTGTGGCGTGTCGTCTTTCGTGCCTTCGTCCGTAGACGCAACGCCGATGGATACCGTCACACTCAACTCATCGCGACCGGCATTCAGGACGATTTTGCTTGCCGCAAACTCCTGGCGCAGGCGTTCTGCGACGAGTGAGGCAAAGTCCGTATCAGTATCGGGCATGGCGATCAGGAACTCTTCTCCGCCATAACGGCACGCCAGATCAATTCCGCGCACTGATGCTCTGATTTTCTCGGCAAACTCCTGAATGACTTTGTCGCCAACGTCGTGGCCGTATTTGTCATTGATGGATTTGAAATGGTCGAGATCAAGGATCATCACCGAGAGCGGATTGCCGGTCCAGAAGGCTCGGTCGAACATCGCCGACAAATGGCTTGCCAGGTAGCGACGATTATAAAGCCCCGTCAATTGATCCGTCACCGCCATTTCAAGGCTGGCTTCGAATGAATAGCGCAGCCGATCAATGTAGCGCTTGCGTCGAACTTGCGTTGAAACGCGGGCCATCAACTCGTTGCGGTCAACGGGCCGAGTCAAATAGTCGTTCACGCCCATATCCAGGGCGCGAACGAGTTTGCGCGTATCACCCTGCCGCACAATGGCCAGGACTGGCGTCAGACGCGTTTCCTCAAAGGACCGGATCGACGAACACAAACGCAAGGGGTCCGTTGCCTCAATCGACATATTGACGATGACGAGATCAAAATCCCCGGTTTTCGCCCGCGACTGCGCCACTTGCGGATCCGTTTCTATGGCAATCTCAAAACTCTCACCCAACGCATCGCGAATGCGCTCGGCCTGGTCATCCTGATCATCGATAATCAGAATGCGGCCGCCATCTTCGTCATCTTCGTTCACCGCCAAGTCTTGCGGATCAACGACGCCAAGGTTTTTGCCCGTCGTGTACCGCATGCGCAGCTCGTCAGTCATCATCTTGAGACGCGTTAGGCTTCGCACCCGGGCAAACAGCGCCACGTCTTCAACGGGCTTGGTCAGAAAATCGTCAGCCCCCGCGGAAAGTCCCGCGACGCGGTCCGCCTGCTGATCGAGGGCGGTAACCATAACGACCGGGATATGCGCCGTTTCTGGCGCTGCTTTCAGTTTCCGGCAGGCTTCAAAGCCGTCCATGCCCGGCATCATCACATCAAGGAGAATGATATCGGGCTGTTCTTCTTTGGCACGATCGACAGCTTCCTGACCGGAAAACGCGCTCAGTACATCAAAATATTCAGCCCGCAGCTTCGCTTCGAGCAGCTTTACGTTTGGCTCGAGGTCATCGACGACGAGGACGCGTGCCGTCATGGGGGCTCCTTTGAACTAGGAAAATTCACGCAATAGCGTTCACCCTAATCCAAATACCTTTTCACTTTCTCAAGAAAATCGACGACCGAAATCGGCTTCGCAATATAATCCTTACAGCCGCCTTGCCGGATCCGCTCCTCATCGCCTTTCATGGCAAAGGCCGTTACGGCAACGATTGGAATATGGGCAAGGTGCGGATCGTTCACGATCTCTTTAGTGACTTCCAGGCCAGAAATCTCCGGCAATTGGATATCCATCAAAATCAGGTCAGGTCGATGTTGGCGGGCAAGGGTTAACGCTTCCGGCCCTGTCGCTGCCTCGAGAACACCATAGCCATGGGCATCCAGAAGGTCGTGGAACAATTTCATGTTCAACGCATTGTCTTCCACGATGAGGACAGTTTTAGGCCGGGCAGAGGCTTCGATTTTTGTCATTGCCACCATGTTAAGCCTTTCAGCGCCAAGCGCCAAAGATAGTAATCGACACTGTTGGTTTTGCGCCTAAGGTATTAATCGATTGTTTATAAGCGCCCGTCCGGGCGTTGAGGCCACTGTCGGCCGTCACGCATTGCGCTTCCGGAAGCCCTTAAGTGACTGATTTAAATGGCGAAAAATCACTCTGCGGCGACTGCGGAGAACTTGCACCACCCGGTGCAACGCAATGCCCTGCGTGCCTGTCACATCGAATCATCACGCACCCGGAAATCAACTCTCTGTCGATCGCCCATATCGATTGCGACGCATTCTATGCGTCTGTTGAAAAGCGGGACAATCCGGATTTGCAGGACGTGCCGGTGATTGTCGGCGGCGGACAACGGGGCGTCGTTACAACTGCCTGTTACATTGCCAGAACCTATGGCGTGCGCTCGGCCATGCCAATGTTTAAGGCCCTAAAGGCCTGCCCTGAAGCCGTTGTCGTCAAACCGGACTTTTCGAAATACACCGCAGCCTCCCGGGCCGTCCGTGCACAGCTCGACACCCTTACTCCGCTCGTTGAACCCCTCTCCATTGATGAGGCATTTCTTGATTTGACGGGCACGGAGAAAATTCACAACGGCACCCCCGCCCAGACCCTTGTGCGTTTGCAGCAGCGCATCGCCCGCGACGTCGGCATCACTATCTCGGTAGGTCTCAGCCACAACAAGTTTCTGGCAAAGCTGGCGTCCGACCTGGAAAAGCCGAGGGGGTTTTCGGTCATCGGCGTGGACGAAACACAAACCCGTATGGCCGCAATGCCGCTTGGTAAAATCTGGGGGGTTGGGCAAGCATTGGAAGCACGCCTATCAAAGGATGGCATGCGGACTGTTGCGGATCTACAGGCCCTTGAACGGGATGAGCTTATTCGAAAATATGGCACCATGGGTGATCGGCTCTGGCATTTAGCGCACGGGATTGATCGCCGTTCGGTGACCCCATCCCGGGCTAGTAAGAGCGTCTCGTCGGAAACAACCTTCAATGATGATGTTTTCGACTTGACGGAGCTGACCGAACGCCTCTGGCCGCTTTGCGAAAAAGTCTCAATGCGGATGAAAGACAAGGCGCTCGCCGGACGAGTTGCCTGCCTGAAACTAAAGTCCGCCGACTTTAAATCGGTCACCAAGCGAGCGACCCTCGCCGACCCCAGCAATCTGGCGCGTACACTGTTTCACGCTTGTGCGCCGCTCCTTTCGTCCGCATTCCAGGGCGGCACCGGATATCGCCTGATCGGGACCGGATATGCCGACCTCGTCCCCGCCGACACAAGCCCACAATCAGAAATGTTCGAACGCCAGGAACACAAATGGGCGCGGCAAGAAAATGCCGTTGATTCCATCCGGGAAAAGTTCGGTACTGAGGCCATTGCCTCCGGAAGAGCTATTCGTAAAACAACGTCATCAAATGCCACCCAAAATCGGGGCCAGTCGAAGAAAACCCCGTTCTAAATCCCTCTCGCTCGGAAACTCTGCAGTAGCGGCGAACTAAGCGGCACCCCCATACGTAAGGAGAAAGTGATGAGCCATTACGATCAACGCCTTGCTGAACTCGACATCGTGCTGCCCGAACCGGCAGCCCCCGTGGCGAACTACCGTCCTTTTGTGGTCAGCAGCAATCATGTCTTTGTCTCCGGCCAGGTCTCAATCGGAGCAGACGGGCTCATCGTCGGCAAGCTCGGTGCGGGCCTGACAATCGAACAAGGTCAGGAAGCCGCCCATGCCTGCGCTGTTAATTTGATCAGCCAACTGAAGGCGGCTTGTGGCGGAGATCTTTCACGGCTCAAATCAGTTGTGAAGCTCACCGTCTTTATCAACTGCACGCCTGAATTCATCGACCAGCCTCGGGTTGCCAATGGCGCATCGGACCTGATGGTCGCAATCTTCGGAGAGGCCGGTCAGCACGCCCGGGCCGCCGTCGGCGCGCCCTCCCTTCCGATGAATGCCGCCGTTGAGATCGACGGCATTTTTGAGATTTCCTGAAATGGCCGACGGTAGTGATCAATTGACCATTGAAATGGTTGAAGGCATGAGCGCCATCAACCAAGATGATTGGTCTACATTGCTCGCTGCTACTTCATCCGTCTACCATCCATTTCTTGATTACCGCTTTCTTTCCGCGCTTGAGGCGTCATCGTCCGTCGGCTCGGGTACCGGCTGGCAACCGTGTCACCTGATCGCCAGGCGCGGCGGTGCTCTTGTGGGGGCAGCTCCTCTCTATCTGAAGCAACATAGCTACGGCGAGTTCGTTTTTGACCACCACTGGGCGGACGCCTATGAACGAGCGGGCGGTCGATACTATCCGAAGCTCCTTTGTGCGGCTGCATTTACCCCGGCAACAGGTCCGCGCCTGTTGGTAGCATCAAAGATCGACAAAGAACTGCTCGCGCAAGCCTTACAAGAGGTGGCAACAAAACTCAGCGTTTCGTCCGTACACGTAAACTTTACTACGGAAGAGGATCGCGACAGAGCAAAAGATGCAAACTTCCACATTCGCGAGGGCATCCAGTATCACTGGGAAAACGATGGTTATACCAGCTTCGATGATTTTCTGGCCGCCCTCGCCTCGCGGAAACGCAAAGCGATCCGGCGCGAACGCCGAAACGCCAACGAAAGCGGCCTCACGATTCGCCAGGTGACTGGCAGCGATATCTCCGAAGCGGATTGGGATGCATTCTGGCATTTTTATCAGGATACGGGCCAACGCAAATGGGGCAGTCCTTATCTAACCCGGTCTTTCTTCCGCATGATTGGCGAGACTATGAGTGACAAGATTCTGCTGAACATGGCGGACCGCGACGGCGTTCCTATCGCTGGCGCCCTCAACATGATCGGCGGCGACACCCTCTATGGCCGCTATTGGGGGTGCACCGAGTATCATGCCTTTTTGCATTTTGAGCTCTGTTACTATCAGGCCATCGACTATGCCATTGTCCATGGCCTTTCTCGCGTTGAAGCCGGCGCGCAGGGCGAGCACAAACTGGCCCGCGGCTATGCGCCGGTTAAAACCTATTCAGCCCACTGGTTTCAGGACCCAGGCTTCCACGCGGCCATTGAGAAATACCTTGACGCTGAGCGCGATCATACCGACGCTGAGGTAACCGCACTGGCAGACTTTGTCCCCTTTAAGAAGACTGATCCTTCCCAGAGCTAAGGTTTATGAAAGTTATAGAACGCACCCACGACATTAACATGGCACGGATCGTCGTCAGTTTTCTGCGTGCCCACGGGGTCGATGCGCGCCTTCTGGATGCGGAGACCTCCACCATGATGCCAGTAGTCACGGGCGGCGTGCGCATCGCCGTGCCAGATGATGAAGAAATGCAAGCCAAACGCTTGATCGCTGAAATGAACCCTGACGATGGAGACAATTCGTGAGCCTCTCAACCACGTATGATTCCGAGAATATCTTTGCCAAGATCATTTCAGGCGATATGCCTTCGGTTCGCGTCTTTGAGGACGACGACATTTTGAGCTTTATGGATATCTTCCCGGCTAGCGAAGGCCATACACTCGTTATCTCAAAAACAGCGAAGGCGACCAATCTGCTGGATATTGAGGTCGACCAACTGCAAACACTGATCGCAGGCACGCAGAGGGTTGCCAAGGCTATCGAGACGAGCCTTGGCCCCGATGGGATCCGATTGGTACAGTTTAATGGCGAACCCGCCGGGCAGACGGTCTTCCATCTGCACTTCCACATTATTCCTGTCTATGGCGAGGCGCCGTTAAACATGCATGGCACGGGGGACCCGCTTGGCGCTGATGTGCTTGAGCCCATTGCAGCGAAAATCCGGGCCGCCTTTTGAGAGGCTGTGTCTGAAAATGCCTGCCTTTTGAAAATATCTGCCTTCTGAAAAAATCTGCCTGAGGATAATCCTAATGACGATCGCGATCATTGGCGCCGGCGTTGCGGGGATCACCTGCGGCGATGCTTTGTCGGCTGGTGGCCGCGACGTCGTGGTGTTCGAAAAGTCTAGGGGGATCGGCGGGCGGCTCGCCACGCGACGGATTAATGATACCCCTTGTTTTGATCACGGTGCCCCCTATTTCACTGCTCAGAGCAAGGCGTTTAAGTCGTTTCTGTCGACAGCCGGAATTGAAGCGACAGTTGCGCCTTGGCAGCCTCGCACAAGCCATCATCATATTGACAGCTTAAACCTGTTGGTTGGCGTTCCGACCGCCAGTGCATTTCTGAAGCCCGTTGCCGAGAAGCTTGAAGTCCGTCTTAACATTCAAATCAGACGGCTGGAAAAGATCAGCGCCGCTTGGAATTTGGTTGACACCGACGGCACATCGTTTGGACCTTTCGAGAAGGTCATCATCACAGCGCCAGCCCCGCAAGCTACGAGCCTGTTGGCTGGCCACAAGGACATCAAATCCCTGGTTGGTGAGGCTAGCCTTGCGCCTTGCTGGACAACGCTTGTTGCTTTCGATGAGCCCCTCAAAGTTGCCTTTGACATTTGGACCCCTACGGAGGATCAGAACGAGGCAATTCTAGGCAAAGCGATCCGCAACGGAGCCAAACCGGGCCGACGCGCAGACCTTGATTGCTGGGTGCTCCATGCTCAGGAGAAATGGACGCGCGGGTATCTCGAGCAAGAAAAAAGTGACGCCGCCGACGCCATGCTCAAAGCATTCTGGTCCGAACTAGCTGTACCACCACGCGAACCTGTTCACCTCGCAGGGCACCGTTGGCGGTACGCGCGCACGGCAACACCAAGTGGCGGACCGTTCGGGAAATCAGTAGACGGAACCATTTATACAGGTGGCGATTGGCGGCTCGGTCCGACAGTCGAAGACGCCTACACAAGCGGCAGGGCAATCGCCAACGACATTTTGCTTGGGCAATCAGCTTAAATGCTGCCTGCCCTTTATCGCTGGCCGATGTTACGCCACTACCGCTTGTCCACGAGCGCAGGAACGTTTGGCGTACCACCGCCATCGTTCGTCCCCGGTGCATCCGGGTCCGGCATATACTCGAAAGACAATTTGGACTTGTCTTCCGCGTCCACGTCGACGCGGACAATACCACCTTCTTTTAATGCGCCAAACAGAATTTCATCGGCAATTGGCTTTTTGATTTTTTCCTGAATGGTTCGCCCCAATGGCCTGGCGCCCATTGCTTCGTCAAAGCCTCGGGTCGCGAGCCAGCGCGTCGCTTCCTGGCTGACTTCAAAGGTCACATTTCGATCTGCAAGCTGAGCTTCCAGCTGGAGGATAAACTTCTCAACGATCCGATCAATGATCGGTGCGGATAGCCCCTTGAAGCTGACAATCGCGTCGAGACGATTGCGGAATTCCGGCGTGAACGTCCGGGTGATCGCCGCATCCATTTCATCGCTCTTCTTGCCACCGGCAAACCCGATCGCGAACTTGGCAGCATCCGAAGCCCCCGCATTTGTGGTCATGATGACCACCACGTTGCGGAAGTCGATTTTCTTTCCGTTCGTATCCGTCAGCTGACCATTATCCATGACCTGCAATAGGATATTGAAAATCTCCGGGTGCGCCTTTTCGATTTCATCAAGCAGCAGGACACTGTGGGGGTGCTGATCAATGGCATCGGTCAGAAGTCCACCCTGGTCAAAACCAACATAGCCTGGCGGCGCACCGATCAATCGGGAAACCGTGTGACGCTCCATGTACTCGGACATATCAAACCGAATGAGCTCCACACCCATGAGTGAGGAGAGCTGTTTGGCAACTTCGGTTTTGCCAACGCCGGTCGGCCCGGCAAACAGATAGTTACCTACCGGCTTGTTAGGCTCACGCAAACCCGCTCGGCTCAGCTTGATGGCCGCGACAAGCTGGTCAATGGCGTCATCCTGTCCGAAGACCACCCGGCGCAAGTCATCGCCCAAGTTTTTCAGTCGTTCGGTGTCTGACTTCGAGACCGACTTAGGTGGAATGCGGGCCATCTTTGCGACCACTTCCTCCACTTCAGTGACGTCAATTGTTTTCACGCGGTCGTCCACGGGGAACAGCATTTGCCGCGCGCCCGCTTCGTCGATCACATCAATGGCCTTATCCGGTAGCTTCCGGTCCGTCATATACTTTGACGAAAGGTCCGCCGCGGACCGGATCGCTTCATCCGTATATTGAATTTTATGATGCTCTTCGAAATAAGGCTTCAGACCCATAAGGATCTGAACCGTATCTTCCAAGCTCGGCTCAAGCACATCGATTTTCTGGAACCGACGCGCAAGTGCCCGATCTTTTTCAAAGTGCTGGCGATACTCTTTATACGTTGTAGAGCCCATGCAACGCAGCGCCCCGGACTGAAGCGCAGGCTTTAAGAGGTTGGATGCATCCATGGCACCGCCGGATGTGGCCCCGGCCCCGATCACAGTATGGATCTCATCAATAAAGAGCACCGCATCTTCGTGCTCCTCAAGCTCTTTCAGGACCTGCTTAATGCGCTCTTCGAAGTCGCCGCGATACCGGGTGCCAGCCAGAAGAGCCCCCATATCGAGCGAGTAAATTGTCGACTCTGCCAAAACCTCCGGCACGTCTTCGTCAACGATTTTGCGTGCTAAGCCTTCCGCGATAGCAGTTTTGCCAACGCCAGGGTCCCCCACCAAAAGCGGATTGTTTTTCCGGCGGCGGCAAAGCACCTGGATGGAGCGTTCAATTTCGGCATTGCGGCCGATCAGCGGGTCAATTTTCCCTTGGCGCGCCTTCTCGTTCAGATCAACGCAATATGCGGAAAGTGCACTTTCTGGCTGCTTGCCACCGGGCTCGGCTTCTTCCGTAGAGCCGCGCGGTGGCCGCGGCGCATTTTCGCCCGGGCGCTTAGCCAGGCCATGTGAGATGTAATTTACCGCATCGAAACGTGTCATGTCCTGCAGCTGGAGGAAATGAGCTGCGTGGGATTCGCGCTCAGCAAATAGGGCCACCAAAACATTGGCACCGGTAACTTCTTCCCGGCCCGACGATTGCACATGAATGACCGCACGCTGAATCACGCGCTGGAAACTCGCGGTTGGCGTCGCTTGCTCTCCAGACTCCAGCTTCAAATTCGCAAGATCATTCTCAACGAATTCATAAAGCTGTCGGCGCAGCTCATCGATATCCACATTGCAGGCCCGCATGACGGCCGCGGCATCCTGATCGGTCGTCAGGGCAAGGAGCAAATGCTCCAGCGTTGCCAATTCATGATCCCGCTCCGTTGCCAGCGAAATTGCCCGGTGAAGCGTCTCGTCTAGGTTTCGGCTGAATGACGGCACGTAGCTACTCTCTTTCCATTGTACATTGCAGCGGGTGCTGATTGCGTCGGGCGACGTCCATAACCTGAGCAACTTTGGTCTCGGCAACTTCGTAAGTATAAACGCCGCACACGCCGACACCGTTCTGGTGCACATGCATCATGATCTGCACCGCGTCGTCTGCGCTCTTTTTGAAGATCGCCTGCAGCAGCCAGACCACAAATTCCTGAGGCGTATAATCGTCATTCAGGAGGAGAACTTTATAGAGCGAAGGCCGCTTCGTTTTTGGTGCCGTCTTGGAGACGACGCCAACGCTGACGCCAGCGCCGCCGTCATCGTCTTCCTCTTCCTGTGCCATATTGATGGTAAAGCCGTCGACCGACCGCTGGACCGCGGACGCACCAGCGCGCTGTTCGTGCACCGGAGGGAGGTCAATATTGCCTTGGCGGAGTTTCAAGGGCATTCGCAATTCGATCTCTGCTTGAGTGAAGCTCAGTTGGGTATACGCGTTAGCAGTAAATATGTATCCATCCTTCGTTGAAAAGACGGAAACGGTAATTTTCTCAAAACCGACCGCCTGTTAGTGCCTCAACGCGATAACACATTTACGCGACGGTCAAACGATTGGAGCCAGAAGCTCTCTTCAAGGCATAAGGTGTCGCAAACCGTCGAAAATAAAAAGGGCTGCCAACACATGCTGGCAGCCCCTTGAACTCTTTGGAATTAAGCAATCGTCGGCGCGACCGCTAGGATCGGTCCACGATGCTCTTGGTCGCCGGCTTAAGGACGGTAAGACTGTACCATTTCGACAAACTCGCCATAGCGCTCGGAGATCGGGTCTGAGGCCTCTTTTGTGACGGATACCCAGTGGTCGGTAATCTTCGTGGCAAAGCCGAGATTTTTTTCCATGGCAGAGCGCACATAATCGGTCTGAATCTCCAGAACTTCCTGAACGCTGGAAGCGCTGGAAGCCGCCTTCGACGCGGCGATCCCGTCTTCGTAGGCTTCTTTCAAGAAAGAAGTTTGTTCCTGAGCAGCAGCTTCAACGCCTTTGGCGTAAACCCCTGTCGAGCTCATCAGCGCTTCCATGGACGACTTGTTGAAGTCTGCCACGGAGGAAAACCCTTCAGCCATGCGCTCATAACCCTCTTTGAACGCCTCTGGGTTCATTGCCGCAGAAAGGGCATCAAATGGTTGGGTCGCGTCAGCTGTCTTCTTTGTGGTCGCCATGTATGTTCTCCCTGAATGAAACGGCGTTTTGTGCGGCGCAACATAATCGAGCGCAAAGTGTCCGTCAAGGCATTTTGCTGCACCGCAGCACACGTAATAGACGATTTGTTTATAAACATGGAGGTAGCGTTAACGAAGGATTTACGAGAAATTGGCACCCTCATGACTTCGTCGTCATCTTCTGGGGGGCGGCACGAGCTTTGCTCATAAACACAGGATCAGGACAGGTTTATGCGGGTCGCGGCTGCGGTCAGCTAAACGAACGGCACTTTTTTGGGGCGTCTGTTCAGATTTAATTTGCGTAAGGCGAAGAGGTAGGCGAGGTTTTGGGTATGGCAAGGGTACTCCGTTGCGTTGTGTTTGGACTGATGACCGTGGCCCTTGCCGGGCTTTGGACGGCGCCTGCGCACGCGAATTCGAAGTACGCCGCTTACGTCATCCACGCTGACAGCGGGGATGTACTCCTCGACAAATATTCCAACCAGTATCGATATCCGGCGTCTCTCACCAAGATGATGACGCTTTACATGCTGTTTGAAGAACTCGAAGCCGGCAGGCTTACGCTTGAGTCGAAATTGAAGGTGTCCGCTCGGGCGGCCGGCCAGCCGCCGTCAAAGCTTCGGGTCAAGTCCGGTTCGACGATTGAGGTTGAGACAGCGATCAAAGCGTTAGTAGTCAAATCCGCGAACGACGTGGCCGTTGTAATCGCCGAAAACATCTCGGGCAGTGAATGGAAGTTCGCTCAGGCCATGACAAAGAAAGCGCGCCAACTCGGTATGCGCCGGACCACATTCCGCAATGCCTCTGGCCTGCCAAACCGGAAACAACGCACGACAGCCCGTGACCTTGCCCGCCTTTCTCAACGGGTCGTCCAGGATTTTCCTCAGTATTATCACTTTTTTTCAGATAAAAGTTTCACCTGGAACGGGCGCACCTACCGCACCCACAATGCGCTGGTGAAGACGTTTGACGGTGCCGATGGCCTCAAGACCGGCTACACGCGCATGTCTGGCTTTAACCTTGCCACAACAGCTACCCGCGATGGGCACCGCTTGATCGGGATCGTCCTCGGCGGTCGCTCAGGACGAACGCGCGATGCCCACATGCGCAAGATACTGGAGCAAGGATTTGCTCAGATCCGGCGGAAGCCTAGCCTTGTTGCTGCGCTCCACCGAGAAAAACCGGCGCCGCGCCTGAAGCCGACTTTGGTGGCTCAACTGGATCCGGTTGCCGCAGCGCCAACGGTTGCGTCCAACGAAGCGCTTCGCTCTGAGATCGCGATTGCTGCTGCCTCTTTAACCGCGGGCGCACAAGCCCGCGAGCCCCTGACGCAAGACGCAATCAGCGCGCTGATTGCGTCCACCGCAGCCGTCTCCGACGATTTCAATGAGTTCGAACGCTTCCGCCTTGCCTCTGCCTTTGATGCAGAGCCCGTTGCGCAGGGTGACATTGATACCTCTTCACCGCTGAACTGGTCTGTTCAGATCGGCGCCTATTCAGATAAAAGCCTTGCTCAAACTGAACTCGAAGTCGCCGCGATCGCTGCAGGGCTTACCGACCGTTTGCGGCTGGTCTCCCCTCTGACCATGAAAGACGGTACGACGCTCTTTAGGGCCCGTTTTGCCGCAATCGATGAGGCCGAAGCGGTTTCTATGTGCGCAAAAATCAAAGCTGCCAAGCTGAAGTGCTTTTCTCTTGAGGAGCGCGCTCGGGCGGCCCAATAAAACGGGCGAACGTTCCCCACTGGAGGACACCGAACATGCCCTCCCTATTCCACCCGGCTTCGCGGATTGGACTAGAAAGCATCCCGCCACGGACAATTTTTATCTTCCTTATGGCGGGCATTTCTGTGGCTTTCTTCCCGACACTACTGGGGCTGGTGAAAGCTTGGTTTGGGGCTTCTTCCAGCGCGGCAGCAAATCCGCCCCCGATACCTAACACTGGGGGCTTCCTCCCTACCTCCGTTTCCTACGTCTACGCCGCATTTGCGCTCCCGCTGAGCGCATGGCTAATCTGCCAGCGCGGCGGCTTGCCGGCGCGCCTCAACGGGACACGGCGAGTTCCAATCGTATTGCTGGCCCTGGGCCTTGCGTTCTGGGCACTAGGTTGGCGATCTGATCTTGATGCCGCGGCACAACTCGGACTGATCGTCATGATGGTCGGTGCCTTCGGGTTTGCGTTCGGTGGGTCTTCGCTCCATCGACACGGCAGTGCCCTCGCTATTGCCTGCCTTGCGGTGCCGATCCAGAACGGCGCTTTTCCAATCCTGACGGCTCTAACAGGAAATGCCACTCTCGGCTTGCTTGCCACGACAGGTCTTGACCACTCGGTCACAGACGGTCTTATCCGAACATCATACGGAACTTTTCTCATCAGCGACGCCTGCTCGGGTCTGCGCTTCATCCTCGCAACAACCATGATCGCCCAGGCGATCGCCGTCCTCTCTTTCCGGAAATTGTCCACACAAATTGTCTTTACTCTGAGCGCTATTGGAATCGCGTTTTCCCTAAACGTAATCAGGATTGTCCTTGTTATTGTCCTTGCCACTCAAGAAGGCCCCGGCGCTCCTATCGCAACGGACCATGGGAGTATCGGGCTCATGCTGTTTGCATTTGAAGGGATCTTCCTCGTGTTAGCGGCCCGCACCATCGCCAAAATGCGCCGTCCGGGGCTTCCCGTCAAAGTTGGCGATCTTGCCAAAGCGACGCCCAATCCCACACCCCAATTTGTCTGAGGCATTAGCGATCCATGTGCGGCATTGCCGGCATTTTTGACCTAAAAGGCAAGCGCCCCATGGACGGGCAAGCCCTCGCGCGCATGTCCGCAGCCCTTATCCATCGCGGGCCTGACGGCGAAGGGACCTATACAGAGGATAGCATCGGGCTCGTTCATCGGCGTCTTGCAATCATTGATATTGATGGCGGCGCCCAACCTTTCCAAACCATGGATCAGAGTGGCATCCTTACCTACAATGGCGAGATCTACAATTTCCCGGACCTGAAAAAAGACCTTGTCGCCAATGGTGTCCACTTTCGCAGCGAAAGCGATACCGAAGTCCTCGCAGAAGGCCTTCGACGCGACGGCACGGAATTTCTCCAGCAGTTAGCGGGCATGTTTGCTTTTGCGTACTGGGACCGTCAGAGCCAATCGCTACTTTTGGCAAGAGACCGCATGGGCGAAAAGCCCCTTTACTATGGTCAGAGCCCAGAGGGATATTTTGTCTTTGCTTCTGAGATGAATGCCCTTCTGGCATCGGGCTATTTCAGCCGGGATCTCGACAATGAAGCGGTGGCCGACTATCTGGCTTTCGGTTATGTGCCCGATCCAAAATCAATCTATCGGGGCATTCGAAAACTGCCAGCCGGGTCATTTCTGCGTCTTAGTCGGCATACCGAGGCTCGCATCGAATCATATTGGCAACCGTCACTATTTTCACCAGATGCCAAGAGCCCTTCACCGGATGATCTGTTAGATCGCCTTGATGCGGTGGTGACCTCACAGATGATTTCTGACGTGCCCCTTGGAGGGTTCCTCTCTGGGGGCGTTGATTCCTCTGCGGTCGTCAGTTCCATGGCGCAATCTCCCGGAAATGTAACCGCGTTCACCATTGGATTTGATCATGCTGCGTTCGATGAACGTCCCTATGCCGAGCGACTGGCAAAGCAGTACAGCGTCAATCATATATGTCGTGAGCTGACAATTAATTCAGCAGAACTGATCGATAAGATTGCTGGGATTTACGGGGAACCCTTTGGGGATAGCTCGGCCCTGCCCACTTATCTCGTTTGCGCCATGGCAAGGCAACACGCCACCGTGGCATTGTCCGGCGATGGCGGGGACGAAGTCTTTGCGGGCTACCGCCGTTATCCATTCTTTGCAAGCGAAGAACATGCGCGGCGGGCGTTCCCGCAATCGCTCCGTGCTGCATTTTTTGGAACGGCCGGAAAGCTCTATCCAAAACTTGACTGGGCCCCGCGGCCTTTCCGATTGAAGACGACCCTCCAGTCCCTTGGGGACGATATGGCGTTCGCTTACTTTCGAACCGTGAGTGCTATCCTGCCTGACCGGCTCACCAAAATGCTCTCAGCCGACTTCCATGCCAGCCTTGGCGGCTACCACCCGCGTACAGTGATTGATCAACTGGTCGACAAAGCGCCACGAAACGCAGATCCGGTCCTCCTCGCTCAGTATATTGATCAACATACATGGCTTCCGGGAAGGATGTTAGCGAAAGTAGACCGGGCCTCCATGGCATCAAGCTTGGAGGTGCGTACACCATTCCTCGACCATCGACTTGTAGACTGGGCCAATCGCCTCCCACGCAGAGACAAGCATCGCAGCGGAGAAGGCAAATGGATCCTGAAAAAAGCGTTGGAAGCGCGGGTTCCCCATGACATTCTCTACCGCCAGAAACAGGGATTTGGATTGCCCATAAAGGAGTGGCTGAAGGTCAACGATGGTCCCCTCACCCGCCTTCAGACGTCGACCGCATGGCGAGAGAGCGGCATCTTCAACCAGGCGACCATCGACCAGTATTGTATCGACCATCATTCAGGCCGTCTCGATTACTCCCAGGAACTTTGGTCTGTTGTCATGTTCGACGCATTTATGACGAACGCTTCAGCGCAGATTTAACATTCTTTATACCGCTTAATAAGCGCCAGCGCCAGTTTTTACGGGCGAGGGAAAAACTGATGAGCCTTTCACCGGGTTTGGCAAGCCGCTCCTTATAATGGTCACCGCCCCCAAGCAGGTCATAGGTCTGGAGCCCTTCCTTGGCATAATAATCTGCAGCCAGACTATGGCAGACATATCCCGGTACAAGTCCAGAGACTCCTTCGTAAGAGAAACCGCTTTGGTAATTGTATGCCCTCAGACCTTCGCGGAAATTATAGAGCATACCGACGACATTCTCGCCCGATGTGATTCGGAATAAATCACTATGCAGAGGGTATCTTTCTGTAAAACGATGATGGAAACTCTTTACAAGGTCAGCGTCAAACGCGCCTTCCTGCCCACGGGAACGCCACACCTGGTTGTGAAGGTCGATGAGTTCAGAGAAGAAAGACCGCCGCGCCTCAAAGGAGTCAGCGCGTTCAATCTTCAGCGGCCCGGCTTCTTCGAAGTGTCGGATTGACTTACGAATCTTTGCCCTGGTGGACCGGCCGACGCTCTCCACATGCGAGATATCTTGATCTCGCAACGCAGCAAGATCAATCACATAGGTCTGCTGTTCCACGAAAGGTACAAATGCCAAGTCACGCGTCTCGGCAAACGCTTTAGCCGTCTCAGCAAACCCATCCACCATATTGCGAAATACAAATTCATCAATATCGGGATAATCAGCTGAAAGACTGTCAAGGCAAGCCATAATTGCCCTGTCCGATTGGTTAACGGATACATTTGATGTCCGACCCAACAGGCCATTGTATTCTGGATAAACACCGTCGAGGGAGGTATTCCCCGACTCATTAAACCATGCCCGGCGCGGACCGATTGCCTTCGGCGTGCGCCCTACTTCAATCCCTAGGAAATACGCCGCGCCCTCATCTGCCAACAAATGAGCATTTATGTTTGACGCAAGAGGTGCAGTCTCGATCAGCGTTTTGATCCAGGCAGCGCTTTGAAAAATGCTTCGTGACGCGCCCACCGCAGCGATCAGATGATCTATCTCTGTGGTATCAATGCCCATCAGTCGCGCGCAAACGATTGAAATAGAGTTCGGTACCGAGTGGTCATTCCTTCCAGAGAAAAGAGGGTCTCCGCACGCATCCGGTTTGCCTCACCCAAGGCATGGCGTTGCTTTTTGTCTTTCATCAGCTCCAGGAGCGATTGAGCCAATGGCTTGGTCGGACCCACCGGGTGAACATGGCAAGCGTTTCCATCACTTAGCATTGCACGAACATCACCCACATCGGTCGCCACCACAGGCAGTGATGACGCCATTGCCTCCACGAGGCTGATGGGCATTTGCTCCGTATCAGACGTCAAAGCGTAGACATCCATTTGTTCTAGAGCAGGCACCACATCGCTCAACTCACCCGCAAATCTAGTCCTGTCTTGCAGTCCTAACGAGTTAGCCATCGACTTTAGTTTGGTTTCTTCAGGGCCAGTGCCAACAATCAAAACGTCAAACTCAACTTCAGGCGCAAGGGAGGCACAAATGGTCAGGAGACGGTCAAATCGCTTTTCAGGGCGCAAGGCACCAACGGAACCGATCACTGGACGGCGCATTGGGCGCCCATCGACAGCGAAGCGTTCCACGTCAATGCCGTTGGGAATGACCTCTACCAGATCAGCGCTCGCCCCCCAGGCCTCCTTCATCACCTGGCCGAGGCCGGATGATGGAACCACAAAGCGCCTTTCTGGCGCACCGATTGGCGTAGAGAACAGCCCCCGCCGAAAGAGATCACGTTTCCAATTGCGGTGATCGGTGCTTTCATCCGGACCAAAACCATCTTCGAAGTGGACATGGGGAACCCGGACCCGGCCCCGATTCGCCAGATGCCACTCACTGGTGCCCCAATTCGACGTCAACAGAATATCGGGCTTCTCCAAATCAAGGGCCCGCCGGAATGTCTTTAGGTTTGCGAGCGAGACAAGCGCGGTCTTTTGTACCGACAACTCAAGATGTTTCCAGTGAAAGTCTGCCGGAAGCAGTGCTTCCGCCCCATACTGACCATCCATGGCCGTAATCAAATGGACGGTGTTTGCCCCGAGCTGTGGCGCAAGGGCGGCAAACCGACGCTGAGGCCCCCCGATATTGAAAGTTGAAAAAACCCAATAGTATTTCATCGGCAATTCATCTTACGCCGCCGCTTTTTCCTCTAGGGAAGCTGCCGTCGTTTTGGGTTTGTGGACATCGATCGCCCGGGCACGGAACATCGCCTCATCGGCACAAGGGTGCCAATCCAGCAACCGTTTTTCTTCCGTTGTGTCAATGTGGGCGACCATCCCACGAGAGCGAATGTCACGATCTGAAGGTTCCATGATACCCTTGCGCCCGGCAACTTTTTTCACTGACCAGCGCAACCACTCCATTGCCATCAGCATCCGGACTTGCGATCCATGAAACTTCAATGGGCGCCTTAGGCCGTTGGCAAGTTCTTCTGTATACTGCCTTGCACTCCACCGTACATCTCCCGCCAGATTGAAGGTCTTGTTTTTCACCGTCTCAAGGTCAGCCTCAAGGGACTTGATGATCGCATCCGCAACATCCTCAGCGAGAACGAATGGCAATGGGTTGCGCCCCGCGTTCCAACCAGCGCAATGGGTTTCGTTCTCATAGGCACCGAGGGCGGAATGGAAAGGCGAGCCCCCTTCGCCTACCACAACAGCCGGCCTTAGGATAACGACAGGCACTGCTTGCTGTGTCAACATTGCGTGTTCGGCCAGCACTTTGGCTCTGGCGTAGTCCCCCCGTTCATCCGGGAGCGGATCAGGGGGTGTTTCGATCGTGATCACATCATTTTCGTCACCGAGATAAAGAGCAGCGGACGAACTAACGAAGATCAAACGCTCCAGTCCAAGCTGCCCAGCAATTTGAGCAACCGCTTCCGCGCCGCCAACCATGTTCTCGGCGACTTCATCTCGGTTCGCGCCGCCACCACCGTGGGCCAAATTTACAGCGCTTGGGGCTCTTGAGAGGATATCCTCTAAAGCCGTTCGATCGGCAATCGACCCGCGAAATACGCCGATGCTAGGATGATCAAAAATTGCCGGGAGATTTGCGGTATTACGGGCCATGACGGCAACACGCTTACCGGCATTTACGAGGTGGCTCACCAGATGCTGGCCGATAAAGCCGGTACCACCCAGGACGGCTACGTCATACTTTTCATTTGCCTGGGGAATTTTCACTTGCTGTATTGTTGGTAAGCGGATGGTCGTAGCGGCAGCTTCGCAAAGACCGACGAGGCGTTGCCCCCGGTCCGGCCTTAAATCCTTTCGGCTGGCGAAGTTTTCGTGCGCAACTTGAACGGACGCTATCATAGAGCGGGTGAACCCGTCAGAGGCTGGCATCAAGCGCAGCATCTCCGCGCTAAACTCGCCAATGGCGCGGGCGCCCTCAGCGACCCCTTGCAGGCCAGCGATCAGGTTCCGCTTGCCCATATCGAGAGGCGGGATATCGTTATGGGCAGAACGGACAGTCACGCGGCCCTCAAATATGTCTGCCTCAATCACCCCATCATCACACAGTATACTGATCGTCCAACTGGGGAAAGAGGCACCTAGAAAAACCTGCAGCTGACCCTGCCCGTCGGCCCCAGCCGAACTGAACTGCCAGTCCGTTACAAGATTGATCCCCTCAGCCGGAGACTGCGCCGGGCCAGGTTTTGCCTCCATGAAGGTGATACCGCCGAGGAGCACATCCAGCTGCGATAACGGATGAATGACCTGTTCCAACAACAAATTGCGCGGCTCATTGAACATCCAATGCCCGAATTGGCGGGCGGCCATCTGGCGCAAGGGTACAGCATAACGCATCTGCACCTGGCGCAATTGGCCTACCCGACCATTTTCCAAAAGCCGACGGGCCCGGGCAAAAGTCGGGTGATAGACGAAGTTATGATTGATAATCAGACCGGCGTCGGATTTTGCTGCGGCACCCAGCAATGCATCGCATTGGGCAACGGTCTCCGCCATGGGCTTTTCCAGGAGAACATCGATGCCTGCTTTGAGCCAAGGCAGGGCCGACGCTTCGTGGACGGGGGGCGGCGTTAGAACGTGAACCGCATCAAGCGACACCGAACTAAGACAATCGTCTGCGCACGTAAATACTCGGACGTCATTGCCGAGTGACTTGCCAACTGTTGATGCACGCGCTTTGTTCGGGTCGACAATAGCGACAATCTCAGCGGACTTTACCTGCCTTAGTGCCGCGATATGCGCGCCGGCAATAAACCCTGCCCCAACAATTCCGACCTGTCGCGTCGCCATTATCCGTACCTCACCGCTGTCATTTGAGCTGACGCAGATGTCCTACGAGGGAGGTCTGATGTATTCATTAACCAAGCACCGCCTACGACCAAACTTGTCGCTCAGGGTCTAGGTAAGTTCAGGCAACAATATCCGTGTACAGCTCTGAGGGTTCCGGTTCAGGGCTCGCCAAGGAGAAGTCAGCAGCGTCCTTAACGATCGCTTTAACTTCCTTGTCGAATTCTTTCAGTTCTTCCTCAGTGGCGTGATTACCGTCGAAGATTCTTTGCTCGCAGCGGCGGATCGGATCGTTGTGCTCACGGACGTCATCCACTTCGTCCCGGGTGCGATACTTTGCTGGGTCACTCATGGAGTGCCCACGATAGCGATAGGTCTTCATTTCAAGAACAAACGGCCCATCGCCCCGCCGGGCATGATCAACCGCTTCGCGGGCAGATTCACGAACGGCGATCACATCCATACCGTCGACTTCCATGCCAGGTATGCCGAATGATGCCCCGCGCCGATATAGATGGGTTTCAGAATGGGACCGCGCCACACTTGTGCCCATCGCATACTGATTGTTTTCGATGATGAAGATGACCGGCAGCTTCCAGAGTTGGGCCATGTTCATGGCTTCAAATACCTGACCCTGGTTCGCGGCCCCGTCCCCGAAATAGGTCATGCTCACATTGCCATTGTCCCGGTAGCGATTGGCAAAAGCGAGCCCGGCGCCAAGCGGGACTTGCGCGCCCACAATGCCGTGGCCGCCGTAGAATTCTTTCTCCTTGGAGAACATATGCATGGAGCCGCCCTTGCCCTTGGAGTAGCCCCCTTCGCGGCCTGTCAGTTCAGCCATCACGCCCTTCGGGTCCATGCCGCAAGCCAGCATATGGCCGTGATCGCGGTAACCGGTGATGGTCTGGTCGCCCTCTTTCTTGATCGCTTCAACGCCAACCACGACAGCCTCCTGGCCGATATAGAGGTGACAGAATCCGCCAATATGACCCATGCCGTAGAGCTGACCTGCGCGCTCTTCAAACCGGCGGATCAGCAACATATCCCGGTAGTATTTGAGGAGTTCTTCGCCGGTGGCGCTCAAATTTGTTGGCTGTGTCGGCTGGGCAGCTTGGGACATGGGATTCCTTTTGGTCGGATCGGCGTCTGAGACTTCGCTCCGGTTTAAGCCGCTGGCGGCGTCCCCGCAAGGCACCCTACTTCGAGCCGAAAAGTTAGGCGGTTATTCTGACGGTATTGCCCGCTCGAATTCCTCCCGCAGGATGACCTGATCCGCCGGATCCGCGTAACCGAGAACTGCGCGTACCCGTTCTTCGAGGAATTCCTTGTCGATAGATTTCGGGTTCAGCATATCCGCGTGGCGCTTGAGCTGGCCATGGCGCTCACGGACCAGACCGACAGTCTCAACGAGAACGGCCTCCTCGGCGCGCAGGTTCTTCAAGACACGCAGGCCTGCTGAGCCGACAAAAAGGTGATAGCTTTCCACACAGATCCAGAAGATCAGCGCGGCAGAAATAAGAGAATTAGTTAGGTGATCGCGGCGGGAGAACATGAACGCAGGACTTACAACGAGGCAGAAAGAAATAGGAGTTGATGCGACTCACCAGAATCGGGTCTGGTTAATTTTCTCTTAATTTGCGTCATTCTGGCGGTCGGCCTCGCGAATAACGTCCCTTACCTCTTTCAGGAACTCCTCCGGCTTCTCCCAATAGAACATGTGGCCAGCACCTTGGTGGACACATATCGAGCGTTAGGAAACACGCTCGCGTATTGCTTTGCCACCGCTTCAGCCTTGTAATCACACGCTCCTCGGATCACGAGCACTGGCGTAGAATTTTTGGCGAGGATCGGTTTTGGGTCATCGGTTCGGCTATCGAGGGATTTGCCAGTCATGCGGTTCGACCAGAACCCATACCGTTCGGTGCCAGTCTTAACGTTATCCGCATCACACACCGTATACGTCATATAATGGCGGTTCGCGATTTCATCAAAGAACGACCCAGCCTCTCTCTGCGAGAGAAATCTCACTGCTGCCTGGGGATTGATCTCAGAGAGCGCTATGGCGACCAACAGCCTTGGCCTGAATACATCCCGGTCAAAGGCTGCTTTTTCTTCCGAGCTCATTGCTTCGTCGAGCTTGCCGTCGCTCACCTCTCGCCAATCGGGCAGAAAAATCGGTCCTGCCCCAGAGAAGACAGCAGCGGAGACATCCTTTGGATGCCGCGCCATGTAATTCGATGCGAGGGTCGCCCCAAAAGACGAGCCGATCAGGAAACTTGGTACAGAGACAAAAGCCGCCGCGCCCAGAAACGTCGCGACCAGTACCGCAATGCCGATCCCATAGCTGGCAATCTGAACTAGAAAGCCACCAACAAGCCTAACGATCCCCGTATCAGCCCCGCGATACCTTATCTCCCCGACGCGGTGCCACTCGCGATTAGGGGGGCCACGCTTTAGTTCTGCCGACGACAGCGTAAGCGAGCCTGCGGCTCATTTCACTTCGGTTAGACGCCCGAAAAGCTCATATGGCCGCAACCGACCTGAGCATTCGATGAATTCCGTGCGTCTGCAAGGCTGGAACAAGAGCACTGGTTGTCAGGGCGTGCTAACCTAGATACCGCGCCCGACAAAGCCGTCGCGACCGGCATAGATCGCGAAATCGTTCAATTCCTGCTCGATACGCAAGAGCTGATTGTATTTCGCTGTGCGGTCAGAGCGGGCCAGAGACCCGGTTTTGATTTGGCCGCAATTGGTACCAACCGCGAGGTCGGCGATCGTTGCATCCTCAGTCTCGCCGGACCGGTGCGACATGACCGCCGTGTAACTCGCGCGTTGTGCGGTATCGACGGCAGCCAAGGTTTCCGTCAAGGTACCGATCTGATTCACTTTGACGAGAATTGAATTCGCGCACGCTTTTTCAATCCCGTCCCGCAGGCGTTCTTCATTGGTAACAAACAGGTCGTCGCCCACAAGCTGACAGCGGTCACCGATGGCAACGGTCAGGGCATTCCAGCCAGCCCAATCGTCTTCGGCCATCCCGTCTTCAATCGATATGATCGGGAAACGCGAGATCAGATCCTTATAGTAGTCGACCATGCCGCCTGTATCGAGGACCTTGCCCTCCCCTTCCAAATGGTAGCGATTATCGCGGTAAAACTCCGTAGACGCCGCATCGAGTGCGATATAAATATCTTCGCCTGGGCGCCGCCCCGTCTCTTCGATTGCCTTCATGACGAACCCAAGGGCTTCATCCGTTGACTGAAGAGAGGGAGCAAAGCCGCCCTCGTCACCCACATTTGTGTTGTGCCCAGCGTCTTTGAGGCCTTTTTTGAGGGCGTGGAATGTTTCTGCTCCCCAACGCAGCGCTTCGGAAAAGCTCTCCGCGCCCAAAGGCATGATCATAAATTCCTGGATGTCGATCGGATTGTCAGCATGCGCACCGCCATTGATGATATTCATCATCGGTGTCGGTAGAACCCGCGCCCCAACACCGCCCACATAACGGTAAAGCGGCAGGTCGCAGGCTTCGGCAGCTGCCTTGGCCACTGCGAGCGAAACGCCAAGGATCGCATTTGCCCCGAGACGGGATTTGTTCGGCTCGCCATCAAGATCGATTAGCGTAAAATCGATCTCGGTCTGGTCTTCGGCATCCATGCCGCTCAATGCATCGAAGATCTCACCATTAATGGCGTCGACCGCCTCCTGGACGCCTTTCCCCCCGTAACGCTCACCACCATCGCGCCGCTCATGGGCCTCGTGCGCACCGGTTGAGGCGCCCGAAGGAACGCCTGCACGGCCCATGAAGCCGTCTTCCAGAACAACGTCCACTTCAACGGTCGGGTTTCCCCGGCTGTCCAGAATTTCCCGTCCGACGATGTCCAGTATGGCGGTCATGTTTTTTGTTCCTTACCTGTCGAATTGCATCACTTGAAGCGGCTCGTACTAAGCTGCTGCGCGAGATGCAATCCGAAACTCGTAAGGATCGACCCGATCGAAACAAGAGAAGCTTTACTTCTTCGGTTCTCGCCGGGAGGTATTGGTATCCGGGCGATTGGAATTGTTCTTCTTACGGGTCGGGTTCGACATGACCCGGTCCCTATTTCTGTTATTGGAGTTGTTACGGTTCCCCTCATTTCCGCGACGGCGCCTGTCGCCACGCCTGTCTCTGCGGCGGTCGCGGCGATTGTCATACCGGCGTCGGTTATCATATCGACGACGATTGTCGTATCGGCGGCGGTTGTCATAGCGGGGGCGACCGTAACGCGGTGAGCTATAGCGAGGGCGCGCGCGGTATGGGTCGTAGTAAGGGCGCCCGGGGAAAGCCCGGCCCCGACGATACCCATACCGGTTGTAAATCGAGACCGAAAACGAATAGCCGTAGTCTGGATAGAAGACGCCGTAGCGACCATACCACGGGGAGTAATAGCTCGATGAGTAGCGCGGCACGCTTCGGTAGGCCGAGTAAGCGCGATTAAAGCAACGATCGATTTGCCGCTCACAGTCAGACTGGCAGAGCCGGTAATTGCTTTCTTCTGGCAAATCCTCGCAGCGCCGATAACAGGCTTCCGCTTGGTTGTCGCATGCCGAAAAACTGCTTGCCGTCGGGCCGTAGGTGGTGGCACAGCCTGACGCCAGCATTGCGAGCGCAAACAGCGCTGCGACCGGTAAAAAAATCCGCATCATTACCCCTTGGGTCCGGTACCAATCGGCATCCGGCATCTCTAATCTTCCGGCGCGATCGGTGGTTGTCCCAGCCAAACCAAGATCGCTCTGGACGCCCCATTGCCCAGTCAATCGCCGCTTATCCTAAGTAATCCCCCAAAATAGCGGCGAAATTAAGCCTACCCTTGCCATTGAAAAAAGCAAACGCCGCACCCCTATAAGGAGATGCGGCGCCTAAAACGTGTCTGTGGGAACTAGGTACGGGGCCCGTATTGAGCCCACCGTTTGCCCTAATCGTCCTTAGGTTCAAAAACCTGACGACCCCGATACCGGCCTGTCTTCAGATCGATGTGGTGCGGACGGCGAAGTTCGCCGGATTCCTTGTCTTCGATGTAAGCGTCGGCGCCGATTTTGTCGTGAGCCCGGCGCATACCGCGCTTGGAGGCGGTCACTTTGCTCTTTGGTACTGCCATGTCGTCCTCAATGTCGGATCGCGCTCGCTCGAATGTATCAATCGGAGCGCCGGAACGGCGCTTTGCGCCAAAAACCCAAGGCGCGGGAGATAGCTGACCGTAACGCCGCTGGCAAGACCCGTTTCCCCGCTTTTTGCCTTCCACGGTGGAATTTGACCGCCGAGACGTTATTGCTTGTCGTCTTGATCCGAACACCGGTCTTGTGCGCAGCGTACCTTGGCAGGAAAGCACAATAGAGAGAATTGGAGAGAAAAGGCATGAGCGGCGGATTTCTCGCACTATTGGACGACATCGCGGCGCTGTCCAAAGTCGCGGCCTCGCAGCTGGACGATGTCTCCGCTCTGGCGACACAGGCCGGCACGAAGTCTTTTGGTGTCGTCATCGACGACGCGGCGGTGACGCCGAAGTTTGTGGAGGGCCTTCCGGCCGCCCGCGAACTGGGCGTCGTTTGGCGGATCGCCAAAGGCTCGTTCTTCAACAAGCTCGTTATTCTAGCCCCGATCGCGCTCCTGATCGAAGCCTTCGCCCCATGGCTCCTGGCCCCCATACTTCTGGTCGGCGGCTTTTACCTGTCTTTTGAGGGCGCGGAAAAAGTCCTTCACGCGCTTCATGTGGTCGAACACGAAGACGACAAGCACGCCAAAGAAACAGCCGTGAAAGACGGCAAATTGGAAGACAATCGCGTGCGCGAAGCCCTGAAAACTGATTTAATTTTGTCCGCGGAGATTACCGCGATTTCTCTGGCCGCCATTCAGACGGACAGTTTTGTGATGAAAGCGATTGCTCTGGTTCTGGTCGTCAGCGCCATCACCGTTTTTGTTTATGGTGCCGTCGCCGTCATCATTCGGGCCGATGACTGGGGCCTTCATCTCCATAATCATGGGCGTACCGAATTCGGAAGGAAGTTCGGGCGTAATCTTGTCGAGGCGATGCCGAAGATCGTCAGTGTCATCGGCATTATCGGGACGGCAGCCATGCTGTGGGTTGGCGGATCTATCGTTGTGCATAGCCTGAAAGAGATGGGCGCTCCCCAGCTCTACAAGCTAATTCATAACGCAGCCGACGCCGTTGGCAGCGTCACTGGTCCGCTCGCAGGCCTCTTCAACTGGGCGACGACGGCAACTTTGGATGCAACGCTCGGATTAGCGCTGGGTGTCGTTATTGTAGGCCTCATGACGATCTTGCCGATCAGTAAGCACAAGGCCCCTGAGACGAAGAAAGCGAAGACATGAGCGGCCTTGGTAGGGTCTGAGCCCGCCTAAGCCCGGTTCGTCTTGCCCGGCAAAATGCCCATATATTTGCAGATGATTGAGAGCATGATCTCGTCCGCGCCCCCACCAATGGAAGCAAGGCGCCCATCGCGATAGGCGCGGGAGACCGATGTCTCGTCCATATAACCCATGCCGCCCCAGTACTGCAGGCAGCTGTCATTGATCTCTCGGGAAAGCCGCCCCGCCTTCAGCTTCGCCATGGACGCCATCATGGTGACGTCCTCTCCGGACATCATTTTCTCAACCGCATCCCAGACAAAAGAGCGGAACATCTCCAGCTCGGTCTTGAGTTCTGCCATGCGGAAGTGAACCACCTGATTATCGAGGACACATCCACCGAAGACTTTACGCTCGCGGGCGTATTCGATGGTGTCGTCAATCACCTGCTCCATGGCACGGATTCCCGAAAGCGCGCCCCACAGGCGCTCTTCCTGGAACTGGATCATCTGGTACGTGAAGCCCGCCCCTTCATCGCCAATGATATAGCGCTGGGGTACACGGACATCTTCGAAGTAGAATTGGGCTGTATCTGAAGATCGCATGCCGAGCTTTTTGAGTTTGCGGGCGATTTGAATGCCTTCCCGCAAATTCCCCTTGTCGTCTTTGAGGGGCATACAGATCAGCGTCTTGTTGCGGTGAGGCTTGTCATCAGACGTGTTGGCAAGAAGGCACATCCAGTCGGCCTGGGTGCCATTGGTCGTCCACATCTTCCCGCCATTGATGACGTAGTCATCACCGTCTTTAACGGCGGTGGTCTTGACGGACGCCACGTCTGATCCGGCACCCACTTCTGAAACACCGAGGCAAGCGACGTACTCGCCGGTGATGGACGGCTTAAGGAAATCTTCCTTGGCTGCCTCGGAGCCAAATTTGGCCAGCGCAGGCGTTGCCATATCGGTCTGTACACCGATGGCCATGGGAATGGCACCGCACTTTATGTAACCGAGCGTTTCCGCAACGACAGCTCCATAGGACCAATCCAGCCCCATACCGCCATAGGCCTCCGGTTTAGTAACGCCTAAAAGCCCTAAATCGCCAAGGCCGCGGAACACCTCATGCGCAGGGAAGATTTCCGCCTCTTCCCACTCATCTACATGGGGATTGATCTCTTCATCGATATAGCGCTTCAGCGTCCCGCGGAGCTGTTCGTGTTCGGCTGTTAACTGCATCGTCACCCTCTCTTCGTCAGCGCCCTAGCGTGATGCTGCGGCGCAGCTTCGACTTCCGTCAGGTTGCCCCAACTGCGCACTTCAGTTGACTTTGACTGGCGCCACGCCTTCCCATGTCGGGCTATGACAGAGGGCGCAAAAGAGCAACAAAGCCGTGCAGTAAGACGTCGGTCTGCCGCACCTTCAGGGGCATCTGATCAATCGCCTCAGAGGCGCCGCAGCCAGGCGGAGAAAAGCGCAGACATGCGCGCACGGATCTTCCGGGCCGCCACCGCGTGCATTGCCGATGTGGGATTTCATCGCACGTCGCTCGCCGCCGTCATTGACCGAGCTCAGGTAAGCCAAGGCGCACTTCAGCATCATTTTCCGACTAAGCTGGATTTGATGGCGGGCGTTGCGGGCTACCTTCTCGATCGATCGATCCGCTGGTTCGCCCGGATTGCAGATAAGATCGAAGACGATCCGTGCGTCTTTTCCGCGATAATCTCCCGATCTTGGCGGGAGGTTTTCCAGAGCGATGAAAATGCAGCACTCGTTGAGATCCTCGTTGCCTCACGCACGGATGCTGACCTGCGCCAACGCATCTGCCCTGCGCTTACATCCTGGCGGGATGCCGTCGATCGTGAACTCGCAGCGATTTATCCCGGCGAAGAAAGCCGGCGCGCGCTGAAACACAAGATCACGATCTCACGGGCGATGATGACGGGGTTTGTTGTTCAAGATGTATTGCTCGGCGCCGATCCTACCGAGACGATCGACTACTGGTCTACCCTTGCCATGTCCCGGAAAAGTGACCCCGTAAAATATGATCAGGGCTGATCAAATTCGGAGCTGTCGCCGTTTTCTGCTTCCTGAGCGCTTTCGCTCCAGGCTTCTGCGTTGAGGACCCATTCCTCAAGCCCAGCTGGCAAATGATCTGCCTTCAGATGTTTTTGCTCGGAGAGATCAGCAGCGAAAGCCGCCAGATCCGCGATTTCCTGAGCAGAGAGTTCAATCTGATAACCAAGCTCGGTTTTTTGCAGGGCGGTCATCGCTGAGGCACCCTTCCAGATCTGCGCTGAGAAATCTAAGGGGTCCACCGCACGACCTCCTTCCGGCGCCGACAATGATGGCGCGATCGTCCCACCAACGCCGTTGACCTCGTGGCAGACAACGCAGGATTTCTCCACAAACAAGGCTCGTCCGCGCCGGGCATCCATTTCGAGAATCGCATCCATCACCACCGATGGGGGCTGGATCATGGAAACTCGTGTGATGGGCGTACCGGCTTTTGGCCCGGCGTGGTCGCCCGTGTCACTTGGCCCGGGCTCAGCCCGGCTACAAGCGGCAAGCCCAGCAAGGGCTACTACTAAAAATGGGCGTTTCTGACGCGTCATCGCGGCTGCCTTCTTCCATTCGCTTTAATCATCGGGTGTCACAGATACGACAATGTCGCCGGGTTGTTAAAATTAACTGCCAATCAGGTTTGTGGTTTTTTTGCACTGCAAACAGCCTCACTCTGGAGACGGGGACCTCTGCGAGGTTTACACCCGAAAGGCTAGTTGGCCGGAACTGCGCAATTCCCTTGCACTCCACCGGGATCACCAAGCACTCCTAGGAATGTCCCTGGGCAGGTCTCCCAGCAAATTGCCCACCTTCTGGACTGCCTGAACAAGGAGGTAACAGTATAGAATGGCCCAATCCAAAGAGATTGACCAAAGCGGGTACGCCGAGGTTGAAAACCTGAACAAGCTAGGGGCGAATTTTCTACCTGGCTATCTGGGGATCGAGTTCCGCCATATGGAGCCCGGTCGCACCATCGCTGCCTTGCCAATAAAACCCCACCTTTTGGCACCAAATGGCTTTTTGCATGCGGGCTCGGTGATCACCCTCGCGGATACTGCTTGCGGTTATGGCTGTGTAGCGGCCCTGCCGGAAGGCGCGTCAGGCTTTACCACCGTGGAGCTAAAATCAAATTTCCTTGGCACGGCGCTTTCCGGCGAAATCCTTTGTGAGGCGAAAGCGAAGCACTTGGGCCGATCGACCCAGCTCTGGGACGCGGAAGTCACCTACACCGCAAACACAGATGCAGAACCGAAGACCATCGCGCTCTTTCGTTGCACGCAAATGGTGTTGTGGCCGAAACCCAACACCTAAAAGCAAGCAAAAAAGAAGACCGCCTCAGTGAGGCGGTCTTCCCATACCCCGTTTTACGGGGGCGTAATTTCTGCAGCCAAAGGGGCTACGAAACCAAAATGGTTCGGCGTTAGCGGGCGCTCGAAGGCTGCTCCGATGCTCCCACTTTCCGCAAAGCCTCTTTTGACCTTAGGAAATCACTCGACATCAGACCACCTCCTTTCTCTAGTTGGACACGAGAGGAAGTTTGGGGGTTGTTGTCATAAATTTCAACTAACAGATTGCCGGTGCGTCAAAGGGTTAGGGTTAACAAGCCATTCATGTCGATCACCGCCTCCGCGATGACTAGCCATCGATTTTAAGAGCCCGCTGATACCCTTCTCGGGCGGTTATCCGATCCCACCATTCCCCGGCCTTAGGCGTCCTTGCCTCTTCAATGCCGAGGACGAGGGCGAACTTGAGCGCGTACCCGACGCAAATGTCAGCCATAGTAAACCTGTCGGCACACAGATAGTCTCGGGTTTCAAGGGCACTTTCCACGCACCGCCACCGGGCGAGGAACCAGTTGCGGTAGTCCTCCGCCACCTGCGGCTGACGCCGCTCCTCTGGTTCCAACTGGGTATAGCGAAAGAAGATGGTCTGGGGAAAGGTAAGCGTCGCATCCGCCCTGTAAAGCCAGTTTAGATACTCCCCATACGCCTCTTCTTCTTGGCGCACAGCAAGATCGCTCGGACCGAATTTTTCCGCAACATACTGGCAGATCGCGACACTCTCGGTCATCGTCAACTCACCGTCGACAAGCGCCGGTATTGTCCCGAGCGGATTGATCTCTTTGTAGGGCTTAGCAAAGACCCGCGGCGGAAACGGGAGCGTTTCAAGCTCGTAGTCAGCGCCAAGTTCCTCCAATGCCCAAAGACACCGGAAAGACCGCGCGCCCACGCAATGATATAGTTTCATGGTTACCTGCTCCTTCTTTGCGTGTAAGTCTCGCACTAGTCTGCTGACTGTCATTGACAATACCGCACTCGCGGCATGACGATCCCGGTTATGAGCAGCTTATCTTTCGATGCAACGCGCTTGCGCAGTCCGCATTTGACCCCTGACCATGAAGCTTGGCGCGACACCGTCCGCGCCTTTGTTGACCGGGAGTTGATGCCCCACATCAATGACTGGGACGAAGCCGGCGCGTTCCCGCGGGAACTCCACCAAAAGGCTGCTGACATTGGCTTATTGGGGCTCGGATTTCCGGAAGCCTATGGCGGCGTTGGCGAGGGGACGGACGTGTTCCATGCGCTCATCGCCAACGAAGAATTGGCGCGTACTGGCTCTGGTGGCCTCGCTGCGGGTCTTATGACCCACGGGATTGGTCTGCCCCCGATCATGGCCCTTGGCTCAGAAGAGCTGAAAGCCCGCCTCGCCCCTTCAGTGCTGTCCGGTGAAAAGCTGATCGCCTTGTGCGTTACCGAACCCGCCGGCGGGTCGGATGTCGCCAACTTACGCACGCGCGCCGTACGAGACGGCGACCATTACATCGTGAACGGAGAAAAGACCTACATCACGACTGGGTGCCGAGCGGATTACCTGACCGTCGCGGTTCGCACCGGCGGTGACGATCCAGCGCATCAAGGCGCGCAAGGCCTATCATTCCTCTTGATCGAGGCAGACCGCGAAGGCGTCTCGAGGACAAGACTGCCAAAAATGGGCTGGTGGATGTCCGACACTGCCAGTATTCATTTTGATGACGTCCGGGTACCAATGGAAAATCTCGTTGGGGAAGAGAATAAGGGTTTTCTCGGCATCGTCAGCAATTTCAACATGGAACGCCTGACCATGGCGGCCCAGGCCATTGCCTACTCAAGGGTTTGCATCGAAGACGCCGCCGACTGGGCAAGCGAGCGTATGACCTTCGGCAAGCCTTTGTCCCGCCATCAGGTCATCCGCCACAAGTTTGCAGATATGGTCCGGCGAGTGCAAAGTGCTAGCGCCTTGCTGGACAATTGCGCCTGGCGGGTGCGCGATGGCGACGCTCCCGTGGCCGAACTTTCGCTACTCAAGGTCGAAGCCACTCAGTGCATGGAGTTCTGCGCGCGCGAAGCCATGCAGATACTTGGCGGCGCCGGATATATCCGTGGGCAGAGGGTTGAACGGATCTACCGCGAAGTTCGCGTCATGGCCATCGGCGGCGGTTCGGAAGAGATCATGCTGGACCTGGCCTCACGACAGCTGGGGGTATGAGACTAGCACGCTGTTAACCTGCTAAGATCAGGCATTTACACAAACTCAGCGTGAAACGCCCATCGACATTCTTTGATGTTGGACGGCAAAACTGGCGTGCGATCATCTACCCTTCTCAAAACTATCACATCAATAGGATAGGCTCATCCGGACTTAGGTGACGCTTGAATAGAGAGCGTCGTGATACTTCTGTGGAGGGGCTAGTTGATGCCAAAGGTTGATAAAAAGTCGGCAATGCGGACCGAGCGTCAGGCTTATCCTGGCAAGTTGGTTCATCGCACTGACGGTTGTTGGAAGACGCGCCTCGGCGATCAAGTTGGTCTGACACAAATTGGCATTGGCGAGGTCGAATTGGCGCCGGGAAGTGCCACGGGCCTCTTGCACTATCATCATGGTGCTGATGAGATGATTTACGTGGTCGAAGGCGAAGTCACGCTCGTCGAAGAAGGTCGCGAAGACGAAACACTTTTCGCCGGAGACGCTGCGGGCTGGAAAGCAGGCGAAACAGTTGGCCACACAATTGAGAACCGATCGGACAAGCCAGCGCGCATCTTGGAGATTGGCACGCGTCCGCCGGAGGATACAGCCGTCTATGTCGGCCTTGACCTTTTATATAGGGCGCGAAACGGCACCGATATCACGATCCGATCGCGCACGGGTCGAAAGTTTGAGGACGGCCAAGAGGTACGTCCGATCGAAGACGAAGAGATCGAAAACCGGGGTTGACGCTTGTCGCACAACTCAATCGGCCACTGATTTGACCGCAGCCTGAAGGCTCTCTCGATACCTTCGCGACACCGGGAACGTCGATCCATCTTTCAGGTGGACCACCACCTCGCCGCTACCGGTGGGCATGATCTCTTCAATCGCCGGTCGATGGACAATGTGGCTGCGATGGATGCGGATATGGTCCGGGTTCCCTTCGCTGCTTGCGTCCACCAATAACGTCTCGAGCGCTGACAGTGTCATGCGGGCAAGATGGGTTTTGCCGCCCGTGCCGATCTCAACATAGTTCCCCGCTGCCTTGGCCCAGACGATATCGCCGGCATCGACAAAAATCATCCGTCCCCCGCATTTCAGCGAGAGGCGCTTGTCAGCTTTTGCTGTCTCTCGCGCGACGGCGAGCTCCAGGGTGCGTTGCTCAAACGAGCGGCTGACCTGAGCGGCGAAAATCATTGTCGCGTAGGTGAATAAGTCCTTGCGCATTTCATAGATCCACGTGCGCGGCGACAGCAGGCCGAAGTCATACTCAATGCCGAAAAGAACCGGATAGGTCAGCTTCCGGATCGCCACAAATCCCAAAATGTGGACAATCGAAAAGGCGAGAAAGAATCCGACATGGAGCGGAAGCGCCCAACGCCATGTGGTTTCGGTCAAAGGCGCTCGATTGAGGGCGAATGGTGTGAGGAAGGCAAGTGCAATGAGTACGAGGTGAGACGCCGCCTCCCGAACCCATGGCTCGCCGGGTATGATTTTCGCGCCTGCTGCCTCAGCTTCCATAGCCACTGAGGTTGCCTCGACGAAAAACGAGGCAACAAATACTACGGCGAGGATCCAGATCGTTCGCTTATCAGCGCGCCTGTCTGCCAAAACGTCCGCTTGCAAGCCGGCCGCCAACCTGACCGGCGAATTGGAGGGCCGCGAAGGAAGGGTTTCGACAGGATTCACGTTCATGGGCTCGCGGTTTGCCATGGAACGCCGATAAACGGAATGGGATTGGATTGGTTGATGCGTGGCTTTCGTCACTTCATATCCGCCATTCATCCCAAACTGGCTGACATGCTTGCGTTGCGGCCCGCCAGCGGGACACTCGTCCCAACAATGGTGCGTTTGGGGTCAATCTCTGAATTCACTGGGGTTCAAGTTCGCCCGGCCGAGCCAATACTTATAGGTAGCCTCATGACCGATATGCCCGATACCCATTTCGATCGCCGCCGATATGATCTGGACTGGTTACGGGTCATCGCCTTCGCGATCCTGATTTTCTACCATATCGGCATGTTCTACGTGACTTGGGACTGGCACGTGAAAAGCGTTCATGCCGGGCCATACGCCGAATGGGCGATGCGGGTGGTTAATCCCTGGCGGTTGTCGCTCCTTTTTTTCATCTCCGGCGTGGCGGCACGTTTTGCTGCCGATAAAATGACCGCGGGCACTTTCGCTCGAAAGAGGCTCAGACGTCTTGGCATTCCCATCCTCTTCGGGATGGCAGTGATTGTTGCGCCGCAGTCGTATTTTGAGCTGGTCGAGAGCGGCGAATTTGTCGGTGGGTTCGCGCGATTCTGGCCGCAATATCTGGATCCCGCTTCTTCGTTCTCGGTGACCACGCCGACCTGGAACCATCTTTGGTATGTGGTCTATTTGTTGGTGTACTGTCTGATGGTCGCGCCCTTTGCTGGGGTGATCGCTCGCCTTATGGCAGGCAACGGCGAAGCAATCACCAAGGTCATTTTTAGTGGGCGGTTGGCGATTGTCGCAGTCGCGTTGCTCCCGGCGCTTCCTCACCTTGTCTACCGAACGGTCCTCGATCCTCTCTTTCCGACAACCCATGACCTGACCAGTGACTGGGCCAATCACGCCCACTCTTTCACAATCTTCCTGACCGGGTTTTTCCTCGCGAAAGATCGCTCGTTCTGGCAGGCGATCGACCGCGCTCGGTATGTAACTGCCGGGGCGTCACTCATCCTGATCGTATTCCTGACACCTTTGTGGGCGGACTTCGAAGCGCTGTTTATGGATGGCGGGCCATATGAGACGTGGATTTGGCCGGTGCGGTATGCGCGTGTCCTTTATGCCTGGCTTGTTATTGCGGCACTGCTCGGTTGGGGCCAACGCTTGCTGAACCGTCCGTCTGCGGCACTTTCTTACATGACAGTGGCAATCTTTCCCTGGTACATATTGCACCAGACGCTAATCGTCGCTGCCGGATACTGGCTGACACGCCAAGACTTGTCCGCACCGTTGGAGTTCATTCTCGTTTGTACAGCGACAATTGGCGGATGCCTCATCATCCATGAAGTGTTCATCCGTCGGATTGGGTTTGTGCGCCCGCTGTTCGGGGTCCCGTCGAAAGCTAGTGATGCATCACCGACCAAACCCGTCGTCAGTCAAACTGCACCTCCCACCGACAAAGCCACCTCACCGCACGCAAACAAAAAGCCGGATGGGGTTACATCTTCCTGAGGTCGGTTTTCAGGATCTTGCCCGATGGATTGCGTGGCAGATTGGGAATAAAAGCCACCTCCTTTGGCAACTTAAAGCTCGCAATCCGATCCTTTAAGAAGGCCACAACATCATCTTCAGAAAGATCCTCGCCTGCTCTTTTTACCACGAATGCCTTGACGACCTCTCCCCATTTTTCATCGGGCTTGCCGACAATCGCACATTCCAGCACTGCCGGATGGGAAGAGAGCGCATTTTCGATCTCAGCCGGATAAATGTTCTCTCCGCCAGAGATGATCATGTCCTTGATCCGATCAACAACAAAGAGAAAACCGTTTTCATCTATGCGGCCAGCATCGCCTGACCAGTACCACCCGTCACGGATGACTTTCTCCGTAGCCTCGGGCTTGTTCCAATAGGCATCCATAACGAAACCCGACTTGCAAACGATTTCGCCGACTTCACCGCGAGCTTTTTCCGTGCCTGTTTCGGGGTCACATATTTTAACCTCGCACCCAGGCAACGCTTTACCAGCAGAGACACGTTGCGGATTGCCAGCGGCATGATCCTGGTGCTGAAGGACTGTCACCCCCCCGGTTGTCTCGGTCATGCCGTAGAATTGGGTGAACGCCGCATCAGGCATTGCCGCCATGGCCGCATCAAGCAAGGCTTCCGGCATGGGCGCGGCACCATAGGAAATCGCCTTGAAGTTTTTTAGGGGCTTGCCCGCGGCCTGGGCTGCTTGAAGGATCATCATCACCATCGCGGGCACAAGGAACGCGTTTAGGGGCTTTCCGGTCTGCGCAAAGTCGACAATCCCCACCGGATCAAATTGACGGAACTGCATCACGGGCATGGATCGCGCCCATCCCATCAGCCCGAAATTAACACCCGCAATATGGAAATGGGGCAGCGCATGCATGATCGTCTCATCGTCCGACTGCGGATCGATCACCCTTTCCTTCAATCCAGCCTCGCCAACTTCAAAGTAACACCGATGCGGGAGCACAACCCCTTTTGGAAGCCCGGTTGTTCCGCTCGTGTAAAGTTGCACGACCGGGTCTTCCCGGCGCGGTTTATGGTCAGGTCGATTGGCCTCATGGGCTTTGACAATTTCTTCAAATGACGCCTCCCCCGGCTCCTCCAGCACCAATGTGCGAGGCGCCTCGAACCCGTCAACTTTTTCAAGCGGGTCAAGAAACATGCGCTCAGCGATGAAGAGTGTCGGCTGGGCATCCTTGATAATCCCGGCGATCTCAATAGGCGAAAGCCGCCAATTGATCGGTGTCAGGACAATCCCGGTTTTCGCAGCTGCAAAAAAGACATGCCAGAAGGTATCGACATTGCGGGCAAGCCAACAGACACGATCCCCTGGTGCTAGCCCAAGCGCCAGAAAGGCTTGCGCCGTCCGGTTCGCTTCGGTTTCCATATCGGCATATGAATACGTCTTGCCTTCAAAGATGAGGGCAACCTCATCGGGCAAATGTTCGGCCTGTTCCTCGATAATGCCGCCAACGAGGTCGGGGTTAAACCGACGCCTTTCAACTGCCACCATGGGTTGCCTTCCTCCAATGTGTATTTTTTGGACATAGTATGCACGCAAGAGGTCACAACCACAACGAAGCAAGCCCCTCGCGATACCACCGTAGGATTTTGCGCTTTCGAGCCGAAGGCGCTAAGTAGAATGAAAAAGAAGCGAGTGATGGGGACTTTGCTATGAGACGTTGCAACTACATCCAACGATTGTGTCAAACTGCTTTAGCGGCGATTGCGCTTACAGGCTGTGCGGCGACGGGTGGCCCGCTGGGACTTTCAAAAGATCAGCAGACGGCACTCGGTAGACAGGAACATCCAAAAATTGTTGCAGCCTTTGGCGGGGAAATCGATGACCCCGAAATGAAGGCCTATGTGGAAGGGATCGTCAGTCGTCTCATGGCGGCTTCCGACCAGCCGAACGAACCAATTAAAACGACCGTGCTCGATAGCCCGGTTGTCAATGCGATGGCATTGCCCGGGCACGTTTATGTCACCCGCGGGCTTCTTGCGCTTGCCAATAGCGAGGCGGAACTTGCCGGCGTTATGGGGCATGAAATCGGGCACATTTTTGAGCAGCACACGGCTGAACGAGTAAGTCGCAGCAATGTCGCCAATATTGGCAGTGTGCTCGCTGGCATTGGCGCCGCGATCCTGACCGGTGACGGACGCGCAGCGCAACAAACCCAACAATTGGCAGGGCAAGGCGCACAACTCTATTTGTTGAGATTTTCGCGAACCCAGGAATACGAGGCTGACCAGGTCGGTGTCCGCCTACTTGCGCGTGCTGGGTACGATCCGCTGGGCGAAGCCCAGTTCCTGGACACGTTGGGTCGTTGGTCGCAAGTTGAGTCCCAAGCGGCAGGCCAACAAAGGCCACCAGAATTTCTTTCCTCCCACCCCAATACCGCCAAGCGGGTTCAGCAGGCTGCCGCCGAAGCGCAGGTTCTTGGTAAAGGCGGGGAAATCGCGCGGAACCGATACCTCAATCGAGTTGACGACCTTCTTTATGGAGACGACCCGGTTAAGCAAGGTTTTGTTCGCGGGAGTTCGTTTTATCATCCGGAGCTTGGGTTCGGCTTTTCCGTGCCGTCGGATATGAAGCTGGTAAATTCCTCTCAGGCGGTGGTTGCCCAAAGCCAGACGGCACAAATGCAGTTTCTGGGGGCAACGTCCCAGCAAGGCCCTGCCGCCTTGGTGCAGCAGGTCGGCCAACAGCTTAAATTGCAGATGTCCCAAGCCAGAAGCTTTAACGCAAATGGCCGAAATGCGGCCTACGGATCAGCTCGCGCAAACGGCCAACAAGGCCAACTCGATGTTCAGGTTTTCGCGATCCAGTGGGACGGACCGCGGCACTGGGTCTTTATGTGGATCACCCCCGCGAACCAGACGCGTAACCGACAGCGCAGCATCGAACAGTCGGTCCAATCCTTACGGGCGATGACGCGCAATCAGATGCGTATCCCACCAACCCGGCGCGTTGATGTGGTTACTGTCCAACGGGGTGATACGTTCAATCAGCTCGCCAACCTCACAGCATTTGAAAACTACAAGGCCGAACGGTTTGGGGTGATGAACGGTATGACGACCACGAACGATTTGAAGGCTGGCGACCGCGTCAAGCTGGTGCGATAGCATTTCAAAACAAGGGTGCCAACAAAGAAACGCCCGGCGACCGTTAAAGTCCCGGGCGTTTTTTGCCTGATTTCTTAATCAGACGCTGGCGGCCTTGCCGGAGGGGGCAAGCGCCAGCTGGGTGGCAAATCGGGTCAGTTCTTTTGACTTCAGAACACCGTTGCGGTTTGCGTCCGCACTGAGAAAACGTTCCATTTCGAATGAGGCAAATTCCGACCGGTCGAGGGCACCATCACTGCCAGCGGCCTGGAAGAATTGGCGGGTAGCGACAGCGCCGATCCGTGCCCTCTCCGCCTCGCTCAACTCACGAGCAGCCTCATCCGGCAGGGCAACAGTTGCCGCTTCACCGTCGATGCTGATCGAGACAAATCCATTGAGGCGGGCCAATTCGGCTTGAACGATGGCAAGTGCTTGATGTTCATCCTGGTCAAGGGTGCCGCTGCCATCCTGGTCCGCCAGCGAAAACACTTCATTGGCATGGCGCACATAATCGTCTGCATCCAGCTTCGTCAGCGCGTTTGCGTAGGCTGGTGTCGTGGTCGGTTCGTTCGTAGCAGCTAGAGCAGCGCTGGCAGCAACGATCGCGGCAAATCCGGGCAGGACAAATTTCTTCAATGAAACGCCAGACATGTGAACTCTCCTCTTTGGCAGGCAAAACGCTTGTTCCTGCTGTTGTACGTAAGATGGAGGTCCGTTCCGGCGGGAGTTAGATCAGATTGCGGATTTGTGAAGGCGATTGAGGCAAAATACTGGCAGCTACAGCCCATGCTTGCATGAGCAATCAAGCCCCTCTCCCAAGGGGATGTTTCGGTAGCAAATTGTAATAATGCCTTACTCAGCCGGAGCGCGCCCAACCGATGGCTCGGCGCCGACCGGAGACAAGGTGTCTAGGCGCTCATTGAGGCCTTGATCTAGGTTTTGTGACCGCACCCTCTCCCAGCGCGCTTTGATCGCCTTGCTCGTCATGCGCGAGCCGTCGGGCGACCAGCCTGGCGGGCCGACCATGTATCCCACTGCTTCGCGCCACGACTTTGACCCAGCGACATCACGAAAGATACCGATCCATTCGTGGAAGGAGATAATCAGTGGGTTGAAGGTGCCAAGGTTTTTGACAATGCCATAACGTGGCTTTTCAGTTTCGTCTTCACGCACAAACGTGCCGAACATCCTGTCCCAGATAATCAGCGTACCGGCGTAATTAGCATCGAGATATCGTGGGTTCGTGGCATGGTGCACACGGTGATGGCTCGGTGTATTGAAGACCCATTCGAACGGTCCCATCCGATCAATTGTCTCGGTATGGATCCAGAATTGATAGACAAGGTTCAGCCCACTGACAAAAACCAACATCATCGGGTGGAACCCTAAAAACACCAAAGGTGCTTTGAATAGGATCGATCCCAGAATGCCCCCGGTCCATGTCTGACGTAGCGCGGTGGTGAGATTGTAGTGTTGAGAGGAATGGTGAATCACATGGCTCGCCCAGAACCAGCGACGTTCATGGCTGACCCGGTGCCACCAATAGTAGCGGAAATCATCCACCACGAAACACAAGATCACCGCCCACCAGGTATTGGGGATCGTCGTTAGTCGTACCTCGTACACGGCGAAAAACACGGCGGTCACAATCGCTGTGCCGCCGAGCAGCGGTGCGATCTGGCTGCCTAGTCCCATGATCAGGCTAGCTGCGGAATCGCGAGCTTCGTAGTCGCCAACCCCCTTAGCGCGCCAGGCCATCAGCTCAAGGGTAATCAAGCCCACAAAAACAGGGATCGCTGCCGTCACGATATCCGGGAAGACCATTTCGTCCATCAGCGCGTCTTTCTCTTCAAGCCATCAAACAACGCTTCAACAAGGTCGCGGCTGGGCAAAAAAAGATCAACATGGCCCTTCGACACATCACCCAGGACCACCCTTAAGCCCCCACTTATGGGCAAAATCGAGTGGTTCGTGGCATCAAATCGCCGGGTGGCAAGCCGATCACCGAGACGAAAGACAACGACCGCCTCAGCGGCCTCGCCCCCGATACCCTTACCGATACCGAGCGCGCCTTTGCCGCGTGTGTCAACGAACCAGTTGTCAGCGATGAAATCCGGCTCGTCAAACGCCACGCGGTCGCGCGCGTTCTCCTCGGTCACCAGGATTGGCTCACCTGCCCCTAAAAGGGCTGCCAACCCGACGACAAAGCCGATCCCGCCAAGGGAAATCAATAAGTCCAGATAAAGGTTACCGGTCATCGCAAATCGGTTGACTGCAAGACCGGTAGCTTTTGCATCAACGATTTAACACGCCGTTGATGCCGTCGGGATCGACGTCGGGATTTAGCCAACAATCTCATCATCGGAGAAGAAGAATTTGATTTCATCCGCTGCGGTATCCGCACCGTCTGACCCGTGAACAGAGTTCTCACCGATCGATTCAGCAAATTCAGCGCGGATCGTGCCGGGCTCAGCGTCAGCTGGATTGGTCGCACCCATGATTTCGCGGTTGCGGGCGATCGCGTTTTCACCTTCCAGCACCTGAACAATCACCGGGCCCGACATCATGAAGTCAACGAGCTCACCGAAAAACGGGCGCTCTTTGTGGACAGCGTAAAAGCCTTCGGCCTGTTCGCGAGACATATGGATCCGCTTGGAAGCAACCACCCGAAGGCCGCCTTCTTCCAGCTTGGAGATCACTTTGCCGGTGATATTGCGACGGGTCGCGTCAGGTTTGATGATCGAAAATGTGCGTTCAAGCGCCATGATGGGGTTCCCTTTAACTCTTCGATTGGAAAACGTTGGGGTCGGACAACGTTAGAATTGGAAAAATTTCGCCGTTGCCTATCAGCGCCGACAGCCCTCGGCAAGCCTGCGACCGAGGGAATCTCAGATGATCCTCCGCTCCTTCTTGCTGCGCGGTCGGGATCGGACTAGGCCATGGCGCTCATCGGTGACATTCTTTGCCACGCCTTATCCCTGAAGCCTCATGCTCCACATCAATGATCTCACCTACAGAATTGAAGGACGGATGCTTTTCGACAAAGCGACCGCTGCGATTTCTGATGGTTGGAAGGTCGGGTTCGTGGGCCGTAATGGCGCAGGCAAGTCCACCTTGCTCCGGCTGATCCGCAGTGAGATCCATCCCGACGACGGCGAGATTTCGCTGCGGAAGAACCGTCGGCTGGGCGGTGTCAAGCAAGAAGCACCTGCAAGCGATGTCTCTCTGATCGAGACCGTCATGGCCGAAGACAATGAGCGCGGCGCGCTATTGGCGGAACTGGAAACAGCGAAAGCCGAACGCATTGCCGATATTCACACTCGGCTGACGGATATCGACGCCCACTCTGCGGAAGCGCGCGCGGCGTCAATCCTCTCGGGTCTCGGCTTTTCATCGGCAGATCAAAAACGCACTTGCGCGGAGTACTCCGGCGGCTGGCGAATGCGCGTCGCGTTGGCAGGCGTTCTGTTTTCGTCGCCAGACCTTCTCTTGTTGGACGAACCTACAAACTATCTCGACCTGGAAGGGGCAATCTGGCTGGAAAGCTTTGTCCAGCGTTATCCGTACACGGCCATGATCGTGAGCCACGACCGAGATTTTCTGAACCGGACGGCAACGCACATTCTCGCCCTCGAAGCGAGGAAACTCAGCGTCTCACCAGGCGACTTTGACACCTATGAGCGCCGGCGGCGTGAAGCCATGTCACACGCTCTGTCGTTCAAAGCCAAGCAGGATGCCAAGCGGCGGCACATGCAAAGCTTCATCGACCGGTTTCGCGCCAAAGCCTCCAAAGCCAAGCAGGCCCAAAGCCGGATCAAGGCGTTGGAGAAAATGGCCGACGTCAGCGTCCCGATGGAGACCGCCGGAGTTGCGTTTGATTTCAAAAATCCGCGCCCGATGGCACCGCCCATTGTGCGGCTGGTGGAAGCAAATCTCGGCTATGCCGCAGAAACACCGGTCTTGAAAAAAATCACGCTACGGATCGATCAGGACGATCGGATCGTCATCCTCGGACCTAATGGCGAGGGGAAATCGACGCTGGTAAAATCCGTTTCCAGCCGCCTCCCCGTCCTGGCAGGTAATCTTTATAAGCACAAGAAACTGAAAATCGCCTATTTCTCCCAGCATCAGATTGATGAGCTGAAACCTCAGCAAACCCCTTACGAACATGTGCGGGAACTGATGCCGGAGGGAACCGAGGCACAAGTTCGCTCAGCGACCGCAACGCTTGGCTTTGGCCCAGACAAAGCCGACACCAAGGTGGTCAATCTATCGGGCGGTGAGAAAGCCCGGCTCCTCCTGGGACTGATTACGTTCGAGGGGCCGCACATGATTATCCTCGATGAACCAACCAACCATTTGGACATCGACAGCCGCGAGGCGCTATCAGACGCCCTAAATGCCTACACAGGTGCGGTGCTCTTGATCACTCACGACGCCCATCTGGCACAGGCGGTCGCTGACCGATTGTGGCTGGTGAAGGACGGCAGCGTTTCTCCATTTGAAGGGGATCTCGACGACTACCGCCGGCTGGTTCTGGAAGCGAACAAGTCTCCTTCGGAACGCAATGGCCCGGCAAGACCCGACACAAAATCACTCCGACGCCAGGAAGCCGCTGCTGCCCGAGAAGCCATCAGCCCATTGAAAAAGCAGGCTGCCGCCGCGGAACAAAAAATCGAACAGTTAAACAGCGTTCTTGATCGTCTCGATACAGAGCTTGCTAGACCAGAATTGTATGAAGAGGCCAACATTGATCGGCTCACCAAACTGAACAAAGAGCGCGCCGCACTGCTGAACGCGATTGAAGACGCGGAACGGAAATGGCTTGATACGATGGAACAACTGGAAACGGCCAACGCGACCCTTGAAGAAACCGCTTGATACCTATTGAAACGAGAGCAGGCGCACACATGAAGACACCGGAAAACTGTATATCGCGCGAGGATGTTCGCACAGAGATTGATCGCGTCGATGCAGCCCTGATCGATCTGCTCGCCGAACGCTGGGGGTATGTGGATCGAATGTGGCAGTTAAAACGCGAGGAGGCTGAGCGCGCTAATGTCCCCTGGCGCAATAAGGAAGTTATTGATGGTGTGCGCACTCGGGCAGAAGCAAAGGGCGTGCCCCCTGAAATGGCCGAAGCGCTCTGGCGGCAAATCATAGGCTGGGGCATTCAGTACCAAGACGAGCGTCTCGCTGGTATGGCCTCCTCGGCAAGTGGCGAGAAAATTGGCGGCGAGAAACCTGACGGTGAGAAACCTGAGGACACTGACAAATGACGGCGGAAATCAATCCTGAGATCGCCTCCATGATGCGTGCTGCACGAGATATGCTCATGCACGAGCATTCCCTTTTTGCATCGCTCGGGATCAAGCCCATCCTGCTGGGCGTTGGCAAGACGAGCTTTTCTATGGACCTGCCAGCTGAGTTTGCCGACCGGACGGGGCAGATCCATGGCGGGCTCTACACGTTGCTTCTGGATTCGATCATGGGCGTGACGTGCTTTACCGCGCTCAAAAAACTCCAACCGATTGCCACGATCAATCTCCGTACCGACCATATTGCGATGGCGGACCCCGGGTCTCGGGCGATCTGTACCAGCACCTGCGATCAAATCGTCGGCGATACCGCTTATGTCTCCAGTTTGCTGACCGCCGAAAACGACAGCACCTTGCTTGCGCGGAGTTCCGGCGCCTTTATGATTGGTACACGGTCAACGCCCCACGAAGAAACAACCAAGGGGTCAAGGCTATGAGCACAAGCTTCAACCTCGACCGCGCGAATGAATTCTTTAGCGAAACTCCAATGGCCCATTGGCTCCAAACAAGCGTGCGCGAAGAAAACGGCCCACCCGTTTACCGGCTGACCTTTCACGAAAAGCACATCGGTAACCCGGTGATCCGCGCGCTCCATGGCGGCGTGATTGGTGCTTATCTAGAAACCATTATGCAAGGCCATCTCATCGCCTGTGCTCCGGAAATGTCATCCATCCGGACCGTGAGTTTTTCCGTTGACTATTTGCGCTCATCCAAACCGCAGGACATGCATGCGGAAGTCACCATCGAGCGACAGGGTCGACGACTTGCATTTTTGTCAGCCCGCGGATGGCAGGACGAATACTCTAAACCAGTCGCCCTTGCTCACGCTGCCTTGCGGACGGATTAGCCAAGCGACAAAGCCCCGAGGGGCAAATAAAAAGGCCCCTCAACAGAGGGGCCCCCCAAGGCAATATACTATACTTTTTTGCTTTTATAATTCAGTATACGTCACTTATTCAGGAAAGCCATCGGGTCGACCGCTTTCAGGTTTTGACGGATTTCAAAGTGCAGCTGCGGCTCAGCGGCTGACCCCGTCTGCCCGACTTTAGCAATGACCTGACCCTTACGGACGATCTCGCCGGTCTTTACGATCATCGCATCATTGTGCGCATAGGCCGTCACAAAACCGTCCGCGTGCTTAATCAGAAGAAGGTTACCATACCCTTCGAGCTCCGAACCACGATAGACAACCTCGCCATCAGCAGCGGCCCTTACCGGTGTGCCGAGCGGGGCCGCGATATTGATCCCGTCATTGCGCTTTGCCGACCCGCCTTTGCTGTACTTGCCGACAATTGCGCCTTTGACCGGCCAGTTGAATAACTCAGACGGGTCATTGGAAAGAACCGGCGCAACGCGCGCTGACGTGTTGGCCACAGATTGAGAAAGGGAAACAGATTGCGGGGTCCGCGAGGCCGTGGGTTGTTTGCTTGCAACCAGCTTGGCGTTGGGTGTCCCGTTCGCAGGAATTTCCAGGCGATCACCGACACTCAGCGTGTAGGGCTTCTTGAGATTATTCAGGGAGGCGATCTTCTCTACACTGACGCCTGTCGACCGGGAAATGCTGTAGAGGGTATCGCCAGATCGCACGGCGTGCACGCGCGTTGCTGTTTTGAGAGTCTCGACCGGCGCTTTCGACGGGCTTTGTCGAGGTGCCGTTGCGGCCGTTGACCCGGGCACGCGGAGCACCTGCCCCACTTCCAGGTGGTATGGCGCTTTCAGATTGTTCGCCTTGATAAGGTCATTCGGTGCAACGCCGCTTCGCCGTGAAATGGCATAGACAGTGTCGCCCTTCCCGACCGTCACCGTGCCAGCGGACGCGAGACGATTAAGGGTTGAGGCTTCTTTCTTGGCTTGCTCGCGTTGTTCTGTCGACAGATAAACCGGGCGAGCCTCATAGTCGAAGCGCTGGCGCTCCGGCACACTGGCTCTGACCAATTGAGCAGGCTGTTCAAGGCGTGACTGCTCCACCGGGCGTACGGCGGCTGGCGCTGAATACTCAAAGCCCGAGGAAGCATTTTCCGGTTTGTTTCGCCCCGCTCCGTCGAGCCTAGGCCCATCGAGATTGGCCTCGTCAAGCTCAGCATCTAAATCCGAAAGACGTTGAGGCGCTCCGGCATCACTGTAGCGCGACGGAGCTGTCTTTTTACGCCGCGCTTCAATGGCGGCGCGTTCCGCCGCCAGATCTTCTGGGGAGTTGTAGACCCGGCCTTGCCATTGTGGCTGCGATCCATAAACAACGGGCGCGGCGGTCTTATCAGCACAGGCGGTCAGCCCACTTGCAACCATCACAACCAATGTCGTGCGCCATGTTCCCGGCGGCATTGTCCCGAGAGACAATATCTCCGTACGCATTAACTTCGCACGCAATTCCTTTAAGTGGATAGCCATGGAACGCCTCGCTGCCCCTCCCGCGTTAAGATTGATTAACGATACCCTTCGATTTGCGGATGCATCGGTTAAGAAGCGGTTAATATCTTGTTTCGCTCACGATTCTGACGGCCAAACAATACGGCTGTCAGGACCTTCCCAATAGGCCACAGCCTTTGATCCGATTGCAGCCATTAAGGACTTAGGGGCCAAAGGCTTTGACAAGCTCTTCATGTGTGGAGCCGTGGGTCAGCGCCAGGTGAAGGGGCGTAATTGAAACATTCTTGTTGTATACAGCATGAAGATCTGTCCCCGCAGGCGGGTCGGAAAGCTTGCCGGAAAACCCGAACCAGTAATATCGCCCACCGCGCAAATCGTTGCGCTCTTCGGCAAAAAGAGAAAACGCATCGCGGTGGCCCTGCACTGTTGCCTCGATCCCGCCAACGTCTTCCGGATCGGCATCGGGAAAGTTCACGTTCATGACCACGTCTTTGGGCCAGCCCAAATCCAACAGTCGGCGGACGATGTCCGCCCCCATGGTTTCAGGCGTCGACCAACGGGCGGTCTCCCGGGAAAAGCGCGCCAGCGACAGTGCGATCGACGGAATGCCGAGGGTCATGCCCTGCAGTGCCGCTGCAATGGTCCCGGAGAAAGTAACATCCTCAGCAAGGTTCTGACCATTGTTCACCCCCGAAAGCACAAGGTCTGGCTTTTTGTCTTTGAGGATATTCGTGACCGCCATCATCACCGCATCGGTTGGGGTGCCCGAAACGGCAAATCGACGGTCGTCATATTTCCGCACGCGGATCGGGTTAGAGAGAGTGAGCGCCCGGGCCGCGCCCGACTGTTCTTCCTGCGGCGCGACCACCCACACATCGTCGGAGAGATCGTGAGCAATCTTGACAAGGCTTTCAAGTCCGCGCGCATGGATACCGTCGTCATTCGAACACAAAATCCGCATTAGTCTTTTCCGATCACTTCTAGGCCGCCCATATAGGGCTGTAACACTGCTGGCACGGCGATTGACCCATCCGGGTTCTGATAATTCTCCAGGACCGCAACGAGCGTGCGCCCCACGGCGAGCCCTGATCCATTCAGGGTATGGACAAACTCTGGCTTCTTTTCATCCTTGCGGCGGAACCGTGCCTTCATGCGACGGGCTTGAAAGTCAGTGCACACCGAGCAGGACGAAATCTCACGATAACGATCCTGTCCCGGAAGCCACACTTCGATGTCGTAGGTCTTCACCGCAGAAAAGCCCATATCGCCGCAACAAAGCACAAGCGTCCGGTAAGGCAGCTCCAGCTTCTGCAGGATCGCTTCGGCCGCTTCTGTCATCCGTTCGTGTTCGGCGGTTGAATCCTCCGGCTTAGTGATGGAAACGAGTTCCACCTTTGAGAACTGGTGCAGACGGATCATCCCGCGGGTATCGCGCCCGGCCGACCCGGCCTCGGACCGGAAGCAAGGCGTCCAGGCGGTAAACCGCAAGGGAAGCTCTTCTTCGCTGAGGATTTTCTCCCGCACGATATTGGTGAGCGAGACTTCCGCTGTGGGGATCAGCCAATGATCGCCCGTGGTACGGAACAAGTCTTCGGCGAATTTCGGTAACTGGCTGGTGCCGAACAAGGCTTCATCGCGCACCAACGCCGGCGGCTGGCATTCGGTGTATCCGTACTCCGTCGTCTGAACATCAAGCATGAAATTCGCCAGTGCCCGCTCCAACCGCGCCAGTTGCCCCTTCAGGAGCACAAAACGCGAGCCCGACATGAGCGCAGCGGTTTCAAAGTCCATCTGCCCCAGCGCTTCGCCAAGATCAAAATGCTCTTTCGCCCCATCGATTTCCTTTGGCGCGCCCCCTCGGCGCACTTCCACATTGTGTTCTTCTTCCAGGCCTTCCGGCACATCATCTGCGGGTAAATTCGGCAGGCTTGCCAGAATGTCATTGGCCTGATCCAGGAACTTGTCGCGTTCTGCTTCCGCCGTTGGCATCTGCGCCTTGATGTCCTCGACCTCAGCCATAAGGCGCTCAGCTTCGGCTTCATCGCCGCTTTTCTTGGCCGCCCCGATGGACTTCGAGGCTGCGTTGCGGCGGGCCTGCAGGTCTTCAAGGACCCCGGTGAATTTGCGGGCCTCCTTGTCGAGGGCGAGAATTTCACCGGCGCGCGGCTCAAGACCACGGCGTCTGAGGCCGGCATCGAAGGCATCGGGATTTTCCCGGATGAATTTCAGATCGTGCATGGCCGCTCCTATAGGGGCGCTCGCGGCCGCAGGAAACCCGCGACCACCAACATTGACGATCGATTATGGGGGTAATCGCCAGGTGTTCGATAAGTTTTTTTTGAACGAGGCGGTTAGGCCGTCTCTTCGTCGCCTTCGGCATCTGAGGCAGTCTTCGCGGCAAGGCGAACTGACAGAATTGAAACCTCATAAAGCGCCAGGATCGAAAGCCCCAATACCACCTGACTGAAGGGGTCCGGCGGGGTCAGAAACGCCGCAACAATGAAGATCCCGACCACCGCGATACGACGATGCTTCACCAGAAACTCCGCCGTGATTAGCCCTGCCCGCGCGAGCAATGTCAGAAAAACAGGCAACTGAAAGGCAAAACCGAAGGCCAGGATCAATGTCGTGATCAGCGACAGGTAATCGCTGACCCGGGTCAGGAGCTCAAAGTTTGCCGGCGTGTCGGCGCCCGCCTGGGCCTCGAACCCCACCGCAAAGCGCATGACGAATGGCATCAGCACGAAGTAAACGAGTGCTGCACCAACTGAGAAAAGTACCGGCATCGCTAGAATGAACGGCAGGACCGCCTTGCGCTCTTTCTTGTAGAGACCTGGCGCGACAAACGCGTAGATCTGATAAGCGACAACGGGAAACGACAATGCGACCGCCGCAAAGACCGCAAGGCGCACGCGCGTGAAGAAGAACTCCAGCGGTGCAAAATAAAGAGTTGGGTCTTCGCCGGGCGTCCCGCCACTGCCCGTTGCATTGCGCACGGCCTCCACGAAGGGAATGATCAGTACATTGAACAAGGGCTCAGAGAATGCAAAGCAAATCCCGAAAGCACCGCCAAGCGCAACAAGGGAGATAATCAGCCGCTGACGCAACTCCACCAGATGGTCCATGAGGGGCGCAGCCGACGCCTCAACCTCATCAACTTCCTCGTCAACAATATCCGGACGGGCCACCTCACCCATTGGCTGCATCACTCTTTATCGACGTCGTCTCGGCCGATACGGGATCAGGAGTATTATCTGTCTGCGGATCAGGGGCCGGTGCGTCATTCGTGCCCTCGCTCTCGGTCACGACCGGCTTGTTGATGGCGTCTTTCACTTCCGCTGCCTCATTGCGTACTGCATCGCTAATGGGCCGGACTGCCTCGTCCACCGCGTTCTTGGCTTCAGTGAAGACATTGTCTTTTTTGAGCGCCTCGATTTCCTTGCGCATCTCTTCCATTTCGGTTTCCCGGGCCATCTGGTCGAAGGCAGCGGCAAACTCAGCAGCAAGGCGACGCACTTGGGCCATGGCCTGGCCGGCAGAGCGCATGAGTTTCGGCAAGTCTTGCGGACCGACGACAACGAGCGCGATGACCGCGATCATGATGAGTTCGAAAAAACCAAATTGGGGAAGCAGTGGCATGGCCGGTCAGTGCTCGCCTCTTGGTGCGTGTGATCCAACGCTCTGCCAAATCCCGGCAGAGGGCTTCTAGGAGGCGTCTCGCGCCTTTTCAGCGACTGCTTCCGCCTCAGATGTTGCTTCTGGTGCCGGCGTAATATCCCGCGCGGCGTCTACACGATCTTCAATGTTTTTGCCGTCCGTCTTATCTTCCTCCTGAAGACCTTTGCGGAAGGCTTTGATCCCCTTAGCAAAATCGCCCATGATCGACGAAATTTTGCCGCCACCGCCAAAAAGTAAGAGCGCCAGGATCAGGATTATCACAATCTGCCAGGGACCAAGGGCCACGCGTCACCTCTTTCAACACTGCCGCTCTGAGAACCTTATGGTATATGAGGGCGGCTGGAACGATTTAAACCGTTCCATACCTTTAAACGGTTAAACGGGCGGTTACCAATTTCATTCACCGAATGCAAAGGTTGCCGCCTGGGCAACGAAACAGCTTTACTCGCCCACTTCTTCGTCACCATCGGCGTCATTGGGTTCGCCAACAGCTTCTGCTGTGACTTCAGCCTCACCATGGAAATCCTGAACAAATTCAGGGTCCTCCTCGCTGCCGTCGTCGTCGGTCTCGGTTTCATCGTCTCCAGCATCCTGGGGCGTGGGGATCGAAAAGCCCGGTGGCAGACGGGCGTCCAGAAGGCCGGCGGCTTTTAGGTCCGCCATCCCCGGCAAGTCCCCGACGGACTCCAGATTGAAGTGCTCCAAAAACGCGTCACTGGTCCCGTAGAGCACCGGACGGCCGGGCGCATCGCGCCGACGGCCACGCAGGCGCACCCACCCGACCTCTAGCAGCTGGTCCAACGAGCCTTTTGAAACCGCGACCCCGCGCACATCTTCGATATCCGCACGGGTGCACGGCTGGTGATAGGCGATGATCGCAAGGGTTTCCAACGCGGCTCGGGAAAGCCGACGGGTTTCAGATTTGTGTTCCCGCAGGACGTGAGCAACATCCGGGTGCGTAATGAAACTGTACTTCCCACCGGTATTTGTGAGGACAATCCCGCGGTTTTCATATTGCTGGGTCAATGCTTCCAGAAGCGCCGGGATATCAGCACCTTCAGGGAGCCGGCGCGCGATAGCTGCTTTGTCGAGCGGTGCGGGAGAGGCAAACAAGAGCGCTTCGACCATTCTGGCTTGCTCAACCATCTGCGCCGCCGCCCAGATCGGATCCATGGCCGGGTCCAGATTTTCGCCGGTAGCCTCGCCTTCTTCCGCAGACAGATCGTCATCATCTAGGAATTGGGGTTCTGGCGGCCCTGGCTCATCGTCTTCTTCATCAAGAATGGACTCTTCGAGATCTGGCGCGCCTTGATCTAGCTTTACGTTCGGCGCCGGGCCAGCGTCCGCCCCGCCCTTGATGTCCCCTTCAATATCCTCTTCGATATCCCGGGTGGCACTTTTGCTGTCCGTACCAGCGCGAAGCAGCGTGACATTGTCAGCCTCTCCTTCGCCTTCGACAATATCTCTATTCAAAGCATCCTCGATTTCGGCAACAAAAGGGTTTTTTCCGCTGACGGACAAACGTTCCTCCAAGACTTCCCTGGCCTCCCGTGGATTTAAACGCTCCAGGTCTTCTGCCCGGTCGTCCACTTTCGTTTCGTTCATCTTTACTCCCCACTCAATTCCTGGTCCGGTGGCACCGGTGCGCGCGGCTCTTCGTCATCGCGCGACACTGGACTCACCTCATCTTGCTGATCCGCCCGATCCTGATGGCCAGTTTGTCCATTTTGCGGCCCGTCTTCCATCACCTTCGGTTTAATATAAAGGGGCTCATAATGCCCTAGCTGGCGAAGATCAATTTTTCCGTTCTTGGCAAACTCAAGGGCAGCATTGAACGCACTCGCGATCCGTGAGGCTTCTGGAACGTCCGTGCCCTGATCAACCAGGACGAGACTTTTCAGATCCACCCAATCCGGGATCGCTCCTAGCATGCGCGCCAGACGCGTTCGGGCCTCCTCGATGGTCATCACTTTGGGAGGGTCGACCTTGTAGGTGCGCTCAATCGAGGACACCCGTTGCTTGGCGTAGGCTTGAAGCAAGTCGAACAAATCCGCCTGCCATTCCGGGGTCCGAACGACTTTAACCCCTTCCGGTGCCCCGCGGGTGAAAAAATCCACCCCCTTTTGCGGCAAGTTAAATAGGGCCTCAGACGATTTCCGCATGGCCTCCAGGCGTTGCAACTGAAAGGCCAGCCGGGCGGCCATTTCGTCCGCGGTCGGCTCATCACCGGCCTCTTCCAACACCGGCAGCAGAAGCTTCGACTTCAGGAACGCAAGCCAAGCCGCCATAACAAGATAGTCGGCGGCAAGCTCCAGGCGCTCCGATTTCGCGGCTTCCACAAAAGCAAGATATTGCTCCACAAGGGCCAGCATGGAGATCCGGCGCAGGTCTACTTTCTGGGCGCGCGCTAGTTCAAGCAGGACATCCAGCGGACCTTCGAAGCCATCGAGATTGACCACAAGCGCAGCGACATCCGCATCGACCGCCGACGGATCGGTGCGAACCGGTGCATCGAATGGCATGTCCTCGTCAGACAGCGATTCTGGTGCACCCATTTCTTGTGCGCCCAATTCTTGTGCGCCCAATTCAGGGGTATTATCGCCCTGCCCCCCTGCCGGATCGCCCATTGTGGCATCCATGGCCGAAAACTCCTCTACGCCATTGCCAGTCGCAGCTGATGCGCGGCCAGCGGGTACGCCGTTTTTGGCCACAGCTGATGCGCGGCCACCCTGGCTAATCTCACTTGTCTCTACCTTTGCGACGATTCTAACCGATCGCCAGCGCTTGACGGCTCAACGGTTTGATTCATCAAACGGGCTTTTTCCCGAGTTCACGCGATGGATCCCGGCAAGGTCAAGAGATCAGTACCGGCTTCAGCATGGTCTGAAGCTCTTGGTAGAGAGCGTCAGTATCTTCTGGCATTTCCACCGCCGGGTCAGTGAGATCAGAGAGGGCCGCAATAACCTCATCGCTTCGGGCTTTCGAAGTCCCCTCAAGAGCACCGATGCGCTCTGCGGCCTCAACCTTTTCAGCCATCGTGAAATTGCAACACAGGGCAACATCACATCCCGCCTTCAGTGACGCTTCCGCCCGTGCCCCAAGGGTCTGAAGACCCGTTTCCGCCAGGGCGCCCATGCGCAGATCATCGCTGAACAAGAGCCCCTCAAAACCGATCCTGGCTCGGATGGTCTCATTGATCACTGTCTTTGATACGGTTGCAGGCATATCGGGATCGAGCGCCTTGTAGATAATGTGTGCGGTCATGCCCATAAGCGCTGATTTTAGCGCGATGAATGGCGGAAAGTCTGTTGCCTCCAGATCTTCCAGACGATCGTCAACGCGCGGTAAGGCCTCGTGACTGTCGCAAAGAGACCGACCATGGCCTGGCAGGTGTTTGACCACCGGAAGAGCGCCACCAGCAATCGTGCCGTCATGGACGGCTCGGCCCAGCTCGCCCACAATATCAGGATGGCCAGCCAGGGCCCTGTCGCCAATCACAGTCGGATCGGTATCGATCTGAGGAATATCCAGCATCGGCACGCAATTCACATTGATGCCTGCCATGCGCACCATCCGCCCCAGGAGTTGCGCATTGAGGTGAGCCGCGCGCATTGCCCGTTTTGGATCGAGCCGCCAGAGCTCCCCGAACCGCGCAGCGGGCGGGTGACTTGGAAATGCCGGGGGTTTCATGCGCGCAACGCGCCCGCCTTCCTGGTCGATCAGAAACAGAAGGTCGTCCCGGCCTAACGCCTCTTTCAGCGCATCGGTATGGGCGCGGGCAGCGTCCGGCGTCTCGCAATGATCCGCAAAGAGAATAAATCCGAGGGGATCGGCTTCTTTAAAGAAGGCAATCTCATCGGCCGTGGGGAGCGGGCCTTCGCAGTCATAGATGGCAGCGCTCGGCATGGAGGAAATCCACTCGCGAAATTATGGGCACAACGGACGAATAAAAGAATGCGCCCTACTTTGCTTTAACGAGGCAGTCCTGACCGCGTTCTTTCAGTCCTTCACAAAAGGTGATGGCACTGTCGCGGGAGGCAAATGGCCCCAAGCGGATGCGGTAGTAAATGCCGCGATCGCCAAGGTCCGCCCGTTCATAGTCTGTCGTTTTCCCGGCAGCAAAATCACCTAGCTTCGATTGAAGCCTGGACCAGGTGGCGTTGGCCTCGTCTTCAGAGCGCACAGCCCCGACCTGTACCAGGTGCGTGCCGGAAAGCGCACTTACGGCTGCCGATGCGCGTGCCTCGGTCGACGCCGCTTCGGATAAAGTTGCACTCGTAGGGGTTGGTTCCACGACGGGCCGGGCATTAGTTGGCTCCGAGGTCGTCGGCTTTAGGCTCGGCGCAGCCTCAGGTGCTTGATTATCTTCGGCCGGCGCATCGCCCTGTTGGAGCGCCTCATCGGCCCGGGCAAGTTCCGCGATCCGGTCGGCAACCGCATCGTCCGTCACGCCAGCATCTGCTTCGGCCACTATGGATGAAATTGGATCGTCCAGGTTGCGAGCCACGGGCTCTTCCGGGCCTTCGGCGATCACTTCGACTGGCTCATCGGGGGCACCATCAAACTGGTCGAAGACGGCGCGGTCGCGATTGTCGTCGGTATCGTCCACAGCCGGGTTGCGAATTTTGATCGGCTCCGGGTCAGCGGTCACGTAGCGCTGACCATCAGTAAAGGGCCGCGATCTCACGCCATACTGGTAGGACATCCAAGCGACCGCAAAAATTGCACCTAGGACAACCATGCCCATGAACAACACCATAAGGCCCGACAACGTGTTATCGGCATCTTCCCCATCGATGTCGTCGAACTCGTCATATTCATCGTCAATGGTCACGGTGCTCATATCCTCACCAAAGGCAGGGTGGTTCGCGATGCCTGCGTCCTATGTCGATTCGTCAACAGAAACGGGCCCTTCAACATTTGATCGCGTCGGTCTGCAGAAACAACACCTTTCTGGCGAATCGACGCTGGTTGGTACTCTACCACTTTGGACCTATCGTTGCGAACGGATGACGCAATAGTTTTCCAGAGAGATTGCGGCAATTTCATGAGGAATAAGATAGGTCTAGCGGGCCTGACGCCCCAATGAGCGAACAGGAAACGGCACGCTTTGCAGCAATCAAAGGCTCGTTCCGATGCCGAAAAAACTATCATATTCGCGGATCGCGTAGCGGTCCGTCATGCCGGCAATATAGTCGCACACGAGCCGTGCACGCTTGGCCTCACTGACCCCTTCCTGACGATCGCGCCATTCCGGCGGTAGCGTTTCCGGCTCATTGAAGAAAAGCTCAAACAGCGACTTGACCATCCGCTTGGCCTGACTGCGGGCGCGATTGACCTTATAATGACGATACATGTTCTCATGCAAAAACGCGCGCAAACCGGTCAGCTCTTCTTTGAGCCCCGGTGAAAAGTCGACAATCTGCCGCCCCGCATGGCGAACCCCATCGCTGTCGAAAGGCTTCAAGTCCATCAATCGGCTTTGGGTCTCCGCGATAACGTCGTCGACCATAACCCCGATCAGGTTAGAGACCGCCTCGGCAATCAGGACCGTCTCGGGTGCATCGGGAAACTGCCGAGTGACCGCCGCAATCGCCTCGCCCACCAGCGGTAAGTCGCTTGCGTCATCAAAGGAAAAGAGCCCCGCGCGTAGGCCGTCGTCAACGTCATGGTTATTATACGCGATATCATCGGAGATCGCGGCCACTTGGGCTTCGAGGGAGGCATAGGTGCCCAGCCACAGATCGTGCCCTTGGGCATACTCGCGGATCGCGGCTGGCAGATCGTCGCCCTGCCCCTCGCCGATGGTCGCGCCGATGGCCGCGCCGATGGCCGCGGCCACCCTGTTCCCGGAAAGCAGCGGACCATTATGCTTGACCACCCCTTCCAGGGTTTCCCAGGTCAAATTGAGCCCATCGAAATTGGCGTGGCGCCGCTCCAGCTTGGTCAGCAGGCGGAGGGTCTGGGCATTGTGGTCAAAGCCGTCATATCCCGCCATGCACGCTTTCAGAACATCTTCGCCCGTGTGGCCGAAAGGCGGATGGCCAAGATCATGGGCGAGCGCCACGCACTCCGCGAGGTCTTCATCCAGCTTCAGGGTCCGAGCCAGGGAGCGCGAGATCTGGGCGACCTCCAAAGAATGGGTCAGGCGCGTTCGGTAGAGATCCCCCTCGTGATAGATGAAGACCTGGGTTTTGTGCTTCAAACGCCGAAACGCCACCGAATGGATGACCCGGTCCCGGTCACGCTGGAATGGCGTACGGGTGCGGCTCTCTGGCTCCCGGTGAAGCCGGCCCCGGGTTTTTTCCGCATGGGCGGCATAGGGCGCAAGGGGCGCCGGGAATGGAATTACGTCTTTCATTAGCGCTCAGCCTACCAACGCTCCGGGGTCTGGCTCTCAAAGCTAAACTAATGCCATCACCCGCCGTCACTTAGTCATTTAAGCGTTTGGAGGCATTTACAAGGCGTGGCTCATCCGGTCGCCCCGAAAGGACAGCTCCCCTAAAGCGTAGGCGCCGCCGACAATTCCAGGAAATATCCGAGCGCCGTCAGGATTGAGTGGCTTGACTGACTGTCTCTGAGCGCATTTGCAAACGCCCCGCCAGCGTCACAATGGCGAAAGCTGCCAGAATTGCTACGAAGGGAATACTTGGAAAATGGTATCTATCGTTTCCAACGATCAAGCCATGGACTGCTGCATAGTAAGCGAACATGACAAGCGCAGGCTCTGCAACAGTCTGCAACATGGCTGGGACGGTTTGCCGTTTGGATGTGCGCAAAAGCACCAGAACAACAGCGGTCATGGCGAGTGCGAAAAACAATAGCCAATACCCCGTGGCGGCCAGCTTGAGCGGCAGCAATACCCACTCTCCCAGTCGCTCTTTCAGACCTTTCTCATTCCAGACAACTGCGATCGTCTCGTAGTAATGGGTTTGATAGAGCCGCTGAAAAAAAAGGGACGCTGTCTTAACCGGGTTTTCCACAATGTGACGCTTTGCAAGTTCCCCCAATACTTCCGCCCGCTCAATTTCAGTCATTTCTTTGGTGTATTCGGGCAATTTCATGTAGCCACCAATCGTTTCTGGATTGTTGCCCATCCAAAGATTTGGGCCACCATTGGTGGAAACCAATACAAATGCATCGTGCACGGCGTAATTTCTCGCTACCCAGGGAGCAAGACAGGCGGTACTGGTCGCTAGGGCGATCATGCCAAAGACGATCGGGCGAAGTGAAGTCTGCCGCCACCGAATATAAGCCAATGCGACGAGTACAACGGGAACGAGGAGAGCAACCGGACGGACATATATCGCCGCCGCCAGAGCAATCCCGGCCACAACCGCCATCAATGGCCAGTTTTTTTGGTCATAAACCCAAGCGAGAAGCACCGTGTTGACAAACAACGCAAAGAAGACTTCGCTGGCCATAATGCTCGAATACATAATTAAGCTCGGCCAAAGCGCCAGAATTGCTGCCGCAACGAGACCAGCATGCTCACCATACCAACGTTTTGCTAATTTGCCTGTCGTAATGATCAAGAGCACGCCTGCGACAACGTTGATGATCTTTACCGAAATCATGTTAATGCCAAGAAGACTGTATCCAGCGGCATATATTGCGGAGGTTCCGACCGGCCAATAACTGAATGGCTTTTCGGGTGTGATGCCGTAGACACCATGTGTCACAATATTCGATGAGGTAACCCAGTAGATGTAGGAGTCTGAGACAGGCTCAATCGGCACGATCAGTGCCCAGACAAGTCGCAAGACCGCTCCTACGCCCGCAATCGCCAAAAGCTTGCGTTCAAATGACCACTCCATGATTGACGACATGTCGCTACCTTGTCTTTTGAATGACGGACATAAATTCGGGCTACTTCTCTAGACTGCGGCGACCACCGCACCAACACAGATCAGACCGCATAAGATGCTGATACGGTCCTTAAGTGCGAAGACCACTGGATCGTCCGGCATGTGTCCACGATGGGCCAATACCCAGATCCGCGAAACCCAATAGATCATGACTAGTGACACGAGCCAGAGTACTTGCGGCCGCGAGTAGAGTATCGTTACGTCAGGCGAATTTACGAACAACGCCATAATAAGGACAGAGACAAGACTGGATGCGACGCCCAGCATGCTGATGATGTCCCGGTCTTCCCTATAATACCCCCGCCCCTTGATTTTGCCCGAGTCATCAGGCGTTTTGGACGTTATTTCCGAAAAGCGCTTTACAAGAGCGAGGCCGAAGAAAAAGAAGACCGAGAATGCGATCAGCCAATCGGACACAATAATCTTTGTTGCCACGGCACCGATCACGATCCGGTAGCCGTAAAGGACGCCAAGGGTCATGGCGTCAACCAGGAGTTTTTCTTTGAGATATACTGAATATGTCAGTGTAATAACGATATACCCAAGAAAAAGGGCAGCCACCCAGGGAGACAAAAGCGTTGTGACGGTGACAAGGCTTATTGCAAGCAACGCCAACGAAATTCCGATGCCATGTGGGATGCTTATCGCACCGCTCGCGAATGGACGGTCTTTCTTTCTTGGATGGGCCCGGTCAGAACGAATGTCGAGAATATCGTTCCAGAAATACGTGGCCGACGCACAAAGTGAAAAACACAAAAACGCAATAATGCTCGCAAGGACTTTCTCAACAAGAACGAATTGCTGTGAAAGAGCGAGAGGAAGAAAGATCAATCCGTTTTTGGCCCATTGATGCGGGCGCATCGCTCTTATGATATCGCGCAGTTGCGCGGTCTTATCGGGAAACACCTTTTCAATCGCGATGTCGCCAGCGATTTGCTGCGCTGCCTCGTCTGACTCTCCGACAACATAAGCGTGTCGTGCTGCCGTCCAAACAGATCGATCAGCCTGACTGTCACCGATATAATCGAAAGCGGGACCGAGATCGTTTTCTTTTAGATAGGCCTCAATTGCGAAGCGCTTCGCCTCACCTTTCATGTTTTTTCCGTCGCTTGTAGCAATCACATCGACGAAACATCCAAGGTCTGCCGCAACGGCTTCTGCGATTCGCCGATCGGCGGCAGTCGCAAGAATGACGCGGCGCTTGGTCGCCTGCGCACGCACAAAGCTGAGAACGTGATCGTTAAATCTCAAGTCGGACGCACCAAGGGTGACCCGATCGGCAACAGAACTCTTCAGCGCAGCCCGCCCCCTAGAAAGCGCTAGCACCGACATCATAAACCGTGGCGGGCTTGTTTTCGCCAACGCTGCGAGGCCTTCCCAGAGCGTGTCTCCGGTGACGAGGGTGCCGTCGAGGTCTACAAAAAGAGGCGTGGTGTCTGGCAGAGAACCACTCATTAGGTCGGTAGCACTCATATTGATATAGCCCGCTTTTGGTATGGCATCGAGTAGAGTAACCAGATCCACATTATCCGTGCCAACCTGCTGGTTTGCTGAATTAGGGATATATGCTCACGCGAGAATGAAATTGGCGGCTCGCTTTGCCTGCATTTGTGAAGAGAGTTGGTAAATTTTAGTTGAACCACCTTTCGGCAAAAAGTTTGACATCGGTCAGACTGTTTGCGCCGACGGGCAAGCCTACCCTGCGAGACCGGTCCTGATGGAGCCCAGTCTAAGGCCATATGCGGGGTGTTCGATAAGATTTCTGTTTCGGGTTTCACGGACGTCGATTGCCTGATCGAGGCTGATCGCATCTTGCTCTCTTGACCGGGCGCTTCTGAACGGGCTTCTCCAAACGGGCTCTAACGGGGAAGTCCTAACGACGGGGCTCGCGCACCATTGGCGTCATTACTGGGGAGTCGCCGGCCTGAATCTCGCCAATCGTCTGAAAGCCGTGCCGTTCGTACAGGGATATGTTTCGCAGATTGGATGATTCCAGATAGGCGATAAGCCCGTCTTCGTCGCACCGCTGCAGGGCGTGCTTCATCAATGTGCCGCCAAGCCCCTGCCCGATTGAGATCGGATCTGCCGCAATCAGAGGCAGATACCAGCATGCCGTCTCCGGGTGGAAGCTATCCATCTGCTCAAAAAGTGAGCCGATTTCGCCCATCCGGCTTTCGGCAATCGACGCCCCGAGAACCCCCATCAATTCTTCCTCATCGGGATTAACATCAGGTGGCAACCACATCGCCGCGGCATCGACGCCGGACGCGCTTGTCGCCCCCTTTCCAGCAGCGCCTGTGGCGTAGACGGTTTCATGGTCGAAGCCCTTACCGCCAAATGCCGCCGCGAACCGGGGCATCGTTTCAAGGTAGGTCGCCGGATCCGGCCAGAGCCAGCGGGCAATCGGGTCGGCCGCAAATCCAAGAGTGATAGTCCGGAGAACAGCGTCCCGATCCGATGAATTTGCGATCTTTACCTCAGGTGCCTGCATGTCGCGTCCCCAATTAGTGCCCGCGGCCCCCCGTGGCCCCGCGCGGCCGTTGAACGGGAAACCATAGGCCTCCGCGCCGGAATATGGCAACGAGAGATGGCATTAACTTGCATTGAAAGCGTGCACGCCTAAATATCGGGTTCGCAGCGAGAGAGGAACCGTTATGACCACCGCCACGCTCAATGTGACTGTTTCAGACCGCGCCGCAACGCGGATTTCGGAAATTCTGGCGAAAGAGCCGGCGGGTTCCATGCTGCGGGTCGCGGTCAATGGCGGCGGCTGCTCAGGCTTCCAGTACGAGTTCGCGATCACCGCTGACCAGAACGACGACGACATCGCCATCGAGAAAGGCGGCGTCACCGTACTTGTGGATGAAACCTCCCTGGAGTTCATGGGCGGCTCGGAAATCGACTTTTCCGATGAGCTGATTGGCGCGGCGTTCAAGATCGTCAATCCGAACGCGACCGCCAGCTGTGGCTGCGGCACGAGCTTTTCAGTTTAGGCCGCCCCTACCCCAATTCGGTCACGATCCCAGAGCCTTCGTCCACGAGATCTCGGCCGGACTTCCAGACATCACCGCGCTGCCAGTCGTCGCGCAAGCGATCGACCCAGGCGGGATCAACCTGCCCGTCATCGAAGTAGCGCCTCAAGAACCGTTCCGCGACGTATTCGCGTTCAGCGGGAAGCTGCTCAGCAACCTCATCCGTATACAGATCCACCGCAATCGGCTGGTGGAACATGAAGCGGGCATTCGGCGCGGCACGCCGCTGCTCGCCTTGCATGAAAATCGGCACGCACATGGAAAGGCAGTCATCGCCCGGTAGGATCTCCGTCATCACCGGGTGGCTGCGCTGCATGTAACGGATCACACCGATCACCTCGTTACCTTCCGCGAGGGCCCCGCCCGGCGAATCAAGACGGATCAGAAAGGCATCGGCCTCGCCGCGCCATTCCTCGAAGGCATCTTCAAACCGGCGAGCCATTGGCGCGCGGACATCGCCGCGCCAGGAGAACACAACGGTCCCGTCACCGCGTGCATCAACGTCAAGCTCAGGCGCCCCACGCAGCAAGGCCTGATCCCCTGACCACATCAAGAACGCGATCACGCCGAACAGAAACAGCGTGGTAAACAGCGTCAGCTGGTTCTTCTGGTTTGTCGTCAAGGCACACCTTTCAACGCAACACTTGTCGGACCATCACTTATTTTCGGCACACAGCAGCCCAATTGATCACCGGCTGCGCACCAAGCTCGCGGCCCTTACAATACTTATGATAAGCACTCAGGTAAGAAATTATAACTCAATCGACAAAAATAAGCTGGAGTTCAGTCTCTCTTATGTCCCAGACAATGTCCGTCAGCGACGCCCTCGAAAAGCGGATATCCGTGCGTGCCTATCTTAACAAAGAGGTCACCCAAGACGCCGTTCGCGCCATACTTGAAACTGCAAAACTCTCTCCGTCCGGCGGCAATGTTCAGCCCTGGCGCATAGACGTCGTCATGGGCGCCAAACGCGATGGGCTAGTAGATGAGGTCAAGGCCCGCATCCAGGAAAACCCGTTCGCCCAGGAAAACGAACTCGCCGTCTATCCGGAAGGGCTCTGGGAACCCTTCCGTACCCGGCGTTATACGCTCGGCGAGCAGATGTATGAAAAGCTTGGCGTACCCCGCGAAGACAAGGTCGCGCGCCTTATGTGGCTGCAGCGGAACTTTGAGTTTTTCGGCGCGCCGGCCGGGCTTTTCTTTTCCCTTGATCGCCGGTTCGACAAGGGCCAGTGGGCGCACCTCGGCATGCTGATGCAATCCATTGCGCTTGCCGCGACCGAGCGCGGTCTCGGCACCTGCATGCAGGAAGCCTGGCAGACCCGCGCCAAAACGGTCTCAGAGTTTCTGGACCTGCCTGATACTCAACAACTCTATTGCGGCATGGCGCTCGGACACGCCGACCCTGACGCACCGGTGAACACGCTGCGCTCTGAACGCGCGGCACTCGATGAGTTTGTGACCTTTCATACCGACTAGCGCCGGAAGGAGCCTCATGGACCGCACACTTTCCATCAGCTGCGATTGTGGTGCCATCGTCGGCACACTCCATGACATGACCCCGACCAAGGGGGCACACGTCATGTGTTATTGCAGCGACTGTCAGGCGTTTGCTCACTTCCTTGAAAAAGACAAGGACGTGCTGGATGCGCGCGGCGGCAGCGCTATCTTTCAGACGCTACCCTCGCGCGTGACGTTCGAGCGCGGCACAGACCACCTCGCCGCGGTGAAAGTGACGCCGACTGGGATCCTGCGATGGCACTGCCGCGCCTGCCGGTCACCGATCGGCAACACGGCACCATCGCCGAAAATCCCTTTTGTTGGCCTGCTGACAACCGCTATCAGCGGTAGCGGCAAGGACGAGACGCTCGGCCCGTTAATTGGCGCTGTTCACCAGCAGGACGCAGGGCCCGGGAACGACCCGCTTGTCGCCAAAGCAAGCCCGCTTCAGCTGGCGAAATTCATTGGGCGGATCATAAAAGGCCGTCTGACCGGCGATGCCAAACACTCGCCTTTCTTCGATGCCTCGGGCACCCCCATTTCAGAGCCATTCGTAATCGACCCGGACTTGCGTGCCGAGATTGACAACAAGATCGTCGCTGGCGGGAGGGCCAATTGAGCCGAGGACTGACCGTCAAAGTTACGACCACCGTACCCCGCCCCAGTGACGAGGTGTTCGACCATGCTGCGGCGATGCGCCCGGAAGCGCTGGTCCAACGCCGTGGCCCGATGCCCGGTATTGTCCGCGCGGAAGGTGCCATTCCGTATACCGCGGTTGGCGATATCCGAACGCTTTCCATGTCTGACGGCAACACGCTGACCGAAACGCTCACGGCGATCGAGCCGCCATCCCGTTATGCCTACACGGTCTCCAGTTTTGCCGGCTGGTTTGCCGCGCTTGCCACAGCCGCAGATACGACCTGGTTTTTCGAAGAGGCAGACGGGGCGACGACCGTGACCTGGCAGGTTGAGTTCATCCCGAACGGCACAGCCGGCCGACTGTTTCTGCCTTTCGTGGTGCAATCATTCTGGCCCGGCTTCATGGCCGCCAGCCTTGACCGGCTAAAAACATCGCTTACGGAAGACGTCACCGCTTAGCGACATTCTAAAAGGACCCGTAATTCAGTGAAAATCGCGACATTCAACGTCAATTCAATCAACGCTCGACTGCCGAACATCCTTACTTGGATCGACGACAGCGCGCCGGATGTGGTGGTCTTCCAGGAGATCAAATGCGTGGATGAGAAGTTCCCCGCGCTGGAATTTGAAGACCGCGGCTATAATGTCGCCGTGCACGGACAAAAGACCTATAACGGCGTTGCTCTACTCTCCAAGCATCCGGTCGATGACGTGATAACCGGCCTGCCGGGGGATGCCGACGACGATCAGGCCCGCTATATCGAGGCAATGATTTTGCCCGAAGATAAAGCGCCAGTCCGGCTCGGGGGGCTTTATCTGCCCAATGGCAATCCCGCGCCGGGCCCAAAATATGACTACAAACTGAAATGGATGAAGCGCTTGATCAAACGCGCCGATAAACTGCTGACGGAAGAAGAGCCATTCGTGCTCGCGGGCGACTTCAACGTTATTCCGCAGGAAGAAGATTGTTACGACCCGGTTGCCTGGGAAGAAGATGCCCTCTTCCGCCCGGAAACCCGCAACCAGTACAGGACTCTTTTAAACATGGGGCTCACCGATGCCTTACGCCAGATCGACCCCATGGGCGTGCGCTACACGTTCTGGGACTATCAGCGCGGTGCCTGGGAGAAAGACCATGGCATCCGCATCGATCATCTATTGCTCAGCCCCCAGATTGCCGATCGTCTGGCGGACGCAGGCGTTGACCGAAAAGTCCGTGGACGGGAAAAAGCCAGTGACCACGTGCCAGTCTGGATCACGCTGCATTAGGGGGCCCGCTTGAGCGATCCACAAAAAGTCTTTCTGGTCATCGGCGCCGGGGCCGGGATTGGCGGCTCGGCGGGCAAGCGTTTTGCCAGCGGCGGCTATCATGCGGTCCTTTGCCGTCGCAGCGACAGGCAAGGGCTCGACGCCATGGTCGACGGGATCAAGGCCTCGGGCGGCAAGGCAACAGGCCGCCTTCTCAACGCAGTTGAAGACAACACCATCGAAGACCTGATCAACGAGGTCGAACGGGATATCGGGCCCGTCGACGTGTGCCTCTTTAATCTGGGCGCCCAAATCGGCAATCGCGCCCTTGGTGATACGACCTATAAGCAGTTTGAACTCGGCTGGCGCATGGCAACGTTCGCGTTGTTCCGTGTGGCCTCCAGCCTGTTCCCGAAAATGGTCGAGCGCGGGAATGGCACCCTGTTGGTGACTTCGGCCACGGCTGCGGTGCGCGGTAACAAAGGCCAGCACTCCCACGCCGCCGCCATGGGCGGGCGTCGGATGCTCTGCCAGACGCTGAATGCTGAGTTTACCCCGCAAGGCATTCACGTGGCGCACGTGCTTATCGATGGCGCGGTCGATGCCCCGGACACGCTCGGCAAAATGCTGGGGCCCGATGCCTTCAAGGCTTTCCGCGAGGCGAAAGGTCTGGACAAAGACGGATTGCTTTTGCCTGAAAAGATCGCCGAGACCTATTGGCACCTCGCCCATCAACACCGGTCCGCGTGGACCCACGAAATTGATTTGCGCGCCTGGTCAGACCTTCCGTGGTGGAACCATTAGGCGTGCTAATCTTATCCAAAACCGGAGACCCCCATGACCAAAGCCCCCATCACCAAAACCCTTGATTTCCTGTTCGACTTCGCCAGCCCCAATGCCTATTTCGCCTACAAGGTCTTACCACCAATTCTTGAGCGTACTGGCGCGGACCTGAAAATGACCCCGGTGCTCCTTGGTGGCATTTTCAAAGCCACCGGCAACCAGCCGCCTATGGTTCAGGCGGCGAATGTCCCGGCGAAACTCAAATACGGGATGCTTGAGATTGACCGCTTTGTGAAAAAGCATCACCTCACAAACTATCAGTTCAACCCTCATTTCCCAGTGAACACGCTTGCCATGATGCGGGCCTCAATCGTCGCTGATGCGGACGGCAAGCTGGCACCCTTCCTGGAAGCCGGGTTCAAAGCCATGTGGGAAGACGGCCTCAACATGGCCGATGCGGACGTTATGGCGGGCGCGCTAAACGCGGCCGGGTTCGACGCCGCGGAGATGCTCACCCGCACGCAAGACCCGGACGTTAAGGCAAAACTCATGGCCAACACAGAGGATGCAGTCGCGCGCGGCGTCTTCGGCATCCCGACATTCTTCGTGGGCGATGAAATGTACTTCGGCAAGGACCGCCTCGGCGAGATCGAAGAGGCGCTGGGCGCCTAGCGTCGTCGAGTGAAAGGGGAGAAATGTGACTGATACAGATCAACGGCAAGTTCGTCCAATTATCGCTGGGCTTCTAAGTCTAATTTCTTGGGGATTGGGTGCTTATTATCTTGGACGATCCGCACTAGCGATAAAGCTTGCCGGTGCTCATCTCGTATTTGGCATAGTCCTAGGGCTAGGGTTCATCGCATTGCTAATGAATGGCACATCGTTTCCTTTACTTGACAACGCCAGTTTGAAATCTGGCTCGCTCAATTTAATTGGTCTCGCCTTTTCAATACCTTTGGCCATGTGGATATGGCGACTAGCTGCCAGACAGAAAACGGCGAAACGAGCAAATCCGGTTCGCCTATTTGGATATGCCGCGATATGGGGTGTACCTATCGTATTATCGACTATAATCGCGTTTCTTGTTCGCGGAGGCCTCTATCAACCGATCTATGTTGCCTCCGGAGCAATGCAGCCAACCCTCTCAATCGACCAAGTCGTCATTGTAGACAAAAGAGCATATGGGTACGGACAATATACATTTCATCCGCTCAACGGTTTTTTCCCAACGTCACGTCGTGCAGAAAATGTCCCTAATCGCGGTGATATCATCGTCTTTCGCCCTTATAGGGACCCAAACTATGATTACATCTTTCGACTGATCGGCATGCCCGGCGACAAAATAGACATTAAAGAGGGCGTGGTCTGGATCAATGACAAAGAAGTTCCGCGCGAATTTTTAGGAAGCAACGAGTTTGTGCGGTTCGATGGCACGATTGAAAAAATGGATCTCTTCAAAGAAACACTTCCGAATGGTATTTCATATGTTGTCGCTGATGCCGGCGAAGGGCCATTAGATAATGTTGGGCCCTATTTCCTCCCGGAAGAGCGCTATTTTTTGATGGGCGATAATCGAGACCGCGCTCAGGATAGCAGGGTCGTTTATGCCATTGGGTATGTCCCCCATGACAATTTGATCGGAAAGGCGATTTTGCCCGAGTCCGAGTAAGAGATTGCGAGATATCGACAGCCACGCGCGTCGCCAACCAATGCGAGAGGCGTTGATCCCTTGCGCTTTATTCTCACGGCCCTGATTTCCAGAATACCGCGCCGTCCACCTTGAAAACGCACCAAAAATCCTTTAAATGACTAACCAGTCAGTTATTTGGAGGCGAAATTGGCGAGAGCGCGTACCAGTGAGGCCAAGGATCTGCGCCGGTCAGAGCTGATGGACGCAGCGCTGGAAGAGTTCTACGAGCGCGGGTTTGCCTCAGCGCGGATGGATGACATCGCACGCCGTGCAGGGCTCTCCAAAGGCACGCTGTATCTTTATTTCGACAACAAGGAAGCGCTGTTTTCCTCGCTGGTTGAGGCCCACGCCCTGCCCCGAGCAGAACGCCTGGAGGCCATTTCGCAATCGAGCGGTGGCGGGTTTGCGGCGATCAGTGCCATGATGAACCTCGCCCCCACAATTCTGCGGCACACCGCGATCCCGAAGCTCGTGAAAATCCTAGTAGCAAACGCGGCTCAGTTCCCGGCATCGGTGACAGTCTACCGTACGCAGATTGTCGAACGCATTCTCCGGGCGGTCGCACGCGCTCTGGAAGCCGGCCGCGACAAGGGTGAGATGAATATCGACGATCCGGTGATGACCGCCCGGCTCGTCGTGGCGCCGGTGCTGTTTTCTCTCGTCTGGCGGATCACTTTTGAGCATGACCCGGAAGCCAAGCTCGATCTCGAAGCGTTGTTCGCCCAGCACGAAAAAATCCTGCGACGCGCCCTGTCTCCAGTACCGGAGGTCGCGTTATGATGGAAAAACCGAAGACGCCCCTAACTCTTGTTCTATTCGCTTTACTTGCTTTGTCCGCATGCAGCATGTCTGAAGATGACGGTGAACTGGCAGGCTATGTCGAAGCAGAATACGTCTACGTTGCAGCGCCCCAGTCCGGCTGGTTGCGTGAAACGACTGTGATCGAAGGCAAGGCTGTCGCTCGGGGCGAGACCCTGTTCGAGTTGGAAAAAGGGCTTCAGGAAGCGCAGCTAGCCGATGCAAACGCGCGCACCGCACAGGCAAAAGCCCAACTCCGCGACATGCAAACCGGTGCCCGGCCGGCAGAGATCGCGGCCCTGGAAGCACAGCTGCGCGAGGCCGAGGCGCGCCGGGTCCAGGCCCGCGCGGAACGCGACCGATGGATGCCGCTGGTAGCGGAAGGAAACGCCACGAAAGCGCGCGGTGATCAAGTGCAGGCAGAGTATCGATCCGCCGTTGCGCGCGTCGAAGCAGCCGAAGAAGCCATTGAAGTTGCCAAGCTGGAAGGTCGGACAGCCACGCAGGAGGCCGCCGAAGCCGCTGTCGTTGCCGCCGAGGCAAGCATGGCGCAGGCGCAATGGCATATCGACGAGCGGACCGTGAACGCACCCCTCGCCGGCACTATCGAGGACGTGTTCCACCGCAAGGGAGAGTTCGTGGCGGCCGGCGCACCGGTATTGGCTATCCTGCCTGCCGACGCCATGAAGGTTCGCTTCTTTGTCCCTCAGGCCCGGCTGACCGAGGTCAGTCTCGGCAGCCCTGTGAACGTTGAAAGCGACGGGTCAGAAATGCCGATTGAGGCAACCGTCAGCTATATTGCTCAAGTGGCAGAATTTACCCCGCCGGTTATCTATAGCGCTGACTCGCGCGGTAAACTCGTTTTTCTGGTTGAAGCGCGCCTTCCCGCTGGAAGCAATTTGCGGCCGGGCCTGCCGGTGGACGTGTCCCTCCCATGAATCAATCAGTAAGCGGATATATGGATATGGAACTGGCTATCGATGTGCGCGGCCTCGTCAAGCGATTTGGTGAGAAGACAGCCGTTAACGGCGTCGATATCCAGATGCCGAAAGGACAGGTCTGGGGTTTCCTGGGGCCAAACGGGTCGGGTAAGACAACAACCATCCGAATGATCTGTGGCCTGTTGCGCGCGAGCCAAGGCGAAGGCACCTGTCTTGGCTACGACATCATCCGTGAAGCAAACAAAATAAAACTCAAGACCGGATACATGACCCAGAAATTTTCCTTCTGGAGCGACCTGACCATCCGCGAGAACCTCGAATTCGTCGCGCGTCTTTATGAAGAGCCAGATTTGCGCAACCAGGTTGATCGGACTCTCGACAAGCTCGGTCTCACAAATCGGCAACATCAGCTGGCGGGCGCACTTTCCGGTGGTTGGAAACAGCGACTGGCGCTCGCGGCCGTCACCATGCACTCCCCTCGCTTATTGCTTCTCGATGAGCCCACCGCAGGCGTGGATCCACAAGCGCGTCGCGAGTTCTGGGATGAAATTCATCATCTGTCCACGAACGGCATGACGGTTCTTGTCTCCACCCACTACATGGATGAGGCGGAGCGTTGCGACAATATTGTCTATCTGGCTAACGGCGAAGTCGTTACGCGAGGCCGGGTGCGGGACATCATCGAGACATCGGGCCTTGTGACATTTCGCGGTGCAGGCGATGGCGTCAGGGCCTTATCCGAGAGCCTTAAAGGCAAACCGGGTGTTGACCACGTTGCTTACTTTGGTGCTGCCCTTCATGTGAGCGGAAACAACAGCGCACTGATCAAAAAGACACTCGATACCCTTGATAATATCGATGTTGATTGGAGCGAAGTCCGACCCAGCCTGGAAGATGCGTTTATCGCCTTGATGGCACGGGCGGGTGCGGACCAGAGGGTGCACTAGTGCAAAGCGCAACGGCCTCCCTGTCGCGGATCCGCGCGATCTTTTTGAAAGAGCTGGTGCAGATGCGCCGCGACCGCCTGACATTCGGGATGATGTTTGCCATCCCGATAATGCAACTGATCCTGTTCGGGTTTGCCATCAATAATGATCCGAAAAACCTGCCGACTGCCGTTCATGCAGAAGAACAGACGCCGATTGTCCGCTCGCTTCTGCAGGCACTGGAGACTTCCGGCTATTATGGGATCGTTGCTGAAGTCGACGATCTGAGAGATGGCGATGCTTTGCTGGCCAGCGGCGAGGTCGCCTTTATTGTGTCGATCCCGGCCGGGTTTACCGAACGCATGGTCCGCGGGGAGCGCCCGCAAATCTATGTCGAAGCGGACGCATCAGACCCCGCCGCATCGTCAAATGCCATCGCACGCGCCGAAACCATTTTCACGCGTGCCTTGCGTCATGACCTGACCGGCCCCCTCGCCCATGTCGCGCCAAGGTCGGGCCCATTCGAGCTTGTTATTCATTCTCGGTACAATCCTGAAGGGATTACGCAGTATAACATTGTACCCGGACTGTTAGGGGTGATCCTCACCATGACGCTGGTCATGATCACCGGGATGGCGATGACACGGGAAGCTGAGCGAGGCACGCTGGAGAATCTTCTTGCCATGCCGGTCCAGCCCTTTGAAGTCATGGTCGGCAAGATCGCGCCCTATGTGGGGGTTGGCGCTGTTCAGACAGGCGTCGTTCTGCTGACGGCAAAATACCTTTTTGCCGTTCCCTTTGTCGGCGCGCTCTGGCTGTTGCTCCTTGGCGTGACTATTTTTGTCATTGCCAATCTCGCCGTCGGCTTCACGTTTTCCACGATTGCCAAATCGCAAATGCAGGCAATGCAGCTCACATTCTTTTTCTTCCTGCCCTCGCTCCTCCTTTCGGGCTTCATGTTCCCTTTTCGCGGGATGCCAGTATGGGCCCAGACCATTGGCGAGGTGTTTCCCCTCACCCATTTCCTGAGGGTTGTGCGCGGGGTGATGCTGAAGGGCGTGCACTTTTCGGACATTCAACCGGAACTGGTCGCTATGTTGATCTTTGTGATCGCGGCTGTTGCGATTGCTCTCAGCCGATACAAGCGGACGCTGGACTGACGAGAACACCGCCATTGCGCCCTCTGTTTTCCAGAGGTTCTTGCGCGCGTGCACGGGCGATGGAATACCCAATTCCATGAAATGGACCCCCGAACAGGATGACGCCTTGAAGGCTGTGGACCGCTGGCTGCGCAAAGGCGAGAGCCAGGTGTTTCGCCTGTTCGGCTATGCGGGCGCGGGCAAGACGACGCTCGCCCGCCATTTTGCGGAAAACGCTGGCGGCACCGTCGCGTTTGCAGCCTTCACCGGCAAGGCCGCTCACGTCCTGCGCCAGAAAGGGTGTGAGGGCGCGACCACGATCCACTCGCTCATGTATCGCCCTGCCTCCGGTGAAGAGAGCGCCGACGGGGAACTGGCCTTCGCCATCCGCCGGGACGCGCCTGCCTCGGAAGCTGACCTCATCATCATTGATGAGTGCTCCATGGTGGATGAGGATCTTGGCCGGGATCTCCTGACCTTTGGCAAGCCGGTGCTGGTGCTGGGCGATCCGGCGCAGTTGCCGCCGGTCAAAGGTGGCGGGTATTTCACCGAGGCCGAGCCGGACTTCATGCTGACGGAGATCCACCGCCAGGCAGCGGGCAATCCGATCATTCAGCTCTCCATGCAGATCCGCGAAGGCAAGCCACAAACTGACGATGGTGATCTGTGCCGGATCATTCGCCGGGACGAACTGGAACAGAGCGATATTCTGGATGCGGATCAGGTCCTTGTGGGCACGAACCGCACCCGCAAGCGGTTCAACGATCGCATTCGCGAACTGAAAGGCCATGTGGACGCAATGCCGGAAGCCATGGAAAAGCTCGTCTGCCTGCGGAACAATAAGAAGAAAGGCTTGCTCAATGGCGGGATCTGGACCGTCACCTTGCGCAAGGCGCCCCGCGGCAACAAAGCCCGCATGCTGATTGCCCCGGAAGAGCCGGAGATCGGCAATCGTGGTAAACAGGTTTCCATCAGCGTGCCAAAGCGAATGTTCACCGACGGACCGGAAGCGGTCCCCTTCCCGGAACGGCGCGGCTCAGACGAATTTGATTATGGCTATGCGCTCACGGTTCATAAGTCACAAGGCTCGCAATGGGACAGTGTCGTTCTGTTCGACGAAAGCTATGCGTTTCGTGAACACGCCACCCGCTGGCTCTATACCGGCGTGACACGGGCCGCCGAGCGACTGACGATCGTGCGATGAGCATCAGGCGCCGGCCCCGTTAAAGACGCTTAGCTCATACACGTTACGAACGGCAAAAATTCGCCAAAAGCGGGCGTTCGAAGTTTGAACCCGTACGGCGGCAATGCGCGCAGAAGGGGACATTAGGATGGGCAAGGCAAAAGTGTTTTTTTGGTGAAATTCAATTACAATTAGTACAAATCGAATTCTTATTTGACGATTTCGTCGCTTGGAATAATTTCTGTCGTTTATGCAGCAAGTAGGACTACACCTTCAACGAGAAGCAGTTAACCTCGGCCGTGCGAATGGCGGTGAACCGTTTGCTCGTTCGTCTTTCAATAGATATTATTACTCCATATTCTTGGAAGTGCGGGAATTGTTCGCATCTGTCGATACTTCATGGGCGACACTGCCACACAAAAGTTACCCTGAGATACTTCGCGGGAAGTTTAAAAAGAGGATAAAGAAAGTTCAGGAAATCGCGCGTCGTGGAGAAGACAACATTCTATATGCAGATTGCCGACGGGCAAATAGTTATCTGCTTAACTTAGCGTCCCTAATGGAACGAGCTTACGCATTACGAGTAATTGCAGATTATAATCCCGACATCGCAGTAGAATTCGACGGAGCTGATCGATTTAAACTTTCCGACACTAAAATATCGGAAGCGCATGAATGGCAAAGCCGTGTGAGAATTTGGATAGATTCAATCCGTAGTGTGATATTACAAGCCGATGCATGACCCCATGACAATACGAGATCAGCTAAAGCAGCATGATTTAAATGTTGCGCATGTAGTTGAACGACGAGATGTTGATAAAAACGCATTTTTTGCATTTATTAGGATAAAAAAGGATAAAAGAGGTTTTCAAGTACCGTCTAATTCTAGATTGAGCGAAATCGCTCGGCAGTTTGCAGAAATCGACGTCGAAATTCACTTTATTCTGCGGTCTTCGGACATAGATGACATAGAAGGAGGGGTGCGCGCGACCTTACTACATTCTTATGGAAAGTACGTGCGCAACGCATTTTTATCGGTGCATGGTGCGGCTGGCGAAGTTTGGATTGAACCGAAAACGCAAGAAATTCAATCGAAACTCAACGAAGTCGAGCGCACGCTGGAATCATATTTCGGAAATACGTTTATTGTTTTGGATCGGGTGCGTCTTACAACAAAGGAACGCCTTCCTACGGATACGGCGCTGTTGTCTTCGATTCGCCAATTATCGCCCTGTGGCCTCGAGCACTTAAAAGATGCTTTGGGTATACGCGGATTTTCAATACCACCTGATGGTTGGCTTTCAAGAAGTCTAGATAGATTAAGAAAGAGAGGGCACGTGGTAAGGCGTAAAGATGGCCAATACGCTTTATCTATTCAGGGTTTGCGTTCGCTTGGGACCTCTAAGACTCGCATGAGTCCAGATGTTCGGAGGGTTCTTGCGCTATCGAGAAGAGGTGCCTAACATGGCTGATGGAAGCCTCAGGCGCGGGCATGTATCATGCCCAATTTGCCAAGACTGTGGAAAGAAGTTGCGCCGTCGATATCGATGGCACTTCTGAAAGTTTTCTTTGCTAAATGAGGCTTCCACCCAACCTACTCGATAGTCCATATTTCGTTTTCTTATCGGAGGACGAGGTAATTGCTGCACTACGTGGCAGTTTGGATGAAAATGGCGAAGAAGAAGCCGAAATCAATCGACTTGCTTCTATCCGTTTACCCCCAATAACATCGATTGAATCACTTTCAGTAATGATTGGAATCAATCCAGGATTTGTATGGTCAATGATCAAACGACCTGGAAAGCATTACTCCTCATTTGAGATTCCAAAAGGTCGCACCGTTAGGCAAATTGTTGCTCCAAAAGTCGGGCTGAAGATAATTCAAACTTGGATCGCGCGGCACTTACAAAACGTTGTTGATTTTCCGCCGCACGTTTTTGGTTTTGTTCCAGGGCGATCACACATAGACGCGGCAGCGAAGCATTGTCCTGCTCGTTGGGTGCACTCGTTTGATATCGAGAATTTCTTCCCAACGACTCCGTCAGACAAAGTTGTCACCGCGCTCAAATCATTAGGTTATAGTGAGATCAGTACGGAACTAATCACGCCCCTGCTTTGCTATCAGGGATTTCTAGCCCAAGGAGCCCCTTCAAGTCCTGTAATCTCAAACCTAGTATTTTCTCAATTAGACAGAGAACTGGAGCAGATTGCATACGACTACAAAATCATACTCACACGATATGCCGACGATATCGTTTTCTCTGGCAAGGACAAACCTCCAAAAGACTTAGAAAAAAGGGTTAGAAAATTATTCGATGGGACGTGTTGGTCCCTCGCGAACGATAAGATCGAATTTTTCGAACAGCCTCAGAGATTGAAGGTGCACGGGCTTTTGGTGGACGGAGCGAAGCCACGCCTAACCAAGGGATACCGAAATAAAATTCGGGCGTACAAGCACATTTTAAATACAAAACGCATATCGGACGAAGACAAAAATCGCTTAGTTGGTCATCTACAATATTCATCTCACGTTGAAAAACGCTAAGCAATTCTAAGGCGCTTTTGCCTCACGATTTTGACGTAACCTGAGCTCCCGATCCAGTCGACGTAATGTCTGCAATGAGGATAAACCCGTCGTTCGATCTCGTGATGTCCCACGACCGAAAAGGGCCAATCTCACTCCATTGCCAGCTACGCAAACGGCGCGTCCTAACTCCTGAAAAAAGCCAGGTGTTTCCGAGCAAGTGGACTGGCTGGCTGCGACGGCTAGTTATCGGTTAAGCGTTCGGACCCTACACCTCAAGCAGACTTCAGATCCGACAAGGACAACGGCCCGCTGATCCGACCTTCAACACGAGCGCCGACCAGGTCGATCAAATCAAAGATCAAATCGAACTCTTTCAGGATTTTCTCAATGTGCGTCGGGTCATTCAGAGAGCGGAACATACTGGCAGCCGACATGGCGTTGCCGGTTTCAACGGCGATGATCAAGCTGCCCTCCACAAAGGCCGCGCGCAAGCGCTTACCCTTGAAGTGCCCCTCCAACGCCTGAAAGCGTTCCAGCACGACAGGGTCTAGCAAGTCGCGCGCTTCCACTTGATCGGTCGACCAGACCTCGAACGCGCGCTCAAACTTCGCCGAGGCCAGCCCCACATGGGAATAGCCTTTTCCGGGTTTGGTAAATCGATTGAGCGGGCCGGCATCGCGTTGGACCACGGTCGTCCCTGCAAACCGCTTACTATAGGCGAGCCTGATAAGTTGGCCGTGGAACACGGTGTTTTTGGTCTCGTCCCCGTCCCGGTCTCGCTCGATTTTTTCCAGCTTGCATTCCACGACATCAAATTCGTGTCCTGTGTACTCGCCGACGATTTCATCTTCCCAACTCTCTTCATCGAAATCGGGAACAAGTTTGCAAGACCGGAACAACCGAAAATACTCCGGACGCGCCAGATTACGCCGATAGGCAAATCCCATACTGTCGGCAACACTGCCCAGGAGAGAGACCTCAAGAGATTTGCGGACCCGGGAAAGCAGCACCGCACTGCCGGCGACAACCACGAACCCGGCCATCGCCGAAACGATGACCGTATACTCTCGCCAGCCCGGCACAAGCATGGCGGTGATGGCTATAGCGATGGCAGCAACGACCAACGCGGTGACGCCCCATAGGGCTTGCACCCGCCGCGCTTCGAAGCCGCCGAGCATTGGCTCAATCGTCGAGCTGTAATCCGCCACGATCCGTTCAAAGATCGCTCGATCAGAGGGCGGCGTAATTGGCATATCGTTGGCTCCCCTTGGACCTTGAATAAGGTCAGTGCGCTCTAGTCTCAACTTAAACTAAAGGCCGCATTCATTGAAAAAGCATGACCCTTCAATGCCGCGATTGATCTCCAAACGGGTGATCGCGCGCCGATCTAACTCCAGTAACAAGGTAAACTGGCAATTAACTTTATGTCACTACGAGTATCTTTGGATTTTTACGCCATTCGAGGCACCCATGAAAGCGTTTGAGCTACTCAAAACGGCCTATGTGCAGACCTTCGCGCCCAAGCCCCCGAATGCGGTGGCGACGGTACAGTTGCGCGAACTGAAGTCTCTCCTACCGCCGATTTACTTCGGCATTACCTTGTGCCTCGCTTTGGTGGGAACGATTTTCTTTGATCGCAAACCGCTCACCTCCATTTCCGTTGTGATGGCATTCAGCACGTTCGCGATTTTGCGCAATGTTGCCCTCCAAAGCACGTCCATTGAGTCACTTACCGAGGCGCAAAAGCATCGCACCCTCGCGCTTTCGGTATGGATGTGCGTTGTCCTGTCGATGGTTTGTACGTGGGCGGCCTTTTCCTTCAATTCTGTTTCAACTCTTCAGGAACAAGTCATCTTGCTCCTTTTTGTCGGCTTTTGCGGAATTGGCGGTGGCAACGCCCTTGCTGCGACAAAAGCGGGGTCAAGGATCATCCTGTGCGGGGCTATCCTTCCCTACGCCCTTTATGTGATCGCAACAGGCACACTTGAGGGCAAAGTCGTCGGTCTCATGATCATCTGCTCAATGCCGATCAGTGTCCGGCTGAACGGCCGTTTTGCGGATTTCCTCAGAGAAAATACGTTACAAAAGATCACCGCTGAAAAACGAGCCTCCCATGAAAGGGCGACACTGCGTTCTTTCATGGAGATGGCGTCCGACTGGGCATTTGAAACCGATGCAAATCACACGGTGAGTTATGTCTCACCAAATATTGAAGAGCTGACGGGCAAAACGCCGGACGACCTCGTCGGGCTGTCGTTTGCAGCTGTCCTGTCGGGACAGATGTTCACTCAGAGCGAAGCCGCCCGCCAAACCCTCATTACCTCGCTTTCCACCCTCAGGAACGTTCGGGACCTGGAGATGGATGTTCATGATCGTCATGGCAATCTGAGAACGGTCTCAACGACGTTCCGTCACTATTACGACGAGGACGGAGATTATATCGGCGTGCGGGGTTGGACCACAGACCTGACCGAGCGTCGCCGCGCCTTGCGTGAAGCCCAACAGGCGCGCGATGAGCTTGCAACCGCCAATGACAAGCTGGAAGAAACCGTTGAAAGCCGGACGCTGGAGCTGGTTTCCGCTCGCGATCAGGCCGAAGCTGCAAGCCGCACCAAGTCAGAGTTCCTTGCGAATATGAGCCATGAAATCCGCACACCAATGAATGGTGTGATCGGCATGGCCTCACTCCTCCTAGATGCGGACCTGCCGGCAAAACAGCGGCAAATGGTCGAGGTGATCGTCTCATCCGGCGAAAACCTGTTGATGATCATCAACGACATTCTGGATTTTTCAAAGCTCGAAGCCGGCAAATTTCAGATTTTGCGAGATCCATTTGATCTGCGCTCAACGATCGATGATGTCGCCGCCCTTCTCAATTTGAAGGTGCAGGAAAAGGGCCTTGAATTGATGGTCCGCTACGACCCGCGCCTCGGCAGCGGCTTTGTCGGCGATCAGGGTCGCATCAGGCAGATCATTACCAACCTCGTTGGCAACGCGGTGAAATTCACCGATGAAGGCCATGTTCTCATTACCGTGTCTGGAACACGCCGCGGGGAATATGCAGACATTGATATTACCGTTGAAGATACAGGCTGCGGCGTCGCTCCCGAAAAACTGGACCTTATCTTCAACGCGTTTGAGCAAGCCGATGGCTCTTCTGCGCGCCGGCATGACGGTACGGGGCTTGGCCTGTCGATTACTAAGCGCCTGGTTGAGATGATGAATGGATCGATCAGTGCTGAGAGTACTATTGGTTCCGGCTCGTTATTCAGGGTGAGTCTTTCCCTTGCTATCGATGAGGAAGCAGGCGCTCCGATCATCGACTTCAAGGCGCGCCTTGAAGATACCCATGCTCTCGTTGTCGACGATAATCCCGTCAACCGCGAGATCCTCATTGAGCAACTCGGTGCTTGGGGAATGAAAACCGTCGCCTGCGAGGATGGCGAAGAGGCACTCGCCCTTCTCACAGAGGCTGAAGCGAGTGGAAAGCCTTTTCATATTGCTATTGTTGACTACCAAATGCCGGGGCTGGATGGGGTCGGGGTCGCCAACCGTGTCCGCGCTAACACGCATATCGCAGATACGCCGTTAATCCTCCTCACCTCCGCTGGCCGTAAGGGCGATCCGGAAGAAAGTGTCGAAAAGCTCTTTGACGCCTACCTGGTGAAACCGGCACGCGCTTCCATGATGCTCGATAGCATTGCCAACTGTCTTCAATCCAAAGCGATCAATCAGATCCGCAAAGCTCAGCAAAGCATGCGCGAAAGCGAAGAGGCATCACCGATCGGCTCTCTGGTTACACCCTCCGCATCGGGAGCAACAAGACATGGCAAGCATATTCTTGTTGCCGAAGACAATATTGTAAATCAGATGGTGATCAAATCCATGCTCGAAAAGCTGGATTACGAGGTCACGATTGCCGCCAACGGCAAACTCGCCGTCGAAAGCTATTTGGAGGAAACGCCGGAAATCGTTCTGATGGACGTTTCCATGCCGGAAATGGACGGCAACGAAGCAACCAACAAACTTCGCGAGATCCAGGCCGCGACCGGCATTCGCATTCCGATCATTGGAGTGACAGCCCACGCCCTGAACGAAGATCGCGACCGCTGCATCGAAGCCGGTATGGACGATTATCTGCCCAAGCCCGTCAAGCAGGACGCTCTCCTGGAGATATTGTCGAAGTGGCTGCCGAAGGGCATTGCGGCAAAGTCCGCTTGAGGCGCGCCCCCGCCCGGCTTGCCGAAGATTACTTCATTAAAAGCGTAGCTATTTGGCTGGCGCCTTCACATCAGACTGACCTTGTGAACCCGCCCGTCCACTCTCTTGATAGGGCTCGGCGCCCATCTCCTCACTGATTTTTAGTGGCTGCCCAGGCGATCTAAGTGGTCCGTCAGTCTCTGGCGTCCTCGTCTGGCGCTCCCACAAAGCCGCATAAAGCCCGTGCCTTGCCAAAAGCTCCGTATGAGTACCTTCTTCGACAATCTGCCCTTCATCGAGAACGATGATCTTGTCAGCACTTGAGACAGTGGAAAGCCGGTGAGCGACCGCGATGGTCGTTCGCCCTTTGGCAGCCTCGGCAAGTGCCGTCTGCACTTCTTTTTCGGTCTCAGAATCAAGTGACGAGGTTGCCTCATCAAGGATCAGGACCGCCGGGTCCAACAGGATCGCTCGGGCCACGCCAACCCGTTGTTTCTCACCGCCGGAAAGCTTTAGGCCACGCTCACCTACCTTGGTGTCGAGCCCGCGTGGCAAACTTTCTACGAACTCGCCAAGCTGGGCCCGCCGGACCGCGCCCATGATCTCTTCGTCGCTTGCCTCGGGACGCGCATAAGCGAGATTGAACCTCAACGTGTCATTGAAGAGAACAACTTCTTGAGGAACGAGCCCAAGATGTCCACGCAACGTCTCCTGGGAGAGCGCGCGCAAGTCAATACCATCAATGGCCACTTGTCCTGAGGCCGGATCATAAAACCGGAAGAGCAGCTTCAGAATGGTCGACTTGCCTGCCCCGGAAGGCCCCACGAGACCAACAAACGTGCCGCTCGGGATCGTCATGCTCACGTCTTTCAAACCAGAGGCGCGCCCTTCATGGGCAAATGTCACGTTCTCAAAGCTGATTTCCCCCTTTGGCAGGTCTAGGCGCTTAGGGTTTGCCGGATCCTGGATCGCCGGCTCCATATCCATCAGATCAAAGAGCTTTTCGATATCCACTGAGCCTTGTTTGATTTCCCGCCAGGCGAACCCAAGAATATTCAAAGGACGATAGATGTTCGTGAGCATCAAAATCACGGCAGTGATGTCCCCGGCCCTTAGTTCACCGTCAAACACCAGACCACCAGCAATCAGCGCCACCGCGAGAAGGCCGCCAGCCATGACAAATTCTTGCGCTGTATTCAAAAGATTGAGTGACTGCATCGACCGAATAAAGCGATCTGAGTACAGCCGAAACGCGCTGTCGTAGCGGCCCGCCTCACGCTGTTCGGCAGCGAAAGCCTTGACTGTTTCAAAGTTTGTCAACGTGTCCATTGAGATGGCGCGCAACTCTGTATCCGCTTCATTGAGAGATCGCCGCAGCGTATTGCGCCATTCGGTAATAGTGACGGTAACAAATCCATAAGCAGCGACCGTCAGGACGGCGGCAAGTGCCAGTTTCCAGGAATAAAGCTGAGCGATCACAATAGCTGCCAGCGCCAATTCAATCAGTGTGGGGCCAATGTTGAAGGCTAGGAACCTCAAGAGAAACTCCATGGCACCCGCGCCCCGCTCAATGATGCGGTTCAGCGCCCCGGCCCGGCGGGTCACGTGAAACTGGAGCGCTTGCGCCTGGGCGTGAGCAAAGGCTTCAACAGCTACAAGCCGGTTTGCTTCCTGGGTCACTCTTGAAAAGAACGCATCACGCGCTTGGGGGAGCCCATTAGAGAGGAACCTCGCGGCGGCAAAAGCGATGAAAAAACCGGCAAAGCCAGCAAACGCCGCATACCCGTCCGCCGCAGACGCATCGCCTTCAGTCACACGGTTGATCCCTTCACCCATCCAGACCGGCGCGGCTACCGCAAAAACTTTAGCGATCACCGTCAGGATAAGGGCAAACGCCATCCGCGGCCGCCAACGGCGCATTTGCGGAGACCAGAGGGTGGCCATCATGCGTTTCAAGACTTTCGAAAAATCCTGAGGATCGCTTTGGACTTCTTCAAAGGCAGGAGGCGTCATGATCACCGATGTAGCGCTTAAAAAGTCCTTTACCAGCGCTATGGCATTGTAGCGGTCAATTTGGGTAACTATCGACCAAATGGTGACAGTGTTTCAACCTATGCGTGCATAATATCGAGCATCGGATAAACGGACCAGCGAATCGACATGGGAAAACCACTTAGAAAAGCCCCCGACCAATTGGCAAGCCGCCTGCAGACTCTCAAGACTGCAGCAGACGGCGATCTCAAGGCATTCCTCTACGAGAAAGTCGAGCGTCAGGCGGCGCGCCATCGCACCTACAAATTCGGCATCGTAGAAGCCGACAAGGCCAATCGATATCCGTGCATTATCCAGGACCTCAGCACGACGGGCGCGAAGATCGCTCTTGAGGGCGCGTTCAGGTTGCCCCCGCGCATTATCCTCAAAATCAATCAGACCGGCGCAAGTCAAGAATGCCGCGTCGCCTGGCAGGACGAGAACATCGCCGGCCTTGAATTTTAAGACGAGCTTTCGCGCGCGGGATGCGTTGAGGTCGGCCGGCGGCTTGGCGTTGAGACGTCACGGGGTGCCGCCTGAAAGAAAGTCTTTGATCAACTCATAGATCTTCGTTGGCACTTCCAATTCAGGAAAATGCCCAACGCCTTCCAACGAGACATACTGAACGTTATCCGCCAGAAACTTGGATCTTTCTGCATTGGTTTCAGGATGAGAACGATCGGCCTGCCCCCAGATTGCCAAGGCAGGTTGTTTTGCACACCCAAGGTCCACTTCCGGGTCCATATAAATTCGATAAGCGCTCGCTAAAGACCAGAGCGCGCCATGTTGGAAAGACCCCTCAGCACACCGACAAAACGGCGGGATTTTCTCGCGTTTACCGACAGACAGATCATACCAAGCATCCATTCGTTTAGGTGCGATACGTTTCATCACCCATTGCCCAATAATGGGTTTTGCAAGAATACCTTTGGGATCACGCGCCGCCTTCCAACGGGCGAATGCTTCCACATCTCCTGTTTGTATAAGAACTAATCTTCAAACAAGCCTAACACGGCGCTCGGCAGCTCGCCCAGGTGAACCGCATTGCCCACGGCTTAAAGGCGGGATCTCAATCAAGCGCCGCACGGATTTCGTCGACCGAGCCTATGATCGCTGGCGTTCTGGCGCCGCGGCTCGACTTGCTTTTTGATGAACTCCCGGACTTAAGGATTGAGTTCGACGTCGACACAGGCCTGTCGGACCTTAATGCAGGTGACGTCGATATTGCTATTCGCCTCGCCAAGCCCACAGTTGACACCCTGATCGGTCGTAAGCTTCCGCGGATTGAACTCGGCTTGTACTGTACACGGACTTATCTCAGTGATCGAGCGCCAACCGATCTGGATCTGGCCCAGCACCATCTACTTTGGCTGGACACCCGATACGGCGCAATTCCCGAGAACCAGTGGCTAAAAGCTCAGAACCTCGAACAGGCAGTTCGGGTGCGGTCTTCAAGCATCAAGGCACTGGAAGCCGCCTGCCTCAGCGGGGTCGGAATCGCTCCCCTTCCGGTCTTTTCGTCCACCGATCTAGACCTCGTGAAAATACCTTCCGCGCCTCTCCCGCCGCGCCAGCCATGGATCGTCTTTCACCGCGACACGAGAGCCAACAAGACACTCAAGAAAATCAGGGACTGGATCTTTCAGGTGTGTACAGATGTATTTGGCTAAAGCTTGCCGGAAATCAGCTTCATGACCCCGGAGAAGTCCAAGTCGTCCTTACCCGATGCTTCCATGAGCGCATAGAGCGCTTCAGCTTGTGCGCCAAGCGGTGTGGCGACGCGGGCCTCGCTAGCCGCTTCCTGGGCAAGGCGTAGATCTTTCAGCATCATGGAGGCGGCAAACCCCGGCGCATAATCCCGATTGGAAGGTGCGGCCTCGACTGGCCCCGGCGCCGGGCAGTAACTCGTCATCGACCAGCACTGACCTGACGCGGTCGAGGAAATATCGAAAAAGGTCTGGGCGTCCAGGCCTAGTTTTTCGGCCAAGTTAAACGCTTCACACGTGCCGATCATGGAGATGCCAAGCAGCATGTTGTTGGCGATCTTGGCGACCTGACCGTTTCCCGCAGCGCCCGCATGGAAGATATTCTTGCCCATGCCTTCGAGAACAGTCTTGGCTTTTTCAAAGCTGCCTGCTTCGCCGCCAACCATGAAGGTGAGCGTTCCTGCTGTCGCTGCGCCAACGCCGCCGGAAACCGGCGCGTCGACCATTTCAAGACCTGCCACAATCGCTTTTTCAATGACCGTCCGTGCACTGCTGACGTCGATGGTGGATGAGTCAATACAAACTGCGCCCTTCGGCGCATGAGCGAGCACGCCGTAGTCTTCGGTGTATACTGAGTAAACATGTTTGCCCGCAGGCAACATGGTAACCACGAATTCTGCATCCTTGACCGTGTCGGCAATGGTCTCGCCGCGCCGACAGCCGCCCTGCTCGGCCCGGTCGATGGCGCCGATGGAAAGGTCCGTTGCCGTTACGTCATGGCCGGCTTTCGCCAGATTGACGGCCATAGGCCCGCCCATATTACCGAGCCCGATAAAGCCGATCTTCGCCATGGTGAATTCCTCCCAGTTTTAGGTATGTACTGTCTATTTGGTTTTGATGCCGGCCATGGCGCAAATGCGTTTCCATTCAGCGGTCGTCACCGGTTGAACGGAAAGACGAGAGTTTTTGACGAGGATCATTTCGGCAAGTTTGCCATCCGCCTTGATGTCCGCAAGCGTCACCGGTGTTTTGAACGTCTCTTCCGCAACCACATCGACGACTACCCATTTGTCGTCATCGCTCGTCGGGTCCGGGTAGGCTTCTTTGGCAATCATCACGATCCCGACGATCTGCCGTTCGCCACCGCTGTGGTAGAAGAAACCAAGGTCGCCTTTTTTCATCAACTGCATGAAATTCCGGGCCTGGTAATTGCGGACACCGTCCCACATTTCACCCTTTTGGCCCCTCGCGACTTGCTCGTCCCAAGACCAATCGCCAGGTTCAGATTTCAAAAGCCAGTAGGCCATTTTGCCTTTGCCCTCTCTCTGACTTTGCTCGCGCTACGGCAGGGTCAATTCCCGGTCACCCAGGGAGGCAAAATAGGCCTCGATGTCCGCCTCGCCAACTTCCTGAAGGGAGGCTGGCGACCAGGCAGGCTTGCGATCTTTGTCGATAATCTGAGCACGAACCCCTTCGAAAAAGTCCTTGCCGATCATCACCCGGCAGACCATTCGGAATTCCATCCGCATGACATCATCAAAATCAAGCTCATGGCCGCGACGCATCTGCTCCAATGTAAGCTTCAAAGAGGTGGGCGACATCCGCATGATCGTACGGGCGACATCATCGGCAATATCGCCGCCGGTCGCGCGCAGGGCATCAATGATTTCACCGACGCTCTCCCGCCCTTGAAAGGCGGCCGCGACGATAGGTCGGCGCATATTGATCTCAGCCTCACCCGGATCGTCGGCGAAGTCGTCGAGGACCGCTTCAATATCCGCATGGGGATGAGTGCCAAACTCAACTGCCAACAAGGCTGCAACCAGGTCGCTGTTGCGATCGGACGTCACATAGTGCGTGGCAATACCCGCGGCCATGCAATCGGCCGCGCCAGCCCGGGCCCCGGTCAACGCATAATAAAGGCCGAGCCCATCATGCAGACGCGGCATAAAATGCCCGCCGCCCACATCGGGAAAGAGACCGATCCCCGTTTCCGGCATCGCAAACATGGTCTTGTCACCAGCCACGCGGAAATCCCCATGGACGGAAACCCCGACACCGCCGCCCATGACAATTCCGTCGATCAACGCAACATAGGGCTTCGGAAAATGGTAGATGGCCGCATTGTTCCGGTATTCCTCCCGAAAGAATTCGCTCGCTTGCTGAGGATCTTTCTTCGCTTCTTCATGAAGCCAGCGAATGTCTCCGCCGGCACAAAACGCCCTGTCTCCGGCTCCCTGAACAAGAACCGCCTTAACCGCGTTCTCCGCTTCCCACGCCATCAGCTGTTTGCGAAACGCTTCGACCATTGGCCAGGTCAGGGCATTAAGCGCATCAGGCCGGTTAAGAGTAATGATCCCCCAAGGGCCATTTCGCTCAAAGATGATTTCATCAGTCACTTATGATCGCTCACTGCATGCTATTGGTGGCCGCTAGTGCGTTTGCCAGGAACGTTGATACGGCCTCGTCATGACCTTGCGCGAAGCCAATGTCAAAATGGTCGGCATCTGGATAGATGGTCAAACTGACATTGTGGCCATCCGCTTCAAGCTCGTCCGCAAGTCGGCGGCTGAGGGCCACCGGCAGAATCTGGTCTTTTCGCGCCCCCAGCACCAACAGCGGTAGGGGCGCCCCATCGGCGCTCCGAACACCACTTAAGGCCGCCACACTGTCTAGACCGGCGAGCTCATCTGCAAGGCGTATTGACAAAAAAGGTCGGAGCAGAGCCGGGACAAGATAGTCCTTTGCTGCGTGTGCCGAAGGCGCTGTAGCTTCAAAAACGATGGCATCAGCAGCCCCAATCGCGCGAACCATCTCTGCACAGACGAACCCACCGAGGGAGTGCCCCCAGAAGACGACAGGCTGATTCTTGTCTCGCTTATAGGTCTCGATAGCGGATGCAACGCGTTCCATCGACACCCTAAAGGACATGACACTTGGCGAACCGTCGCTCTTGCCAAACCCGGGATAGTCCCAAAGAAGACCGTCACCATGCCCACCGATCTTCCATGCTGCAAGCTCGCCATGGGACGGCACATCATAAGAATTCCCGCCACAATATACGATCAGTGGACCTTGTTTATTCTTGTTTGTCACATGCCGAACAGCCAGCCGGCCTTCAGGAGTTTCAATGAAACCGTCTGCGAACTCAATTCCTAATTCCTCAAACAGGCCATCCCTGGCTTTATTGGTCACAAAGATAGGATCATCATTGCGCGTGATCGAAAACTGCGTTCCCTCCGCCATCTCTGGCAAAAAGACGTCGCTTTCGTTTATGGTCCTCGAGCAAGCACTGAGCCATAGCGCAAAAAGGAAAAGAGCTAAGCGGACACGCACTAGCCGTTTCCCTCTACAATGATAATATCCGATACCGCATTGGCCTGGCGAATTTTAGCCGCTTGCTGATATTCCGCAGACTGATAACAGGCACGAGCTTGCTCTATCGTATCGAATTCCACGACCACGTGGCGGGCGCGAGAAGCGCCTTCCACGACGTCACTGTGCCCGCCACGCACTAAGAACCTTGCGCCATATTTCTCATAAGCGGCCTGAGCCGCCTTCTGATAGCCGGGGTAGTCTTCCGGGCTGTGCACATCCACGTGGCCAATCCAGTATCCCTTTGGCATGGGGGCTCCTTCGCGTTTACGCCTGATAGGCCTTCAACAAATCCCGAGCGACAATGACGCGCATGATCTCGTTCGCACCTTCCAGGATCTGGTGGACGCGGACATCACGCAACATTCGCTCAAGGGGATAGTCACTTAGATATCCGTATCCCCCATGAAGCTGCAGGGCTTCATTGACCACCTGAAAGCCCGTGTCCGTCACAAGACGCTTTGCCATAGCGCAGAACCGGGTGGCATCGCTCGCCTTTTGGTCTAGTTTCCAGGCTGCCTGATAGAGCATAGTGCGCGAGGCCTCCAGTTCCGTTGCCATATCAGCGAGCTTGAACTGCACAGCCTGCAGACGATTTAGCGGGTCACCAAATGCGCGGCGCTCGTTCGTGTAGTCGAGGGCGATCTTCAGCGCTTGTGACGCGGTGCCGAGGGAACACGCGGCGATATTCAACCGTCCGCCGTCCAGGCCCTGCATGGCAAACTTGAAGCCCTCTCCCTCTTCGCCCACCCGGTTCGTCACCGGCACCCTGCAGTCTTCGAAGTTGACGATTGCCGTAGGTTGCGACTTCCACCCCATCTTTTTCTCATTGGCCCCAAAGGAAAGGCCAGGTGTCCCTTTTTCGACTAAGACAGTGGAAATGCCGCGCGGGCCGTCTTCGCCGGTGCGGACCATGACCACATAAAGGTCCGATGTGCCCGCCCCTGAGATAAACGCTTTTGATCCGTTCAGGACGTATTCGTCCCCGTCGCGTACGGCGCGGGTTTTCAGCGCGGCCGCATCGGATCCCGAGCCTGGCTCGGTGAGGCAATAACTGGCGATCATCTCCATGGAGGTGAGCGCGGGGCAGTATTTCTGGCGAAGCTCTTCAGATGCAAACCGGTCGATCATCCAGGCGCACATATTGTGGATGGAGATAAAAGCCGCGGTGGACGTGCACCCTTCAGAGAGAGCCTCAAAGATCAGGGCCGCATCAAGGCGGCCGAGCCCTGAGCCGCCCACGTCTTCGCGGGTGTAAATCCCCGCCAGTCCCAGTTCCGCGGTTTGCTTAATGACATCGACCGGGAAATGACCTTCTTCGTCCCAGCGTGCAGCATGGGGAGCCAGTTCATCTTCGGCAAACCGGCGAGCCATCTCCTGAATGGCCTGCTGTTCGTCGTTAAGCGCAAAATCCAATGGTCGTCTCCTTTTGGTTGGCCTGGCGGATTAGTCCTGGGTCACGTTATCCGCTGCGCCGGTAGCTTCATCAGCGGTTTTGTCTGGCCATTCCGTGCACGCTGCTTTTTCTGCGAGAGCCATCAGCGCACCGTCCTTTTTCAGCAATGGTCGTGATGGCGAAAGTACAAAAACAAAATCAGCGCTGCCGGACGGACAAGCAACGCGTGACATGCGCACGTTTAACGCGATGGGCCCTTTCGTCACAAAAGGATCTAACGTCGTAATGGCAAAAACCGCGCGATCGGGCGCATTGGGGTCAGCGCCGGTCAGAACTCTCGTCACCTTCGCCTTTGCAAGCTTATTGTAATACTCCGTCAGCATCAGGCCAATATCTGACGGCGACTTGGTGATATCGGTATTGGCCCGCCAGATCATGACATATGACCAGAAATCGTCGGCGGCTGGATCGAAAAATCCTGGGGTGAAGTAAACCGCGTCGGCATCGATGCCGGCAAACAGGTCCCCGTCGATCAGTCCCTCGCCGCCTGCCACGCGAGGGATCACTTCTGAAGGGAGTGGAACCGCGTCACTACTCGCCATCGAAGGGCCAGCAAAGGAAAGGGTAGTCACCGCCGCCACAAGAGACATGGCAATAGCGAATTGCGATATCCATTTGGCCATCAGACCTTATCTCCTTTGTCACCGTCCGAATGATCTTCCGTGTCTGCGGGCCCGTGATCTTCCAGGGGGGTGTCCCCGAACCCCGGCATTTCCGACATGGGATGATCATAATCGTCGGTCATCGGCGTCATCGGCCCCATCTGATCACGGCGATGGTTCCACCAGCGATAGCCTGCATAGGAGCCGATAAGGCCGATCGCGATAAACGGCAGCCAGTACTTCGCTTGTTCGCCGGCAACAGCACCAACACTGTGAAAGAGCGCAAAGGAAAGAGAGACGTACGTGAACGCCGTCAGGATCACCAGCAAGACGAACTTGCCATAAGGGATCTTGAAAAATCCGCACGCAACGTAAGTCGGCACGCGCGTACCCGGCACAAAGCGCGCCATGTAGAGGGTCTTCCCTAGCTCGTTGGTGACGAGATCCCCGGCAACGGAGACGCCCTTCTTTTCCGCAAACTTGTGGGCCCATCCGTGACGCCGGGCGAAAAAGCCGAGCCAATACTTCCAGATATCACTCGCCGTCAGCCCCGCGAGGATCACCGCAAAAATAATCGCAACTGGTTCAATGCCACTTAGTGAAGCGGTCGCCGCCGCAATCACCGCCACGTCTTCTTGCAGAAACGGCAATGCAAAGAGGCTGAGATAAAGGGCAAACCCACTGAGCGTCAGGATCGTGTCCGTGTCGAATGTCACAAAGGCGCCCCTTGGCCGTTTTCCGGCTCTGTCATTATCGCCTTGCCCCGGCGACTGAGCTGTATCACCACGATGACCCCCACCAATGCAAGAGCGACCAAGGGGACATAGGCCCGTGCGGCTTCACCGGCAACCGCCCCAAGCCAATGGAACAAGCCGAAAACGAGACCGACATAAAGCGCCGCCGTTGCCAGGATCCAGACGGCAAATCTTGGCCAGGAGACACCGAAATACCCAGCTGCAATGTAAAGCGCGATCCGCGCACCGGGTATGAACCGGACTGTCAGGAGCGAAGACCCAAGCCGTTCGCTCAACGCTTTTTCCGCGCGCTGGATCCTTGGCCCCTTCGCGAATTTTGCCGCCCAAGCTTGGGTGCGGGCTGCCCGGCCTAGCCAGTACTTCCAAAGGTCAGATGAGCTCAGACCGACAATAGCTGCCAGCAGCAACAATCCCGGCGCGCCCATGGCATTGATGGAAAGACCCGCCGCGCCGATGACGGCCGCGTCTTCCTGTATGAACGGCGCGAGGAAGACGCAGGCATAAATCAGCCAGGGGTGCGCCAACGCCATTTCATGGAAGGAAGATGCCAGTTCTGCCATGCCGTCGGTATCGCCTGTCTTACATTGGGTGAGTGAAGTATCGGTGAGGTATAACGCACTTGCGCCGACGGAGACAGCGGGCGTTTCAGCCGTGGGCTAGTAGCGCGCAACTTCCTGAAAACTGCGGTCCGGGCGATAGCCTTCAAGTCCCGGCGCCTGCCGCCCGAGCGCGATCTCCCTCGCCACCAGATCACCGACCACCGGTGCGAGCGAAACACCGCTATGCATGATCGCCAGATAACACGCCGGGCGCTCCGGGCTGCGACCGAGCACCGGGTGACCATCGATCGGCAGTGGCCGCCAGCCGATGATCACATCTTCCACGACTGCCGCGCCGATGCCCGGGACAAACTTCGCCGACTGCCCCAGAATACGCCCGGCATGTTGCGCCGCGATCGCCGCGTCAGGAAAGCGGGTCGGCCGGTCGTGCAGCCGTTCCTGATGAGCGGTTGTATCAGGCGCGCCGCCCTGCTCGCCGAGCACAATTCGACCGTCATTGCGCTGATGAATATGGACCCCCGGCGCAACGATGATCCGGTTGATCAGTCTATCCATCGGCTTGGTAACGACGATCACACCGGGCGTGGTCCTTTGCGGTATCGCAAGACCCGCCAGCCGCCCCGTTGCCGCCGGATCCGCCCCGGTCGCAAGAACATAGCTGTCGACGTTGATATCACCACAAGTCGTGTGAAGCGTCACGGTTTCATCACCTATAGCGCTGACGCCCTCCACGGAACAGTTCTCCCTAACGGTCGCACCGGCCCGTTGGGCGGCGCCGGCCAATAAACGCGTGGCAAGGACCGGATCAACCGCCCCGTCATTGGGGGAATAGGCAACCCGCTCCACTACACCGAAATCGACATTTGGTTCCAGTTGCCGCAGAACGTCAGGACCCACCATTTCAGCCGGCTCGCCCCATGTAACCTGTTCAGCGATTTGTTTCGCGAGGCGCGCCTGACGCGCTTCAGCGGGAAACCACTCCAGCGACCCGCCCCATCGCACCGGCATGTCCAGATCGGACTGAAGCCTTTTCCAGCCAGCCAACCCGGCCTGATTGAAAGCATGGTAGTGCCTTGGCTGCTTCGCCCACGTGGCATTTATCCAGGCGAACGTCCCCCGGCTTGCCCGCGCTGCAAGTCCATGGCGTTCAAGCAACGTGACCTTCACCCCTTGCCCGGCCAGGTGATAGGCAATCGACGCCCCGATGATCCCACCACCGACGACCGCGACATGCTTGCCGCGATTTCCGTGTTCAGCACTGCAAGCTGCGAGCGTAGCGCTGGCGGCAGTCAGTTTAAGAAAAGTCCGTCGGCTGGAACTGGTGTCGAGGTCGTGCAGCATGGAGGTGTTACGCCGGCTTATGTTTGACAGCCTCGAAGGCGCGGGCGCGGCGTTCGATTTCGTCGTCGGTTAAATCCTCACGATGGCTGGAAATCCACCAGATATTGCCTTGCGGGTCCATCACGCCCCCGTCGTGCTCACCGTAGAATTGGTCCTGCGGCTCCAGCATCGGTGTGGCGCCCGCTTCCAGGGCCTTGGCAAAGACAGCATCCGCATCCGGCACGTGAATGTAGACAAAACCCGGAAAAGCCTCGTCGCCTTCTGGCTCGCCAAACATGATGGTGTCATCGCCAATCCGGATTTCCGCGTTCCAGAGGGATCCGTCCTGACGCAGAAGGTCTCGCCGCACGCGCGTTGCGCCAAACACGGCCTCGGCGAACCTGATCGTTTCCGGCGCGCCTTTGACGATAATCATTGGGGTGACAATCCCCCGCTCCGGCGATTTCCATGTGGCAGACATATACTCTCCCTGTTCTATTCGATCACGATACGGATTTCTCAATCGATCGGCGGTTCTTCCGTCGTTTCGCTGTCTTCTTTCTTGCCGTTTGACCGCGCCGCGGCGGCTCCGCCAAAAAGCAGGACCGTGATTATTGCGAGGGCCAAATTGTCGAAAACAATGAGCACAAAAAGGCCAAGTATCAAAGGGCCGCCGATGTTGACTGCCGCATTCTGTGTTCCATTTTCCATGCTTCCCTCCCCGGGCGGATTGTCATCCTATCGTGCGAACCCTACTTAGCTTAAGCCTGCAACGGAAGACAGGATGAACGAGCCCCCGCCCCCTCCCGCGAGCCGGTTGCAGATCAAACTACTTGGGGCGAGCCTCTCAGATGCCGCAATTGATCAAGGACCGGACACGGCGATGAAACCGGATTAAGTGACCTATCCCTTTGGTGAGGTGGCGCTTTAGGCAAACTTGCCGAACAACCAGGTCAACCAGGCACGATAACCTTCCTGGTCGAATTCCGCGTCACAAGCGGCCATCACCACCGCGCGGGCTTCCTCTTCGGTCACATTGTCCGCAAGCAGCTTTGTCAGTTCACGGTTGATTTCATCCTTGCGCGGGGTCCAGTCGGTGATCATTTCCTGAACCGCGGCTTCGAGCCCGCCAGCTGAGTTAATCGAATGGCTATTCAGATACCCACCCAGCATAGCGAAAACTGCCGGATAAGCTTTTTTCAGTTCTGCTTGGACGGTCTGGAATTCCCTCAGGGTTTCAGCGGCATGCTGACCCGGAGAAAGGTCAGCGCCGTCACCGTGATCGAGGCCCGCCGGAGGGCTATCTTGCGTCAGGCGTCCGCGCTTCATTCCGTTCCAGATCGTCACGCCGATCAGGATAAAAATGCCCATGGCGATAAGCTGCAAAAAGAAAAGCATGACCGATTCAAAACCCTCTAGAAAACATTCGCGGCAAGCCGCCCTCTCCTCCTGCGGAAGATTTACGTTTTCGCCCGTAACACCATCAGCGTCCAGCCTACCGCAGGACCGTCGCCAATTCCTTACGCAAGTGCTGACAAGCAGATTACCCGGTGCCAATGCGCCATTACCGAAAGACGGGCCCGCATATCGAGCCGTCATCGATCTCGACTAACGGCACGGGACGACCTTTATGCGCCGTTGCGGTCGTCCTCGCCGGCCCCTTTGGACCGCTTTCGACCCTCAATCTTTGGCGCCTTGGAAAGGAGATGCCTGAAGATAAAGAGGATGAGGATCGTTCCGACGATTGGAAGCACCCAGAACATAAGAAAAGAATTCATTGCAGCCCTCCAGTTGGCCTAGCCCATGGTTGGAATGACAAATTCCGATCCTTGTACGTCTTCTGGCCAACGTTGGGTGACCGTCTTGATCTTGGTCCAAAACCGCACGCCTTCCGGGCCGTGCTGATTGGTGTCGCCAAAGCCGGACCGCTTCCAGCCGCCAAAGGTGTGGTAAGCGACAGGCACAGGGATCGGCACATTAACGCCCACCATGCCGACATTGACCCGCTGGGCAAACTCACGGGCGGCCGCGCCGTTGCGGGTAAAGATCGCAACACCATTCCCGTACTGATGGTCTGAAGGCAATGCGACGGCTTCATCGAAATTTGTTGCCCGGACAATCTGAAGAACCGGCCCAAAGATTTCGTCCTGATAGGATGTGTGGTCGGGCTTGGCATGGTCAAGCAATGTCCCACCCAAGAAGAAGCCACTCTCATATCCCTGGAGCGAAAATCCACGCCCATCGACAATGGCTTCCTGGCCCTCGTCAATCGCCATCTGGATGTAATCGGCGACCCGGTCCCGGTGAGGCCCGGAGACCAGCGGCCCGAGGTCGGAGTCTTCTGAGAGCGACGGACCGATCTTGAGGCTCTCAACTTTCGGCTTGAGAATATCGATCAAACTCTCGGCCGTGCCCTCACCCACGGGGACAGCCACCGGCGTTGCCATACAGCGCTCGCCTGCGGAACCGTAGGCCGATCCGATCAACTGGTTTGCGGCGTTTTCCATGTCCGCGTCCGGCAGGATAATCATGTGGTTCTTGGCCCCGCCAAAAGCCTGAACCCGCTTGCCGTTCGCCGCGCCGTTTTGATATATATACTGAGCAATATCCGATGAGCCGACAAAAGAAATTGCCTTAACGCGCGGGTCTTCGATCAGCGCATCAACGGATTCCTTGTCACCATTGACCACGTTTAAAACGCCTTCTGGCGCCCCCGCTTCCATCATCAATTCCGCAAGCCGCAGCGGGCAAGACGGATCTTTTTCCGACGGCTTGTTGATGAACGTGTTTCCGCAAGCGATCGCGACAGAGAACATCCACATGGGGATCATGGCGGGAAAATTGAACGGCGTGATGCCTGCGACAACGCCTAAGGGCTGGCGCATGGAATAGACGTCAATTCCGGGACCCGCCGCTTCAGTGTAATCACCCTTTTGCAAGTGCGGGATGCCGCATGCGAACTCAACGACTTCCAGACCGCGCTGCACATCACCGCGCGCGTCTGGCAGAATTTTACCGTGCTCTGACGAAATCATTTTCGCCAGATTGTCCATGTCCTTTTCAACGAGATCCTTGAATTTGAACATGACCCGCGCCCGGCGCTGGGGGTTCACCGTCGACCAGTCCGAAAACGCCGCTTGCGCCCTGTCAACGGCTGCGACCACTTCACCCGCGCTTGCAAGGGCAACTTCGCCTTGGACTTCCCCTGTCGTTGGATTGAAAATCTGGTGCGTGCGTCCGCTGGCACCAGCCACACTCTTTCCATCTACAAAATGGCCGTGCGTGTATCCCATGGGTTCGTCTCCTCGCGTTTCTTGTCGCCGACCAGTGGCTGCCAACTGGCGGCTGTTTGCGCGAACCTAGGCTGACGTCCTGCACGGGGCAAGGCGATAGGTGACGCGCCCATCTGCGCGGTTCGCTTGTCCTGCTCTACACGTTTCAGTGACCTGAACCCGGTTGTGACACAGGAACGCTTTGAGGAACTGTCACCGCTGGGATAACGTGCGTCCCGGGATGGCGGGCAGCACTTACGTGAGGAGAGACCACGTTATGAGAAATTATACCACCATGGCCAAATCCATTGCTGGCCAGTGTTGCGTGTCGCCCATCCGAGTAACGCGTATGGCATCGGCGGCATGCCTCGCCGCCATCGGTCTGTCAGCGTGCGCGACGGCGCCGTCGAACACGGTCAATGAAGTTGCTCTCGCCCGGCTGCAAACGCTGGAGGGAACGGGCGAGACGCGCACATGCCTGCCAAGCGGCACAAACAATCGTTTTGAGGCGGTCGACAATAATCGCGTGCTCGTGCGTACCGGCGTCAGCAATTACTACCTGTCACGCACTAGCGGTGACTGCAGCAAGGGCTCAAGGTTTGCAAACCGCTTCCAGTTCGTGGTCCGCGGCGGCAACATCTGCGCCAATCAAATTGTGAATATTGTCGACAATAATAGCGGCATCATTGTTGGCGCGTGCTCTCTGGGGCCATTTGAGCGGATGCGCCGCAAAAAAGCGGTGGCCGAGGACGAGGCAACTTCATTAGATGAGTGACGGGCGCGTAAGGCCCCGCCCCCTTTGTGCGTGCTTGATCGTCGCAATTTAGCTTTTGACAATGCTGAGCCATGGCGTGGGTTTCGCGCTGCCGCGGTCCCCATTGCCGAGGTTGTCATCTGACGGATCCGCCTCATCGCTATCCGCCTGTTCAGCATGCGAGAAGTCAATGCGCCCACTGACGGCACCGAGTACGTGAGTGATCGTTGTGCCATCATCGGCCAGGGGTGCACACAAACACCGAAACAGCAGATTGCGACTATCGCAAAGTTTCAGGTTGTCTTCGCCGAGATGGGGGGCGCGACCAGAGACCGCTAGGTCAACGGTATTCGTCGCCTTGTCCAAAAGCGACAATGTCCAATCATCCTGTCCTGATAAATAAACATCAGAGAGCTTTGCCAACTGGGAGCCGAGATAAATGAAGTAGGGAAAACCTACACTCTTTTCGATGTCCACGACAAAGATCCAGTTCCAGTCTTCCTGAAAATCATAAGCACGCAGATCATCCCAAGACGGAAAATGTCCGCGGGCCGTTTTTGCCCAAATGCCGAGCACCCGTTCGGTCAGACGCCGATCAACGGCTGTCGGTTTGACCACTGGCCCGCTTTCGCCGCCAAACAAGTCCGCAACTTCGCTGATCATATCCCAAATCCCCACGGGCGACCTTTCCACGGGAGTTACCCGTGACAATTGCGTCCACACCATGCAGACGCCATTCCCGCCCTTTCCTTTATGTAATGAAGATTAAGTAAGCCGGGTTCCCACCGGCTTAGAGAAAATGTGCGCTTCTGAACCATTTCATTCACCAGCTCTAAAGGTTAATATAGGCGGCATCAGTGTTCAGTTGACGGATGTTAGCTCTGCTAGCACCACATACCGCAAGGGCCCCGGGCGCAGCGCCGACAGGGGATAACAGGTCACGAGGGCAAGACGGGGCGTTGGTGCCTCGAATGAAAGCCCAGATGCAATTGCTTGAACGATCCGTGTTTCATTGACTTTAAAAGTAAACTCGCGCCCAGTGAGATCTTCCACCTTGATCAGGTCACCCCGCTCCAGGCGATCAAGCCCTGCAAAGTGAGTGTCACGGTGCGCCGTAATAATCGAAAGGCCAGGCTCTCCGATGGGCGGTCCGCCTTCCATCAATCCCGGGGCAAAGGCCATAGCTTCACCGCTTGTCCCTGCAAGGATGATCTGGGTCTTTTTGTTACCTGGAAGTGAGAGCCTTGCCACTGGCGCGGTGTCCGCCCAGGGCCAGGGTTTGACTGGCGCACCAGATGCTTGCGCCTGATGCCACGCGCTAAGCAATAATCCGTCGGCAAGGACGGCTTTGGCGCGAATGAAGAGGCCGTCAGCCATCAGGACGCACGCTAAAACCGTACCCAGAATAAAAGCGATTCGCTTTGGGCCGGTTTGCTTTGGCCAGGTTTTCTTTGGAAGCGGCCGCTTTGAATTCGGCGCGCGGCTCAAAAAAATGGCGAGCCTGCGGGCAGACAGCCGCAAGCCCGCCGATGGCGTACAAATCCACTTAAAGGAAAGCCGTGGAGAAAGCCGGGGGGACAACCAGCTCACTTGTACGCCTTGCTCGACCGGTGCGAATTGTCAGCGGACAAAGCCGCGGACAATACCGCCAACGGGGAATTGACTTTCACACCGCGCAAGAAGGAAAACTTGCCAGAAAAGACAAGGACGATGATCAAGAGCATGAGCCCGGAGATCAGTTTGAGCTGCCACAGAGCCGCGGTTTGCGGGAGCGGAATACCGGGGCCGGTAAATTTCATCTCGATACGGCCTTTTTCGCTCATGGATACCTCTTGGACTGCATCACTCTTGAGGGTCTCTACTTGTGCAAGCCGGGCATCAAGGGCGGCTTCATCCAGGTAGGAATGTTGGATCTCCTCACCAAAGACACTGGCAAAGTCCCACCCTGCAGGAAGGTTCAGCGGCACATTCCGGGTCGAAAGTGACGCATCAGAAGGCCGACTGGGGGTTGCGTCCACGGCGATGAGGCTCGTCAACCGACTCACAAGGCCATGGGCCAACGCCGTGGACAGGATCTCACGGTCAATCTCTCCGTCTGCTGAGTTGCGTCTGGCACGATCAAGCTCAAGCGATGCGATTTTACGCCGTGCCCAGATTTTCGAGACACCGGACCTGTCGCTCGCCTCCTCCAGCGATAATCGCACTTTCCAGGGTTGATCCCCAAACCGGCCTGCAAACTCAACCAGGTTCCCCGCCTGGGGCACTGTCTCGTCAATGCGTGCCGCGATGACCAATGGCTCGCCGGCATAGATGTCCGGCAGCGGCGAAGGCCAGCCCTCAACTTTGATGCCATCCGGCCAGGCGACCGATAGATCGGTGACGACCGGGCTTTCCAGCTTGTCGAAAAGCACCGTCATGCGCGCTTCCACCTGATCAACAGCGCCAATATGTGTGAACGTGCCCTGCCCGACTTCCGCAGCCCGTGACATAAAGAAAGAATTGGGCGCAGAGCCGATCCCCACGGTGAAGATGCGCGAGCGAGCGCGGTTCGCCGCAATTGTCTTGAAGAGCTGGGCTTCATTGCCAATCGCTCCGTCAGTCAGGAAGATCACCTGCCTGACAGTGCGGTCATCGGGAGACTGATCTTGCAGGGCAGCGTTCAGGGCAGAGAGCATCTCTGTCCCCCCTTGCGCCTCCAAGGCTTCCACATAGCGCGCCGCCACCGCGAGATTGGCCGGGGTCGCCATCACAGCGTCGTCGAACAGCATGTCAAAGTCTGAGTTAAACTGGATGATGTTGAACCGGTCCGCCGGGGTCAGGCGTGTCAGAGCATGGAGGAGGCTCGCGCGCGCTTGGCGAATGGAGGTGCCCGCCATGGAACCGGAGGTATCAATGACGAAAATCGCCTCCCGCGCTAGTCGTGAAGCCTGTGTCTCCTTTAGGTGAGGCGGCATCACCATCGCGAGATAGTATGGCGTCCCGTCGATCATCTCAGTGAAGAGCCCGGCAGACGGCCCCACCCCTTTTGCAGGCCTCCAGGTCAACTCGAAATCTTGATTGGCAGGAACGCTGCCTGTCGCCAGGGTCAGGGATGCAGTCTTTTTAATGTCACGATCAATAATGACTTGATGGACGCCGGTTGAAATCTCGCCGATTTCAAATCCAGGGTCTAGGTCCACCGATAGCTGAACCGGGTGGCGCGGCTCATGGTTGGCCGGGTTCAGGTATTCTGGCTCGATCCGCGCGCGATCGGGGACCGGGTCGGAAAGCGCCCACCCGCCCTCATTTGAAGCAAGCTGAACCCTCTTTACGACCGGCGCCGGATTGTATCGGGGTGCGACCACCATGGGGAAACGCAGCGAAAACACGCCGTCACTGAGGCGTGCCGTTTCCTGGTATTCAATCTGTACAATGATCTCTTCACCAGGTCCGATATTGGCTATGGAGTTCGTGAAGATGTTTGGCCGCTCCTGTTCCAGGAGGGCTGTTTTCTTCCCTTCCGCCTTAGCCGCCTCGTATTGGCGTTTAGCCTTCTGGCGTTCTTCAATCTTGCCTTCAATAAAACGCTCACCGATTTGCATCTTGAGGGTATCAACGGCCCCACCGTCCGGGAGCGGAAAAACATAAATGCCTTCCACCCAGTGGGAAGAGGAATTGACAAATCGCTGGGTCACCCGGGTGCGCACAAATGGTCCGGACACGTTGATTTCAACATCACTGGCGATTGTCGGTGCCTGGACGAACTGACCCGGTTCGTCTGTTTCGACCAACAGGCTGCCGCTCATGGCCTCATTGGGATGGGTCAGCCGAAGCTTACTCGCCAAAGCAGGCGCAAGGCTCATGGCAAGAACGAAAACTACCGCCAGGACGAGACGGTCGACTTGTTGTGACAAGCGTCCCGATGAAAAATGCTGGCGGTAGAGGGACGGACGCGAAAAGGAATGGCGAGAAGAGACGCCAAGCACCCTTTCTTTTTGACCTGACAAGACAGATAGGGGGACCATGGCAGAACTCCTTACACTTTGCGCCACATCGACTTTTCGATCCAGCGCCAATGGGAAGCTGCCGTCTCGCTCACGGCAGCTGACATCGACGTGATCGCGCGGCAATGGGGCATGAGATGCGCGCACCCGTGGCCTTAAGAAGAAACATTCCGTCAAAACATTGGCAGCTAGCGGATTACCGCCACGAAGAAAGCGCAAAGCCGCCGGGGATGGCGTCCAGATCGAGAGAGGTCGAAGACGCGTTCGCGGTCCTAAAGTCCAGGATTTGGCGGCCACCTACCCGGCAGGCGCTGTCGCGGCTCGAATTCACCGACCTACCTCCTCATGTGAGAGAGCTCTGTCCATCGCGCTCAAGCCTTAATCGCGGCGATTTGGCGGAAACAGTCGACGGGAAGCGGAACGCGCCTTATACAGGCGGCTTATCTTCAAACCCGCGGCGCGTTTCCAACGTAATAGCCCGCAACAAGTAACCCATGAGGACGACAGCATGGCAGCCATTTACATGATCGGCGCTTTCATTCTTTTTTTCGCCGCCCTTAATCTGATCGAAAAAGGCAGCATCGACTAGCAATCGTCTGGCGGTTTGAACTGTGTCGATGCGGGGCGTTTGATCACCCCCGGCCATTTGATGCATCGCCGAAGTAATCGTTTGCCCCTTCATGAGGCAGAGAAACTCATTTAAAGGGCAATTGCCGGCCGAGGCTGGCGGCGAAGGGGTAACTTCATGGTCGGTCTTGTTGCCGGTGTTCTTGTCGGTTTGACCCTCCTGCTGGTGGCAGGGGACATGCTGGTGCGAGGGGCCGTTGGTCTCGCAACCGCCTTGAAAATCCCGGCCCTTCTCGTTGGCTTGACCATTGTCGCCTTCGGCACCTCGGCGCCCGAACTGGTAGTCTCCATTCAGTCGGTTCTCAACGGGAATCCCGGGATCGCCATCGGCAATATCATCGGCTCGAATATTGCCAATATCCTGCTGGTCTTGGGCTTGCCGGCAATCGTCTACCCCATCGCGACACATGTGGCAGGCTTGCGCCGCCATGTTGTCATCATGCTGGTGGCAACAACGGTCTTTATGGCGTTCGCCTACGTCAACGGGGCCATCGACCGGACAGCGGGCGTTTCGCTGTTTGCGGGTATTCTCGCGTTCATCACCTATATGGCTTTCCGGGCCGCCGCTGCCCAGGGCGATGACCCTGTCCTTGATGACGTCGCTGAATATACCGAAGGGGTCGATGGCTTTAGCATGAAGCTCACCGCCTTTTTGATTGCCGGCCTGATCGGCTTACCTTTCGGTGCGCATCTCCTGGTAGAAAACGGGGCACAGCTGGCGTCCATGTGGGGCGTGCGGGACGAAGTGATTGGTCTGACGATTGTTGCCTTTGGAACATCCCTGCCGGAGCTTGCGACGGTTATCGCTGCGGCCCTTCAGAAAAAATCTGACGTCGCCATCGGCAATATCATCGGCTCAAACATCTTCAATATTTTGGCCGTCGGCGGGGTTACTGGCCTTGTGGGCACAGCCCCTTTCGATCAGGCATCGTTGCAATTGGATATCCCTGTGATGGCAGCGGCGTCAGTGATCGTCGCCTTCTTCGTCTTTACCCGGCGCGACATCGGCCGCATACCGGGTGCCCTCATGTTTGCGGGCTACCTTGCATTTGTGGCTTTGCTCGCGTCAAAGGCCCTTTGAGCTCTGTAATACCTTTAGCTGCCCACCCCGCTGCCCCATTTGGGGGCACCAATACGTAGTATCCATGACAAAAGACAAATCCAAAAACCGGTCGACCGACAAAGCTTTTCAGCGCCGAAGCGCCCTCGTCACGGGTGGTGGCAAGCGTGTTGGTCGCGCCATCGCCCTTGCGCTTGGAGAAGCCGGGTTCAATGTGGGCATCCACTACAACAACTCCGAGACAGATGCGGCAGAGGTTGCCCGCCAGGTGCGCCATTTCGGTGTTTCCAGCACCATCGCGAAAGCCGATCTCTCCAAGGAAAAGAAAACCAGTACACTGATCGAAACCGTGGCAGCGGATATCGGTCCAATTAGCCTCCTCGTCAATTCCGCGTCCATGTTCGAAGACGACAGCATCACGTCCATGACCCGCGAAAGCTGGGATCTGCACATGGAAACGAACCTGCGCGCGCCCTTGAAGCTCTCCCAGGATTTCGTAGCGCAAGCGCCGGAAGGCGTTGACAATCTGATTATCAATCTGATTGATCAGCGGGTGTTGAAACTGACACCACAGTTTCTCTCCTACACGCTTTCCAAGACAGCGCTCTTTACGCTGACGAAAACCCTCGCCCAGGAACTTGGGCCCCAAGGCATCCGCGTCAACGGTATTGGCCCTGGCCCGACCTTACGTAACAAACGCCAATCGGAAGAAGACTGGCAAGCTCAGAACGCGGCAACCATTCTGGGCCATGGTGCCACACCGGACGACATTGTCGGCGCGCTTCTCTATCTGGTTGACGCGATGGCTGTGACCGGCCAAATGATCGCCGTTGACGGGGGCCAGCATCTGGCCTGGGAGACCGCCGACGTGCTGGTCAACGAGTAGCCCGCTCCAAATCCGTTCACTGAATTACAAGGTCAATCCATGCTGAAGAAGGCGCCGCCGCCGGTTATTGTCGAAACATCACGCACCGTTTTCGTGCGTGAGCTGACGATCCCGGCATTTATCGGCGCCTATGACCACGAGTTTGATCACAAGCAACCGGTGGTGATCGATCTGGACCTTGAGGTCGTGGAACCGGCGACGCCAGCTGCGGACAAACTAGAGAATGTCGTTTGTTATAATCGCATGTGCACAGGCATTCGCGAGATTGTCGACGAGGGACACATTAAGCTGGTGGAAACGCTAGCTGAGCGGATCGCGACGTTTGCCCTCGCCCATCCCATGGTGAATGCCGTGCGCGTTCGAGTCCAGAAACCGGAGGCAATTTCAGAGGCTGCCGGCGCGGGGGTCGAAATTCGCCGCCGTAAGGCTTAAAGACCCAAGGCCTAAACCAGCCCGCACGGCACACGGTGATCGAGCAACAATACGACCGATGTACGAACAGAGTTATCAGTTTTCATTTGAAGCCGCCCACGAATTGGGGGCGAACATCAAGATGTCCGATAGTCCCGACGGCGAAGCGCACCCCTATAGTCGAATTCACGGGCATTCGTTCGTGGCGACAGTCACGTTGGGTGCCGCGAACTTGAGTGACGGCAAATGGATTGTCGATTACGCCGAGCTAAAGCGCGACTGCCAGAACGTGGCTTCACGCCTGGACCACCGGCTGTTAAACGAAATCGAAGGGCTCTCCACCCCAACGCTGGAATGTCTGGCGCGGTGGATTTTCGACGCGGTGAGACAATCCCAACCGGCGCTTACAACAGTTGAAGTGGCGAGGCCCACCTTGGGGGAAAAGGTGCGTTACTCCGCTGGGGAATAAGCGGTATCGCGTGCGGTTTCTTCAAGACCTTCAACGGACTGGGGCCTGATATCCAGCTCCGGAAAGTCCACGGCCATCATGGTTCTCACCATGCCACCGAGGCCAACAAAGACAACGAGACCACCGAACGCAAACCAGACCGCAAAGCGGCGCCCCGAACCGCCCGGCACAAGCACTGAGACCGCAGGATTCTCGGGGGAAACGTACACGGTGACATTCGCCCCGGGCCAGGTTGGTGGCATGGTGCCGATCCGCCCGCGGGTCAGAAACGAGAGACGATGACTTTCAAACTGGCGACCGCCGGAGATGTACGCATAGCGCAGCTTCTCGCTGCTGTCGGTTGGGCTCAGCACCACCCCGTCGGTCTGGATCCACTTGCCACTTGCTCTGGCAAACGCGAAGTCTTTCACCGCTGAATAGCAGATATTCGACCCCGCCAGCGACAGGAGGAGAAACACGCCCGCCGCAAAGAAAAGATGTATGCGATCACCCTGACTCATAAGTACCGACTCATGAACACCTAAACGCCTACTCTAACTTCAGGTCTTAGCCTGAAACCTCAACCTGATGACCGGAATGGAAAAGCTTGAAACCAAAGGTTGTCTGTGGCGCAAACGCCACCAACACCGTCAAAATCGAGCCCCAGCCCCAGAAATCGTTAAAGTTCTGAAAGATAGTGCACGAGATTTCCCTAATTTCCAATGACTAACCTTGCAAAAAATGGAGAATCTTCTCGCCAAGGCGCCGCACTGATCGCCGATGAAGTTTCACGCTTGCCCGCCAAGCCTGGTGTTTACCGCATGATCGGCGATGAGGGTGACGTCCTTTACGTGGGCAAAGCCAAAAACCTGAAAAACCGCGTGTCCAGCTACGCCAAATCCGGGGGGCACTCCAACCGGATCATGCGCATGATCGCCGATACGCGGGCCATGGAATTCGTCGTCACGGCGACGGAAACCGAGGCCCTCTTGCTTGAGGCAAACCTGATCAAGCAGCTTCGCCCGCGCTACAATATCCTCCTGCGGGACGACAAATCTTTTCCTCATATTCTGATCGCGAGCGACCATGACGCGCCTCAAATCCTGAAACATCGCGGCGCGCGAAAGCGGAAGGGAGACTATTACGGTCCCTTTGCTTCTGCGGGGGCGGTGAATAGGACCCTCAATACTCTGCAAAAAGCGTTTCTGCTGCGCAGCTGTAATGACAGCGTCTATGACAGCCGTACCCGGCCTTGCTTGCTCTATCAGATCAAGCGGTGCGCTGCGCCTTGCGTCGATCTGATCTCCCCGGACGACTACCGCGCCCTTGTGGAAGAGGCCCGATCTTTTTTGGCGGGCGACAATGCTGCCGTTCAAAAACGCCTTTCGCAGGAAATGGAAAGCGCGGCGGAAGCCCTCGACTTTGAACGGGCAGCCAGCATCAGAGATCGGATCCGTGCCCTCACCTTCATTCAGGGCACCCAGGACATTAACAGCGCCGGGGTCAATGAAGCAGATATTTTCGCTATTCATTCCGAAGGCGGACAAACCTGCATCCAGGTATTTTTCTTCCGTGTCGGGCAGAACTGGGGGAACCATGCGTTCTTTCCGCGTCATGACCGGGACGAAATGCCGGAGGCAATCCTCTCCGCCTTCATGGCGCAGTTTTACGATGGGCGCACTGCGCCATCGCTTGTACTCACCAGCGTGGAGCCCGACCAGGCTGATCTCCTCACCGATGCATTGAGCTTACGCGCTGAGCGAAGGATTGAAATCCGCGCGCCTCAGCGGGGCGAAAAGCGCGATCTCGTGGAAGCGGCGCTCATGAATGCGCGCGAGGCCCTGAACCGGCGCCTTGCGGAAAGCGAAAGCCAACGCCGGACTATGGCCCGCTTAGCCGATGTGCTGGAAATGGAAACGCCGCCTGAGCGTATCGAGGTTTTTGACAACTCCCACATTCAGGGCACCAATGCGGTCGGGGCCATGATCGTTGCCGGCACAGAAGGCTTCCTCAAAAATCAGTACAGAAAGTTCAATATCAGGTCGACTGACCTCGCGCCGGGCGATGACTTCGGTATGATGCGTGAGGTTCTAACGCGGCGGCTGAAACGAGCCATGAAAGAAGAAGGTGAAACAGCTAGCCCGGACCTGATCATCCTTGATGGGGGCAAGGGACAACTCACCGCTGCCCTGAAAGTCATGTCAGACCTCGGCCTTGATCCCGATACGGATGGTCCGAAACTCGTTGCCGTCGCCAAGGGACGCCGCGAAGACGATCAGGGTCGCAAGCGTGCGGACCGAACCGCCAGCGCCATTGGCGAACAGGTGATCCTGCCCGGGCGCGAGCCGTTTCTTTTGCCCCCGAACGATGCCGCGCTTTTCTATATCCAACGCCTGCGCGATGAGGCCCACCGCTTTGCAATCGGGGCTCACCGGGCCAAACGCAAAAAGGCAATCTCGGCCAATCCGTTAGATGAGATTCCTGGCGTGGGCGCCGCCCGCAAGCGCGCCCTCCTCCACCATTTTGGATCAGCAAAAGCGGTCGCCCGGGCCAAACCTGCCGACCTCATGGCTGTCGAAGGCGTCTCGGAAAACCTCGCTAACAAGATCCATGACTATTTCAATGGGTAGGTTCAATGGGTAGGTTCAATGGGTAGGCCGTGTCTGCCACATGTCCCTGGACCGGGCCAAGCCTCCCGGTCACGTCACCCGGTCACGCCTCCCAGTCACGCCCCTCGGTCACGCCCCTCGGTCACGCCGAAGTGACGGCATAGCTCCTTGGCATGAGCACAGCTCCTTCCCATAACTCGCCTCATCGCAACCAAGTGCTCTGTGAAAGGACATTCCCGATGACCGACTATCCGATCCATACCGTTGAGACCGCCCCTGATGCCGCTAAGCCTTTGCTTGAGAAATCCCGAAAGGCTTACAACATGATCCCGAACCTTCACGCTGCCATGGCCACCTCGCCACAGCTCCTGGAGGCGTATCAAGTTGTCGGCGACCTCTTCAGCAAAACGAGCCTCACTGCAACAGAGCGCAATGTGGTCTGGCTTTCGATCAACGTCGAACACAACTGCCACTATTGCGTGCCGGCTCATACGGGCATTGCCAAAGCGCAAGGCGTTGACGACGCGACGATCGAAAAGCTCCGCAATGCTGAACCACTGGACGATGCAAAACTCGAAGCCCTGCGCCAGTTCACACTGAAAGCGGTGCGCCAACGAGGCGTCGTCAGTGAGGCTGACGTGCAGACATTCCTGGATGCCGGATACACGCAGCAAACCATTCTAGATGTCATGGTCGGGATCGCACACAAAGTCATGTCGAACTACGTCAATCACTTCGTCAAGACACCGGTCGACGATGCCTTCAAGAAATTTGACTGGACGCCGCGCGCCGTCGCCGCTGAATAGTCTTTATACAGCATGATTAGTCAAACGGGCGCCAGATACGGCGTCCGTTTTTTTGCGGGTTTCTTAAACAAAATTCGACTTGCTGCCTTGCGCGCATTGCGCTCTCAGGATTTACTGAAGGCTAAACGTTTCATGGGGGAGAGAGACATGAAACACCTTGCCTTGGCATTCCTGCTTGTTGTTGCGGCCTGCGCAACGCCAGGACAGTTCGAACCCACCGACCCAGCCGGCAGCGGCCGAATTTTCGTTATGCATTCGCCAATCCTGCCGGATGAGGGCGAGGACTTAACCTATTACGCGGTCGCCGAGCCACCGACCGGGTACGACGTGGCCGAGATCAAAATCACCGTCGCCGGCAACGAAGAGACATGCCCCGACAGTTCAACATGCGAACTCATGGAGACACTGCCGAACCGGTATGGTGCGGGGATTTATGCCGCAAGAGCGACCTTTGAACCTTCTGGCGGCGGACCTGAAATCAGCCTTTCGACACCGGCTTCCTACCTCTTCACCTACGGTCGCCCTGCCACAGATAGCGATGGTCCTGTGCCAGTGCGGCTGCCGGTATCCAGTTTGGAAGATCAGGAGGACCGACGCATTGATGTCTTGTTCATCCGCGACACAAGCACCTTTGACCCGCCAACGGGTCCCATCGGTGATTATGATGATACGGCATTCCTGTTCGGTGTCGAAACGGCAATCAATGGGGCGGTTCTCAGCGAGCCGTCCCTTGCTGACCACGACGATCAATTGGCATTTTATGTTTCGCGGGCACCGGGGCGCACCGCCGATTACTATAGCGGGGTATCTGCCCGGTGCGGCCAGGATCCGTTTTACGGCGCACCGCCTGACGCCATTGAACGCAGACTCCGCGCAGACTTTGCAGCGGACCAGGAAGAAGACGCTGAGATTACAGTCGTTCTACACGATCGTTCGTCATATCGCGGATGTGCCGAGCTTGGTCGCCAATTTGGCAGCGGCACCGGACCAATCAGGATGCATGCAAAGGCCAATGCCCGCGAAGAGTTCCTCCATGAATTCGGTCATGCCGCCTTCGGTCTTGGCGATGCGTATACAGAAGATACAAGCACAAGAAACACAGGACCTGGCAATCTCGCACAACTTCCATTGGCTGAATGCCAGCGATGCCCACCGCCAACGGATGTCCCTGGAACAACCGGGGGCACTGGGCCAACGGTCGGGCCAGGTGGGCCAGCGACTGGGGGCCCTGGCACTGGCCCTGGCACTGGCGGTCCTGGAAGTGGGTTCGGAATTGGATGCGTGGAAGATCAAAGCGCCTACCTTCCGCTCGCGTGCAGCCGGGCCGACCCGGTGTGCCCAACAAACGCCGCTCAATGCGTCGGCGCCCCGACGTCGCGCAACAATGTCTTCACCAGTCTTTCCGACTGCGAAGCAACCCTGACCGCGATTGGGCCGATCAGTCCCACGAGCGCGATGTGTCGGCAATTGTGTGGACCCACGGGACCCCAGCTTTGCGGCTGCGCGGAAAGCCAGAGCTATTGGATTGCCGACTACCGCACGCCCCCATCGTCTAGCGCACCCTTTAACGACGACATCATGGGCCGCTTTGATACTGAAATGCCGGATGAGCAATTCGGCGCTACTTGCAGTGCCTGTATCGAAACAACATTCTGTATGCTGTGGGAAACCGGCCGCGGGCTCAGTGACGCCGAAGCGCGGACGAACTGCGGGTTGTAGTTTTTCCCTTAATCAGGCTGTTTGTTCGGCCCATTTGCCCACCCTAATTGATTGGGGCGATGCAGATGCAACGCCCGCGACTTTCCACCGAACCGCCATTATTCGGCCCGGTTTCTCCTCGACATAGATCACGAATACGGGAACGAGAGACCAAGCATCGGGGCGAGGCAATGCCGGAATCCATTGAGGATGTGCCGGTGAGAAAAGGATTTGGCGCCGATGACCCTTAGCCGACTGCCCCCCCCTAAACATCAGGCACCCCCTAAACTTCAGGCGTGCCTCAACCGTTCGGCAGCATTCGGCTATCTTGAAGCATTCATGCCCCGCGACCCGCGCGTCTTTCAGATCATGGCTCTTTCCAGCTTGCTCGCATTCGGATGGAGCCAGCGCGCCTTTGATATTCTTCCCCTTGGGGCCCTCGCCATCGTCATTGGGGCGCTGACCGCGCAGGGGCTCGGCTCGCTCCTGCAAGCGGTGAAGTTCGACCCAAAAAGCGCCGTCATTACAAGCCTTTCTCTGATCCTCTTGATACGTTCAGAGAGCTTGTTGGCTCTAGGGTGTCTCGCGGCACTTGCTGTGGGGACCAAGTTTGCTCTGAGGCTAGGTGGCAAACACATCTTCAACCCGGCCAATGCCGGGATCGTCGGTGGGCTGATTTTCGCTTCAGTTAACAGTCCGGGCCTTTTTTGGACGACGCCCGGCCAATGGGGCACCGCGATCTGGCTCGCGGCGTTGATGGCGGGGGCTGGCATGTTCGTCACTTACCGGGCGGCCCGCCTTGATATTCCCCTGGTCTTTCTCGGCGTATTTGCAGGGTTGATGTTTGCCCGTGCGATCTGGCTTGGCGATCCCCTGACAATCCCGGCATTGCGACTGCAAAATGGCGCGCTGATCCTGTTTGCCTTCTTCATGATCTCTGATCCCAAGACAACGCCGGATGGCAAGTTTGCGCGCCTCGCCTTTGCCAGCGCCGCGGCTGCGATTGCTTTCTGGTTGACATTCTTTGCCCAACAAAGCGACGGGCTTTTCTATGCGCTGGCAATTGTGTGTATCATCCGTCCTCTGATGGAATGGCTTGATCCCGCCCGGCACTATCGCTGGGGTGATCGGCCTGGCGCGATACCAAGCGTGCTGACCATGTTCCCGGCGCGACACAAAAACCCGAGAAATTCATCAGCCGCAATGCCGCCGCACGGCACAATGCCACCGCACAGCACAATGCCACCGCACAGCGCGACGCCGCCAACCCTTCCCGCTGAATAATCCGTTCCCGCATAACCGGAGAAGACACATGCAGAAGAAACACCCCTCGAAACTGAAACGCCGAGTGCTCGCTGCACTGGCCGCCACAACAGCCTTGGGCGTCACAGGCGGCGCGGTTGCCTTTTGCGGCTTTTACGTCGCCAAAGCGGATACCAAGCTGTTCAACAAAGCCTCCAAAGTGGTGATGATGCGCGATGAAGATCGCACAGTTATCACCATGGCCAATGACTATCAGGGTGAGCTAAAAGAGTTCGCGATTGTCATCCCGGTCCCGGTGGTTTTGGAGGAAGGCCAGATCCATGTAACGGAAAACGCCATCATCGACCATCTGGACGCCTACACCGCCCCGCGCCTCGTGGAGTATTTCGACGAAGACCCATGCCAGCGCGTGGTATACGAACGAATGGTGCAATCGACGGCTGTTGATGAAGCTGCATCGCCAAGTTTACGCAGAGATAAATCCCTCGGCGTCACCATTGAAGCGGAATACACTGTCGGCGAGTACGACATCCAGATCCTCTCCGCTGACCAGTCCGACGGGCTGGCCACCTGGCTCACCGAAAACGGCTACAAGATCCCTGAGGGTGCCGAGGCGACGCTCGGCAGCTATATTAAGCAGGGTACGAAGTTCTTTGTGGCCAAGGTAAACTTGGAAGAGCAAGCCAAAACGGGCCTGAAATATCTGCGGCCCCTTCAAGTTGCCTTTGAAAGCCCGAAGTTCATGTTGCCGATCCGGCTTGGCACGGTGAACGCCGACGGCAAGCAGGAACTCTTCGTCTTTGCCCTCACCCGCACCGGCCGCGTTGAGACCACAAACTATCGCACCGTGAAGCTACCGACAGATATGGACGTGCCGCTGTTTGTGAAAGGTGAGTTTGGCGACTTCTACAAGTCGATGTTTGACACACAGGTCCAGAAGGAAAACGAGCGCGCTGTCTTTCTGGAGTATGCATGGGACATGAATTGGTGTGATCCGTGTGCGGCGGACCCACTATCCCCTGAGGAACTCCGCGAGCTTGGCGTCTACTGGATCGACGGCGGGCCGACGCCTCAGCCACGCCGCTCCATGCCGCAGCCCCAGGCGCGCGATGTCTTCGTCACGCGGCTCCACGTCTCCTATGACGCCGAGCACTTTCCGGAAGACTTAATGTTCAAAGAAACCGGCGACCGGTCCAACTTTCAGGGGCGCTATGTGATGCGTCACCCCTGGCAGGGCGACAGCACCTGTAAGGCGGCAGATGACTATCGCGCCGGGCTGCCAAAGCGATTTGAAAGCGAGGCGCAAACGCTCGCCAATCTGACCGGCTGGGAAATCGATGACATCCGTACCAAGATGGATGACGGCGGGCAGTCTTTTACTCCGCCAAAGAAAGTCCCTTGGTGGAAACGCCTTTGGGGCAATGACAAGGAAGACGGTTGAGCCGGTAGAGGCAAAAAATCAGCTCTGAGTTGGCGCGGCCTTTTGGTCGCGCCTTTTTAATTTTACTGACATCAAAGCGTCACCTAGCGGTGTTACGCCGCCCCTGAAATCTTCAGGGGTAATCATGAAACGGACACTTTTGCTGGGCGCGTCGTTGACCGTCCTAACGACACCATTCGCGCTCGCGCAAAACATTGCCGACAACGAAACGGGCGATGAAATCGTCGTCGTTGCCCAGAAGCGGGAGCAAAACATCAAGGATGTGCCGCTCTCGATCACGGCATTCGGTCAGCAGGACCTTGATGATGTGGGCATCCAGCAGTTCGATGATCTGGCAGACTTTGTGCCTGGCCTGGAAGTTCAAGAACAGTCGGCCAACAACCCTGGCTTTGTGATCCGCGGGATTACCTCAGACTCAGGCGACGCCACCATTGAACCGCGCGTCGCAGTCTTTCAGGACGGTGTGCCGATTAGCCGGTCGCGCGGGAGCTTCGTTGAACTCTTCGACACAAATGTCGAAGTCGTACGTGGACCACAGCCAACGCTTTTCGGTCGCTCCGCGCTCATCGGGGCGGTCAGCATCAACTCAGTTCGCCCGAAACTCGGCGAGGCAGAGGGCTATGTTCGTCTTGGGACAGGCAATCTTGATTTTCTTTTCACCGAGGGTGCTCTCAACATTCCGCTCGGCGACGACGCGGCTCTGCGGGTCGCTGGACGTTACAAGCAGCGGGACGGATACACTGAGAACCTTATTGGCGATGATTTGAACGGCTTTGAACTGGGCGCGTTTCGCGGATCGCTGCGCGTTGAACCGAGCGAACGCCTTAGCCTTGATCTGATCTACAACTATCAGAACGACAGTAATCCGGGTACATCGTTCAAGTCGGGCACGTTCCTGCCAGTCTCGGACACGGGCGAAATTGGCGTCCTCAATCCTTCAGAACCAGCGGCGCTCAACGCCTTTGGTGGCATCGAAGGCGGCCGCGATTTGGGCCTGGAACGCGAAGTTCACTCGCTGACCCTTCTTGCGGACTTTGAAATCAACGACACGTTCACGATTTCATCGGTGACGAATTACCGCGAATTCGACAGCTCTGAAGTTTTCGATCCCGACGGCTTCAACCTGCCGCTTTTTGCCTTTGCCGAAAACGCCGTGGGCGATCAATTCTTCCAGGAACTGCGTCTTGGTTTTGAAGGCGCGTCCGGGTTTTCCGGCTTTGTCGGGGCCTCTTTCTTCACCGAAGATGGCAGCCAGAATGTGCCGCTCTTCTATGATGAGACAGTGGCTCAGGCGCTTCTTGGTGGCTTTCTATTCACCTCATCCGTTCCAACGGCCGATGGCCTGATCCCGCCGCCGCTCGCAGCTCTGCCATCGGTGCTTTTGAACCCCGCAACCGGCGCGCCCGTGCTCCTGAACCCGGCCGATCCGACGTCGGTCGTGCCTCTCGGCACGTTCTCTGAAGAGTTCACAAACTTTGGCGAAAACGATGCTGTCGATATCTTCGCTGATGTCTCTTATCAGCTCACTGATCGCCTGGAGTTCACCGCTGGTGTTCGCTACACCCGTGACGATAAAACATCCGGCTACGCAGCAGACTCCGACGGCGTTTCGACGCTGACCGGTGCTGGCGTTTTTGTCGGCGCGAACGTCTTTAACAACAACCAACGCGTGGAAGTGTCCGACACGTTTGACGGCTTTACGTATCGTTTCGCCCTCGCCTACGCATTGACAGACGATATTAATCTGTTTGCCAACTATGGCCGCGGTCGCCGCCCGGAAGTCCTTGCCTATGCAGCGAATGTCGCTCAACCAAACATTCTGGCCGAAAACTTCACCACGGTCGACGCAGAAACGACCGATGCGTTCGAACTCGGCGCCCGCGGCAGCACGCTGGACGGTCGCCTGAACTTCGATGTCACCGGCTATTACTACGACTACACCAACTTCCAGACGACAGTTCTGAACGATGTTGGCACGCCAGTGCCGGTGAACGGCGGCAACGCATCTGGCTTCGGTTTTGAATTCCAAAACGACTTCCGCGTTACCGAATGGGCCATGCTGTTCGCGAACTATGCCTACAATGGCGTGGAGTTTGACGACGAAGACGGCGACGGCAACCGGCAGGTTCGCGCCGGCAATCGCTTCCGTCTGTCACCGGAACATGCCTTCACGGTTGGCGGTGTCTTAAGCGCCGAAACGCCCGTCGGCAGTGTCCGCCTGACGCCGCTCTACAGCTACAAGTCGAAGACATTCTTTGACGATGACAATGACACAACCGACGCGATCCAGGATGAGTTCCAGGATGGCTACGGTGTTGTCGATCTGCGCTTCGTTATGGAGCCGAACTTCATGGAAGGCTTGGCGATCGAGCTATTCGTTGAGAACCTCGCCAACAAAGAGTTCATTATTGACGCAGGCAATACCGGCGATGCCTTTGGCATCCCGACCTTTATCGCAGGCCCGCCACGCCTTTACGGCGGCTATGTCCGCCTGGCGTTCTAATCTCGGCGATCTAGTCGCTGGTCAGGCTGTCCTACTTGCTTTGATCGATTTGCCGAATGCAAATCGGTCAGAGAGCTTGTGCCCACGACAGGGGTCGGGGCAGTTGGCCTTCTGCGCCGTAATCGACTCTCAGTGCACGAATGTCATGGACTAAATCCCGGTTCACACAGGACCTATGGAGCGTCAACGCATTGGCGATCAACACATCGCCCGCTTTTGCCGCGCATCGCTCGATCGGTAGCTTGGCGGCGGCCCTCTCAGCGTCAATCGCGTCCACGCGGCCAAGCCTGTGACTACCAAGCGCGATCTCCATGCAACCATCGTCTCTGGAAACATCGCTCAAGTGAAGTCGCGCAAAGAGCATTTGGTCAAATAACCCAATCGGTGGTTCCACATGTTGGACACCTGCCTTCACCGACCAGTTGCGAAACCCCGTAACATCACACTTGTTTCGAACAGCGATCACACGATCCTGATGCCATCCGAGCGACCAATTTCGCTGGGCCGATTTCCTGAACTCGACCAGGCGAACCGCGCGCGGCGACGGCATGACGTTACCAATCGCTGTGCCGAGCCTGCTATTGTGTCCAATGAACGGGCCAAGAGTAGACCCGTCGGCTAAGCGCCCGCCTTCGGGGCAGATTTGCGCGAGCCCCTCGACGATCGAGGCAAGTTCATTTTCCGAAAAAAAGCCGCGCATCCAATGGCGACCAAGTGCAGTCAGTTCTTCGATGGCGTCGTCAGAAAAATGCATAATCGATCAAAACCTAGCCCCACCGTCCCAAACTGGGCTAGACGGGCGCCCATGGCAAATTTCCTGACCATCGGGCGTATTCTCCTTATTATTCCTTTTGTGCTGGCGTTCACGACGAACGCGTCCTGGAACCTCAAAGCTGCCTTCGTCATTTTTGCAATCGCCTCGCTGACAGACCTTGCAGATGGCTGGGTCGCGCGCACGCGAGGTGAGGTTTCTGTCTTGGGGGCGGCCCTTGATCCGCTGGCAGACAAACTCCTGGCCGTCGCAGCCCTTGTCCTGCTTATGCGCAACGGTGTGATTCGCGACGCTTCGGTCCTGGCGGCGCTAATCATTATTCTGCGCGAGCTACTCGTTTCCGGCCTACGGGAGGCAGTCGCCCTCGCCGGGGGAAAGCTGAAAGTCACCGGCCTTGCCAAATGGAAAACCGCGGTCCAGCTGATCGCCATTGGGCTGCTTCTGGCGGCCGCCCCGACCGGGTTCATTGGCCTCAGTGCCCTCGATTGGGGCCTTGCTGCGCTTTGGGTCGCGGCCCTCCTTACCTTCTGGACCGGCGCGGACTATGCTGTGAAATCGTACCGTTTCCTGCGGGCCCAACCCGCGCCAAAGGACTGACGCCTGCCCATGACTGGAGCCATAAAAGAAAAAGCGGCCCACATTCTTGTCGTCGACGACGACGAACGCATTGCCAAACTGATCAAGCGCTATCTTACCGAAAATGGATTTCGCGCCTCGGTGGCATCGAATGGTAACGAGGCCCGAGACCTATTGGGGGCAGTTGAATTCGACCTCCTGATCCTCGATGTGATGATGCCGGGATTGAACGGGTTTGACCTAACCGAGCGCATCCGCGCAGCGTCGAATGTCCCGATCCTGCTCCTAACAGCGCGGGGCTTGCCGGAAGACCGGATCGAAGGCTTTGAGCGGGGGGCGGATGATTACCTCTCCAAACCGTTTGAGCCCAGGGAGATGCTCCTGCGCGTGGAGGCGCTCTTGCGGCGCACGCGCTCCCATGCGGTCTCTCGGGAGCAGCTGACTTTCGGCGATTGCACCTTTTCACCGGGCCGCGGCGAGTTGCGGCGGGACGGTGATCTGGTGAGGCTGACCGCGGGCGAGCTTGCGCTCCTACGCGCCCTTTCTGCCAAGCCGGGCGAACCTATTTCTCGAACCGCTTTAGCGGAACAGACCTCGACTGCCATGGAACGGTCGATCGACGTTCAAGTTACCCGTTTGCGCAAAAAGATTGAGGATGATCCGCGTACGCCTATTTATTTACAGACGGTGCGCGGCGTCGGTTACGCCCTGATCCCGGACTAGACGGCCTTCAATATGCTCCGCCGTTTTCTACCAAAAAGCCTTTATGCGCGCGTTGTGTTGATCGTCATATTGCCGATCTTCCTGATGCAGTCGTTTATAACCTATATCTTTTTCGCTCGGCACTGGGATTTCGTCACCGCGAACCTCTCGCGCACAACCGCTGGCCAGATTGGTCTGATTACAGATCTTTATGTTGCCTCATCGGATGAGGAAAGCGAGGCGCTTTTTTCAAGGACGTCTGATCTTCTGGACCTGTCGATCCGGCATGAACCTGGCCAAATACCAGAAGCCAATCAGCTTTCCCCTTATAACCTCTACAACCCCGTCTTTGAAGCGCGCTTGCGAAGCCGTCTGGAGAGAGACTATTGGCTCAACACCCAGACCCAGAATGATATGGTGGAAGTCCGTGTACAACTGGAGGACGGGTTTCTCACCTTTCTGATCCCGGAAGATCGGGTCTTTGCCACGTCGGGTCCGATCTTTCTGGCTTGGCTCGTGGGTACATCGATCCTGTTGGGGTGGATTGCAACCGTTTTCCTGCGCAATCAGGTCCGTTCAATCCTGAAGCTCGCCAGTGCCGCAGAAGCCTTCGGGCGAGGCCGCGATGACCCTGGCTTTCGGCCAACAGGGGCTACGGAAGTCCGGCGTGCGGGCCGTGCGTTCATTGCCATGCGTGAACGGATCAACCGCCACCTCGACCAGCGCACCACGATGCTCGCCGGCGTTAGCCATGATCTGCGCACACCCTTGACACGCATGAAGCTAACCCTCGCCTTCACCCCGGATGAGCAGGACATTGAGGCCATGCGCAGCGACGTGGCAGAAATGGAACGCATGGTTGAGGCCTATCTGGAGTTCGCCAGCGATGTAGCAACGACTGGTGATCCGGAGATGTTCGATCTGGCAGCGCTCACCCAGGAGATCGTTGAGAAAGCGGACCCTCAGCAAGCCCGTGTTGTGTTTACGCCGGGCACAGATGAACTCATCATTGAAGCACGACTGAACGGGATCCGGCGAGCCGTAACGAACCTGGTTGGGAACGGTCTGAAATACGCCACCAAAGTATGGGTGAGTACCCGGCGGGCCGGCACCCATGTGGAGATCATTGTCGAAGACGATGGCCCGGGAATTAGCCCCGAGCACTATGAAGAGGCCTTCAAGCCCTTTCATCGCCTCGATGAGGCACGCACCCCGCAAGCTTCCGGTGTTGGTCTGGGACTTTCGGTCGTTCGCGATGTGGCGCGCCGCCATGGCGGGGAGATCGTGTTATCGCGATCAAATCACGGAGGACTACGCGCCGCTTTGCGCATTCCTGTTTAGGTTCCGACTACAGACAATTATCCGCCCACCGCCGGACCGTTTCATGGTGTTGACGCCAATCATCCCATGCTGACCTGGCCCAAGCGCGCACTTTCTCTTGATGGGCTTGCGTCCCTGCGAACGGCACCACATCGCCAACCGTTATCGTGAACACTTCTGGCGGCGTCAGCACCTCAAGGGTGGATTTATGCACCGCAAACTTCTCCATGGCAGCACGCGCTCTGTCCCCAATAACGCCGTGCTCAAGGGCCACATAGAGCCGCGCCAAATGAAGGCCCACCGATTGAATAGCTTGCCGGCTGTCATCGCCTGGATGTTGGACTGCATAGGCATCAACGCTAAGGCGATGCACGTCCATGAGCACGGCATTAGAATATTCTGCGGCGAGAATTTCTCCGTACGCCCCCCAACAGGCTGGCGACGAACTCATGTATCGGTGGGTTGGCCCTTCGACCTCGTCGAGGACCACGCCGCAACCGGGACATGCCGTTTCCGTCACAGCAACTTGTAGGCGGACGGGTCAGCGCGGAAATGGAGAATATCGCCAACACGAACAACTTCCCCTTTTGCTGAAACGGGCTCAGCTACAAGCGGAAGAATTTCTTCCTTAAGCGGACCACCATTGGCATCGGTCATCAACAGAACCGATTCCCGGCCATCTTTCGTCCGGGCCCAGAATGATGGCGGAATGCCACCGCGAATACACAAAGATGCGCATGCTTTATGGGTCTTGCTGCGGGCTGGTTTCATCACGCCGAAAAAGCACTTGGTGTCCATGATCGTGCCGCGAAGGTCCATAGTCCCGAGCCATTCCTGGTCTGGCTCAACCAAAGCTGATGCGGGGGGATCGATGACCTGTAGCCAATCATAGTGCGTTAGCGGAACTTCCAAAGCCTGTCTTGAACCGCGTTCGATCAGGACACCTGAAGCGCGCACCCACATGTCTTCCTGCTCAGCAAGCTTTAAAGAACTCGTGCATTTTCCCTCAGCGATCACCAGAACCGTGTCGACACCGCCTGGGCGGCTCGCGTCAGGAACGAAGATCATGGGATAGGGATTCAGCGACAAAAGGCCTTCAATCTCATGAGTGGCATTGGTGAGCCATGCGCCGGCGCCCGGGTCGGGCAAGCTCGAGGATACACCCCAAGCCGCGGCGGTCGTGAGGCCAAGGGATAGAGGCAATGCACCTATTAGGAACCTTCGATCAATGCCCGGCGCCTTTGCCCAACCGATAAAGAATTCATCTTCACCGGGATTGTCTTGATAAGCACCGCTTTCCAGTTTCTTCATGCCGCGCTCTCCTCCCGGCTCGCGCCGACCATTACCGACACGCCCTTGGTACCCGGCTCATTTGGTTTGGTGCTGACGAAAACAATGCCGTCTTCCAGTTTCACATCAAAAGTGGAGATCTTCTCCGTGAACGGCGGCGGTGAAACACCATCGTCGGGCCGGTACTGCCAACCGTGCCACGGACACGTCACCAGCCCATCCTTCAGGCATCCCTCGCCCAGCGGCCCGTTCTGATGACGACAAGCATTCTGCACGGCGAATACCTTCTGGTCATCGCGAAAAACCGCAACGCGGTCGCCTTTGGGTAGCGGCGCAATGACGGCCCGCTGATCAGGAATGTCTGCCCAGGGGCCAATGCGTACCCACTCAGTGGATGCCTTACTCTGGGTTCGCTTCATCCCATTGTCGCGGCCCCATTCACGAACGCCCGTCACGATGTGAAGCAGCGCCACGATGGCGAACCCGCCGATAGCCAGAGGCGGATAAAGCGAGACGCGCTCGGTGATCAACGCCCCATAGGCAACATGCAACAGCAGTGCGCCGTAGGCGACGTAAACGCCCATGTGCAGCGCCTTCCAGACGGGTGCAGAAAGGTTGTTCAGCCAGAAGTCATGGCTCGTTGCTGCCATCAGGAAAAGGATCACCAACGCCGCCAGCCCGAAGAGTTCAAACGGCAACCCCGGAAAAGGATCGCCTGGCTGGTTCGACACAAAGAGCGATACGAGCGGATTAAGCCCGCCGCCGCCATGATACCAAAGGAGCGCCAGTCCAAAGTGAGCGCTAGCCACCAGAAACGTCAGCACACCGAGATGTCGGCGATTATAGAGCATGGGCACGAACCGCCGCGAAAGCCGCGCGAGTGGACCAATGGACAAAACAATCGTCAGCATCATGAAGGCTGTGGTGCCCAGTGCGCGGATCATCAGAACGACCGGGTCAGCGGTATGGCCGCTCGAATGGGGCTGCAATCCGACGATCATAAAAATTGCGATGAACGCGACAATCGAAGCCAGCACAAAAAGATCATAGACGACCTTGTTGCCGTTCCATTGGACGGCTTGGTATTGATGGCCCATGGGTTACGGAGCCTCCTTCAAGATCACGTCCGGAAAGTCACCGTGTGTGTCCGGCGCTTTTTCGCTCACCCGCAGTACCGCAAGCACGATGACGATCGGCGCAATTAGCAGCCATAAAAGAAGATGAGATCGACGATGGGCACGTTTCATGGATTACCCTTCTTCATCGGTATGGAGGGGCGCATTGATCCGGCGGCCCGACAGCAACCGAATAAGAACCGCAGGCCAAAGACCGATCACGCCCGGTAGAGCGATCAGGCGAAACCAAATCGACGACCCGGCAGCGCTATGGTCCAAGCGGCTATATCCGCCGACCAGGGCAATGAGCCCTAGCAAAACGCCGATGCTGAGATAAACCGCGACCGCGAGCCAGATGGCTTGCGCTGTTTCAACTGTCATAGTGACGTCCCCGATGGTTGCGCCGGGCTCCAGCCCTTCCCGCCTTTGCGATAAACCCTTTCCCCAGCCGCACAATGCCCCGAATTTGACCATTTTGGAAAGTCCGTCGGGGGGCATGCTGCAAGAATGTGATCGACCCTCCACATCTCGGCTCTTCCGTTTATGTGGCAAACGGGAACGGCAAAGAGGGAGGCCCCTCAAAAGCAGGGCTAAGAGCTAGTCGGGCGGAACACAAAGATGTCGATCGGCGCGTCATGATAGTCGGCGCGATAGCTGAACGCGAACCCAAGTCGTTCGGCAATACGGATTGACGGCGCATTCGCCGGGTCAATGATGCAGCACAGATCAAGGTCTGGGAAACGGCTGCGCATCCAGCCAAACGCAGCTTGCGCCGCCTCATAGCCATACCCCTTTCCTTGGTGAGCCGGGTCAATGCCCCAACCGATTTCCGGCATGCCTTTGATGGCTGGCGAGATCGAGCGGTGATACTCGCCGCACCCCACATCACCGACGAAAGCGCCCGTCTCTTTTTCTTCAACGATCCAGTATCCGTAACCGAGGAGCGCCCACGAGCCGACGGTCCGTAGGAACTTCTGCCAGGATTGCTCTTCATTCAGCGGTTTACCGTCGGCATACCGGGTGAAGTCTTCATCTGCCCACATCTTTTTGGAAGCAGGAAAGTCATCAAGGGTCCGCCCGCGGAGCACCAGTTTTTCGGTTTCTAGCCGTGGCACATAAGGCAGGTTTTCAGTCAGCACCCTGACGGCCATCAGTCGTCCGCCTTTGCCTTCTCACTTGTGATGAAATCATCGATGCGTCTTTCCAGGAGCCCGAGAGGCACTCCGCCGGAAACAAGCACCGCATCATGGAAGGCGCGGATATCGAAATCTTCTCCGAGCGCTTCTTCGGCCCTACGCCGCAACTCCCAGATCTTCAATTCACCCATTTTATAGGCAAGCGCCTGACCGGGCCAGGCGATATAGCGATCAACCTCGGTTTGCACATTATGAAGCGAGAGCGCGGTATTGTCGGCGAGATAGTCCAACGCCTGCTGGCGGGTCCAGCCTATTGAATGGAGGCCGGTGTCAATCACCAACCGGCATGCACGCCACATCTCATAGGAAAGGCGGCCGAAATGATCATAGGGTGTCTTATAAATCCCCATTTCCTTGCCAAGCGCTTCGGCATAAAGCCCCCACCCTTCTCCGTAGGCATGCGGATAAAAGCCCTTCCGGAAGCTCGGTACATCTTCGATTTCCAGCGACAACGCGATTTGCAGATGGTGACCTGGCACCGCTTCATGGAGGCTAAGGGCTTTCAACTCATAAAGCGGTCGCGTTTTCAAGTTGTATGTATTGACCCAATACTGACCACCCCGCGCCGCATTAAGCGCCGCGCCCACATACCGCCCGGTTGTATAATTAGGCGCAATTTCAGCCGGGACCGGCTCTACCGAATAGGGCTGACGCGGCAGTTTCCCGAAGAAAGCCGGCAGTTTTCCGTCAACTTCCTTTGAAATGAAGGCAGCTTCTTTCAGGAGTTCTTGCGCGGTTGGTGCATAAAACTGATCATCCGTCCGCAGAAATTCCTGAAACTCCTTAAACGAACCGTCAAAGTCGACCTCTTGGATGATTGCGTTCATTTCGCCCCGAATTCGGGCAACTTCTGCCAGACCAATTTGGTGGATATCATCCGCACTCATATCTTCCAGGGTCGTATAGAATTTGATTTGCGCGGCATAATACTCAGCGCCATCGGGGAGATCGCTGACGCCTACGGTCTCCGCTGCGCCCGGCATGTATTCGTCTCTAAAAAAGGCCAGGATCTGCGCATATCTGGGAAGAATCTCATTGGCGATGAGGGCCCGGGCTCTTTTCCGAAAGCGCTTTTGGTCACCGCTGGAAATACGCGACGGCATATCCTCAAAAGGCCTGTAGAGGCCATGGGCTTCAGGATCATCAACCGCCTGTGCTTCAAAGGACGGCAGGACGAAGGGCAGGATTTCCTTTGGTTGGGTAAACCCATCCGCTAGGCCGGTCCGCATGTTGTCAAGATTTTGGTCGAGATACCGGGGTAGCGCTTTTAGCCGTGACAGATAATTCTCATAATCGGCCTTGGTCTGCATGGGCGCCGACGTCATGGTCCGCACGATATTGCTGTGAAAACCGCTGTCAGCCAGAAAGGGTCGGCGCCAAGATCTGAATGGCGCCTGCCGCACTCGGTTCGTTAGGATAAAGCGTAAGATTTCGGCACTGACTTTGGGCTCACCCTCAACGACAGAGATATCAATGGCTTCCAGCCGATTGAGGAAAATCTTGTCCTGCTCGGCCCGGCGGGCATATGCCTCTGGCGAAACATCAGTGAGCCGATCATTATACTCACGGATGCCAAGCGACGTTGCGGATGTGGGGAATTGCTCCAGATTGTAGCGATAATAATCGTCGAACAGTTTTTCCAACTCTTCTCGCTGCGACGTCTCTGCGGTCGCCTCCGAGGGTTGAAAAGCCAGCGCCATCGGCGCATTCAGGACCACACATAGCGAGAATACAGTCAGTACAAATAATTTCTTCAAGGTTGTTTCCCTCAGTTTTATGGCCTTGACATCAATTTCCCGGCACTATGCCTGAGCCCATCGCTTCCGCCAACTGGCATTAGCGCTGCCACTCACGGCCTGCGGGTCGCAATCCTGTAACCGCGTGCATGTGGAGCGGGCTCTCCCAAAGGTGAAGCCGTTGTGATTTTCAGTTTTCGCCCGAATAGCCTAGCTCCTTTGGCGATCAAAGTTCTTAAGGGAGACAAACGACTATGACCCAGCAGTCACAAGGGCTACGCTCTTTCGTTTTAGCTATGGCGTTGATGCTCGCGTCAATTTCGAGTGCTCTGGCCGCAAAGCCAGAGGTATTTACACCGCGCTTTTCCTCTCTCGCGGTTAGTGGCTATGATCCTGTTGCCTACTTTGAAGAAGGCGCGCCGGTGAAAGGAAGCAAAGCGTTCTCGTTCGACTACAAAGGCGCAACGTGGCGTTTTTCTACCCAAGCAAACCTTGAAGCGTTTAAGGCAAACCCAGATGCTTACGCTCCACAATATGGCGGTTATTGCGCGTGGGCCGCATCGCAAGGCTACACCGCCAGCGCCAATCCAAAGAACTGGACCGTCCACAACGGCAAACTCTACCTCAATTACAATGACAAAGTGCAAGAGGACTGGCTGGTGGATCCGGATGGGTTCATCGAGCTCGCCAACAAGAACTGGCCAAGTATTCTAGACTGATCGGATTAAGCCGAAAGCGGTAAACGAGGCCTAGAGGGCCGGAACATGCGACCGGCCAAATGCGCGGCGACACCTCCACCTAAAAAAAGCAGGCACGCCAGAGACGTGCCTGCATATTAGAATCTGAATCCCCGTTGTTTCCGGCGCCCTAACTGAAGAGGAAATCGTCAGCATTAAGATCACTGAGGAGCGTATTGCTTAAGGTCAGCGTATCCCCGCCGCCAAAGTCGATAATGACATCGCTCCCAACTTGAGTGGCTGCGCCAAAAACCTCCGCAAACGTATCGAACGCTACACCATATCCTGAAAGCTCGATCTGGTCTGAAGCACCAGCTCCAAGATCCGCATCAAGAATAAAATCATTGTCGCCATCTGGTGTCATTACGAAGATGTCGAGGCCGCCATCACCCCGCAACCTATCGACACCGTCGCCGCCATTCAGCGTATCACTTCCGGTACCACCAAAAAGCTGATCGTCGCCGCCGTCGCCGTTGATGATGTCATCGTTGCCATCACCAAATATGGCGTCATTATCTGCACCGCCGTTGATCGTATCATTTCCAGCGCCACCATTGATCGCATCAATGCCCGCGTCACCATCGATTTGATCCGACCCACTGTCACCAACAATTCTGTCATCGTTATTGCCACCGTTAATGAAATCATTGTTGGCGCCACCGATTATTGTATCGTTTTGATCACCGCCGTTTAGCGTGTCATTGCCGCCACCGCCAAAGAGGAAATCCTCACCAGTGTCACCGTCGATGCGATCACCGCTTATGTCCGTGCCGTCGTCGCCAAAAATGGTGTCATCGCCGCTGCCCCCAAACAAGCTGTCGAAGGCAATATTCCCTTCAATGCTGTCATTATTGCCATCACCGAAAATCGTATCATTGCCGTTCCCGCCAGTGATCGTATCCAAGCCGCTACCACCATTTATGTTGTCGTCGCCATCGTCTCCATCAATGGAGTCTTGACCGCTATCACCCACGATTCGATCATCATTGTTCCCCCCACTGATAAAATCATTATTACTTCCCCCAACTATTGTATCGTTCTGGTCACCCCCGTTTAAAGTATCATTCCCGCCACCGCCGAATAGGAAATCCTCACCAGAATCACCGTCGATCCTGTCTCCACTGATATCGCTTCCATCATCTCCATAGAGGGTATCATTTCCCGATCCGCCGAATAGACTATCGAAAGCCGTGTTGCCCTCAATATCGTCGTCGCCTCCATCGCCAAAGACGGTGTCGTTACCATTGCCACCAGTTATTGTGTCGCGACCATTGCCACCATTGATATTGTCATTACCGTCGTCTCCATCAATGGAATCCTGACCGCTGTCGCCTACAATTCGGTCATCATTATTCCCGCCACTGATGAAATCGTTATTCGCACCGCCGACAATAGTGTCGTTGTCATTCCCACCATTAAGTGAATCATTTCCCCCTCCGCCGAAGAGGAAGTCTTGCCCGTCATCACCATCGATGCGATCACCACTTACATCGCTGCCATTGTCACCGTCGATTGTATCGTTGCCGGCGCCCCCGAACAGGCTGTCGAAGCCGGTGTCGCCATCAATATCGTCGTCACCGTTGTCGCCAAATATGGTGTCATTCCCGCTCCCGCCAGTTATAGTATCGAGACCATTTCCCCCATTGATGTTATCTTCGCCATCCTCACCATCGATTTGGTCTTGACCATTATCACCTACAATACGGTCGTTATTTGCACCGCCCTCAATGATATCATTTCCGTTCTGACCAATGATCGTGTCATTGCCTGACCCGCCAAGAATGCTGTCGCTACCGCTCTCGCCTTCCAAGCGATCATTCCCACCCAGACCAATCAGCGTATCATTGCCGCTTGACGTGATAAGCGTCTCGGCATTGTTTGATCCTTCAAGGAAGTGGTTTCCAAGATCGAGGATTTCAAAGATCTCAACCGAGGTGAAACTCGCCGCGGCGAACATCGCATCGCGATTGGATGCATTGCTGACCGAGAACCTGATGTCACCGCCAGCGCCAAAACCGACGCGCACTGTATCGGTGCCGCTGCCACCATCAAAGCTGTCACCACCACCCAGTTGAAAATAGTCATCGCCGGCTTCGCCGAACCCAGACTCAACGGTTGAGAAAAAGTCGTTTCCTGCGCCTCCGCGTGCCGTGTCAGTGCCGTCGCCGCCGAAAAGACTATCGTCATTGTCGCCACCTAACAGACTGTCATTGCCGGTCCATCCATTGATGGTGTCATTGCCGGCGCCGCCTGAAATCGTATCAGCCCCAGTTTCCCCGCCGAAGAGCGTGTCATTTCCAACTTCACCATTGATGACGTCGTTGCCACGACCGCCGTCTATGGTGTCATTACCGTCGCCGCCATCTAGCGTATCGTTTCCGTCACCACCATCGAGGCTATCGTTATTGGCGCCGCCATCAAGGGCGTCTAAGCCAGCGGCGCCGAAAATTGTGTCATTCCCTGACCCGCCGTTCACGGTGTCATTACCACTCAGCGCGAAGTAAGTGTCGTTACCCCCGAGTAGGCTTACATTTTCATTCCCACCCGGATAATTAGCTCCTTGAGAAAACGTCTCAAAGCCATAAAGTACATCACTACTGTTCGTTGGGGCCAGGATCGGCAAACCTAAATCGATCAGTGTCGCCACATTAAAGTCTGTGACAACAAGCTGGGTAGCCGACCCAATTGCCGGATTCATCAAATCATCAAAATTCGGCCCGATATGGCTGGGATCAGCGTTTTCCAGCGGCAATAGTCCACCAAACGTGGCTTGTGCTTGGGCCCCGTTAAAGAACAGATCTCCGCCCACATTCTGCACGAATGTATCCCAAACCGCGATATCGCCTGACCCATCGTCCAGGGAGAGGATCCCGAGGCCGTGACCCATTTCATGCAATAGCACGGAGAACAGATCGAATTGGCCGAACGGCACATTGGCGCCCAGTCCGCCAAAGAAAAACTCATCCGCATTGAGACTGTCTGTATTTACATCAATGAACAGATCAGGGTTAGCACCATTTCGGTCTACACCGTCTTGAAGTTTCAGGATCGGGATGGTCTGGAAGATGTCGTTTCCACCCTCGGACCCGATAAAGGAAAGCGACGTTCCCCCTTGGGCCAGAGCGCTGGCCCCGAGACTTTCGAAGTTCAATTCGATCACCAGAGTCTCGCCACCAAAGTCGATATACCGCGCCCAATAATCGGCCGCCTCCTGGAGAATGCTTTGGACATTATTGAGATCCGACGCTGACACGCCGCTGGTATTCCCGAGGGTGATAGTGAACACGTTGAACTACTCCGGTGTTTGACGTCCCAGGTCGTCACTTAAATTAAGTCAGGCGAGCAAATCGAGGCTTAATTGAGATGGTCAATTCACAATTTCCGACCTCGCTAAAATCCTCATCAAATTGCCGGGCGTTTGTGGCAGGCATGGAGCAGATCCTTTGCGATCAAGCGGGTAGCACCTTCCTAAGCCCTGCCCATGTGTAACGGGATTGTCCCGTCCGCGGCGGGGAAAACCGCCCGTTAAACCATTGAAAATTCGTCATCTAGGCCCTTCTCGGGATCTAGGCCTTTCTCGGGATCTAGGCCTTTCTCGGGATCTAGGCCTTTCTCGGGATCTAGGCCTTTCTCTGGCCACCGACATCAGGACCGACAATGGCCCCGGTCGACTGCCGGTACCCAAAATAGGCCAGATTGAGGGACCGGCAGTCAGGTACGGACTGTCGCATGTCATCGATCCGATGGCCCTGCCTCTTCAATTCACGGCAAGAACGGATATCTTGATGCAATGCCTCCACGTCGCAAACCTGCCTCCCATCCGATCACGCCATCTGACGAAACCACCAAAGGCGGGTTCTCAGAAGCGGTTGCCACTTATCACGAAGCTCACGCCCCAATTGCATGGGAACCCCACAGACCTGATCGGCCCGAGGTTACGCCAGCCCTCTCGCACCCCCTGACCGCAAAGTCGGAATACGAGCCCGCCGGGGACCAACCAACGGCCATCGCGGAACTGGTTGAGAATATTCAAACAGGCGAATTTGATCAGGTGCTCCTCGGCGCGACGGGGACCGGCAAGACTTTCACCATGGCCAAGGTCATCGAGGCAGTGCAGCGCCCCGCCCTGGTCCTTGCGCCGAACAAGACCCTTGCCGCTCAGCTCTACGGCGAGTTCAAGGCGTTCTTCCCCGACAATGCGGTTGAGTATTTCGTCTCATACTACGACTATTACCAACCGGAGGCTTATGTTCCGCGCACGGATACATACATCGAAAAAGAAAGCTCCATCAACGAACAAATAGACCGGATGCGCCACGCAGCGACCCGGGCCCTTCTGGAGCGGGACGATGTGATCATCGTCGCGTCCGTCTCATGCATCTACGGTATCGGATCGGTTGAAACCTATACCGCCATGACCTTTACCATCCGGATGGGTCAGGAGCTTTCCCGGAAACAGCTGCTGGCGGACCTTGTTGCCCTGCAATATCGACGCAATGAAGCTGCCTTCGTGCGCGGGTCCTTCCGCGCAAAAGGCGATGTGATCGAGATTTTCCCGGCCCACTATGAAGACCGCGCCTGGCGGGTTTCCATGTTTGGCGACGAGGTGGAAACCATCACCGAATTTGATCCGTTGACGGGGCAATCAACCGGCAATCTGGAACAGGTTACGATCTACGCCAACAGCCACTATGTGACGCCGAAGCCGACGCTCAATCAGGCCATTGAACAGATCCAGGACGAGCTGGTGCAAGTTTTGCCGGCCATGAAGGCAGAAGGCAAACTGCTCGAAGCCCAGCGACTGGAGCAACGGGTGCAGTTCGACATTGAGATGATGCAGGCTACCGGTTCCTGCAATGGCATCGAGAACTATTCCCGGTATCTGACGGGCCGCAAGCCGGGCGAGCCACCGCCGACCCTGTTTGAGTATCTGCCCGAAAACGCGCTTATCTTTACCGATGAGAGCCATGTGACAGTGCCTCAAATCGGCGCCATGTTCCGCGGTGACTTCAATCGCAAGCGCACGCTCGCAGAGTATGGCTTCCGCCTGCCCTCTTGCATGGACAATCGCCCTCTCAAGTTCGAGGAATGGGAAAAGATGCGCCCCCAGACGGTGCATGTCTCAGCGACGCCCGGGAGCTGGGAACTAGACCGCACCAGCGGGGTTTTCACAGAGCAAGTGATCCGGCCGACTGGGCTCGTTGATCCGGTGGTCGAAATCCGTCCTGTCACTGGCGAGACCACGAACCAGGTGGATGACGTTATCGCCGAGTGTAAGGAAATCGCGGCGAAGGGCGCCCGCGTGCTCGTTACGACACTGACTAAACGCATGGCCGAAGACCTCACCGAATATATGCACGAACAAGGCGTGCGCGTGCGCTACATGCACTCAGACATCGACACACTGGAACGCATTGAGATTATCCGAGACCTGCGCCTTGGGGCGTTCGATGTGCTGGTGGGGATCAACCTCCTGCGCGAAGGGCTCGACATTCCCGAATGTCAGCTGGTCGCCATTCTGGACGCAGACAAAGAAGGCTTCCTGCGGTCGGAGACATCTCTCGTTCAGACCATCGGGCGAGCAGCGCGAAATGTCGAAGGCCGTGTTATTCTTTATGCCGATAATATGACCGGTTCCATGGAACGGGCCATTGGCGAAACCAATCGCCGCCGGGAAAAACAACTGGCCCACAACGAAGCCCATGGGATCACACCGCAGTCGACCAAAGCAAAGATCGCGGAAATCGCGACGAGCGATGACGAAGGGACAAAAGCGGCCGCAGGACAGACGTTTGTTGGGCATAAGGGCGCCCGGGCCGCTAAGCCGGGCGTTGCTGAAGGCGAGGCCGCTTATGAAGACGGCACGCCCATGGGCGGGAACCTGCGCGCCCATATCGAGGCGCTGGAAACGCAAATGCGCGAGGCTGCCGCAGACCTGGAGTTCGAAACCGCCGCGCGCCTGCGCGATGAAATCAAGCGGCTCCAGGAAACCGAGCTGGCCATTTCCGATGATCCCCTCGCCCGCCAATCAATTGTTGAAGCGCGCGTGGAACAGGCATCGGACGGTCGCATCAAGAAGGGCGAAGGGACTGTCTCGAACATTCGCTCCAAGCCAGCGGGTGCGGGCAAGGCAAGGCGTCGGGCAAGGAAAAAGTGATCCAGATCTTCATCTTTGTTGCCGGGCGTTTTCCCCAATTTAATTCGAACGGAATGAATTAGACTCCGCTCACCGATGGTTTTGCAGATGCGCAAGTCGCATTAAATTCACCCTCCGATTTGTACGGGCCCTTGCAAAGATTCCTTTCTTGATACATACATGCAACGGGTTGGTGGAGAAACTATTCGACGTGTGCGAATAGTTTTCGAATAGGCATGCAGGCTTTGTGTGGCGTGCCTACTATTAATTTCAAAAAATCAGCCCAGAAACAAAGGTGCACGTTGTTCACTCTACGAGCTTCTTTCTATTTACCCCCCAATAAACTTGAAAACAGGAGAACCATCACGTGTTGCGATATAATGTAACATTGGCAGCTTTGTGTGGCGCGGCGTTTGCCGTTGCTGGACCTGCCAGCGCGACGACCATGGAAAAACTCACATTCGACGACATAGTGGCAGCCTCAACGGCCTGTGTTGTCGCGGAAGCAGGCGACGTCTCTTACACGGAAATCAATGGATCCGTTTTTACACTGACAAGTTTTACGGTCACCAAAGCGGCGTTTGGCCTTGACGAAGGCGCCCAATTCACCCTTGCGACTCCGGGCGGCCGTCTGTCTGGAGGCTCTGTCTCGATGACGGAGGTCAATGCTGGCGCTCCTCGCTTTTTCAAATCTCGGGAAAGCCTCATGCTGATTGAACCGGCCTCAGGCGGCAACTACCGCCTCGTTGGTTACAATCAGGGCCTATTCAATGTGTTTGACGGCAATGCGCAATTGCCATTTTCGATTGGCGGCCCGGTCGACGTTGATGAAGCCATTGATATCGTCAACGAACGCCGCTCTCGCGGACCTGGCGACGGTATTGCGGATTGATTGGCACGCACTCCGTATAGGCATTATTTTACTGAGGAATACACACATGAAAAAACTTCTGATTGGAACTGCTGCCACTTTGGCAGCGGCAGGCCTGGTAACGCCTGCATCGGCTCAGGAATTCGGCCGACAACTGGATTTCATTGGCGACACAGGGGAAGTCGTCCCCGTCGCCTCAGTTGGTGGACTGCCATTCGGCGTCGCCCCGGTTGTTGGTATTTTCTGGGACGAACGCTGCGCAAGTGTTGAATACACATTCAACTCAGACAGTAGCGCCAACACCGGCACAACAATTGAGATCGATGCCCAGACATTGGCCGACACGGTTCAGGCAGGGCTTGACCGCTGGAATGAAAATCCAGCCTCCTACATTGATATGAATATCACCAGCGTCGAACCCCTCGGCAACCGGCCCCGGATCGGCGGCGACTTCGTCAATGAAGTCACATTTATCACTGATCCGACATTCCCGGCGCTAGCGAGTTCACCGTCAACTTCGTTGACCGCTGATGCGACCTTTACCCCGGGTGATGATCTTGACGGCGATGGTGACAGCGATGTGTTTGACCCGGCAGTTGAAGGTCGCAACACTTGCGGCGACGTTGATAATGATGGCGACATCGAGTTCCCGGCCGGCGACTACAAGGCCGGAACGATCCTCGATAACGACGTCCAGTTCTCCGCCACCGTGTTGTGGGAACTGACGCCAACGCCCGGCTTTGCCGATGTCGACGGTGTATCGACCCACGAGTTCGGCCACTCCCATGGCCTAAACCATGCCCTTAACAATCAGATCTCGGAAACCGACGGCACGGGCTCAACCATGTTCCCGTTCATCGACACATCGGACCCGGATTCAGAGCTCGGCAGTCGAACTCTGCATGCGGATGACCTTGCTCATTCTGCCTTCTTTTATCCTGAAGGGAGCTCGACCTCAGGGATCGCTGCGCTGCAGGCAGGAGACCAGGACTTTGACAGCGTATATGACGTGATCACCGGGACAACGACAAACGAAGGAGCCAACGTTGCGGGCGCCTATGTCTCGGCCATCGACCGTCGCACGGGACGCAATGAAACGGGCACCTATAGCGGCCAAACCGTTGTCTTCGACGATGTCTTCGGCTTTGGCGGTGGCGGCTTGTTCGTGTTCGATGAGGCCGTCCTAGACGGTGATTGGGAACTACCCGTGCCAAAGTCGCGCGTTTACCGTGCGGCCGTTGAAGCGCTGGACGGCGATCCAGCAGCAACGGGCAACATTAGCTTTAACGCGATTGTTGCCGGCATTCTCGGGCAAAACCTATTCCCTGAAGAACTTCAGAACACGTCCATGGAAACGTCGGTGGAGTTTTACCCCGGACAAGGCACGCCTTTCTGGTCTGGCAACAATACCGGCCAGAACCTGGACTTTTTGCTTAACCAGGAAAGCGTCCAGACCAATGTTGCAACTGATATCGATTTCATCGGCACCGGTGCCATTGGCGGGGCGAACAGCGTCGTATATGCAGAGGTCTTCGATCGCGACGAGATCAATCAACGTCTCGCAAACGGCGATGTTCCGATCAGTGGAAACTTCCTGACCGGAACTCTGGATGCCTCCCTCGTCCCCATTTTTGAGGAAGTCCAGCTTGCCTATGGCGTAATCAACCCTGATGGGACAGCAACGATTACGCGGCGGATCACGCGGGAGCGTGACTTCGTGGGTCAGGACGGCGACTTTGCGCCCTTCCTTTTCGGGAATGCGCAAGGGATCCCCTTCAACATTCGCGGTGAATTCAACAGAAACCCCGACCTGCAATTGTTCCTTGTTCTGGAGGCGGACAATCTGACCGCAGGACCGAGCGGCTTCCCGCCTGCTTTCCTGGGGCTTGATGCGGATGGCACAGGAACGTCGTTTATCTCGATCGACGGTGGACCGCTCAATCCGGTCAACGGCACCTGGGCGGTAGAACTGCGCTATGTGAACCCGGGCACGCCAGTGAACCCGTGGCTGCAGCAGTTCTGATTGCTGGATCGATTTTTGATCGTGAGGTCATCAAAAATGAAAGGAGCGCCCTCGCGGCGCTCCTTTTTTCGTTTCGTCTACGCCCGGTCTTGACCAAAAATAAAGCAAGTCTCGTCGATGATCCCTTCCAACCCGTCGATCTCGCCGATTTTCCGTGAGCCGATTTTTTCCGCCGTTTTCATGCTGGCGTGGTTTTCCGGGTGGATCACGTGGATCACCTTCTCCCAGCCGAGATCATTGAAGACGTAATCGAGACAAGCTTTCCCCGCTTCGCTGGCATAGCCCTTACGGGTATGGCCCGGATGGATCGTCCAACCGATCTCCGGCGCAGGCCAGCCATGGGGATACCAGGGGCCAACACGCCCCACCCATTCACCGGTCGCTTTTTCGATCACCGATAAAAAACTGTATCCGCGCGTATAGTGATGGCCAAGCACTGTCGCCATGGTGCGCCAAACCATGGGCGGGGGCATGGTCTTCCCGCCGATGTATCTGACGGTGTCTTCATCGGCCATGATCTCGCAATACCCTTCAAAGTCGGCCTCCATATCGATGGGTCTCAGGATCAGGCGTTCGGTCTCGATTGTTGGACCCATGACGATTGTCCTCCGCTTGTGCTAAAAATGAAATCTGACAAGCGCCCCGTGGAGGTGCCTGCCTGAGATCAAAGACGGTCAATAAAGGGCGTCGTTGTTAACGCTACTTTCACCACAAAATCTAGAATAATTTTAATCTCTGTGACCGAAGCAGAAGATCGGGATTAATGAGGCAGGAGGCCTCGATAGCCATGCGGCTACTCATATACGTTCTGGCGTTCTTTGTCGCCGCAACCGCTCCGACTTATGCGGCCACGACGGTTTTCGCTGACGGCGTCTTCAGCGAAACAGGCAGTGTTAGCGGTTCCGCCAATGCCCTCGGCGCAGGTGACGGATCAATTGCGTCGGTTGGCTCTAACTCAAGCTTTTTTGGCATTCCGTTCAGCAATGGCGGCGAGCTTGTCCTTTCGTATTCCAGCCCCTTCACCGGCACCGATCTGACCCTCGTTCTGGGCGGCACGGGATTTGTCTCGAACGCCTTCATCTCCGTTGGTGAGATTATTGGCGGCGTGGCTACGTTTTCCGCTGAGACGGCCATTACCAACCCGGCCGGTGGCGGCACCCAAGTCTTCGACCTGTCGAGCGATTGCGCGGCCCTGTCTGCCACGGGCTGTTCGCTCCTTCGGGTACGCACCAATTTTCAGTTCTTTGCTTCAGGCTTGTCGATCGACGGGGCCAGCGCCGTCTCCAGTGCACCAGAGCCCTCCGTGTGGGGACTGATGATCCTTGGCTTTATCGCGATCGCATTGCGGACGAAATCAAGAGGCGCAATCGCACAGCGCCGGTGCCGGCAACACCTCACCGAGCCTTCTGCCGTTTGAAGGCCATTATCGCCCGAATCGTGCCCGCCTTCCCTTGACGCCCCCTCCATCAACCACCCAAAGTGTCGCTGCACTTAAGGGAAGGAGCGCTCAATGGCCTATATCGAAGGTTTCGTGATTCCGGTTCCGACCGCCGACAAACAGGCGTTCATCGACTTTGCGTATAAATTCGACACGATTTTCAAAGAACACGGCGCATCCCGCATCCTGGAATGTTGGGAAGAAGACGTGGCCGAAGGGACGCTCACCGATTTTCGCAAGTCAGTTCAGGCAAAGCCGGATGAAAGCATCGTCTTTTCGTGGATCGAATGGCCCGACAAGCAAACCCGCGATGCCGCCATGGAAATCCTAACGAAAGACCCGCGCTTCGACCCGGAAGTGAACCCAATGCCATTCGATGGTAAGCGGATGATCTTCGGCGGGTTCTTGCCCGTGGTTGAGATTTAGCAGTGGAAACATAGAGCATTTCCCCGCCAATCGTTACGATCAGTCCAGTTCAAACCAACGCCCGGACCCGGTCGCCTTTGGTGCAGCAACCACGCCGTCAGTTTCCAAGAGTCAATAAAAAAGTGCGGGGTAATCCCCGCACTTTCTTAGCTGTTGCTCAAGCACCAAACTCATTTAAGCGTCTTGGCCAAGACGCTAATTTGAAAGCTTCGTTTCAAGTGCTTTCAGGCGCTCTTCCTGGTTGAGAATGTAGAGCGTTAACTCTTCGATTTTCTCAAGGAGCTTGCCGTTCATGGCAATGAGATCGACGCCATTACTGCGCATTTCGTCCGCAGACGGCACACCGGGTAGATGTCCTTGTGCGGCGATGAAGCCAGCGACTTTATCGAGCGGCGCAAGGTCATAGCTCGCCTCAAACACATGGTCGGCGGTTGCGACCGCATGGCCGTTCACTTTGATGACGCCTTCACCGCCATCCAGATGGATCGTCTGTTTTCCAGCGCCATCGACCAGGGCCACGTCTCCTTGCGCGCCTGACCCGCCGAGGGTGATGTTGCCACTGCCGCCATCAATGTGCACGGACTGGCCACCTTCAGTATTGAGGAGCGTGATATCCCCCTCAGAGCCACCACCGCCGAGGGTGAGATTTCCATTACCGCCATCAAGGTGAACCGTCTGCTGACGATCTGCATTAGTCAGGGCGATGTCGCCTTGGGTGCCGCCACCACCGCAGGTGATATTGCCGGAGCCACCATCAACGTGAACCGTCGTCTCGCCGCCATGGTGCTTCAACGCAATGTCGCCACCAGCGCCTTCACCGCCGAGATACATGTTCGCGGCGCCGCCATCGATATGGATACGGAGCTTGCTATCATCGGAAATCAGACCAATGTCGCCATTGTGGCCTGGGCCGCCGAGGGTCAGGTTACCGTCGCCGCCATCTAGATGGACCGTCTGCATGCCCTTGGTATCGCGCAAGGAGAGGTCACCTGCCGCGCCGTTACCGCCGTAATAGACATTTGCGCCCTCGCCCATGAACTCGCCGGTGATATCGCCAGCCGCATTTTTCATTTTCAGGGACGTGAATTCTTCTGACATGAAGTGCCTCCTCCTTGGTTGCTAGGCCCCTGTTCTGTAACACAGATTTGTGTCAGTCGCGCGAGATTACTTTCGCAAGGCGCGCGCCTTGCAGACTTGCGCCACAACTGGCAATCTCCGCGCGGCAAAAATAAAGGGGAGAGGACGAATGAGACCCTCATGCAAAGCTGCCCTGATGGCAGCTTCAGTACTTTCAGTTGCGTTTGCTTCCACCGCCCATGCTCAAAATCGCGTTGACTACGAACGTGGTTCTACGGACAGCCTCGATATGCCGCGCTGTTCGCAGCCCATCGGATCAATTTCGATTGTCAATGGCACGGAGTACCGGGGCTGGCGGTATTATCAGCTTGGTGAGCCGGAAAAACTCTTGAAAGTGTTCGTTCAGCGCTCAGGCTGTTTCACCCTGGTCAATCGCGGTGCAGGCCTGGATGCCCTGAAGCAAGAGCAGGCACTAGCCCAAGGCGGTGACTTGCAACGGGGCTCGAATGTCGGCGGAGGCCAGGTCAAAGCAGCAGACTACGTGTTGATCGCAGATATTGTGAGTACGGATGAAAACGCCGGTGGATCGGGCGTTGTCAGCGGCCTTGCAGGACGTGCAATCGGCGGAAGTCTTGGCGGCATTGTTGGCGGCATGCGGACCAAACGCGTTGAAGCCCAAACGGTTCTCGAAGTCATGAACACGCGCACCACCGAAGGTGTCGCTTTCGCAGAAGGGACAGCGTCCAAGAAAGACCTCTCTTTCGGCGGCGGCTCTTGGTATGGGTTCGGCGGCACGGTCGGCGGCGGCTATGAAGATACTGAAGTCGGCAAGGTCGTTACCTACGCGTTTATGGACGGCTACCGTCAGATTGTCGGCCAGCTTGGTGGTATCACGGAGAGTGCCGCAGATGCAGCGCCAATTGAATCCTTCCGTGTACGCAAGGACGTTGACATGCACCGGTCACCGTCGGAGTCTGGCAGCGTTGTCCGTGACCTGGAACGGGGCATGATCGTCTATCCAACCGGCGCCAAAGAAGGCATGTGGTGGGAAGTCGAAGACGAGAACGGCAATGTCGGCTGGGTCAAGAACGACAAGCTGGAACAAGCGAAGTAAGAATTCTCTGCTAACGGAATTAAATAAACGGGCCCTCTGGGGCCCGTTTTTGTTTTTGACGATGGCGTTGTTTCTCTGGGAATGCAGGAGTCCAGCTCATTTGCAGCGGGTTTATCGAACACCCATCGCGCTTGAAAATCAAAATAAATTCAATTAGTTAAGTACAACCGACCAATAACGCCGGGAAACTTATCGAACACCGCCGAACCTGCCCTATTCTAGGCCCTGTCGACAAGGTTGTTGACGCCCAAGCGCGCCAGGGACGGGCCGGAGCCGCCGGGAGTTGCCACCAATCAAGTGCCACCCCCAACGCTTGATCGAGCCCCTGACGGAGACATCTCCGGTCCGTCCCGACGCATTTTGGTCAAAGTGCAGAAAAATCAGGGTGCTGCGTTATAGAACTCTTCTTTGACGATCTTGCCGTCCTGGACAGAGTAGACGCCCACCTCACGCATCTGAAAACGTTCGCCACTCATTTTATTAGTGGTGTCCATTTCGTAGATAACGCTGAAGCGGTCTTCACCGTGAAGATAGGGCCCATCGACGGAGGACGAGTGCATTTCAAAGTTGGCATTCCAGAAATCATGCTTGTCCTTGATCGCCTGACGACCAAGGAATTCGCGCGGTCCGCCGCCTTCCATTTCCGCCGCCTCATAGGACTGTGCATTCTCCGCATACAGCTCATCAAGCCCTTGCATCTCATTTCCGTTACGGCAGTTTTCCACCAGTTTGTTGGCGACCTGCATAAGTTTTTCGTCAAACATGATTAAAGGCTCCTCTCTTCAATGGGTGAAGCATATTGGCCTGGACGCAACTGGCTGCCGCGGATTGGCCTTGGCCCGCAGCAGCTTCGGTCGCGCCTTGCGACGACGACCAAGGCTAAACTGTCTGCGTATTGTAGTTAATCATCCATTTGATGCCGAACCTGTCTTGGCACATTCCAAAGTAAGAGCCCCAAAATGCGTCCTCCATGGGCAAGGTCGGCGTCCCGCCATTTCCCGACAATCCTGCGAACACGCGGTCTGCGTCCTCTCGCGAATGCGGGATGTAAGAAAGCGAAATCCCGTCATGGCTTTTGGGTGCATCGCCGAAGCCGCTGGCCACGTCCGACCCCATAAGCACTGTATCACCCACCGGCAGCGACATGTGCATGATCCGGCTCTTGTCAGCCTCCTGGATCGGCATCTCATCGGGCCCGTCAGCGAAGGTCCTAACTGCCATAAAGTCTCCGCCGAAGACAGACTTATAGAACTCGAACGCCTCTCGGCAGTTACCATCGAACGTGATGTAAGGGTTGATGGTCATCTTAGCCTCCTCCCTCCAATGCCAGAAGGTATGACACAAACGACCGGGCAGCGCCTCAAAAATGCAGCGTCCGTTGCGGTGCAAAAAAAACGGGCAATGGTTGACCATTGCCCGCTGGGATCAAGTCAATCTCACAAAGTCTAGAAATTTGCGCGGATGCCCGCCTCAACAATCGAGGCTCGATTTTCGATATCAAAATCTGCGTCGAAGAGATCCGCCGCCACAGAAAGACTGCCCCCATCGCGGAAACGATACCCACCGAAGACTTCAATGCGCGGCGTGATCTCGGCGGTTACACCGGCCATCACCTGCCAGGCAAAGGAAGTGTCACTATCATCAATAATCGTTGTTGCAGAAGGACTATAATTTACATCCTTAAAGGCAAGACCAACGCCGCCGCCCACATAGGGCTCAAGGATGAATCCGGTGGGGATATCCACATAGGCGTTTGCAAACCCGTAGACCGATTCAAGTTCACCCTGCCCGTCAGCAACCAGGTCTGCGACGGAAATGCCAAGATTGTCAGCGCCCGTCACCAAGACACCAGCATCTTCCGCCCCGAGAGCAATACCGCCAGCAACGACATCGGTATGGGTATCGACCTGGGCGTTCTGATAGGACACTTCAATCTCACCACGGAAGATATTGTATCGCCGGCCAAAGGCGAGATTGATCAGATATCCATTGTCGAATCCTGTGTTCCATCCGACCGCGGTTCCGTCGGGAAGGACTGTCCCAGCAGGAATTGTGGTACCGGCGCCAGTGATAAAATCGCCATCAAAGACGCCCGCGTTTTCAGAGTCTTCTTGGAACGCAATACCACCGGAAATGGCGACATAGTTTTCAGCAAAGGCAGGACCACAAAGCGCGAAAGCCGACGCGGCAATGGCAAGGGGTTTCGAGACAGACTGATACATGGTTTTGAACTCTCCAACTTGAACGAACTAAGTTGTGCTGCGCGCATCCCCCATTGGCGGTTGCGCAACAACGCAATGCGGCTCCGCAATGCGTACACACACGGAAAACGCACGCAGCTCGCTGATCAGTTCATCGTCACTGATCACGCTCGCGTGAGGATACGTGATGTTTAGCTTTTCCGTTGGAAGACGAAATCTGCCGCGCCCTTTAGGGCCCATGCGCGATCGCCAAACCCGTCAAGATGGGCTTTCGCGCTGGCGACAAGGTCTTTTGCCTTATCACGTGCGCCTTCTGCACCCAGAAGTTTTACGAATGTTGCCTTGTCCATGTCCGTGTCCTGACCGACAGGCTTACCAAGGGCCTCTGCATCCCCAAAGACATCCAAGAGATCATCGACAATCTGGAAAGCGAGTCCAAGGTCTTCGGCATACGCCGCAAGTGACGCAATCTCGCCTTCACTGCACTGGGCAACGATCCCGCCGCCCATGGCTGAAAAGCGGATCAATGCGCCGGTCTTCAGGGCCTGAAGCTGTTCGATTTGCGCGATGGAAAAGTCTTTTTGTTCGGCATAGATGTCGATCATCTGACCGCCGACCATGCCTTCCTTGCCAGATGCCCGGGCCAGCTCCAGCGCGAGGCGACAGCGCACATTGGCATCCGGGTGAGTGTCATAGTCGGCGAGGATCTCAAAGGCCTGAGTCAGGAGCGCATCGCCTGCAAGGATCGCCGTTGCGTCGTCGAATGCCTTGTGGACGGAGGGCCTGCCCCGGCGCAGATCGCTGTCATCCATGGCTGGCAGATCATCATGGATCAGGCTGTAACAGTGGATCATTTCAATGGCGCACCCAACGCGCAATGACCGATCGCGAGGGGTTTCAAACATGTCTGCACCAGCGATCACCAGAAACGGACGCAAACGCTTGCCGCCGTTAAGGCCTCCATGTCGCATGGCATCGACGACCCGCCCAAGGGGACCGTCGGCAGTCGGCAGAAAATCGGTGAGCTGCTGTTCGACGAGGGCCGCAATTGATCGGATTTCGGTTTCAAAGTCAGTCATGAAGGCCCCGCGCAATGAGTGTTCTGAAAGCCTTGGGTCTCTATCGCGGGTACGTTGGAAGCTCAACTGTGGGCAGAGACAAATCCCGTGCCGTTGCACGTTGTGCAGGTCCGCGCGAAGAAGCCGATCTTGCCGCGACCGCCACAAACTTTGCACGGAACCTGTCGCGAGCCGTCAATAGTCATGAATCGGTCCAACAGATCAGTAGCAATGACGCGCTCGGCCGTCTCGGTTAGGCTAGCGGTCTGCCCATCCGGATGTTGCCCAAAGGAGGCGCCCATCTGATGCTTGACAGTATCAGATGCACCTTCATTTGGTCCCTCCACATAGCGTGCCTTGTTTTCCGCAAATGCCATGGCCGTAGCAGACCGCGCAACTGGCGAGGCGCGGTAGACCGGCCGCCCGGTCAGGCCCTCAATAAGAACCATCAGATCCCGGCGCCAGGCATCCAAAACAGCGGTAAAAACTTTCTTGTCGAACTCGCCGACTGCCTGGACACCGCCGATCAGGAACACATCGCCGTCACTGTCGAAGCTCGCAACGCTCAGATGCAAATTTCGATTGATTTTCTCAAGCGCCCCTTGGGTCAGCGGGTAACCGCTAAAACGCGAAAGGAAACCCACTTCCATAGTTTTTTCCGGATCAGCGGGCATCCGGACCAGCGCTACCACAAAACGCACATCTCTATCAGCGACGCCGTAGAGACTGAACAAATCTTCGTCGCCGAGATGTTCAATGCCGGAAAAACGCTGCCTCAAGACGGAAAGGATCTCAGAGACCGGCCAGGCATCCCCAAATTCGCCCATGGTCTTCTGCTGAGAAGAAAAAAGCTTACGCATACGCAACCCCACTGTGCCCTGCCGTTGAAACGGCAGCATCCTTTTTCGTTATTTATTTGGTGAGGCTACACACGATTTTGGTGACTGCAATGGGAAAATCGCGAACGGGTCCAAATTTTTTGGCAGTTTTGCCACATGGCACCTGATGTTGACTGAACCTTCGCTCGGGTAGGAGCGATCCGAAGTCATTGAGACCGCTGCGTAGACTTAACGGTGGCACGAAGCGCCGAGCGAGGTGGCAATCTGAGGTCCCGAAAACGTGAAACCTGATGTCTTAAAGGGTGTTTTGCACTGCAGCGCAGCGCGGTATATAGTTTTGGTTAAATTGGATCCGATGATGTCATTTTGCGATAGACCCAACATTCGGCGCGAGGCCAAAATTGACGTGTTGATCTTTTGGTCGTGTCGACGGTAGGACCGGCTACGAAAGAATTTCGATGACCGGTGAAACGCAGAGTGAAAAAGTGAACTGGGGAAACGATGGCTGGGGATAAGCAAGATCTGAATGTGATACTGGCACAACCTCGTGGGTTCTGTGCAGGGGTCGAACGCGCCATCGATATCGTAGAGCGGGCGCTAGAAAAGTATGGCGCGCCTGTCTATGTCCGCCATGAGATTGTGCACAACAAACGCGTCGTCGACACACTTAAGGCGCGCGGCGCTGTTTTTGTTGAAGAGATCGATGAAATCCCCGCGGGTGCGGTTACGATTTTCTCTGCTCACGGTGTTTCCCAAAAAGTTGAAAATGGTGCGGAGCTGAGGAGCTTGGACGTCATCGACGCCACCTGCCCGCTTGTGACGAAGGTCCACAAAGAGGGCCGTCGTTATGCAGCTAAGGACTATGACATTGTCCTGATCGGCCATCTGGGACACCCAGAAGTGGAAGGCACCCTTGGACAGATCCCTGGCACCGTCCACGTTATTTCAGAGCCTCATGAAGTTGCTACCCTCAACGTTAGCGACCCTGATCGGGTTTCATTCGTAACCCAGACGACATTATCGGTGAATGACACCAAAGATGTGATCGCAGCGCTGAAAGAGCGGTTCCCGAACATTATTGGGCCCGATACCCGCGACATTTGCTACGCGACCCAGAACCGGCAAACCGCCGTGATCGAGCTTTCCAAGCAAGTGGACTTGCTCTTGGTGGTAGGTGCGCACAACTCCTCGAATTCCAATCGATTGCGCGAAATCGGTGAGAACTTTGGGCTGCCGTCTTACCTCATTGAAGACGCCGATATGTTTGATCCGGCTTGGCTCGAAGGCGTGGCAAAAGTGGGCATTACCGCCGGTGCCTCAGCCCCGGAAACGCTCGTCCAGGAAACGATTAGCCGCCTGCGCGAGCATCGGACAGTCACCGTTGAGGCCCTTGATGGCGTTGAAGAGAATGTCCATTTTAAACTACCGCAAGAACTCGCTGATGTACCTCGACCAAAAGACGCCATGGACGCCTGGGCCACGGAGACAGCCTGAGACGGATTAGCCTGAAGGCGATCGAATACAAGCGCAACGACGTAACGTAAACACAAGCACACAGTATCGGAGATCAGGGGATGTCAGTTTCTCTCCACCAACAAGTTCGGGTCGGAACCTACGTTTTCAAACAGAGACTCTTGGGCCGAGAAAAGTACCCGCTGGTTCTGTTTCTTGAACCCCTCTTCCGGTGCAACCTGGCCTGCCCGGGCTGCGGCAAAATTGACTACCCGGCGCCAATCCTGAACAAACGCCTCTCGGTCAAGGAGTGCCTCGACGCGGTTGACGAATGCGGCGCACCGGTGGTGGCGATCCCAGGCGGAGAGCCCCTAATTCACAAGGAGATCGGCGAGATCGTCGAAGGCATTGTTGCTCGCAAGAAGTTTGTTTCCTTGTGCACCAACGCGCTGCTCCTTGAGAAAAAGCTGGACCTGTTCAAGCCATCTCCATTCCTGTTTTTCTCAGTTCATCTCGATGGGCTGGAAGAAGAACACGACCACGCGGTTGATCAGAAAGGGACGTTTAAGATAGCCGTAAAGGCCATTAAGGCCGCACAAGATCGCGGCTTCAATGTGAACGTCAACGCGACAATCTTCGATAATATGAGTGCGGAGCAAGTCGCAGATTATCTTGATTTCGCCACCGACCTCGACGTCGGAATTTCGATTTCGCCGGGCTATGCCTATGAGCGCGCAGAGGACAAAGATCACTTCCTGTCCCGCGAAAAAACCAAGAACCTGTTCCGCGATGTCTTCCGCCTTGGCAAACAGCGTGGCCGCGAATGGAACCTCTCGCACTCGACATTATTCTTGGATTTCCTCGCCGGAAATCAGGAATATCATTGCACACCGTGGGGTTCACCAACACGGAACGTCTTTGGCTGGCAGAAGCCGTGCTACCTCCTCGGTGAAGGGTACGTCTCGTCGTTTACAGAGCTGATGGAGACGACCGAGTGGGACAAATACGGCACTGGTAAATATGAGAAATGTTCGAATTGCATGGCGCATTGTGGCTACGAGCCAACTGCTGCGATGGACGCCGTCAATAATCCTATGAAAGTCTTTAAACTGAGCAATATGTTCAAGATACGGACGGAAGGGCCGATGGCCCCGGAGATAGATCTTTCAAAAGCACGGCCTGCTGAAGAACATCACGAGCGGATTGTCGACGAAGAAATGTCAAAGATCGAGGCAGAAAAGAAGGCCGCGAAGGAGCCCGCCGAGGTCGCTGCGTAACCTCGCATTTGCTTTTTCTGAATCGCTGCCTAACTTTAAGAGCGCCGGGAAATCCCCCGGCGCTTTTGTTATCTGGAGCAATGTATGCGCGATGCGCGTTGACCCGTCGGCAGCAATAGCCCCGAGCGCAGCCTTCGGCAAAGCACGCTCGGCGGGGTCTGCAATGGCGCGGATCGCGAGAAACGGGATCCCATGAACCATCGCACTATGGGCAACTGCATGACTTTCCATATCTACCGCAACGGCTTGCGTCTCCCTGAATAGCCGAGCCTTCTCCTCCGCAGACTGAATGATGATATCAGAGCCATAGATGAGCGAACGCGGAATATCTGGGGCCAGGGTATTGAGGTTATCTGATTTCGGATTATCCAGGCGCACACCGGTGGCTTCGTCCGATGCGCCGGTCCGCAAGACGGTCTCAGCGACAACCAGATCGCCGGGCATAAGCGCCGGGTCCAATCCGCCAGATACCCCGACCGACAACAGCGCGATCGCGCCCTGTTCGACAAAGCCTTCCGCGATATCTTCCGCCCGCGAGGCATCCGCGCCCGAGACGCCGATCAAGAAGCTGTCGCGCGATAAATCGGCGCCGGCTATCGCCTTTTCGACGGCGGCGGCTTCAGACTTCAGGCCACAGACAATGCCAACGAGTTTTGAGGCTTGACCTTGTGTCATGAAGTGCGCTGTCGGATTGCAATATCCGCCGCCCGGTTCCCGGAGCGAATTGATCCCTCAATCGTTGCGGGCACGCCAGTATCGGTATGGTCACCTGCCAGGATCACGTTCGACCACTGCGTTTCCGGTTGAAGGCGCTTGGCAGCTGCAGCTGGAGACTGGTCTGGTGTCGCTCGCCTTTCACGGATCACCCGGACTGCCTTGTACGGAATACTCTCCAGACCCAAGGCCATCTGCGTCTCTCGCCACATGGTGTCGGCGGCTTCCCGGTTCGGGACGTCGTCCATCCCGATAACGTGAGAAGCCGATACGGTGAGACTCACCACATCATCGCGAACAAATGCCCACTGCGCATCACTGGAGACCATCCCGATAAACGGGGCCCCCATGAGCTTGTCCATCGGCACCTCGCGATCAATCCGATAGTGGACATTGAGGATGGAGGCACTGTCGTCCGGCGGGTCCAATTCCGGGAACAGCGTTTTCAGCCGTGACGGCGGGATTGCAAAAACGACCTGATCCCCTTCATCGATCACGATTTTTTCTTCAGGGAAATGAAGCGCGCTCACCCGGCCCTCCGCTATTTCCAACTCTCTTACCCGCGCATTAAAGAGCACTTCGGCGCCCTTCGCCTTCAGATAGTCAACAGCCGGATCAACAAAAGCCGGGCCCAGGCCTTCGCGCGCCACCAGCGGACGTGAGGCCTGACCACCTAGGAGAAATGTTTCGCGGATCACCGACCAGAGCAGCTTCGCCTGTCCTTCCGCAGGGGTCGTATTAAGGACAGCAAGCGTGAGCGGCTCCCAAAAGTTTTTGTAGAGAATATTTTCAGGATCAACAACGTCGTCAACCGTTTTGTCATCTCCAGCAAAGACAATCGAGCCGGCCTTCACATAATCCATCACCTTGGATCCGGGAACACGCCATTTTGGATCGAAAATCCAGAACGGGATGAAACCTTCATTCAAGCGAACAACCCACCGCACGCCCGACTTCACATCAACAAATGGATACTGCGCCCAGTCTGGTCCAATAAGCGAGTCTTCGGAGCCGATGAGATCTAGATAATTGAGGGCGGCTTTGTTGCCGGACATGATCAGGTGATTGCCATTGTCGATCATGCAATCGAGGGTTTTATCGAAGAACGACCTGCACCGGCCGCCCGCATGACCGGCCGATTCATAGACCGTGACGGCATGCCCTTGTGAGGCAAGACGGGTGGCGGCAGCAAGACCAGATAGGCCCGCTCCAACGATATGAACTTTGGGAGACGTCATGATACGGAAGAATATGCCTCAAGGCGCCTTAGAGGGGGGTAGCAGTGAATAACGCGCAGCAATCAAAAGCTTTTCTGCTTTAGAAATGGATAGCGGCTCGCCGGTTTTCTCCCAGCCGCGCTTCTGAAGTTTTTTGAAGTAAGCCTCATACGCCCCCATCATCAGTAACGCTGGACGCACCGTGCGCCAGTCGAGATCATCGAGCGCCTTGCGGGCGGCCTTGAACCGGGCGCCAGCAATGCTCCCGAGTTCCTCTGCAACTCTTGCGAGGCCTTTCGCACCAAGAATACGGTCTGGCGTCTTCGGGCAGTCATACTTTTCCAACAGTTCTGCAGGCAGATAGAGCCGGCCAATCTCGGCGTCTTCACCAACGTCACGCAGAATATTGGTCAACTGAAAAGCATCTCCCAGCGACAGGGCAAAATGATCGGACACTTCGCCAGGAGCTGCGCCAAAAGTCGGCATGGAAAGAAGCCCAACACTGCCCGCAACACGGCGCGTGTAAGCAAGGAGCATTTCCATCGATGGAGCAATGATCGGACCTTTTGCATCCATTTCCATACCTTCGATCATCATGAAGAATTCTGCTTTAGGCAGATTAAATGCACGCACGGGCTCAATAAGCGCCGTGCCAGCGGCAGTTTGGGGCGTACCCGAATAAACCCGGTCGATTTCCTCCCGCCACGCCGTCAACCGTGTCAGTCGTTCAGTTTGCGTGAGCCCGTCATCGTCGGCGATATCATCTACTTCACGGCAGAAGGCATATATGGCGTGCATAGCCTCCCGGCGCGCTTTCGGCAAAATCGCCATGCCAGCCGCGAACGACGTCCCAGACTTTTTGACGGTTTCACTCACTTGCGCTTTGGCGAGTTCAGGTTGGAGGGCTGCCGTGGTCATGGGCGAACTCCTCTGCCCGCGCTGAAAAACCCCGCGACAGCCCCCCGCAATCCCGCACTCGCAAAGTCCATCTTTGAAAGAGCAACGCGTGTCGCAAGCGGATCACCTTTGCGCAGGCGTGCGATCAAGCGTTCAGCTAACCGCACGATGACGGCGCTTTCCATTGCCAGGTGTTTCGATTGTAGAGCAAACGGCAGCTGGCGGACATCTGCCATAAGCTCATCGCAGCCATCTAGCATCTGGTTGATCACTTGGCGCAATGCGGGCGTCTCAGCGGGCAGATCAAGATCATTAACACTGCCGCCGGCCTTCTGGAGCCACGGCTCAATCACATAGACACGGTCGAGACTGCGGCGGTCATCACCGCAGTCCTGTAGGTGATTGATGATCTGAAGAACCGTGCAAAGAGCATCTGAATACTTGTAGCCAGCGGGATCCTCCCCATGGAGGTCAAGTAGATAACGCCCGACAGGATTAGCCGAGTTTTCGCAATACCCCAAAAGCTCTTCCCAGCTCTGGTATCTCAGTTTTTGGCAGTCTTGGATGAACGCAATTGTTAGGTCGCTGCCGTGTCGCGTCGGAATGCCGAGTTCCGTCATACTCCGGCGAAGGGCGTGCGCTTTTTCAAAAGCTGTCCCGTAGCCCGGGTGCCCTTCCAATGCCGCGGCCATCTCTTTTAGCCGATGAATCTTCTCTTCGGCCGGCAATTCTTCGTCATCGGCAATATCATCGATGGTCCGCGCGAAATCGTAATAGGTCGCCACATGGGGGCGCAAATGCTTCGGCAAAAGGAATGAGCCAACGGGAAAATTCTCGTCCTTGGCCCCTTTGCCGGAGGGTTTTTCCACTTGGGTGGTCCGCACACTCGCGCCGGCGCCTGCGCCGACCGGAGCACCTGGAGGCGCGCTGGTGCTTACCGAATTGTCCTGTCCTATTGCTTCGTCCATACCCTGACCCAATAGAAGAATGCCCCGATCAAAAATCCGTCCCCGCGCCACTGCGATGAGCCACCCAACGCTTGCCAGATCAACTGAAACTCGCTCTGAAAGACGGCTCGAAGCAATTTACCTCGACGGTGCTTTAGGGGTTTTTCAGTCGCGCTGCAAACGTCGACGACGCGGGCGACTTGAGGATACAAGGACGTACATGTGAGAGGAATAGATGCTGCCGATAGCCGCCGTTTTTTCGCTCTTGATTTGGGCTTATCTGGCATTGTTCCGTGATAATTTCTGGCACGGAAGCGAACGCCTGACGCAATCTCCCACACCCTGGCAATGGCCCGCCGTCACGGCTATTATTCCTGCTCGGGATGAAGCTGAAACCATCGAAACAGTCGTTTCTGCCCATGATCGAGCTGACTATCGCGGCACGTTTGGGATCATTGTTGTCGATGACGCCTCCAGCGACGGCACAGGCGATCTTGTCCGCGACATGGCACACAACCGGGAGATCGACGTGATTGCTGCGCCCGAATTGCCTGCCGGTTGGAGTGGCAAGCTCAATGCGGTTTCAGCCGGCATCACGCAGGGTTCATCTCGCGCTTCATCTCGCGCTTCATCGGTGGCGCCGGGGTACTACTTTTTGACCGACGCCGATATTGTCGTTGCGCCCGACACGCTCTCCAAACTGGTTGCAAAAGCCCTTGACGAAAACCTGGTCCTTGTTTCACTCATGTCGCGCCTTGATGCCCGCGGGATTTGGGGATCGCTCCTCATCCCTGCGTTCATCTATTTCTTTCAAAAGCTCTATCCGTTCCCAGCCGTCAACAGCTTCGATCGCACCATCGCAGGGGCAGCTGGCGGGTGCATGCTTGTCAACGCCGCTGCCCTGGAAGACGCGGGAGGCATTGCCAGCATTAAAGGCGCTCTCATTGATGACTGCGCTCTCGCCGAACGCCTCAAAAACCGGGGATCAGAAAAACGTAGCATCTGGCTCGGCCTTGCCGACAAAGAAGCGATTTCCAAGCGCGACAATCGTAGTCTGTCTTCTATTTGGAACATGGTTGCGCGAACGGCGTTTGCGGAGCTCAACTATTCTCCTATGAAGCTTTTAGGAACGATCATCGGTATGGTGATTGTTTATCTGATCCCACCTGTCGCAACAGCGACTGGACTGCTTACCGGAAACATGCAGCTTACCGTGATTGGTGTCATTGCGTGGTCCATCATGGCGCTGACCTATTCGCCCACACTTAAACTCTACGGAAAAAGCCCCTTACTTTCATTCTCAATGCCAGTGGCCGGACTGTTCTATACAGCCATGACCCTCTCATCTGCCGCCAGACACTGGCGTGGTCGGGGTGGACAATGGAAAGGACGGACCTACACGGAAAGCGCAAGCGACAAATCTTAGTCTTTTAAATGCCCGTGTGATTTTGCCCAATCGAGCAGGTTGCGAAGTGCCGGGGCAAACGGGCCAGCTTCCCACCTTAAATCGCGCTTTGCTTTTTCACTGCTAAACGAAACCTGACGTCCAGCGAGGCGAACGCCCGTTAGAGGTGCCTTCGGCGGTTTTTGAGTGAGCCTCGCAACCAGATGTGTGTCGAGCACACCGGCGGCATAGGCCACCGCAAAAGGAAGCCGGGTCTTGGGCATGGCCCGGGACACCAGGCCATCAAGCGTAGACAGCAGTTCTGACATGGATACGTTCTCGCCCCCGAGCAAATACCGCTCGCCGTTTCGCCCGCTTTCACCGACAGCGACAAACCCACGAGCAAGATCTTCCACGGGTACGAAATTGAGTACACAGTCGATAAAGGCAGGCGTTTGCCCGTTCGCAAAATCAAGGATCATCCGCGTTGGCGGCGTAAGGCTGGTGTCGCCCGCACCAATGGGCTCTGTCGGCATCGCGATAGACGCATTAAGCCCAGCCTCGGCAGCCTCCAGGACGAGCAAGTCGGCAGCGCGTTTGGAAGCTGGATAAGGCCCGAGCAAGTCCGAAGGTGGCAGCACCACCTTCTCGTCGGCCCGGGAGTGACCTATGGGAGCATCCCTAGAGACGAGCGTCGTCAGGCTAGAACACTGCACAAATCGACGGACGTTCGTGCGCACTGCCGCTTCCAGCACAGTCTCGGTGCCGCCGACATTCACCGCCTCAAATGCTCCTTCATCCGGGCGCCACAGATCTGCGATCCCGGCCAGGTGATAAACCGTGTCGACACCATCAAGGCATCTTCGCCACAAATCCGGATCGTGATCTGTGACAGAGCCGACGATCCAATCAACCCCATCCATTGTGTCCGGCGAACGCAGATCGAGGACACGCACCCTGGCGCCTTCGCTGACGAGGTGTGAAACAAGGTGCTTACCAACAAAGCCTGCACCGCCGGTGACCAAGACTGTCTTCATTGCTGCTGCTCTGGTTTCATTGCAGCCCTGTCTGAGACGCCATCAGCAGGACCACAGACTAGCAATCCCTGATCGACCACAGATCCAGCGACAAGCGCACCGTTAAAGACAACTGCCGCCGTCGCTGCAGAAAACAAGCTCGCCTTCTTGTCGAGAAAAAGCTGCCGTACCGAAGCGGTTGCCGGATCAATCTGCACTATAGAGGACGATGCGCGTCCACGGCCCCAACGCCGCTGGACAGCGAGAGAGATCAGCGACGGATGAACGGCGGCGATGAGTTTGCCTTGTTGATCGGTCGTCAGATTATCAGGCGCGCCGGGAAGCTTTATCCTGGTTGATTGTGTCCACTTGCCGTTGGATCCTACTTCCACCAGACGCACAGCCTTCTCGCGTGTCGCCGCAAGGGCAATGCGACCGTCTGGAAGCATAGCAAGGCCATTGGCAAAAACTGTCTTGCCAAAGACAACTTCACCCAAATTATCCATAATTCCGCTGCGCGGAACGGAGAAAACGTTTTCAACGATGGCCCCGGCACCACACGATCCGTGGTCAAATGATGAAACATTAATCTCCTCCCGGACTAGGACGTCATTTGCGGCACAATGCGTCAACGCAAATGGGGTTTCATCATCTTTGACGGAAAGCTGTGGTGCAAAGGGATTGATGACTTCAATCTGCGCTCGCCGTCGCCACTTCTTGCCTTCAAGGACGTATCCGCGATTGACAAAGGCAACCTCATTCTCGGCTGGACTAAAATCAATCCCATGGGGACGAACACCGTCGCCTGGTGCGGTATTGTCAAGAATGCTGCTGACGGTGATTGACTCACTCTTCGTCTTAAGCAGTTGTCGCAACGAAACCGCGTAAAGCCCTCCCTGAGGAATTGCGTCAGCCCGGGTGCGCGCCGCTTGTTCCGCGCTATGACGGTCATAAGCCGAGATAAAAATCGTCTCCGTTGCCGGATCCACGGCGAGGTCCTCTGCACCAATTACAAGACGCCCGAGCCGTTCATCAAAGAGGTCGACCCTCTTGCACTGTGACAAAGGAAATTGAGGCTCGGCCTTCTGGCGCTTGGCACACGCCGCGCCAGCGAAAAGCACCAAGACCATTAGCCCATTCATTACCCGACGGAGGGAAGGATGTTGCGGCACCATTGATGGCCCCTAGTTACCCGGACGTTGATATCCCCATTTTTCCAAGAAATACCCTAAGCGGCTTTCGACTTTCGCGGCAGCCTCATCAGCATACTTGAATTTGTTTTTTTCGAAGCTTTCGACGTCGTTCAGGTAGGTTTCAAACCGCGGGACCGCCTCCTCTAACCCAGGCAAATCAAGGTGGTTATAGATACGGCCAATGACATCTAGGGCTGCGTCATCGAGCTCCCGGTAGGTGACTTCGAAGTACTGATCAGCGGGCACAGATTCTGCGTCTGTCTCGAGCTGTCGCATCATCCGATCGTATACGCTCAAGATCGCCTCATCGATATCCACGTGGCCATAATCCTGTAGGGCAAACTCAGCGAGGAGCTTCTTGTAAAAGTTCCGCATTGAGACGAATACCTCATACGGATTGCGGTGAATATGGACAAACTTTGCGTCAGGAAACATTTTGTGAAGCATAGCAAGACGTCCAGTGTAGACCGGGTTCTTGATCAGCATGGGCCGTCCATCCTGAAGTTTTGTCAGTTTACGCAAGAGATAAATGAACCGCTCTTGCCACAATGCGACCTCCGCCTCGTTGACACCGTCAAAAAACAGGCCACGAAGCAAAAGTTCCTGAAATGCCCGAGGGAAATAGATGGCATGGTAAAACGAGACCGCCGACATATTTGCAATCGCGATTTCGTCTTCCTGGGGACTGTCCGGATGCACCGGAATATTGTCGATATAACGATGGTCGGGAAGCGCCTTTTCCAGGAGCGGGCGAAAGAAACTGGCAATCCCGAACAGATCCCACGGTAGGCCCGTGGCAATCGGTGGAACATACCCCCATGCGCCGCTCTTCGTCATAATGTTGTAAAGATGGGTTGTGCCCGACCGCCAATGACCAAGGATAAATACAGGGGGCGGCAAATCTTCAACCGCAGGTAATCGGCGCTCCATCACGATCTTCTCAATCGCGGAGATTGGCGTTCTAGCTGCTACCGATAGAGCAACGCCGGCCCCTTTGAGTGGCTTTGAGGGAAGTCCGGCAAGGTTTACGACTTTGACGAGCGTTGCGGCGTTTGAGCCGCTGAGCGGATGGGCCATGTTTTTGTTCAAAACCACCTGAAAATTTTCTGAAGTCGAGCGCATACCGCAGGTACACTTCAACTGCCAGTCTCGACTCGTACAGAACCCTTCGGTACCGTTCCTACCTCACAGATCACAACTTTCTAGGTCTAAGGTAAGTCGTTTAACGGCAAGACCGTGAGTGCCCCCTTGCACCCAGCTCCTAGCCAGCCAACATGGAAGATGACCGTGGTTAAGACTTCCTTTGCTCCAAGCCGTCAAAACCCGTGTGATAGTTAAGAGATCAAGGACGTACGGCGTCTTGCGAGAACTCCCTGATATAGTCGGTTGTGGGCGGCAAGGTAGCTTCGCTTCATTGTTAGTTGCGACAACCTTCGCTTTGCCGGGCCTCGCATGGCCGGTCAGTGCCATTGCGGCTGAAAACTACCGTGTCGTCTTTCAGGGTGCCCCAAAAGATGAATTGGCAAAACTGAAACTGGTCAGCGAGCTCGCTCAGGAAAAACGCCCGTATCCGACGAATATTGCCATCCGACTTGCCGGACGGCGGGATCAACAGACCATTTCCGATGCCCTCTCCGCCGCGGGATACTTCGCCAACAGCGTCACCTTCGTACTTCGCGTGGAAGAAGGGGCAGAAAAAGCAGAAGCGATTTTCGAAATCGATCCACAGGCTAAATTCGAGATCGCCAATCACAGGATTGTCTATAACGATACGATTTCTGCAGAACGGCCAATGTCGTTTGATGCCGTCGGTCTAGAGGTCACGCCGGCAGCAGACGGCACCAGTTTAAGGACAAATCACGAACAGTTTTTGTCGTCGCTCTGGGCGCAAGGATTTCCCGGAGCGCAGCTTATCTCTCGCAGAGTTGAAGCAGACTTCGATGCACTATCTGCAGACGCCGTTTACGAGTTTGAAAGCGGGCCACTCGCGAAGTTTGGCCCGATCACCTTCGAAGGTGCCGATCGCACAAAGCCCAACTACATGGAGGCCCTGATCCCTTGGGAACAAGGTGAGATATATGACCGGGGAAATGTTATCGCCTACCGCGATACACTCTCGGCAACTGGACTTTTCTCCACTGTAGACGTGGAAACCGGCACAGTAGATCCCGATGGATCGCTGCCAATTCTCGTGGAGTTAGATGAACGCAAGCGCCGAACATTCGGCGTTGGTGCGTCTTTTTCAACTGTTGAGGGTCCCGGCGGGCGTCTCTTCTTTGAGTACCGTAATCTCTTTGGCGGCGGGGAAAAAGCGCGCGTCGACCTTGCCGCAAGTCTCATTGAGCAGTCCCTATTGTTTTCGATCAATAAACCACTGCCACTTTTGCCGGGGTCAATATTTGCTGACGCCGGTTTTGTTAATCAGACAACGGATGCATTTGACGCTCAGAACATCGGAGCGTCAGCGGGGGTTGCGAAAGAGTGGTTTAAGGGACGGCTGGAAACCCGCGCCGGTCTAGCCTTCGATGCCTCTCGGATCACCGTCGATGATGAAACCGAAAACACATTCTTCTTCTCCTTGCCTCTTACGGCAATATGGGACACCGAAGATGATCCATTGAGCCTGACAAAAGGTGCCCGCGCGACGCTGTCACTGACGCCGTTCACCGGGTTTGACACGTTTACCCGGGCGGAATTCAATGCGCGCAGTAGATACAACTTTGGCAACGATGATCGCTTCACGCTTGCGGGTCGCATCCGCCTGGGTGGTACCTTCGGCACATCTCTGGACGACCTGCCGGCCAACCGGCGGTATTTTTCAGGAGGCGGTTCGTCTGTGCGCGGGTTCGAGTTTCAGGCAGTCGGCCCTCGCGATGAAGACTTTGATCCCATCGGAGGGCGCTCTGTGATCGAAGGAGCGCTTGAGGCCCGCAGCAGAGTCTTTGGCCCGGTTCAGATCGCAGCGTTTGCCGATGCAGGGTCGGTATCAGCACAATCGAGCCCTGACTTTTCCGGTGATTTCCAGATCGGTGTGGGCGGCGGCGTTAGGTATATCTCTCCTATTGGTCCACTGAGGGTTGATTTCGCCGTCCCAGTCGAACGCCGGGAGGGCGACGCCGCCTGGCAGCTTTACATCTCCTTGGGGCAACCATTCTAATGTACAGTATACTGAAGCTAATTGGATTAAGCCTGGTCGGCATCGTCTTCGCTGTAGCCATCGCCGTTACGATGATCACTCAGACATCCGGTGGCCGTAGCTGGATTGCGGCCATAGCAGAACAACAGCTCGCCAGTATCTTGGGCGGGCCGGTGGAGATAACTGGCCTTGGCCCTGGCCTTCCCTCCAGGATCTACGTGGAACGCATGACCCTTTCCGATACGCAAGGATCATTCGCTGAAATCCAAGGAGCTCTCGTCGAATTGGATCCCCTTGCCGCTATCACGGGGAATGTCAGAGTATCAGTTGCGCAGGTGGAAAGTGGAACTTTTTTGCGCTTGCCGGTTCTGCCAGAAAGCCAGGACGAAGACGCAACCCCGCCCCAAGCACTACAATTGCCGGAAGCATTTCCCTCCATTGCCCTTGAAAACATCCACCTCAATAGTATCGAGCTTTATCCGGCAGTATTCGGCGGTGGCCAAGATGAACCGCCCACGGAACTCTCCGCTGATGGGCGGATTGTTATGGGTGGCAGAGACATCACCGCTGACTTTATCGCCCAGCTATCGGATCCGGAAACGGGCACCCCGATCGATAGCCTTGCTGTCGAGATCAATCGCCCAACTAGAACCGACTTGATCGTTGACCTTCGCCTTGCCTCGCCTCAAGCGGGCTATCTTAGCCGGTTACTTGGAGCCGGCGACGCCGTCTTAGTGACTGCGAACCATGAAGGCCCAGTCAATGAGTTAGAGATTATGCTGGCCGCACAGCTGGGAACACTTGGCCAATACACAGGTGATTTATCCGGCGATCCCAATCAACAAGATTTTCGGCTATCTCTTCAAGGGACGCCCGGATCGGCCTTTGACAATGTCCGAGACTATCTGGGTACAGATATCTTTCTGAATGTAAGCATCAATGCGCTCGCCGATGGCATTTCTATTGCTATAGATGAGGCAACTGCCCGCATTGGATCTCTTTCGGGAACCGCTTCTTGGACAAACCGCAATGGTGTGCTTTCTACAGCCAACCTCAGCGGCAATTTCAGCCCGGGGGAAGGCTTCCCGCCTGACCTTGCCGGGCTTGTCACCGATGGCGTTGATATCGCTGGCCAGCTTTCTCCTGATGGAAAAGAAACATACGCCATTGCGGCAAGCGTTAGTTCGAACGCATTCAGCTTGACCTTAAAGGATGCCAAATCAGACCTTGCCACGCAGTTCCGCGGCATCAGCGAGTTTGAATTGAAGCCTATTGAAGAAATCCAAACTTATCTTCCGGCTGGGCTTTCTGCTGCCGGCATCGTCGACGTGACCGGAAGCGAAAAAATCGCACTCGAAGGTTTCTCATTGACAAGTGGATCCGATCTTCAAGCATCAATCAACGCTCGATTGACCTCGCCATCCAACGCGATCGACGCAAATGGCAAGTACTCGCTTTCGCCCGATTTCCTAAAGCGCCAGGTTCCCGACGTCACATTTTTGTCGTCTCTGACCGGCACTTTCGATGTCGACGGTACAACCGAGGATATCCTTGCAAGACTGAACGCGACGATTTCGGCAATCCGCTTTAATGAGGAGGTCATCAATCCCTCGACCATTACCCTTGAACTTAGGGGAAGTGCGGAAGAATTCGAGGCGCAGGTCGACGGAAGCATCGATGGTACTGCGACATCCCTTAATGGTGATGTCGCCCGTGAAGCGAACGGACAATTTCAAGTATCAAAGCTTAGTATTTCCGCAGACGGAGCTTCCTTAGACGGGTCAGGTGCATTCGATCCAGCAACGCAGACCGGCGCGTTTTCCCTCGAAGTTCAAGGCGAACCGGGGGCAATGCTGCTTCCAGCATTACCCCTTGAGGGCTCATTGATCGCGAGCGGACAGATTGCAGACAGCGAAGCGAGCAGTTCGCTATCGCTCCTGGCCAACTCGTTTCGTGTACTGAACTATGAATTGAATGAGCTGTCTGTTTCAGGCAGCGGCCCACTTTCCGCTTTTGCGTTGGAAGCAAGCGCTCAGCGAATTGCCAATGAAGGCGCACTGCTCGTCGATAGTTTCAAGACGGAGTCGAATCTAAACCTCGAAGACGGCGTATCGGCGCAAGTGTCATCGCTCAGCGTCAGAGCCCAAGGTTTCGACGTCGAGGCACAAAAGCCATTCAACTTAGTTATAACCGATGGTCTCTCGATTGAGGGCCTTGGACTAGAACTGAACCAACAGGGCCGGCTTCTTTTGGATGCAAGGCTTTCGCCGCAAAGATGGGAAGCATCGGGTAGGCTGGACAATCTGAACATCCCCGAGACGCTCGCCGCCACATCCGCAGCGTTTTCGCTTGATACCGATCAGCCCAAAATGGCATCCGGTGATTTTTCACTTTTCTCACTGGCAAGTGCAGAACCAAAAGAAATCCTAAAGGGTGAGATCGAATGGAATGGGAGTTCACTAAGCCTGCGCCATCCAGAAGAAGGCAGTGGTGAGACATTCGTCTCAGATCTGACCTTCCCGCTCCTTTTGCAGCGAGACAACGGTTTAAGTATCAACGCACAAGGAGCACTTTCCGGCTCCGCGCGATACCAAGGCCCCTTGGAACCCCTAGCCGCCTTCTTGCCGCCTGCTCTTCAGACGCTGGAGGGGATCACGACTATGAGTGTTTCCCTTTCCGGTGAAACGAGTGCACCAGCGGTTGACGGTTCGGTATCTCTTGAAAATGGCGGGTATACGGATGTTGCAACAGGGCTCACTATCGCCAACATCGCTGCACAGTCTGATGTGTCGTTCAAGAATAATGCTGGCACCCTATCTTTTACCGCAGACGCGTCCGGTGCAGGCCAGACAGAAAAAACGATGAAGACCGAGGGGCGCATTGTACTTGGTAATGAGAATTCAGTCAACGTCACCCTTGATCTGAATGGTGCATCATTTATCGCAGGTCCGATTGAGTCGCTGATTGCGTCAGGCTCATTGGCCCTCTCCGGTGATCTCGACCGAATGGCCGCAAGCGGTACGTTTGAGGTCGAAGAACTTAATGCCGGTGTCGCCGTGCCCCCCGCGACAGGGCTGACACCTATAACAGTAGTGCGCACCGATACGATTGAGAAGGACGAAATCCCAACGGGCCCGACAGACCTCACCGCAAAAGGCGAAGTAACCGGTCCCTTGATTGATTTAGACATTGCCCTCAAAGCTCCACAGGAGATCTTCATCCGAGGACGCGGCCTTGAAAGTGAGTGGTCCGCGGATGTCCGGCTGACAGGAAACAGCACTGCACCATTGCTGGTGGGCGGCGTGAATGTGCGACGCGGCACAATCGATTTTGCGGGACGGCGTTTTGATATCTCAACCGGTGAAATCGCCTTTGATCGACTTGGAAGAAACGATCCGCGGCTTGATCTGCGTGCCGAATATGAAGCTGACAACGACCTCACTGCAGCCATTGTCGTGGGCGGAAGGGGCTCGGCGCCGACGGTCAATCTTGCCTCGACGCCTTCCCTTCCCAACGAAGACATCATGGCGGTTGTCCTCTTTGGTAAAGCGGCGAACCAACTGTCGGCGTTTGAATCCCTGCAAGTGGCTCAAGCTCTGGCACAGCTAGGCGGAGTTGGGCCATTCGGCGGCGGCTCCGGGCTGACGGGCACGGCCCGCTCTGCCGTCGGGCTCGACATGCTCAACCTTGACCTAGACAGTGACACAGGGGCGAGCGCGCTCACCGTCGGCAAGTATCTTGCGGATGGCCTTTTCGTTTCTGCGTCGCAGAATGCCCGAGGCGATCAGGGGTCAGTCCGAGTCGAGTATGAAGTCACTGACTCCATTAGCCTGGAAACGTTGCTCGAACAGGATGGAGATCAGACAGTTTCAGCAAACTGGAAACGAGACTTTTAGGCGCCGATGCCCCGTCGGCGCAATTTGGGAGGAGCACACCGACAGGGCTAGGGCAAAGATCAGCAGAATATTGGGGGGAGAACATTTGCTGCTGATCTGAAGTAACTTACGTCCGGACTTGGGCGGTGGATCAGTGATCGCAGCACGTCAGGATTGGCCCGAGCAATCGTCCATAAGTTTTTCCTGTGTAACCGGAACTTGGATCAGCCTTTTAGGTTGCTTGCAGATGGTCAGCTGCCCAATGCAAGTGATCACCGAGGAAGCTAGAGATAAAGAAATAGCTGTGATCGTACCCTTCCTGATAGCGCATCTGCAAAGACTGGCCGTGGTCTGAACAGGCGCGTTCGAGCAGGTCCGGCTTTAGCTGACTATTCATAAACTCGTCGTTCAGGCCCTGATCGACCATTATCTCAGGTACCCGGTGGCCGTCCTCGATAAGGGCGCATGCATCGTATTGCCGCCAAACGCCTTTATTGTCGCCGATGTATCGTGGCAGCGCATTCTGACCCCAAGGACAGTTGATGGGAGAGGCGATCGGTGCGAGGGCACTCACGGATTTGAAGCGGTCAGGATTTTTAAGGCCAATAGTCAACGCTCCATGACCACCCATGGAGTGGCCTGTGAGGCCCAGACGACCGGCATCGATCTCCGCGAATTCAGTGAGAACCAATTCCGGTAGTTCGTGTGCTACGTAAGAGTACATTCTATAGTTTTCAGCCCACGGTGCTTCGGTCGCATCAAGATAGAAGCCAGCCCCTGAGCCGAAATCATACCGGTCATGCTCACCGTCTAATTCGAGCCCTCTTGGACTCGTGTCGGGCGTCATAAATGCCAGGCCTATATCAGCGCAAAGTCTTTGGGCGCCTGCTTTCACCATTGCGTTCTCATGAGTGCAGGTAAGCCCGGCCAGAAAAACAATGAGAGGCACAGGTCCTTCCCGGACCTGGGGCGGCAAATAAAGCCCCAAGGTCATCTCGGTCCCCGTCGAGCGCGACGAATGGGAAAATACTTTCTGCATGCCGCCAAAGCACTTATTGGCACTCAATTCAGTCAATGTAGACAAGGAGCCCTCCACTACCTCTTTGACCGCCCCATATTGACACCATCAGTAGCCGGTCATTTCGAGATATCCAACCCCAGCATGACTTCCTTCAAAACGAATTGGGCCTTCCCAATAGGGAAATGAAGTCGCCATCCAGCTGTTGTCATTGAGGGGTTTAGTTCTCAAATCGACGCCTCGACCATCAATCGCAACGCGCCAGTCCAAAGGAACTTTGCGACCTTCAACGGATTTGGTGCGCAGCGGGTCAATGCTGATTTGTGATGCCTTTAGCGATGTCGATTTGCCATCAGCAGCGATCCAGGTCCCTGCAAAAAAATCGCCATTCACCCTATCTCGCAGGCGAAAGAGCATGGCTTTTTGTCCATCTTCAAAATGGAGTGAAAACCAATCCCACCCGGACTGCGTCTCCGCCAGAAGCTTGCTGCTCCACTCGCGGTCCATCCAGGCACGGCCTTTTACCTGACGGACGACACCATCAATCTCGACCTCACCCCGAACCGAGAAGAAGGGTTGCGAGTAGTAGTAAGAGGCTTGGCCTTCGGGCGATTTAATGCTGAAGCCTTCTTCACCCTGTAAGACAAGCGGCCCATTCGCGGCTAGGGTAAGGTCATATCCAAAATCCTGACCATAGGCGCGCAGCCGTGTATCCGAAAGTAGGTCTGCGCCTTCCCTCGCCTCAAACACCCAATCGTCAATATATGCACTGAACGGAGCGGCACTGACACCGGCCTGGCCGACACCGTCACGGGCAAACTTTTCCGCCGAGTAGTGGCCTTTTGATGTAGTTACTGCCGCATGCGCCATAAACAAATAGTCCGCAGACCAAATACTCACCTGCCCCGCCGTTGTTTCCTCACTCAAATTGTCCGACGGGGGCCCAAGACCAGACCGGAACAACGTCCACTGGACGCCAATTGCTTCGTTTGTCTCCACGTCTTGGAGATTGGCGGTAAGGTACCACCACTCGATGCGATGTCCGTCATGAGGCCCATGGTCCGTAGGGAAACTGAATTCCTTTCCGGGCAGAACCGGCAAGAAGCCTTCCTCGTCGCGGCCAAGTCCGGCAAACCCCTGCGCGAACGCAGTCTGAAGCCATGCGATCGATAAAACCAAAATCCAAATCAATCTTTGTACGGCTCTAAAATCAGCGATCATTTGCAAATGCTCTCAGCAAGTCCGTCGGTTCTGACCGCCGCATGGCAAGAAAGCTCGGCAAGGCAGCAAGACACGTGGTCGCTACCGCCATGGCGATCGTCACAAGCCATTGTGCGGGGTACTTGGTCATGGGCAATTGCCATCCAAACGCTTCCACATTGATGATATCAGTTAGAATGAAGGCGATTACGAGACCCAAGGGAATAGCAAGAAGGGCGGTAACGCCCGCAAACAGAAGACTCTTCACAAGGTCTAACGCAGCCAGCTGGCCGCGAGTTAGTCCCATTGCCCAAAGGGGAGCAACTTGTGGCAAGCGGGAAATCGACAGCGACAACAAGCTCGTCAGCATGGCAACGCCGGCAACAATAAGGGTAAGAACCGTCAGAGCAGCGGTCACCGAAAAGGTCCGCTCAAAGATCTGTAAAGAAAATTCCTTTAGGCCTGATTGGTCTATCATATTTGATTGTTGCAGGCCAAACCGGTCCTGAAGTTCTGCGGACAAACCGCTGGTCTTCGCCGGATCCATGCGCAGCAAAAACAAGGTCTGTTGTGTCTCTGGCCAATTGTTCGCAACGCGGTCAATGGGAACCATAATCTCGTTCACCAGATTGCCATAGTCTGAATAGATACCGGCAATGGCGGCTTTCCATGGCCCGTTTGGAAGATCCAGAACGATGTTCTCGCCCGGCCGATATCCAAAACGCCGCGCTAATTGCTCATTGATCAACACACCTTCGTTGTCCTCTAGCCGTGCCCAAGGATCGGAGATCGCCGCAATCAAAGGCCAGTTATCGCTATAGGTCGGGTGCGGCGTAATTCCCATAATGCGCAAGGGTGCGCTCTCATACCGCGTGCTTTCCAGCATGACAGGAAGGATTGTCTCCACTGTGTCGCCCTCGGTTAGAAAGGCTTCGATTTCCCTCGCTTTCTCCACGGGAGCGTTGACATAGAGTTCTGCCGCCAATCGCTGATCCAGCCAACCGGTAAACGTATCCCGGAAACTACCAACCATGGCCCCCACCCCGATATTCACCGCCAGTGCAAGCAGCAGCGCTTGAAGGGCGAGAGACATCGCCGGCAATTGCTGGCGCCCATCGGCCCAAAACCATTTGGTAACCGACGTGCCCGCGACCCCTTCAGCCAGCCTCAAACCAACGGAGAAGAGAACAGGAAAGACCAGCGCAGCACTCGCCATTACTGCGCCCATAATTAGAAAGCCGGAAAATAAGCCTCCTACGAACGTCAGAAAAAGTACGCCCACGGACAGAAAGATAACGGCCGTGATCACGCTGACCCGATGGGACCGGGCATTGCGGGAAAGCCAGGCTTGAGGTTGGGCCGGGGCAATGACCGGCATTTGATAGATTGCCCAAAGGAACTTGGCGGCGGTGGCCAACGTTCCCAAAAGGCTGATCGCTAGACCCAAGCCCCACCAGGATGCCCTGAAGGTCAGGCTACCGGGCACTTGCGCGCCATAGAGACTAATCAAGGTCAGCGCAACATCGGGCAATAACAGGGCTGCGACTATGTATCCGAGCACTAACCCGATAAGCCCTGCAACTATCGCGAAAATCGCAAGCTCAATAATCAGCCCCAGCGTCAGTTCATTTTTCGACGCACCACACGCTATTAACGTCCGCAACATAGGCCTTCGTTGCTCGAATGATAGGCCAATGGCCCCGTGGACAATCAGCAGTCCAACAAAAAAAGAAAGGAACCCAAACGCGGTCAAGTTTAAATGAAAACTCCCCGTGAGTTGCTGGGTGTCGCTAGTTGTTGGTGGAAGCCGCTCGATCAGTTTCGTATCAGTAATGTCTGAGACCGGTAGCAGACCAGACCGCTGTTCTGTTGCAATCAGTAGGCGATCGATCTTGCCGATTTTGTCGAGAACGGTTTGTGCAGCGGCGATATCCATGATCAGTGTGAGTGGGGCCATACCGTCGACTTCGACCACGCGCGGCAATGTCTGCTCATCTCGCGTCAATGGTTGATCGTTTGCAGTAAGGTTTAGCTCTTTCAACGTTTGTCTTGCTGCCAACGACACATAGGGTGGGCGCATGAAAACAAGCGGCGTCAGGCCCGTACTTTCTTGTTGGTCGGCCCCGACCCCATTTAACCCCCTCACCGCTGCGGTTGCCGGCAGCGACACCAGGTCCACGCCCATCACGGTGACACGGCGTCCCTCAACCACAACGCTCCCGGTGACCACCGGTGAGACGCGCCAACCTGCACGGCGCAACTCTGCAAAGACACTCTCATCGAATGGCTCGCCCGTGCGGCTTTCAAATACCGACAACTGATCTGCACCAAGTTGCTGCGCAGCGAGGTCATAGCTTTCGCGGGCCTCAAAATTGAGGGCCTGAACACCAGAAAACAAAGCTGTAGCAGCCGCAAGGCCCACGACCAACGTGATTGCCTGCAAAGGGTGACGCGGCCAGTGACTGAGCAGCGTCCGTAACACCCAAGACAAATCTGTGCGCGCCATTGGCCGGGTTCGACTATACGCCGAAGCACTTGCGTTACTCATCATACAGACTGAATTTGTCCCCGATCGAGATGGTAACGTTGCTTCATACGCGAAGCGATCCTTTCACTATGTGTAACCATTAAAAAGCACGCCCCGGTCTCTTCCACGAGGTCGACCGCTAGCTGTATCACCGAATCACTCGTTTCGACGTCCAGATTCCCGGTCGGTTCATCCGCCAAAATCAGAGACGGCTGTCCCGCGAAAGCGCGCCCTATAGCAACCCGCTGTTGTTGCCCGCCGGAAAGCTGCTCCGGATAACGATCAAGAAGGTCTGTCAAACCGAGTGTTGTGCCCAGACGGCTGATCCAGTCCGGATCCGGTTTCGCCGTCAGCCGCGCTTGGAAATCTAGGTTGTCTCGGACCGTCAGGCTGGAAATCAAATTAAACTGCTGGAAAACGATGCCGATATGTTGACGACGCAAAGCCGACCGTTCGTCGTGACGCAGCGCGCTATACGGTCGTCCCAGGAACTTGATTTCACCCTGATCAAACCCATCAAGGGCGCCGATGAGGTGCAAGAGTGTGCTTTTGCCACTTCCAGACTCGCCAGTAAGAGCAATCAAATCTCCGGCTCGCGCATTTAATGAGACCCCTTGAAGGACGGGGACGGACCCACTCGCGCTTGCATAGGCTTTGTGGAGGTCCTGGACCACTAGTAACGGTTCTAGCGCCGAATCCGACTTGTGGGCGAGGTCGGCCTCACGCATTGCCTGTCCGTTGTCCTGAAAAGTCCCGTCCATTTATTGCTCTGCCCACAGATTTAGTCAGATGGCGTTATGCCTCAACCTATCATGGCGTAAGCCAGCCAGCTGTCCTAGCGTCATCGATGTAGCGAAATACCGCACGCCGATGGCCTGTTCGAGATAAGCTGAGCCAGTCGATTGTCCGCACTTGGAACACAATCATGGCAAAATGCAGTCCGAGATCGGTCAGATCGATTGATTTGTCCTCAGTGGCAGCTTGATTGGGCACCGCAATGGGTGTCCCAGGGCTTTGGACGCTTCGATAATCTGATAGGGACGCCTCTGAGAGGCTTGATCTTTCCTCCCGCCAACGATCACTAGCTCGATCGACAGTCGCATCACCAGACGCTCGAATTTGCACCATCGACTTTCGATCGAAAAACAAAAGGCTGGCTGCGCTATTGGCGGTCAGCTCCGCGACCTTTTGTGAGCGGCTGTCCGTGAACATTGTAAATTGCTGGGTTGCCTTGCAAACCCGTCGCAAAACAAGGGTTCGCACTTGCGGGCCACCATTTTCTGAAACCGACGCCAGACTGACCCACCGAAAGCCAGAGTGGCGATCATGGGTCGCGCGGGCGAGGACTGACCAGATATCCGCCTCGATCTCGTCAAGAGTTGTGTTACCCTGCGCGGCCATCTGCCTTGCCTACTCCCTCGGCACGGCAACGTGCCACTTACCTTTGTCTGACTTTGCTTCGAAAGCGAGCTCAAGCGAGCACCAAAACAATACGCGGTCCACGCTAGATAGGACTGCCGGAGGATCCCCACCATGACAGACGCGCCGCACATCCTTGCCATTGATCAGGGCACCACAAGCTCCCGTGCTATTGTATTCGACCGGCAAGGGCGCATCATTGCTAACGCACAACAGGAATTTCCACAGATTTATCCGAAAGATGGGTGGGTTGAGCACGATCCTGAAGATATCTGGTCAACAGTTCTTTCGGTCAGCCGCGACGCTCTTACACAAGCAGCAGCTGCCGGGAAAAAAGTAGTCGCGATCGGGATCACAAACCAACGCGAGACGACCTTGGTCTGGGATCGTGAAACCGGAAAGCCCATCCATAACGCAATCGTCTGGCAAGATCGCAGAACCACTGACCAGTGCCGTGCCCTCAAAGAAGCCGGGCACGAAGATATGATCCGGGCTCGCACCGGATTAGTCCTCGACCCTTATTTCTCTGCTTCAAAGATCGCCTGGATCTTGGACAATGTTGAAGGCGCGCGGGCGTCAGCGGAAGCCGGTCACCTCGCCTACGGGACAATCGATACGTTTCTGATCTGGCGCCTAACCGGCGGAAAGGTTCACGCCACAGACGCGACCAATGCCAGTCGGACGAGCCTGCTCAACATTGTAAACGGCACCTGGGACAACGACCTGCTGGAGCTGTTTTCAGTCCCCGCAAGCGGCCTTGCGAAAGTGCTTGACTGTGCTGACGATTATGGTGTCACCGCAAACGGTATCTTTGGCGAACCTCTCCCAATCCTTGGCGTCGCAGGAGATCAGCAGGCCGCAACCATTGGCCAAGCAGGCTTTCATCAAGGCGATATAAAGAGCACCTACGGCACGGGTTGTTTCGTCCTCGTGAACTCAGGTGACAAGATGATCGCCTCACAACACGGCCTTCTTTCGACGATCGGATATCGCCTCGATAAAAAGGTCAGCTATGCCGTGGAAGGATCGATCTTCATAGCTGGTGCAGCCATCCAGTGGTTGCGTGATGAATTGGGCATTATCCAGAATGCTGCTGAAACTGAGGCCTTGGCCAAATCGATTGAGACCAATCAGGGCGTCTATCTGGTCCCCGCTTTTGCCGGACTCGGCGCGCCCTATTGGCAGCCGGAGGCGCGCGGAGCCATGTTCGGCCTCACGAGAGGAGCTGGCCGGGCCGCCTTCGCCAGAGCGGCCCTTGAGGCCGTCGCCTATCAAACCAATGACCTGCTTTCAGCCATTAAGGCTGACGGCATTTCCATCAATCAGCTGCGCGTCGATGGGGGCATGGTCGCGAACGCTTGGCTTCTACAGTCCATGGCCGACATTCTCGATTTACGAATCGTACGGCCAAAAATCCGAGAAACGACAGCACTTGGTGCCGCTTATCTCGCCGGCTTGAAAGCCGGTCTCTACCGCGACACGGGCGAAATCGCCGACCTATGGGAAGAAGACACAGCATTTTCGCCATCCCTCGGTGCATCCGCCCGCGAAGAGCTCCTCCAAGGTTGGAAGAATGCTGTTAATCGCACCCTTGTGAGAAACTAAATCGATACCGGGTGTGCCGTCGTCCGCGAAAGTGACCCGCCTTTGTCAACTGAAGTTGACGTTTGGATTTGTCAATCGACACTGAAATCGCTAGGATTTAAGCGATGGCCCAGACAGTTCTCTTGACCCTCGGGCGCCTGCCGAAGGGCCTGGAAGTGGCGCGTAGCCTTGCAGCAGCAGGATGCCGCGTGCTTGTGGCGGACCCCCATGGTCAGCATCTCTGCGTTCCGTCAAACGCAGTGCACAAATCATTCCGAACTCCCGCGCCTTCACGATCTGCCGAAGCTTATCTCGACCGCCTTGTCGATATAGTCGAGACTGAACGAGTTGATTTGATCGTCCCGGTTTCAGAGGAAATCTTGTTTGTCTCTCAGCTTAAGGGCCGGCTTCCCCCCGGGGCAGCAGTTTTCTCAGACCGTTTTGAAACGCTCCTTAACCTTCATCATAAAGGTCATTTTTGCGAACTGGCGCGCACCCATGGCTTACCGGTACCTCATAGTGTTGTTGCGTCAGATCCAGATGCCGTTTCCCTCGCTGAGGCCAGCGATTTCGTTATCAAGCCTGTTCTGGGGTGTTCGGGCGATGGGCTCTCCTACCATCGGCGAGGAGACCCAATTCCTGAAAGAAATCGCAAGTCTGATCTCCTTGTCCAACAGAAAATTGAGGGGACGCTGGTGAGCGCGATGGCCGTCGCGCGAGACGGCGCGACTCTCGGGACGTCAATTTACAAGGGCACCCTTTTTTCAGGCACAGTCGCCACGAGTTTCGAACGGATCGTCGGGATGGAAACGCTCTCTACCCTGATTAATAATTTCATCCACCGATTGGACTTTACGGGATTCATCTCATTCGATGTCATAGTAGACCAGGATGATCGGCCGTGGTTCATCGAATGTAACCCACGCTTGACGAGTGCTGTTCATTTTTTTGATCCGGAAGATCTCGCTGCAGCCATTCTGGAAACCCCACCCCTGGCAAAAATTGGATTTAGGCCCCAAGCAAGGTTCCAAGAAGGGCACACAACACTAATGGAGGCATACGGAAAAATCTTCCAGCCAAGGGAGTTTTGGCGACGTTTGGGCCTTCTAAGACATAGCCGAGACGTCCTTTGGTCGAGCCGCGATCCCCTGCCCTTTCTCTTGATGACCCCCATGTCGTGGCGCGTCCTAGGCGACGCCCTATTCAACGGTTTGTCAATCGGCAAGGCCGTTACCAAAGACATTACCTGGGTCAATGGCCAACATAGTCTACCCCAACAAACTCGCACATCGGTTAACCATGAACTTTCACACGGCACTTAATTTCGCGGACCGGCCTCGTCGTCAGTCTAGCTACAGGGTGAACGTCCTGACCGCTGACGATTTCGAATTCAAACTGGCGGATCAGTTCAGCAATAATCAGCACACTCTCAATTTGGGCAAACCCAGCGCCAATACAGGTATGGGGCCCACTGCCAAAGGGAAAAAACGCAAGGTGTTGTCCGATTTTGTCATTGGGAGGCAAGAAGCGGTCAGCTTGAAATTCGTCCGGATTAGACCAATACGCCATATGCCGATGGGTGGTCCACGGCGCAATCATGACGAGTGCCCCGCGCCGTATAGACACCTCACCTATCTTTGTTGGCTTCATCGCGACCCGCGGCATGAAGGTGATCGGCGGATACAGACGAAGGGCTTCAAAAAAAACGCTTTTCGCCAGAACGAGCGATTTGATGTTTTGAAACGTGATTGCGTCATCGCCAACAACGCCCTCAACTTCATAACGCAGGCCTTTTGCGAGGCTTGGTTCACTTGCCAGAAAATAGAACAACCAGGAAAGCGCGCTCGCCGTGGTCTCGTGCCCAGCCAAAAAGAAAACGCCAAGCTGATCGATCAGCTCTTCCCGAGTAAACGGCTCTCCCGTCTCGGTGTCGCGGGCGGCGATGACCGCACTGGCAATATCATTGTAAGTACCGTCGGGCGCCTCAAGGTGTGTATCAATGAGCTTGCCGAGATGATCACGAATACGTTGGGCCGCACCCAAAACGGCGCTGCTTTGTACCGGCTTCTTCCAGGCGGGATCAACAATCAGCCTCCAGACTTTCACTTGAGCAACGTCCCGTTCGAAGATTACGAAATCATCAAACACATCACGGGCAACGTCGTCATCCAACGGGATCGAAAAAACCGTTCGGCAAATAATGTCCGCCGCCAGATGGCTCATAAACAGATCAAGCGAGAACGCTTCACCACTTTCACAAAGCCTTTTTATGCGCGCCACATGATCGTCCACCGCTGCCTTCATCGAAGTGAAAGCAATGCCGAGACGCATCATGGAAAACGCGGGATCGATCATGGCTCGCTGTCTTCGCCATGTCTCGCCGCTGGAGACAAAAATGGAATTACCGATGAGCGACTCAAGAGCGTTGACCATAAGATCGCTCTTTGGGAAGATTTCATCCACATCAAGCATAACCTGTCGGACAAGGCTTGGCTCATTCACGAGCAAGATCGATCGACGCGAATATCCGAGAAACGTGGCGTCAGACGTGTAGGCGTTTGCCGGCAAGAGACTCAAAAGGTCGCCCTCACCCTGAACGATCGTTCGCGCAAGGGACGCGATGGGCGGCAATGGCTGAGGCCTTGGCGGCGTGAAACGGGCGATACTCGAGTAGCTGGTCATATTCCTGGAACGACACCCATATTGCGGGGTATGAAATGAACTCTGCACACCACCTATTTGATATCCTGATCGCCCTGCATATTACAACCGGCGCACCCGGCTTGATTGCTTTCTGGCTCCCTGTCGTGACCAAGAAAGGAAGCCAGCTTCACAAAGTGTCAGGCCGTGCCTTCACAGTCATGATGCTCCTCACCGCCTCATTCGCTGTCGCAATGGCGACGCTGACCATAAGCCATCCAATTAAGACGCATCCCCAATTGATGGAGATAGATGCGTTTTCGGATCCAGTGTTGATCAGAGGTATCTTCGGTTGGATGATGCTCTATCTGGGGATCCTTACGATCAACCTTGCCTGGTACGGCTGGGTTACGGTTCGCCACAAGACCGAGCACGAAAAAATGCGTGGGCCAATTAATCTAGCTATGCAAGGCCTCCTAACAGTCGCTTCCCTTAACTGCGCCGTACAGGGGATGCTTATCCAACAGCCCATGATGATCGGTATTTCAATGGTTGGCTTCGCCACAGTCGCCACTAACATGTGGTTCATTTTGAACCGATCACCGAAACCAATTGATTGGCTGTTGGAGCACATAAAAGCGCTAGTGGGTACAGGGATCTCCGTTTACACCGCATTCTTTGCTTTCGGCGCTGTAAGGCTTATGCCGCAACTGGCCCTTGCGCCAATCCTTTGGGCGATCCCACTGATCATCGGATTGACCTTGATCATATACCATCAGCGTACGGTTATTGACCGCTCCGCCTTTCGACGCCCCTCGCGTTCAACTGCATGACAACAGCGCCGCGTAAAGCAATCGTCATCGGTGCCGGCATGGGCGGATTATCTGCCGCGATTGATTTGGCGCGTCTCGGTCTTGAGGTGACTGTCCTTGAAAAAGAGCCACGCGAGGGAGGCAAGGCACGGCGCGTTCCTGTCAATGGAACGCTGATCGACGCAGGTCCCACCGTCTTTACTATGCGCTGGATTTTCGACGGGCTTTTCAATGACGCCGGATCAAGGCTGGAAGACTTCCTTAGCTTTCAGAAGGCGGACGTTCTGGCACGCCATGCCTGGACATCGGGGGGCGTTCTCGACTTGTTTGCAGATCGCAAGGCAACGGAAGAAGCGATTGGGGTTTTTGCAGGCCCAAGGGAAGCCGCAGGATACCGGTCTTTTTGTGACCAAAGTGCACGGATTTTCTCGACCTTAAGGGACACGTTTATCGCCGATCAGCGACCAACGCTCTTCGATGTAATGAAGCGAGTTGGCTTTTTCAGGATTGGGGCTCTCCTCGGCACCAAACCCCTAACTACATTTTGGCATGAACTTGGCAGCCACTTCAACGATCCGCGCTTGCGACAACTATTCGGTCGGTATGCCACTTATGTTGGGTCGTCTCCATGGAAAACAACTGCCACACTGATGCTCGTCGCCCACGTTGAACAAGACGGTGTCTGGTATGTTGACGGGGGCATGGCTGCCGTTGCAAGTGCCATGCGAAAGCTAGCACAGAATCTCGGCGTCAAGTTTCAGTTTGATACAAGGATCGAGAAGATTGGCCTAAATGGTGGCTCTGTCAGCCACCTGGACGTGAGTATTGCTGATCAAACAGATCGCATTGATACAGAACTTGTCGTCTTTAACGGAGACGTAGCAGCCCTCGCGGATGGATTGCTCGAAGGCCAGGCAAACTCCGCTACCAAGCCAGTTGCGCAAAAACACCGATCATTATCGGCGTTCACAGCATGCTTTACTGGCACGCCGCAAGGCCTACCGCTCAGCTTCCACAATGTCTTTTTTGCCGATGATTATCACGCAGAGTTCGACGCCTTATTCAGTGATCAGAAGATTACCGAGCGCCCGACAGTCTATTTATGCGCACAAGACCGGCAAGGAGGCGAACTGCAAGCAGGTGAAAGTGAACGTTTTCTGGCACTCATTAATGCACCTGCAAATGGCGACACAAAAGACTATGGGCCAAGCTATACAGAAGTCTTGGTCAACCGGATCCACGCCATGTTCGACCAATGTGGGCTGTCTTTGAACATAGACCCTGCCCACTCCACAATCACCGATCCATCCGGCTTCCATCAGTTGTTCCCCGCGACTGGTGGTGCCCTCTACGGGCGGGCAAGCCATGGGATGATGGCAAGCTTTGCGAGAGAGGGGGCGCGAACCAAAATCAAAGGGCTCTATCTTGCGGGGGGATCCGTTCATCCGGGACCGGGCGTGCCCATGGCGGTGATGTCGGGACGTCTTGCTGCGACCCAAATTCAAGCGGACGCTGCACCTTCGCGTTGATACTCTGGCTTTCTAGCGTTTAGGGTCAGCGCTTAGTTTGATGATGCTAAAGAGACAGAATGCGTGGGCCACACCGGATACCGCGAGTGAGGCCGCCAAGACTGGGTGGCTACCGCCGATCATGGCAAAACGCACAGCTATGGTTAGCGCGGCTCCGGCTAGGAGGAATGAGAAGACTGCGGGGAGCACGCTCTCTCGACCCGTTTTTCTTGCCCAAACAGAGAAAGCAACCGCTTCAACTGCAATCAGTATGAGGATGAAATCAATAAACTCCAATGGCAGAATGATCGAGGTCATAGGTGGTTATCTCTAACAACCCGAAGATTGAGATACCCGGCAAATGTCACCCAAAGAAGATAGGGCACTAGATAAACGACAGCTATTTGCGACATCGGCATACAAGCCAAGATCAAAGCCAGCACTGACGCCCAAAGCAGTCCGACTTCGAAAAGCGCCAAGCCAGGCCGTTTGATCCGAAAAAACAAGGCGCTCCAGGCGATATTCAAGGTCGCATTCACCAAAAAAACTGAAATCAACAATCGCTGGCCAGCCACAGAGATTGCCCCTTCCCATGCCGCAAGAAATGCCATGACGGTCAGGATATAAATCACTGTCCAAGCTGGTCCGAATAGCCAGTCCGGCGGGTTTAATCTCGATTTCCGGAGGGAGCGATACCACGGCCCCACGTCGGTCAAGAGACCACCGAGGATTGCAACAATAATCGCCGTCGCGCTAGACCAGATGAGAGGGGCGCTGAAAGTCACAAGCGCCCTCCAGCGGCCCTACCTTGAGGCCGGCGCGAGGCCGAGTAAATGAGCGAGGTCCTTGAAGAAGATTTTCGCATGGGCGCTGTGATTTGCTTTCACAAGACGCTTGTTCATATACGCGTCCCAAGTCAAGCGCTGGACATCCTCGTCCTTGCAAATGCTCACAAACCGCTCGCGGCGTTTATCGTTGCGATACCAAAAATGCTGCATGATGCCGAGAATGAAAAAGACCTTGCCATGCTCAGAAAGATACTTCCGTCTTGCCTGAGCCAAGGCGCTTGCGTCGGATGTTTCCAAGGCTTCATGCACAGCGCCTGCGGCAATCCGCCCACCAATCATTGCATAATAGATCCCCTCGCCAGACGCAGGAGCGACGCAGCCAGCAGCATCACCGGCGAGCAATACATCTCGTCCATTGTCCCATTTCTTCATAGGCTTCAGAGGGATTGGCGCGCCTTCGCAACGCACCGTTTCCTGATCAGTTAGATCCGTCACACCACGGAGCTCTTTGATTGCACCACGTAAGGAAAAGCCCTTATTTGCACTGCCAACACCGACCGACGTGGTTTCGCCGTGAGGGAAAATCCACGCATAGAAATCAGGTGACAAATTGCCTTGATAATAGATATCGCACCGAGCCGGATCAAAAGCGCCCGTATCATTGGCCGGCGATTTAATGATCTCGTGGTAGGCAAAAACATGCTTGGGTTTTCGCACGTGGGGCAACGCATGAGCTGCGACACGGGAGTTCGCGCCATCTGCCCCAATGACATATTTTGCCCTGACGATTTCCGTCGGATCCGTCTTTTGGGCGCCTTTCCGGCGGTACTCAATCAGCGCACCGCCAGCTTTATTTGAAGTATAAGATAGATAAGTGCCATCAATACGCGTCGCGCCAGCCGCGACAGCGCGCTCTCGCAGCCATTCATCAAAATGTTCACGATCGACCATCCCTACCGAGCCACCTTCGATCGGCATATCCACGCTCTGGTTTGAAGGGGCGATCATTCGTGCGCTTTGTGCCTCAGCGACAATTTGTGACTCGGGGATAGCAAAATCACGGATCAATCTAGGGGGGATTGCACCGCCGCAAGGTTTGATCCTCCCGCGCTTGTCCAACAGCAGGACGGACCAACCGTTTCGGGCAAGATCGGTCGCAGCGGTTGCGCCTGCCGGACCGCCGCCAACGACCACAACATCAAAAGCGGGAGTTTCTCGCTGTCTACTTGAAGTCATTCCTATACCGCCTTTTCTAAAATCTATAGAACTTGCTCTGCCGATCGTTACTCCGCGGCCACACCCTTAGCTGTACACGGCTCCATAACGGCTTGACCTTCCGACATGATATCGAGGTCAAGGCTCTCAGTAACAGGCATTGCAGGAATGTTTGCGGTGGCCTGCTGGGGCAAACCCATCCGTGCAGCGATCAATGCAGCCACGAGAAAAACGATACCTTCCGCCGTAAATACAAAGGAGAACGCGAGATTGACTTCGCCCACGACAAGACGAACGACATCAACGAGCACTGCGCCTAGGAATCCACCTAATCCAAAGGCGATCGCTTGGGACGCTCCCCAAAGCCCAAGTCTGGTGCCCTCCCGGCCCTGACGTCCCTCGCTGGCGAACGCCATCATGGAACCGATTGCCGCCACAGCGAACATGCCGTTTGAAACGCCAAGACAAAAGACATTCACCTGGAATGGCAAAAGGGAGGTTCCGAGTGCAGATAGACCAAGCAGTATAAGGCTGAGCGCGGACAACACACAGCCGACGATTGTCCAGGTTTGCATAAAGGCAGCGCGCGATTTTCCAATTGCGGTACCAATGATTGCGGTCATGACCATGCCGATCAAAACGCCGCCATTCTGGATGCCGGATAGCGACGTCGACTCACCAGGCGTGAAACCGTGAACGAGGCCAGCAAATGGCTCAAGGATTAGATCTTGCGCGCTATAGGCAAGCATAGAAACAAATACAAAGATCGTAAATGCGCGCGCTCTCGGCTCGCGCCACACTTCTTCCAATGCTTCTCGGAAGGGCTGCCTCGCCGCTGGTGCAGAACCTTCTAAGTCCGCCGAAGAACGTTCCAAATCGCTTTGCGAATTTGGAGCCGAATTAGACAATTTGCCCTCAAGTCCAATGATACCGGCGAACGCAAGCGCGAACGCAAATAATGCGACGCCACTTGAAACCACGAGTAGCTTAGTCAACGAAAATGGATCGAGAACCGCGCCGACGACACCGGCAGTCAAAACAAACCCGAATATCATCATTATCCAGACGATCGCAGCAGCGGCAGATTTCCGACTCGGCGCAACGCCCGCAGCCAATAATGCCAGGAGATTGGTCCCGGAAGCCCCCACTCCGACGCCAATGAGTGTGAATGCGAATATGGAGACTGCAACGCCACCGATAACGGACGTTGCCATAACGAGTGTCGACAGGGCAGCGACTACTGCACCAATAGCAAGGACTGCAATTCCGCCCAGTATCCATTTCGACCGGTCACCGGACATATCGGCGCCATATCCCCAACGCGGACGAGACATCTGGATCGCATAATGCCATCCCACGAGAGCACCGGGAACAACAGCAGCCAAGGCAAGCTCAACAACCATGACTCGGTTGATTGTCGAGGTCGTCAATACAACAATCGCGCCAAGTGCCATCTGCACAAGCCCAAGCCGTGCAACGGAAAACCAAGAAAAGTAGTTGCGAGACCCGGGGGGCTGAGGCCGCATAAAGGCTTCTTCCGATATTGCCTGACGACCGCTCAAGGAGCTCCTCCCAGTCCAATCGACCTGACCGCAAATGCGCTTATCAGCATTCCGATGACGTAGAGCGTTGTACCCGTGGAGTTATACCAAGGCGCTTTGGTGATGGGTGCTTCAAGCAGTGTGCGCATGAGCCAGAGTTGTGCAGCGATCAACACAACAATGAACGCCGCATGATAAGGTGCTCCCAAGTAAGCGAGATAGCCGACAACAACGAACTGAGGCACCGCCATCACAACACAAGCGAGCTGAGCGGCCCGGTCGGTTCCCAACTGAATTGGCAGAGTTCGCACGCCCAAACGGCTATCGCCTTCCAAGGCTTTGAAATCGTTGAGGGTCATGATGCCGTGAGCGCCGACTGAGTACAGCGCTGCCAAAACGATTATGGGCGTACCCGGAAGGTCCTGAAGGAGGACAGCAGCACCCGTGAACCAAGCAATTCCCTCATAGGAAACCGCTACAGCAGCATTTCCATACCACCCATTGAGCTTCAATCTCACAGGTGGCGCACTGTAAGCCCACGCCAATAGGACGGCCACGCCCGTTGCAACGAACGCCCAGAGCCCGAGAGCAGCTCCTAGCGCAAGCGACATTACGGTCCAAAAGACGGCAATGATGAGACCCCACAACCCTGGCACTCGGCCCGACGGGATCGGACGATTGGGTTCATTGATGGCGTCAACATGCCGATCGAACCAATCATTGACAGCTTGGCTCGCGGCACAAACCATAGGCCCGGCCAAAATAATCCCTGCGAGGATCAACTCCCAGTTTCCTCGCCAGGAAACGCCGGAGGAAACCGCGCCGCACGCAAACGCCCACATCGGGGCAAACCATGTGATAGGTTTCAAAAGCTCTAGCGACGAGCTCAGGTCAGGGACCCGGCGGGCTGGTCTGTTAGGAGAGTATGCCGACGGCGCAGATATCACGCCTGTTATGATGAAGTGGACAGCAGAAAGCGTCAATCAAAATTGACACTCAGCTCTAATTTTTATGGCGCTAATCGTCAAACCCAAACCGTTTGAGCTTTGAATAAAGGCCTTGTCGGCTAAGTCCTAACATTTCAGCAGCCGACGCACGATTGTCGCCAGTAATTTCTAGAGCTGCTTCAATGCAAAGCCGTTCAATGAGATCCGCTGATTCCCGGACGATCTCCTTAAGCGGCAGTCGCCCGACCAAATCCGTAAGCTGGTCCGCGGAGGTTGGCAGCTCTTCGTTGAGGCGCGGCCCTGCCCGCAGCCGGCGCGCAACGCTGCGGATAGAAAGGCCGATCAGCTCACTTTCTTGAAAAGGAACGGCGACGGCAGAAACCTCAACGGCCTCCTCAACGCCAAACCGATCCCTCAGAACTGTTGAAAAGTTCCGCGCATGCCGATGGGTTGTCACATTTGAAATCAGGAGATTGATGTCCGTTTCGGACCGCCCAAGAAAATCACCCAATTGGTATTTTTCTACCTGAGCTTCGTTCAGGAGCTGGACCATGTCGAGAAACGATTTGTTGACCCCCATAAGCCGTAAGTCACTGGACACAAGGACAATCGCGTCGGGCATTTCGTCCAACACAGAAAGAAAGGCTGTCTGCAAGTGCTTATCGGTGCTTGAGTCTTCCTCACCCAACAGTCCCAGGCGGACAATCATCAAGGTGCTGGAGTTATCACGAAAGGCTGAGACGGTGACATTGGCCTTAGTGGATTTGTCCGCCAACAACCCTTTTAAAGAAATTGGCGTCGTCGCTACGATCGCTTTGGCAAAATGCTGAGTGATGGCATTCCACTGCTCTTTTGCAAAAAGCTTTTGGAGGCCATTGGAGGAGCTAGACGATGTTTGTTTTGCCAAAAGCCCTTTCGCCGGGGCATTCATTTCAACGATCGACAGGTCTGCTGCGTCAACAACGAAGATTGGCTCCTGAACCTGGTCAAAGACAAGGCGATATCGCGCCTGCGCTTCGCGAAGCTTTGAGTAGTCTCGCTCAAGTTCTTGATGCGCTTCGACAAGCCGCTGCTGTAACGTCGCTATTGTCCGCAGGTCCCTGCCAAGGGCAAGCATCCTACCCGGCACCCCGGTACCAACAGTGATGTACTTTATCGGAATATCGGCACCCGCCGCCGACGGGTGATTAACCTGTCGCCATGTCCCTTTTTCCGCAGCAGACGCATCAAGCAGCTTTTCAAGCTTCGGCCGGCTCTCGATCGTGACCGTTTCAGCCCAAGACTTTTTCACCCATTTTTCGAAGATCGGCTCGCGGGCGAGGTCGTCGGTACCCAGCGCGATATCCACGATGATGCCATTCTCGATGATAAGGGCAATATCTGCAGCGCACTCAATGACCTTCGCCATTGTGTCCACATCCAGATCGGCAAGAAACCGCCGAGGGCTCTTAAAGGGAACTCCAACTTCCCGTTTAGAGACCATTGCATCCATTGTTTACCCTTGATTTTACTCGATTTTCTGGACTAGCAGGTCAATCGCCGCACTGCAACATACTTACATGCAAAGGCGACAGCGTCAGACGGGGACTTTGCGTAAAAGTCCGCCTCGATGGTGCTGGCAAGGCCAAGCCCGACATCAAAAGCCCGACCTCCGATAATAATGCGGAGATCAGGATTGCAAGACGCCTGCCGATACATCTTCACTTCATCAGCAAAACCATCCACGGCAATGTCATTGGACGCAGAGAGCGCAAGCACATCGAAATGCCCGGATTCTAGATCTTCCATTACTTGTTGCCGGCTAAGACCGGTTCGGATGACCGTGCGCCATCCATATTGCCGAAAGGCTTCTGCAACAAGTGTTAGCCCGAAGGTATGCTGATCCTGCGCAAGTGTCGTCAGATAGACAGTCCTGGACCGGTCAACCACACGCGGACCGACAATGTCATGTTCTAAAATCGATGGGGTTTCAGGAGAAAACGCGAGCTGTTCGTGTGCAAGTCTGTGGAGCTCGCACATGCCGATCGTTACATCGACAAATTCGGCAGTATCTTCCTCCCACTCAACCCCTAAGTGACGGGCTGCCTTAGTCAAAACCCCGTCGCGTATGGCCTCGGGTGAAACACCGTTCTCGCTCAAATCCTCGATCTGTTCTTTCATAGCCACGCGATCACCGCCACGGAGCGCGTCGTAGAATGACGCATAAGCAGAGGGATCAATTTCCGAAGCTGGTGCTTCAGGGGCAAGGCTGTCTTTGGCCTTAAGCAGAAGGAGACGGGGTAAAACCTCGTTTGCGAAAGCTTCGCATACGGCATGTTTACCGTCTGTATCTCTGGATAAATTGGTCTCAGCGGGACTCGACCCTAGTAAGATAACTGGCGCTGACGCAAAGTCTGCCAAAGCGCTTGGCGGAGGAATTCCATCTTCTGAACCATTCTTACGGACCACTGGGTGTTTCCTTTGCTATTCCAGCGTCCCCTCCAAGCTGGTAACGCTTTCTATTTATTGGACTTTCGTCGCCTTCGAACGCAAATCGCACTTGGCCTCAGGAGCGATTTAAATGCTATCCAAAAAACGCCCCGACACTTTCAAATCGAGTAATCCTTAGAAACATGATAGTCACGTCAAATACTTGGCTGACCGCATTCTAGCTTATTCAACGATCAAAAAACCCAACACGCCTCACCTCAACCCAATTCAAGCTTGTCGTCTCGTCGTGAGCTAGGCCTTGCACCGGTCGCCGTTATTCCAACGCCCATGGTAGCACTCCGCACCACCATAAACGAGTCATTTTCAGACAACGAACCTTCCCAACCGTGATCCAGTTTGTCAACATTTTTTGACGTCAACTTTAGTTGACACTCCCGGGCGCATTCAGATACCGTCTGATCAACACAGTTTCATTCAATCGAACTTTGTGGGTATGCGGTCTTTCAATCATCCTGAAATGCGCCAGAGGCAAATCTACACCTCCGCTCAACGGAAGCGGCGCGACACATCTGTGTGGACCATCATTCAGGGCATCCTTGCCCCGGTCCAATTCCTCATATTCTTGGTGAGCCTTGGATTGATTGTGCGTTACCTGTTGACCGGCACGGGCTACGAGATTGCCACGTGGTCGATCGTTGCCAAGACAATTGCCCTCTACTCAATCATGGTCACCGGTGCCATCTGGGAAAAACACGTATTCGGAAAATACCTCTTCGCAGACTCTTTCTTTTGGGAAGATGCATTTTCCATGATCGTGATTGCTTTACACACCGCTTATCTCGCGTGTCTGATATTTTCGCTCGGTACCCCTCAGCTTCAGTTGACAATTGCCTTTGCCGCATACGGAACATATTTAATTAATGCGGGCCAGTTTCTTTGGAAACTGCGCCTCGCCCGGCTGCAAGGGGCTCAATCGCAAAATGCAAAGTCACCTACGTCAAGCGTTGGTCCCACGCGACTTCAGAGCGAGGCCGCCCTATGACACCCCCGCTCGATATCGCCTCCCCCTCATGCCCTGATCCTGGCGAACGGTCCGTTCAAGAAAGGCCTGTTTTGCGAGAGCGAGGACAAAGGGAGGTCTTCTGTGGGCTGACGAGTATCATCTGGCTTCATCGCAAACTTCAAGATGCATTTTTTCTGATTGTCGGATCGCGGACATGTGCGCACTTGATGCAGTCAGCGGCGGGCGTCATGATATTCGCCGAACCTCGCTTCGGCACTGCCATAATCGATGACAAAGACCTGGCGGGCCTGACCGATCCATTCGACGAGCTTCGTGAAATCATTGATAGTATCGTCGCAAGGCGACCCGCTCTCAAAACGGTTTTCCTTGTAGGCTCATGCCCATCGGAGGTCATAAAGCTAGACCTTTCCAAAATTGCTGACCGACTGAATAGTGACCTCGCGGGGCAACCACGGGTACTGAGCTATTCCGGCAGCGGCATTGAAACGACGTTTACGGACGGGGAAGATGCTTGCCTCAATGCCATTGTCTCGAACATCGGTTCGATCCAGCAAACCCGAGCGACAAAGAAATCTCTCCTCGTCGTGGGAGCTCTCGCTGACATCGTTGAAGACCAGTTCGCCCGCCATTTTGGCGACCTAGGCATCGAGCACGTTTCTTTCATCCCCTCAAACGCAACTGCAGAAAAGGCCGAGTTTGGGCCAAACACATCATTCGTTCTCGCTCAACCATTCTTAAGAGAAACCGCACGTACACTGACCGACAAAGGGGGCAAGTTTATCCCCGCCCCATTTCCGTTCGGACTGGAAGGAACCCGCGCATGGTTCAAAGCTATAGCTGACGAATTTGATATTCCCCACAAGCGGGTGAACGACGTTCTAGCTTCTGCCGAAACCCGAGCCAGTAAAGCGCTAGCAAATGCACGGTCAGAGTTTGAAGGAACGCGCGTTTTCTTTTTCCCGGACTCCCAACTGGAGGTTCCCCTTGCCAGGTTCCTGTCTCGGGAACTCGGCGCTGAGATCATTGAAATCGGCACACCGTACCTTCACACCGAAATCATGAAGCCCGAACTTGACCTACTTGGTACCAACATTCTCATCTCTGAGGGTCAAGATGTGGATGCTCAATTGCGACGATGCCGCAGCGCCAAGCCTGATTTGACGGTCTGCGGAATGGGCCTTGGCAATCCTCTTGAAGCGGAAGGTTTAACAACCAAATGGTCGATAGAATTGGTTTTCTCACCAATTCACGGCTTCGACCAAGCACTCGATCTCGCCAATCTCTTTCTTAAGCCTTTGCGGCGGCAGAAGCGGCTGGCGCTTTCATGAAGCTTTCCATGTGGACATATGAAGGGCCGCCCCATGTAGGCGCCATGCGCGTTGCAACGGGAATGGAGAAGTTGCATTATGTCCTCCACGCGCCGCAAGGCGATACGTATGCCGATCTTCTTTTCACGATGATCGAACGGCGTGACCGGCGCCCGCCTGTCACCTACACGACATTCGAAGCCAGAGACCTTGGGTCTGACACAGCCGATATTTTCCAATCGACACTTAAGAAAACAGTTGAGCGGGAAGAACCCGAGGCCATCATTGTCGGCGCCTCGTGTACGGCGGAGCTGTTACAGGATGATCCTGGTGGCTTGAGCAAGAGTGCCAATATCGACATCCCAGTAATCCCACTTGAGCTTCCGTCTTACCAACGAAAAGAAAACTGGGGCGCCGCCGAGACGTTCTATCAAATCGTTCGACACCTGACGGCCTCCAGCCTGGGGCTAGGGACTGCACAGGCCAATGGCGATAATTCAAAGGCTCAGCCGAGCTGTAACCTCCTCGGGCCCACGGCACTTGGCTTTCGGCATCGCGATGATGTCATCGAGATAACGCGGCTTCTGTCAACACTCGGCGTAGCGGTCAATGTGGTTGCGCCAATGGGGGCAACGCCAAGCGATATCGCTCGTCTTTGCGACGCAGACTTCAATATCGTTCTGTACCCGGAAACTGGTCAGCTGGCTGCAAAGCACCTTGAAAAGACCTTTGGGCAACCATTTACTAAGACCATTCCCATCGGCATCGGCGCGACGAAAGAGTTTATCGACGAGATTGTCGAACTGGCGGGCCTTCAAGATAGCGCGGACAGGTCAGTTGATGAAGGAAACCTCTCGTGGTGGTCGCGGTCGATTGACTCAAATTATCTGACCGGCAAACGGGTCTTTGTGTTTGGTGACGCCACCCACGCAATCGCGGCCGCTCGGATTGCAACTGAAGAGCTTGGCTTCGAACTTGTAGGCCTTGGCTGCTACAATAGAGAGTTCGCCCGCGAACTGCGCACAGCTGCAGCTCAATACAACGTAACGCCACTCATCACTGATGATTATCTCGAAGTTGAAAAGGCCATCGCCGAAACCCAGCCGGAACTTGTTCTTGGCACACAGATGGAACGGCACATTGCCAAGCGTCTGAATGTCGGCTGCGCTGTTATTTCGGCCCCGACCCATGTTCAGGATTTCCCTGCGCGATATGCCCCCCAAATGGGATTTGAAGGGGCCAATGTCATTTTTGACACCTGGGTCCACCCGCTCGTCATGGGATTAGAGGAACATCTACTAGGGATGTTTACTGACGATTTTGAGTTTAATGAGGCGAGCGGACCCTCCCATCTTGCCCACGGCAAGACGCCGCAAACCGCACAAAGCGGAGAGACTACAAGAGCATCAACGACAAATGTCGTGAATTGGACCGACGCTGCGGAAAAGGAACTGAAGAAGATACCCTTTTTCGTCAGGGGCAAAGCTCGTCGCAATACGGAGACGTATGCACAATTACAATCCTTGACCGAAATCTCCGTAGACACCCTTTACGATGCAAAGGCGCACTATGGCCAGTGATACATCAATCATAACCACCCATACGGAAGAGACGCCTTCGGTCCGCGTTGCCGTCCTGACACTGGATAACCATCTTGCCGGTAGCGTTGCCCGCGCTTGCAGATCTCTTCGCAAGCAAGTGCCGGGATTAACGTACAGCTACCACGCGGCGGCAGACTGGGAAGATCGGCCAGACGCGCTCGAACAGTGCAAAAGCGATATCGCACAAGCCGAAATCGTGATCGTGACCATGCTGTTCATGGATCAGCATATCAACGCAATCTTGCCCACTCTTACGGCACGCAGGGAAACGTGTGATGCCATGGTTTGTGCCCTGTCAGCCGGCGAGGTCATCAAGCTGACAAGGCTTGGCGACTTTTCCATGGCGAGCAGTGATAGCGGCGTACTCGCCATGCTGAAACGCCTTAGGGGATCGAAAAAGGCAGCCAGCTCCGGGGCCGGACAATTGGCCATGCTGAAACGCTTGCCCAAAATCCTTCGGTTCATCCCAGGGAAAGCGCAAGACCTTCGAACCTATTTTATCTTCATGCAGTATTGGCTCGCAGGCGCCGAGAGCAATGTGACCAACTTAATCGCGCTGCTCATTAATAAGTATGCTGACGGGGAACGTGCTTCATTGCGTGGAACGCTTCTAATTGATCCGCCTCGGGTCTATCCGGAGATTGGCGTCTACCATCCTGATCTGCCCGAACGCCTCGGGTCAGAAAAAGAGCACCTTCCCTCAATTGAAGGGCCGTCTGGCACAGTTGGGCTCATTCTCATGCGCTCCTATCTGTTGGCAGGCGATACCCGCCACTATGACGGGGTCATCAAGGCACTTGAAGAGCGAGGGCTAAGGACCATTCCCGTATTTGCCCATGGGCTAGATGCGGAACCGGCAATCTCAAAGTTCTTTGAAGAAGACGGCATCCCGACCGTTGATGCGATCGTTTCTTTGACGGGGTTCTCGCTCATTGGTGGACCGGCTTATAATGACTCTAATCGCGCGCAAGAGCTGTTAGCTAAACTCGGCTTGCCGTACATCTCCGCTCATCCGTTGGAGTTTCAGACCCTTCAAACATGGGCGGCATCGGCCCGCGGGCTTTCTCCGGTCGAAGCGACAATGATGGTGGCCATCCCGGAACTCGATGGGGCCACTCAACCAACGGTCTTCGGTGGCCGTCCGAGTAATGATAATGTTCCTTGCGAGGGGTGCGAGCGGAAGTGCAGTTTCGGTGGCGCTGAAAGCTATCGCCGAATGGAGCCCTGCATTGACCGCATCGAGCAACTTGCCGAACGAACCGCTAAGCTCATTCGCCTTCGGGCTGCGGATAACCAAGACAAAAAACTCGGTGTTGTCCTCTTTAACTTTCCACCTAATGCCGGCGCTGTCGGGACCGCCGCCCATCTTTCGGTTTTTGAATCGCTCTGGAATGTCCTCGTTCGATTGAAAGAAGAAGGCTACACCGTCGATTTGCCAGCAGATCTGGACGCATTAAAATCCCAGATACTTGGAGGTAACGCGGACCAATATGGTGCGGACGCAAATGTCGTCGCCAATATTCCGGTGGGTGATCATGTACGCCGGGATCGTTGGCTGTCGGCCATTGAGCAGCAATGGGGCCCCGCCCCTGGGCGTCAAAACGCACTGGGCAACGCTATTCAGATCATGGGGGCAGAGTTCGGCAATATCATGGTTGGGCTACAGCCAGGCTTTGGTTACGAAGGCGACCCGATGCGCCTTCTCTTCGATCACGGATCGACACCAACCCATGCATTCTCAGCCTTTTACAGGTACATGCGCGAGGACTTTGGCGCGGACGCCATGCTTCACTTTGGCACGCATGGAGCCATGGAGTTTATGCCCGGCAAGCAGACTGGCGCGGCAAGCGGCTGCTGGCCCGATCGCCTAACCGGGACAACGCCGAACTTTTACTTGTACGCGGCAAACAACCCGTCTGAGGGAGCAATTGCCAAAAGGCGGTCCTCAGCAACGCTCATCAGTTATCTCACGCCTTCAATGTCACAGTCTGGTTTGTATAAAGACATTCAAGACCTGAAGGGCATGATTACCCGTTGGCAAACAACGGACCCTGCCGCCACAGATGAGCGTCTGCGCATTGCCGATGCCATCCGCGACTTGGCCAATGCCTGTGAAATCGGCCGATCACCCCATCAGGACACGCCTGAATTTGTTGAGTGTCTATCCCGGGATCTCATCGAAATCGAAACAACCTTGATCCCAACAGGTTTGCACATCGTGGGGCAGACCCTGAGTGCAAACGAGCGCCTCGATATGTTGCGAGCGATGGCGGACACGGCCCCCTCGCCGCTTTCTATCGCCACTATCGAGGCGCTTGCTTTTGGCACATCGTCAGAAGATGCGCTGAAGATCGAGCGCCAGCACAATCCGCGTGCAAGCAAAGAACAAGTTGCCGCACTTGCCGACACGGCATCGAAATTGATGCGCGAGACCGAACTGGACGCGATCGTTTCTGCCCTAAATGGCCGCTTTGTGCCGCCAGCACCGGGCGGGGACCTCGTCACGAACCCTCAGATCCTGCCCACCGGTCGAAATATTCACGGCTTTGATCCCTACAAACTTCCGAGCCGATTTGCGGTCATCGAAGGACAACACCAAGCGGATCTCTTGTTGCGCCGACATCGGGAAGACGGCAATCCGCTCCCAGAAACAGTTGCGCTCGTTCTTTGGGGTACGGACAACTTAAAATCAGAGGGAGCACAAGTCGCGCAAGCCTTGTCGCTCATCGGCACGCGGCCGAGGCGCGACTCATATGGGCGGCTTTGCGGCGCTGAACTGATTCCCCTTGATGAGATGGACCACCCTCGAATTGATGTCGTTGCGACGCTCTCTGGGATCTTCCGGGACCTACTCCCCCTACAGACAAGAATGCTCGCCGAAGCGGTCCTTCTCGCTGCCAAGGCAAATGAGCCCGATACGGATAACTATATTGCCAAACATGTTCGCGCGACTATGGCCCGCGACGGGATTGATATTGAGACCGCGGCGCTCCGGGTCTTTTCCAATGCAGAGGGCGCTTACGGGGCCAACGTCAATCAAATGATTGATGCCAGCTGCTGGACCGATCAGGATGATTTGGCCGACACTTACGAAGCTCGAAAATCGTTTGCCTACGGCGTCGATGGTAAACCGATCAAACAGGCCTCTCGGCTCAAGGCAGCATTGGAGACTGTCGACCTCGCTTACCAAAATCTTGAATCCATTGAGCTTGGCGTGACAACTGTTGACCACTACATGGACACGCTCGGCGGGATTGCGAGCGCGGTCAAACGGGCGCGTGGCAAAGACGCCCCTGTCTACATCAGTGACCACACCCAAGGTCAGGGAAAAGTCCGTACTCTGTCGGAGCAGGTGACACTGGAGACCCGCACCCGGATGCTAAACCCGATGTGGTACGAAGGCATGCTTAAGCATGGTCACGAGGGCGTTCGGCAAATCGAAAGCAGCGTCACGAATACACTTGGCTGGTCTGCGACAACAGGTGAAGTCGAGCCCTGGGTTTATCAGAAACTCAGCGAAGTCTTCGTTCTCGATGAAGCCATGCGCAACCGCCTCGCCGAACTCAATCCCAAATCAAGCGCACGCGTCGCCAATCGCCTTCTTGAAGCGTCCGACCGTGATTACTGGACCCCGGACGAAGAAACGCTCAAGGCGCTTCGGGATGCAGGTGATGAACTCGAAGACCGCGTTGAAGGTATTTTGCCCGCCGGAAGTTCTGCGGCCGGATAAAGGATAGAATGACATGACCTTACTGGAACTTGACCGGCCCGGCGCCCGCCAACTTGATGGCGAAGGAAGCGTACAGGTCCACCTTGACCCCCAAGATGCCATCAAAACTGCCAAAGTATTCGCCGTCTACGGCAAGGGCGGCATTGGGAAATCCACGACCTCATCCAACTTGTCCGTCGCTTTTTCAAAGCTTGGAAAGCGCGTCCTTCAAATCGGGTGTGATCCGAAACACGACTCAACGTTTACGCTGACAAAGACCCTGACGCCGACGGTCATTGATATTCTGGAGTCTGTTGATTTTCACTCTGAAGAACTACGCCCGGAAGACTATGTCTTCGAGGGCTATAACGGCGTCATGTGTGTGGAAGCGGGTGGACCGCCTGCGGGCACGGGCTGCGGCGGTTATGTGGTTGGCCAGACCGTCAAACTCCTAAAGGAACATCATTTGCTGGAAGATACCGACGTCGTCATTTTTGATGTGCTCGGTGATGTCGTCTGCGGTGGATTTGCCTCGCCCCTTCAACATGCCGAACGGGCTGTTGTTGTGACAGCCAATGATTTTGACTCAATTTTCGCCATGAACCGGATCGTATCTGCGATCCAGGCCAAATCCAAAAACTATGAAGTTCGCCTCGCCGGCGTAATTGCGAACCGAAGTGCCGGCACGGATGAAATTGATCGCTTCAACGATGCTACTGGACTTAAGCGCTTAGCCCATTTCCCCGACCTCGATGTTATCCGCCGATCTCGCCTGAAGAAATCCACGCTATTCGAAATGGAGAGCTCGCCAGAACTGGAAGCGGTCAAAGAAAGTTATCTTGCGCTGGCTGCAAACCTCTGGGCTGGCACTGAACCGCTAAAAGCAACGCCCATGAAAGATCGCGAGATCTTTGATTTTCTAGGATTTGACTGATGGCAAACACCACGTCTTACACTGCCAAACGGGCTCAGCTCGAAACATATTTCGACAAGACGGCGTCGGAAGCCTGGGCTAAACTCACTTCGGATGCACCGGTAAGCGGGATCCGCGCGACCGTACGCGCCGGCCGCGATGCCATGCGCGATTACCTGCTCGAAGGACTGCCAGAAGACCTCAGTGGACAAACGGTCCTAGATGCAGGGTGCGGACCGGGCCAGTTGTCGATTGCGCTTGCTGCCCGCGGCGCAAACGTAACGGCAGTCGACTTATCTGCGACGCTCCTGGAACTAGCGAGTGAAAGAATTAAAACCTTCACCTTGCCGGGCACAATCAACTTCCATGTTGGCGACTTTAGCGACGAACACCTCGGAGAGTTTGACCACTTCGTCGCGATGGATTCTCTCATCCACTATGAAGGCGCTGACATTTTGGGGATCGTCGACACGATTATTCCGCGGATAAAGAAAAGCCTTCAATTCACAATTGCCCCGCGCACCCCTCTCTTGAGTGCCATGCATAGCGTCGGAAAACTCTTTCCGCAAAGCGACCGGGCACCACAGATCGCGCCCACAAATTCAAATCAACTCTTACGAGAACTAACATCGATACACTTGGGAACCACATGGCAGCCAAGCCCGATCAAACGGGTCAGTTCAGGTTTCTATATTTGCGATGCCATCCGAATGGTCAGGACATGAACGAACGTGAGAAAGAAAATCTCGCGCGCTGGAGCGCTCTGATCCACAAACTTCTCCCGTTTGCGGACGCTGCGACTGATCGCCTGCCGTTGTCCCGGCTGTTGCGCTTGTCGATGTTTCAGGTATCCGCCGGTATGGCATTGGTTCTCCTTACCGGGACGATCAATCGGGTCGCGATTGTGGAACTTGGCGTTTCAGCCTCTTTGATTTCCTTTATGGTCGCGTTACCGATGGTCTTTGCGCCGTTGCGCACTCTCCTAGGCCACAAATCAGATAACTACGTCTCAGCTTTTGGCTGGCGCCGCGGACCATTCATCTGGTTCGGATCCATGATGCAGTTTGGAGGCCTCGCCATCCTGCCTTTTGCATTGCTCATTTTGTCGGGCGATGCGGTAGGGCCAATCTGGACAGGCCATGTGGGTGCAGCGCTTGCCTTCTTGTTGATTGGCGCCGGGCTCCACATGGCGCAAACCGCCGGTCTCGCGCTCGCTACAGATATTGCGCCGGAGAACGTCCGACCAAGAGTTGTGGCACTCCTCTATGTGATGCTCCTTGTCGGGATGGGTATTAGCGCTGTGATCTTTGGCTTTTTGTTGCGAGATTTCTCCCAACTGAAACTCATCCAGATCATTCAGGGTGCGGCTGTCGCCACATTTGGTCTTAATCTAATCGCCCTGTGGAAACAGGAAGTCCAAAACCGGGCATTAACGGCGCCGGATCGCGCTCGCAAATCCTTCGGCGAAGCCTGGCAACAGTTGATCAAGACTAAAGACATGCCACGCCTACTGACAGTCATTGCACTTGGCTCCGTCGGCTTTAGCATGCAGGACATCTTGCTTGAGCCCTATGGTGGCGAAATCCTCTCTCTGTCAGTCAGTTCAACGACAATGCTCACCGGTCTTTTTTCCTTAGGCGCGCTGATCGGTTTTGCTATCGCAGCAAAACGGCTCTCCCAAGGCGCACAGCCGTTCCGTCTCGGTGGGTTCGGCACGCTCGCCGGAATTCTTGCATTTTCATTTGTCATTATGGCGGACCCGCTACATTCCACGCTGCTCTTTCAAGTTGGCGCATTGTTGATTGGGCTCAGCGGCGGGATTTTCTCTGTTGCAACACTAACAGCCATGATGGCCTATGCTCAGGACCACGACGCCGGGATTGTGATCGGCGCGTTCGGCGCCGTGCAAGCAACAGCGGCTGGCGGTGCCATTGCCCTTGGGGGTTTCTTACGAGACGGCATTTCGTACCTTGCCAATACCGGCATGCTCGGCCCGGCTTTCGATCGCGACATCGCTGGCTACACTTTTGTCTATCATCTCGAAATTCTGATCCTCTTTGTTTGCCTGGTCGCCATTGGACCTTTAGCGCGCCAGGTTTCACCAACCCAACCGTCCACTGATAAATTCGGTTTGCCCGCGTTTCCAGGATAACCGAAAGAAAAGGAGAATACCCATGATATTCAGCGGCGAATTTGTCCCCGGCATCGATTTGGTTGATGTGTGTTTGTGGGCGTTTGTTATCTTCTTCTTTGGCCTTGTGTTCTTTTTGCAAGCCGAGGGACGACGCGAGGGTTACCCTCTTGAGGCGGATACAACAGGCAAAATCGACAATCCTAACCAGGTTTGGATCCCGACGCCGAAAAAATTCCGTATGCCCCACGGCCGCGAAGATGTGCTTGCTCCGAACGGCAAGCGTGAAACCCGCAAGCTCGCCCTCAAGCGCCAATTTCCTTGGCCTGGTTCTGCCTATCTGCCAACCGGCAACCCAATGGTTGACGGGGTTGGACCTGCGTCCTACGCGGAACGACTTGACGCGCCAGACCTTACCGACGATGGCCGCAACCGCATCGTGCCCTTCCGCGTAGACGACGACTACACCGTCGCTAAAGAAGATGCCGACCCTAGGGGCATGGCTGTTCTTGGTACAGATGACAAGGTCGCCGGAACCGTCACCGACCTCTGGGTTGACCAGTCCGAAGCAGTGATCCGCTATCTGGAAGTTGAGCTGCCAGGCGCGGGTGGGCCGACGAACGTTCTCTTGCCAATGGGCTTTGCTAAGATTGTCGGCTCCAAACGTCAGGTTGAAGTCCACGCGATCAAATCCGATCAGTTTGCGGATGTTCCGAAGACGAAATCGCCCGATAGCGTCACGCGGCTCGAAGAGGACAAGATCATGGGCTATTATGGCGGCGGCAAACTCTATGCAACGCCGGATCGGGTGGAGCCTTGGGTCTGATGCTCTTCCACGACGAAGAAGACAAATCTGCTGGCGAGCCAATTAAAGGTCTGCCAGCGATGCCTCCGAAAGGGGAGCGGGTCATCTGGCAAGGTAAACCGGATCCGCGGCAATTCGTATTGGATGTGGTCCATCCTCGCGCAATCGCTGGGTATATTATTGCCTTTTCTATCGTTCGCCTTGCCCTTTCCATGCCGCAATCGGGGTTCGGTGTCGGCCTTGCAGCCGACTTCCTGTTGCAGCTGATGATCACGCTCTGCGCTGCGTTTATTGTTTGCGGGCTGATCGCATATGCGATGGCACGAGCCAGCATCTACACCATTACAAACAAGCGTATTGTCCTTCGGTTTGGTGCAGCCCTTCGCAAATACACTAACGTGCCCTTCTCCAAGATTAGCGCCGTTGATTTGCGAGAAACTCCGTCGGGCGTGGGAACCATTTCCTTTTCGATCAATGACAAGAAAGCGCTCGGGCTCCTCAAGCTCTGGCCCCATGTTCGCATGCGACGCAAAAACGGCGCGGAGCCGGTTTTCCGCCAAATTCCTGATGCGCGGACGGTTGCGTTTCTCCTTGCTGATACAATGAAGCAGGAAAATGCCGCAGGCGTTCAACTTTCGCGCCAACCATCCACTGACAGACAAATTCATGAGCACACGGATACAATTGGTGTGCCCCCTATAATGGAACCAGCAAAATGATTCCTGCACACGCTCACACCCAAGGCCAACAGGACATCGTTCCCAAGCCCATGATCTATGCGCTCTTCGGTTTGTGCGCGTTTGCAGTAATCGCCACGGGCCTTTCCGCCGTGACTGGCATCGGCCAACAGACCTTGCCAGAGCCGACAATCGTAGAGAGTACCGAGATCATTTTTGAAGATGGTGACGATGGCGTTGTGCTCGTCAAGCGGGCCGACACAAACGAAGTCCTTCGCTCGTTCGGCACAAGTGAGGGAAGCTTTGTTCGTATCACGGCCCGATCCCTTGCCCGGCGTCGACTTGCCAACGGCGGCAGTCCCCGCGAGCCCTTTATCCTTGCCCGCACTGCCACGGGTGAATTGATCCTGACCGATCCGGTCACAAGCAAATCCCTTCTTCTGCGCTCCTTCGGGGAGAACAACATGGCAGCCTTTGCGGAGTTTTTGCCAGAAGCCGACCCAATTGAAACAGCCGTGCGAACAGGTGCTTAAATGAATTCCAGTCAACTGACCTCGCCAAAAGCGCACCGCGTTCCGTGTACGGTCCGGATCAACCATTCTTTTGATCATCTCGAAGCACACGTTGAACTGGACGGCTACCAGCCGGATGTCGGTGACAGGATTACCGTCCTTGGAGCACCCGTTATCACGAAATTTGGCGAAAGCATGACCCTGGAACGGGAAGCGCTGGTCCGCCCGGCGACGACACTGCAAAAGCTCCTGGTCCGTCTCAAATCGTTCTTTCTTCTGACCGAACTCTATGAAGTCAGCTTCACGCCGAGGAGGTTTTAAATGTCCGCCACAACGCTCTCTGACGATCTCCCCATGGACCTTGCCGCGGAGGAACGGTTTAACTCCACCGAAGCGGCCGTTGAGACGACCGTCCTTAGCCCCCGCTTTTACACCACCGACTTTGAGGCGCTCGACAAGGTCGATGTGAGCCTGGTACGCACCGAATGGGATCGCATGATGGCCGAACTTGAAAGTGATCCTAACAAAGGACACTTCAAACGGACCGATGAATTCGACAACCTCCTGCACACGCTGCCGTTGGACCTTCGCCGGGAGTTTATCGACTTCCTTGTTAGCTCCCTCACCTCTGAATTTTCCGGATGCGTTCTTTACAAGGAGATTGCCCGCCGAAGCGACAATCCAGATGTAAAGGCTCTCTTTCGGTACCTGGCACGGGATGAAGCCCGTCATGCAGGCTTTATCAACTGGGTGTTGAAAGACTTCGGGATTGGTGTTGATCTTGGGTTTTTGACCAAAACCAAAAAGTATCACTTCTTCAAGCCGAAATTTATTTTCTACACGGTCTATCTCTCTGAGAAGATCGGCTATGCCCGTTACATTACGATTTTCCGCCAACTGGAACGCCATCCAGACCGCCGCTTCCACCCAATCTTTAAGTGGTTTGAACAATGGTGTAATGACGAGTTTCGCCATGGCGAGGCATTTGCGCTCCTGATGCGCGCCGATCCGAAGCTTCTCCAAGGGGCGAACAAACTCTGGATTCGGTTCTTCCTGATTGCGGTCTATGCCACGATGTTCATTCGCGACCATCGTCGCCCGGTCTTCCATGCTGCGCTCGGGGTCAATCCCACCGACTACGACATGCAAGTGTTCCGAACCACCAATGAGATCGCACGGCAGGTGTTCCCGCTTGAGCTGGACATCGATAACCCCGCATTCCTCGCCTCGTTGCAAGCCATGCGTGCGGCTGCTGAACGTCTGGAAGATTTGAAAGCAGACAAGTCGATTGCCGCGCCATTGAAGAAAATCGGGCCATCGCTCAAGATTGCGGGCAATTACTTGCGGCTCTTTTTCATGCGTGCCCGGAAAAATGAACTTCCGGCACAAACGCGCCTTGAGCCAGTTTGGTAGGAATGCACGCGTCAATGGATCAGTTCTTAATGCCATTGATATTTGCCTGCTTTGTCTGGTGGCTGAGCACCGGGATCGTCTTGTGGCGTGCCCGCCAGAACCGGGAGACGTTCGCCTGGACAGCCTTGACGTCGACGTTTGCCATGATGATGGCCATGCTCGCGGTCTTTGTCCTGCGCAATGAGACCAGCGTGGCGGCAGCCTATGGCGGGTTCATCGCTGGCATTATTCTGTGGGGCTGGCACGAGGTGTTGTTCCTGCTGGGTTATATCAGCGGTCCCAATAAAGATCCGTGTCCAAAGGGCCTTGCCTTGGGAGAACGGTTCATTGTCTCTGCTAAGACGGTTATCCATCACGAAATCGCTATTGTGATCCATGGGGCGTTGGTTTTGGTCCTGTCTTGGCAAGCGCCGAACATGGTGGCGTTCGCGACCTTTGCGGTGCTGTGGGCCATGCGCCTCAGCAGCAAGCTGCTCATTTTTTCCGGCGCGCCGCGGATCAATGAGGCGCTTTTGCCTGCCCACCTGGAATATCTTGGGTCATACTTTTCAAAGGCGACGTCGCCGCCAGCGTTTTTCCTGTCGACGGCCATGGCGGTTGGCGCGACAGCGGTCTTCGCTGCCCTGGCTGGGGCATCATCCAGTGCGCCTTTCGCTTCAACACAGTGGACTTTGCTTGCAACGCTTTCGGGCCTTGCGGTCCTGGAGTTGATCGCGCTTGTGGCGCCGATCCCGGATCGATTTCTCTGGGCTTGGGCATTGCCGCCTGAAGGAGCGACCGAGCAAGACGCGACCGCCGATTTGAATACCAACACACAATCACCGACTGGATACAAAAAGAAGTCAGCGCTTTCGGGAACCCGCTTGGGTGTTCCGCAAGAGCTGTGAGAAGGAGGCCCTCCATGAACTTTGACAAGATTTTTGACGAGCAGCTCTCGGCGCTCAAGGACGAGGGAAACTACCGTGTCTTTGCCGATCTTGAACGGCGCGCGGGATCCTTCCCGAACGCGGCCTTCCATTGTGATGGTGATCAGCGCGACGTCACCGTCTGGTGCTCGAACGATTATCTCGGCATGGGCCAGCACCCGAAGGTCACATCGGCCATGCATGAAGCCATCGATAAGTGTGGCGCTGGCGCTGGAGGTACGCGGAATATCTCCGGCACCAATCACTACCATGTCCTCCTTGAGCAGGAACTGGCTGACCTGCACGGTAAGGAAGGCGCCCTCCTCTTCACATCCGGCTATGTCTCCAATTGGACCGCATTGTCGACCTTGGCTGCGCGCATTCCGAACTGCATTGTCCTGTCGGATGCCCTGAACCACGCTTCGATGATCGAGGGCATTCGCCATAGCCGCGCCGAAAAGCACGTCTTCAAGCACAACGACCCGGAAGACCTGCGGAGCAAACTTGCGGCCTTGGATCCGGACGCACCAAAACTGATCGCCTTTGAGTCGGTTTACTCCATGGACGGCGACATCGCGCCGATCGAAGAATTCTGCGATATCGCCGACGAGTTCGGGGCGATGACCTATCTCGACGAAGTCCACGCCGTTGGCCTTTATGGGCCCCGCGGTGGCGGCATCGCTGAACGCGAAGGCCTCATGGACCGGATCACGGTCATCGAAGGCACCCTCGGGAAAGCGTTCGGTGTCTTGGGCGGCTATATCACCGGCTCGACCGCGCTTTGTGACTTTGTCCGCAGCTTTGCCTCCGGTTTTATCTTTACGACCGCCCTTCCCCCGTCTGTCGCGGCCGGCGCATTGGCATCGATCCGTCATCTGAAAGAAAGCAATACCGAACGTGATGCCCAGAAGGAACGCGTCGCGCAAGTGCGTGCCAAGCTCCACAGTATCGGCATTCCGACCCTTGATAATCCGAGCCACATTGTACCGGTCATGGTGGGTGACCCGGTCAAGTGCAAATGGATCAGCGACTGGCTTCTGGAAACCCATGGGATCTATGTTCAGCCTATCAATTATCCAACTGTACAAAAGGGAACTGAGCGCTTGCGCATTACGCCGTCTCCGGTCCATTCCGAGGCGGACATCGACCAACTTGTCTCAGCACTGTCGGAGATCTGGTCCCAGTGTGCACTGGCGCGAGCGGTCGCGTAAGCAATGTAATCCAAACGCACTTGCCGACACAGGAACCTGGAATCGCTTCGGATTTGCTTCCAAGGCGGACATGGTCTCGGTAAGGTCAAACCGATCCTGACGGATTCGCACCGAAGCAAATTCGTGTGTGCATGTCGGTCTCTTCACCATCAAAAGCCTTCCAACCGTGTTCGGATCACCGTCCAGCTATTAGGTCTGCGTTCCACGCGACCCTTTCTATTGTGAGCGATGCAACACTCGCTACATCCTCGTTTGGTACAGTCTCGTCGTTCGGCATCTGGTGTATGGTCTATCAAACGGTCTATTGGTCTCCGCCTCTGTCATCCTAAAAAGGGTCATGGTCACAAATTGATCGCGCTGTTTAGTGCGCGACGTCTACGAGCAGAATAGCCCAGTGAGTGGGCCGTTCGATAAGTTTCTCAGCAATTGTCCTGAAGGCCAGCACTCACGCGGGCCTGCGGCGTTCGATAACTATTCGTCACCAAACGAAAAAGGCCCACGAAAGAGACACAACATCTCTCTCGCGGGCCAAGTCAGGTGCCGTCGCTTTGCAATTAGGAGCAACGACGATGGGAAGTCTGTCAGTTAAGTCGTATCTTCAATCACTTCCTAAAGTCTGGCGAAGTTGTTTTCCGATCCCCAAAGGAACCAGTTTTCAACCACTGTGCCGGAGAGCAGAATGCCGATCCCGCCCGTAATCGGACACAGGATTGCAAACCACCAGGCCCATCGGTGAATGGATTCCATGGACGCGTTGAAGCCCATGGTCCACCTCCAGAAGAGACCAGCCCGCTCTGAGGCCGTCCCGCGGTCATAGATCTGTTCAATCTCGCGCTCGCCGCCATAGCGACCGACGGCAAGGATCGTCGCGCCGTGCATGGCAAACAACAGAACCGACCCGTAAAGGAACACAATCGTCAGCATGTGGAACGGATTGTAGAAGAGATTGCCGTGCACCAATGAAAAGTTATTGGTCCAATCAAGGTGCGGGAAAATCCCGAAGGGAACACCCTCACTCCAGCTCCCGACCATCAAAGGCCGAATGAAGCCACACACCAGATAGAGCCAGATCGCAGCGGCAAAAGCCCAGCAAACGTGAGTGCCCATGCCGAGCTGGATCGCCCGACGATAAGAGCGAACCCACCAGAGAATGATGGCAGCGGTCAGGAAGAAGCCCGCCATCATCCACCAACCGCCTTCCTGCAGCGGTGGAAACGGATTTAATCCGTGCTCAGGCAATGGCGGATCAAGCGAGAGCCACGGTAGGAGCCCGAAAAATTTCATCGGGTTCCAGTCGACGCTAGCCCACATGTTAAGGCCGATAATCTCAATCGCGAGAAAACCAAAGACAAGCGACAATGTCCCTGCCCAACCGAGATAAATCGGTCCGATCTGGGCATCCCCGATCTTACCTGCAAGCCAGGAAAAAATCCTCAGGTGATCGCGGCTATCGTCTTCTCTGGGGAGGTCGACACCGGGGTCGTAATGGCCACGGACCTGTACCTGGGTCAGAATGTTTTGATAGTCAATCATGGTTAAATCCCTTCATCCCGCCAGATCGGAATGTTCTTCCACCAATCCCACCAGTCGATCCATGAGCCCTCATAAAAGGGGCCACTGATGACGATACACACGGCGCTCCAGAACCCCGCATTCAGGGCAAGGAACAATCCCAAACGGTGAACACCGATGGTGCCGATGGAATAGCCAATAAAGTCACGGAAAAAAGCGTTCTCGTGTTCCGGCGTTTTGACCAATTGTTTCCCACCCGGGTTCACCGCGGAAAGAACCGTGCCGCCATGCAGCGCCAACGCCAACGTCGTTGTAAAGAAAAACGTGATCGCAATCATGTGAGCCGGATTATAATGGAAGTTTCCATACTGATAGCCCGTATAAGAAACCCAATCCAGGTGGCTCATAATGCCATAGGGAAACGCGTGCCCCCATGCACCCATCAGAACCGGCCTGATCACCTCCAGGGTCACGTAGGCAAACACAGCCGTCCCAAATGCAAATGGCACATGATAGCCCATGCCGAGTTTCCGCGCGATTTCAACTTCGCGGAGGATCCAAGATCCAAATGCGCCGATCGCACAAAATGTAATGATCTGCCAGAGTCCGCCGTCCGCCATCGGAGCAACGCCCAGGCCATAACTGATATCCGGCGGGTCAATGCTGATCAGCCACGGGTTCCAAGTGTCCCCCATCGCTGCACCGTAAAAAATCAGGGCCGTTCCCAGCACAGCGCAAAATGCGGCCGTGACACCGAAGAAACCGACATAAAAAGGGCCAACCCAAAAATCGAAAAGATCACCGCCAACGAGCGTTCCGCCCCTAACGCGATATTTTCGTTCAAAACTTAAAAGCGCCATCGCGACTTCCCTTCCGTGAAATGCCGTTCTGAAGCAGGAACCCTGCCCATTGATGGATCATCAATCGGCACGACCACTTCACTGGCTTGCGCTCGTTTCTCTCAAATTCGCCTAAACGCAACATGAGGCGAAGGTTCAATTCGTGTCGGGTCCTGGCCCCGAATTGGACCCGACACGGATGATTTTGACTGGCGACAAGTCCCCCCGTCGCCAGTCTTATTGGTACGGCTAAACCCCGCGAGACGTCGGTTCGATTGACGCCTCAACTGCTGCTGCAGCGGCTTCAGCTTCGGTCATACCACTCAGCCAGTTATACCGTGGTGAGCTGAGCAGGACGAAATGAATCAAGAGTGCCATGACGCCGAGGAACGCGTAGAGTGCAATAAGCATTCTGCGCGGATCGACCATAAGCCATATTCTCCACATGATACTTTTCTCCTATCCAACGATAATCCAAGGCCGCCACATCAACATTAGAATGTGAGCAACCAAGGCAATCACGGTAAACATAGCGGTGTTCATCACAAAAAATTTGTGGAACTCCTGGGCTTCTCTCGCCGTCAAACCTGACGAATCGAGAGTTGACCCGTGTGAAACATCTGTCATTTGAGGTACCTCCTATCGTGACTGATGGTCCTTGCCGCATTTAAGCCCCGCGACAGGGGCATTGCCGCCCGGTTTCCCGACCGACAATCCGGTCATGCGCCCCTCACCGTGTCATGAAGACCCAAGGCATGATGCTACTCACTGCCTGTGCGGTTTCACTAAACACAGATTGGCGCCCATTCCCGCGACGACGGCCCACCATCGCGATTCTTCCAATCAGCGTACCGACAAAAAAGACGGGATACGCCAACGCGAAGTAAAGTCGGTACTCGCGTCTGTCTCTGATGTCATTCGACTTGCGTGTATCACCCAATGCCATAGTCATAGGGCTGATCTCCCTTGTTGGTGTATCTTCACGCTACCTGCTCCTCTAATCCCGAAGCAGCAGCTTTTACATCGTCTGTACGCACGATTGTTTGCCCCTTGCGCACCGCGATTATCTCAGCGCGATCGCGCAGGCGTTTGGCTGCTGAAATGCGCGTCAGCACCGGAAAGCGCGCGACCAGCAAATCCAGTGCTTCGCTTGCGTCTTCTGCCCATTGCAGAACGCGCTCCATTCGCGCAGGTGTCGCAGCAGCCTGATCTAGGTCCACGGCTTTGGGGAGAATATGGAACAATGCATCGAAAAGGGCATTGCAGTATTCCTGAACGAGATACGTTGCCCCGCTATAGCCCATGTAAGGCGAGCCGGTGTGCCGCCGGATAACCGCACCAGGAAACGAAGACTGAATGAACGCGGATCGCCCGCCTGCTTCTTCGGCATACATACGTTCATTGAAACTGCCGAAGAGAACTAAGGGCGGTTGGTCATTGATGGCCTCGCGCACTGCGTCATTGTCAGGCTTTTTCCCCGCTGTCCGGCTATAGGCAAAGAGGCAAGGAAAGCCGAGATCGTTTTCCAGGAAGTTCCGGATACCCCTTGTATAGGTCTCGTTGGCGACAACACCGAAGTTAGCCGTGGCGAAGAAGTCCTGGGTGACCGACCGCCACAAATCCCAAAGGGGTTTCAACGTTGTGTGTTTTTCCCGCTCGATAAAATTAGCAGGGTCCAGCCCGAGCGCCTCACCGAGACTGGTCAGGAAACGCGTCGTTGAATGCATGCCGATCGGGGCCTGGAAGTAGGGCTTGCCGAGGGCTTCGCAAAGCCCGCGCCCATATTCCCGGTACAGACAGATATTTGCATCGGCATCGATCAACCGCTTAACGTCCGCAATATGGCTGCCGAGGGGGAAGATCATGTTGACGTCAGCGCCCATGCCCTCAACGAGCCGGACAATTTCAGCCAGATCTGATGGCATGTTGTACATGCCGTAGGCAGGACCAATGATGTTAACGCAGGGCCGTGCGCCTTCCGGCTTTTTGCGCGAGCGCGGATCACGACCCTTGGTCTGTCCGTATTCAGTCCAAAGCCACAGCAAAGCGCGGTCGGCGCTCTGCCATTGGTCTTCGTCGATGGTGCGCGGCAGGAAACGCTGGATGTTTGACCCTTCCGGGGTGACCCCGCCGCCAATCATCTCAGCAATGGAGCCCGTGACCACAACCGCCGGAAGCTCCGGATCGAGTACGTCGCGGGCGCGCTTCATGGCAGCTTCTGTGCCGTGCTGACCGAGCTCCTCTTCGCCGAGCCCTGTCACGACAATCGGCAGTTCATGGGGCGGCAGGCCATCTGTATAATGAAGAACGGACGTAACGGGAAGATTCTCGCAACCGACAGGGCCATCAATGACCACCTGTAGGCCTTTAATGGCTGTGAACGCGTAGACCGCGCCCCAGTAGCCGCCTGCTCTATCGTGGTCCTGGATCAGCATCCGACAGGTGCCTCCAGATCCGCCCGGCGCTTGGCATCTATCGCGAGCTTGCGTCGTTGCTTGGCACGAAAGTCTTCATTGATTTGCGGGGTCTCGCGCCAGACGCCCGCGGTATCACCCTCACCGACACCGTCGAAGAACGCCTTCATGGTCTCGAACCGCTCTTTACCAGCCATGGCCCCATTGATGACCGGCGCGAGGGATGTGGCGCCTGCGAGCCCCATCAACGGCCGCGCCGAGATCAGGTTAGTGAAATAGAGTGCGGGTGTTGCCTGTTCTTTTGCCTTCTGGACGACAGGCGTCGTTCCAATCGCCAAATCCGGCTCGAACTCGGCCAGCGCTGCCAGGTCGTCTTCAAGCGACGCGCGGAAGCGAACTTCAACACCTTTGCTTTCCAGCCAGTCTTTGTCAGCCGCCGACCAGGCTGTCGCCGGGCACGCACTACCCACATACTTCACGTCCGCGCCGGACTCGATTAGTAGGCGGGCAACCAGAAGTTCTGATCCTTCATAACCGGAAAGGGTAATCCGTCCCCGAATCGGCGCGCTTGCGAATGTGCTTGCCATTTGTGGCAGCACCGCATTTTTGGCCGCCTGGAGTTTGCTCGCGGACACATTGCACGTCTCAGCGATTGCTTCGAGCCACTGCGCGGTACCTTCGCGGCCGACAGGCGCCGAGCCAACCACGGGCCGACCAGCCTTTTGAAACTCCCGAACCGATGCAGTGTAAAATGGATGGATCGCCGCAACCGCCGCACAGTCAAGCGCGGTATAAAGCTCGCGCCATTCTCGCGTTGGAACGACAGTCCCCGCAGCTAGATCCATCGGCGCGAGCAACTGGCCAATTCCAATGGGATCTGCGGGGAACATCTCCCCAAGCAAGGTGATTTTCGGCAGGTCATTTGTCGCTGCGCTTGCGGCTTCTGGCCGTTGGACAGGGCCAGCACCGGCTTCTTTGCGAGCATAGGCCAGCATGGCACCAGCAAGCACATCTTTGGCCTCAGCGTGGGTTGGTACGCCAAAGCCCGGCACGTCGATCCCGATGATCCGCACCCCATTGATCTCTTTTGGGAGTAAGCGCAGTGGCACGCCGGAGGCCGTCGGTACACAGAGATTAGTAACGACGATCGTGTCGTATTTCTCTGGATCTGCCGTCGCGTAGACCGCGTCCCGGATATCCTCAAAGAGCTTGCCCGTAACGAGCGTCTCTGAGTTAAACGGGACATAACCAACGCTGCGTTTGGCACCATAAAAGTGAGAAGTAAATGAAAGCCCGTAAACGCAACATGCAGAACCCGAAAGGATTGTTGCTGTGCGCCTCATTCTCAGGCCAACGCGAAGCGACCCGAACGCGGGACACATGCTCTGTGGCTGATCATGCGGGCCTTTCGGATAGTCTTGTTCCAGCCGGGATATGACCTCGTCATTGCCTTGAGCGCTGGCAGCCGCCCGCATCTTCTCAGCGCCGCCGTGACACCCATCGCCAGCTTGAGGCAGATCTTTGATATGTTCGACCGTATCCGTCACAGCTCCCCTCAGACTTCCTCGTAAATTACCTCAAGGGACTTCTTGGGTGCGGCATCGATACCGCACATGTCCTGCTCGGTCGCTGGTGTCAGCACAAAATCGGCCCCTGTTTCTTCAGCAGAAAAGAGATCTAGAAGTCCGTCTCCGGATAATGGCGTTGGATGAATCGGCGGCGCTTCGGCCACATTCTCCGCAAGGCTCTCGAACATGGGTGCCCATTGCTCGCCAGGACGACCAACAATCTGGTAATTGGCGCTCTTGCGGCGAATGTCCTCATCGGCAGGGATGGCCGAAAGGACTGGGATACCCACAGCGTCGGCAAATGCCGCCGCCTCGCCCGTACCATCATCTTTATTGATGACCATGCCGGCAACGCCGACATTGCCACCGAGCTTGCGGAAATACTCGACCGCTGAGCAGACATTATTTGCAACGTATAACGATTGCAGATCGTTCGACCCGACAACAATCACCTTCTGGCACATGTCCCGGGCAATCGGGAGGCCAAAACCGCCACAAACAACGTCGCCAAGAAAGTCGAGCAAGACGTAATCAAAGTCCCAGTCGTGAAAGCCCAGCTTTTCTAGAAGTTCAAAGCCGTGGATGATGCCGCGTCCGCCGCAACCGCGCCCTACCTCTGGCCCGCCTAATTCCATCGCAAAAACGCCATCGCGCTTGAAGCAGACGTCACCGATCGTGACCTCTTCGCCGGCAAGTTTTTTCTTCGTAGACGTTTCGATAATTGTCGGACATGCGCGCCCCCCAAACAAAAGGGAGGTGGTATCGCTCTTCGGATCACAGCCGATCAACAACACTTTTTTGCCTTGTTGAGCCATCATGTAACTGAGATTGGCGAGGGTAAAACTCTTCCCGATACCCCCTTTACCGTAAATCGCGATGATCTGCGTTTCTTTTGTGGGCTCGGCCGACACAACAGGATCAGGGTCATGCGCCGCCTCATCCTGAAGCGATCGGCGCATTTCCTCAATGGGATCTGCTCCACTATCGAAGTTGTTTCCTTGGCCGCGATTGCCCGTATTAATCAGTTCGGTCATGCGTTCCCACTCCAGTCGAGGATCATTTTCAAACAAGTCGGGTCTTGAAATGCCGTCTCATAGGCTGTGACAGCATTCTGGGCGGGCAATGCATGGGTCACCAGACCGCTTAGATCCAGTCGCCCTTCCGTATAAAGAGCACATACCGCATCCATGTCGGCGCGGGTCCATTCAGCCGCTGCGCGCACGCGCGCTTCTTTCATGAAGAATGGGGCGAAACCGAAGCTCAAACGATTAGGATAGAAACCGGCGAGGACTATTTCGCCCCCTGGGGCTAAACGCCCTACGAGAGTGTCGAGGATCTCACTGTCACCGCTAACATCATAGATCGATTGATAGTCGTTACGACCATCAATTTCTTCGGATAAAACCGCATACCGATTACTATGATCTCGTTCGGGATTGTTTTCCCAAACATTTGGCGCCTCATGGCCAAGGGCAATTGTCAACCTTGCAATCAGCCGTCCAAGCACCCCATGGCCAATGACAAGATCAGGCGGCATGCCGCCCACGATGGCGTGATACGCCGTTGCCGCGAGCGCCAACAGAGTTGCTTCTTTATCGGCGTGCTCGGGCAATAGGACTGCGCGCTCTTGCTCAACTGTCAGCCGGGACGCTGTTGCCCCGAACAACCCGGCAATATTCTTGAACCGGCGGGTACCCGGTACAAAAACGAGCTTGCCTTCAAGGTCTGAACGCGAAGGAGCTTGAGCAATGCGGCCGACCCCTTCGTAACCTGGCACCAGCGGATACCCCATGCCTGGAAACGGCGGCATTTCTCCCGACCAGAGGAGGCGCTCTGTCCCCGTACTAATGCCAGACCAGATCATATCGACGACGACATCGCCTTCGTCTGGGTTTTCAATTTCCACTTCCCGGACGGATATTTCGCGCGGATTAGAAAAGACAACGGCGTCAACACGCATGTCTGATGCCTGCACAATGCCAGCCTCTACGGCCCCCTTAACTGCGCCAGGCTTTTCCCCAATGGCGACACCCGACGGCTCAATCGGTGATTGGCCTGACGATGACAACGCTGGCGAACCAGTGGCGTGAAGGGACGAATCCATAATGTCACTTTAACTTGACACTTTGCATTGTCAATTATGATGGACAATCGTGAAGAAGATTATTCAGCGAGTACAACCTGGCAGAGGATCGGTCGACGCGTTGGCTTGCGCCTAATCGTTCTAAATCCAGCCGTTTTAAGGAGATCCACATACTCGCCGAAAGTGCGTGGACGTCCGGACCCCATCGCCCACAGATAGATCCCAAAATACCCGTCCCCCATGGGCCGCGCGCCCTGGGTCTCAGCAAGGGGTTCGGCAATCATCAACTTGTTGCCGGGCGCCAGAACGGCACGACAAGCTCGCAAGAGAGCGAGTGCATCGCTGTCATCGTGGTCGTGGAGAATGCGCACCAGCGTAATCAAGTCTGCCCCGTCGGGCAGCGGGTCTTGAAAAAAGTTTCCCGCAACAGTGCGCGCCCGGTCTCTAATGCCCTTTGATTTAAATTGCTCCTTCCGCCCATGGTGTCCTTTTTGACCTGCCCAGCGTGACCCCCTTGGCG
>JBCBJV010000002.1:0-502612 GCA_038522945.1 Pseudomonadota bacterium
AAATTCCGATCTAATAGTTACTCCCGTAAGAGGTCATTGATCGACGTTTTCGACCGGGTCTTCTCATCCACTTGTTTTACGATTACCGCACAATAAAGCTGAGGGCCGCCTTTGGCGGAGGCGGCAGTTCCCGGAACGACGACGGAGTAAGGAGGCACTTCGCCGTAGAAGGTGTTGCCACTCTCGCGGTCAATGATTTTGGTTGACGCGCCGAGATAAACGCCCATGGAAAGAACCGATCCCTCACGGACGATGACGCCTTCGGCGACTTCGGACCGAGCCCCGATGAAGCAATTGTCTTCGATGATCACAGGTCCGGCCTGGAGTGGTTCCAGAACACCGCCGATGCCAGCACCGCCGGAAATATGGCAGTTCGCCCCAATCTGGGCACACGAGCCGACTGTTGCCCAGGTATCGACCATAGTTCCTTCGCCAACATAGGCGCCGATGTTGACATAAGACGGCATCAGTACCGCGCCGGGGGCAACATAAGATCCACGGCGGACCGTTGCGGGGGGCACAGTCCGGAAGCCGGCCGTCTTAAAATCTTCCGCAGACCAACCATCAAACTTCGACGGGACTTTGTCCCACCATGAGCCGCCCGCTGGACCGCCGCCCATCAGCGTGTTGTCGTTCAGGCGGAACGACAGAAGCACTGCTTTTTTAAGCCACTGGTTGACGCGCCAATCGGTCAAATTGTTGGACCCGGCGCGCGGTTCTGCAACGCGCTCTTTGCCGCCGTCGAGGAGGCTTAGCGCTTCGTCGACGCTATCTCGGATCGTGCCCGTCGTGGATGTGGTGAGGTCCGCGCGGTTTTCCCAGGCGTCGTCAATGATTGTTTGGAGCTGAGACACAATCGGTGCCTTTCGTTTTGTCTTGTTAAAGGGGTCTAGGCCGGCGGTTTGTGGCCAGAGGGCTTGTGGCTGGTGGGTTTATTGCCGGCAAGGTGTTGGACGAAGCCGGTCAGATCGTCCGTCACATGATGGATATGATCGCCGTGGTCATCTTCTAGCGACGCCGGGCGCTTCTTGGCAGGTTCGTCGGCAAACCACTTCACGTCGTCGCAGACAAGAACGGTTGTCATCCCGAGGGCGTGTGGCGCTTCCAGATTGTGTGCCAGGTCCTCGAACATGGCTGCGCGCGCTGGTTTGATCCGCCCAGCCTCCAGGAACTTCTCATAGGTTTGCCGGTGAGGCTTCGGTGTGAACTCTGCTGCTCTTATGTCGAAAATGTCCGTAAAGAAACCTGCGTCGATGCCGAGTTTGTCGAGCACGTTTTCCGCATGGGCGACAGAGCCATTGGTGAAGATGAACTTGCGCCCTTCCAGCGCGTTGATCCCGGCCGCAAGGAGCGGGTTCTCAGGCAAATGGGAAACATCAATGTCATGGACATGAGCCAGAAAGTCGTCCGGGGCGATCTTGTGCTCGATCATCAGTCCAGAGAGCGTTGTGCCGTACTGGACATAATACGCCTTCTGGAGTTTGCGTGCCTCTTCGGGGGACATTTCCAGCCGTTCTCTTATGAACGAGGACATGCGTGCATCTATCTGGGCGAAGAGATGGCAACGCGCCGGATAAAGCGTGTTGTCGAGGTCAAAGACCCAGTTTTCAATGCGGTCGAAAGCGGCTTTATCAGTAGCCACGCCAGAAGCCGAGCCAAGACTGTTTCGGAGACTTGTTGATCTTCCCGCAGGTGAATTTGAGGTCATTCGGGCGTCGCGGTCATTCGGAAGGTGGGGTTTGGGCAGGCGGCGCCACGAACATGCTGGTCTCAAATTCGAAAGTGGCGAGGTTTTTGTCGCTGATCTCAAATTTCTTAAAGACGGCCGTTTCTAGGTCAAGTTCTGCACAAGGGGTCGTGTTGGCAACCTCGAACTTGATGGAATTCACGCAAAGGGGTTTGTCGCCACCGGAAAGGCGCAGCTCCCCGCGCGGTTCTTCAATCACGCCAAAGACATAGTAGTCTTCATTGGCGAGTTCACCTTTGACAATTTTGCTGCAGGCACCGGCGTCAATCCGCCACCAGCCAGATGAGCGCAGGGTCTCACCTTCGTTTGTGGCAAGCGCGGTCCAGATCTCTTTGTCAGTTCGATTGCAGTAGAAAAGGCCGCGCTTGGCTTCGCCCGCATTGGCTTCTTCCACCAGTTTTTCAAACGTCGCATTATCTATGGTCGCGTCTTCGCCAAGGCTCCGCGATTTGCGATAAGAAATGAGGTCGGCTTGGGTCTGTCGGCCGAGGACCCCGTCGATGCGGCCAGTACTTGCCCCCACATCCGCCAATAGCCGTTGGACGCCCGCGATCTTGGCTTTGTAGACCTCGAAATTGGACTGCTCCACGAAGTCGGTTTGCCAGTTGCCGCCCGCTTCTGGTGTGACTTCCACATCGAAGAAGCTGCGCTGGCGCGTGGGGTCGTCCTTGCAGACTTCCTGATTGCGCAAATTGAAGAACCCGGAATTTTCCACACAAAGTTTTGTGTCTCCGGACCAGCTCTTCAGATTGCCGCGATGGCCCTGAATACCTTCCGCATAGGCAAAATACCGCCCGGGCGCGGTCTGGTCGTTGAGGACGACTTTGCATTGGCCGGGATATAGCCGCCACCAGCCGCGGGTCGCCAGCCGGTCGCTCTCCACATAGGCGATCGCGGCAGAAAGCGTATAGCTGGTCTTGTTGCAAAGGCTGTATTTGGCTTCGGCCTGACTGGAGAAAACGAGGATGCCCGCAACTATTGAAGCCAGGGCAGGGAAGAGTTTACGCATAGGGTCGCATGCCTTTTGACCAACGCTAATGACATGGCGTGCGAGACGCGTCGAACGACGGCCTACGGCGGGCCATTATTAAGACATGTATTCAACCGAAACTGCACGCGTGATCAAGTTCTGATCGATGATTGATGGAAACCTTATTGTCTCGCCGGATCCCGCCGGAGATGGGGCCCAAAGTCCCGGCAAAGCCGAGGGGCAAGCGCGCACTTCGATCAAGGTGCTGTTTCCGCTACCCCTTTCGGACCCGTTTGATTATCTCCTCCCGGAAGAAATGGCCGCACAGCCAGTGCCGATCGGCTCCTTCGTACTGGCGCCGTTTGGGAAAAACGAAAAAATAGGGGTCGTTTGGGGTGTCGATCGCCAAAAAAATGAGACCCTTAGCGACACTCAAGGGGCTCCACGCAAACGTGGAGAGGAAAGCGCGCGGTCTCTAAAGACAATCGTGCATGGATTCAACGCCGATCCCTTGCCGACAGATGTCATGGATTTCGTGACCTGGGTCGCCGCTTACACGATGGCACCGCTCGGCTCAGTGTTGCGGATGGTGATGCGCTCCGGGGATTTTCTGGCACCACCAAAGTCTTTAACCGCCTTTGGCCTAGCTGACAGCCCGAGCCCCGGCCTACGCATGACGCCGGCCCGTGAGCGCATCGTCTCTGTGCTGACAACTAGTCAGGTATTGACGGCATCGGAGATTGCCCAACGCGCTGATGTCTCACCGGGTGTTGTAACGGGATTTGCCAAGGTAGGCGGTCTAAAGACCGAAGCGATTGATCCGGACGCGGCCTTTCCCGTGCCTGATCCGGGTCGGCCGGGGCGCGACTTATCCCAAGACCAGCGCGATGCGGTCGAAATAATCGCCCAAGGGATGAAGCTCGCCGAGCCGCCCCCTGTGCTGATCGATGGGGTGACCGGTGCTGGCAAGACAGAGGTCTATTTAGAAGCGGTGGCGCTCGCGCTTCAGGCAGACCCGAGCGCGCAGGCGCTCATTATGCTGCCGGAGATCGCCCTCACGGTTCCATTCCTCAAACGCATTGCCGAACGGTTTGATGCCGAACCTGCCGCCTGGCATTCGGACATGACCGGTGCCCAGCGACGGCGTGTTTGGCGTCGCGTCCTCGATGGGAATGCGCGAATTGTTGTCGGGGCGCGCTCTGCTCTTTTTCTTCCCTACCCGAACCTGAGGCTAATCGTAGTCGATGAGGAGCACGAGGCCGCCTACAAGCAGGAAGATGGCGTCGTTTATCAGGCGCGGGATATGGCCGTTGCGAGAGGGGCGAAGGGGAAGTTTCCGGTCCTGCTTGCATCAGCAACCCCGTCCCTGGAAACGGTGATGAACGTTGCCCATGGGCGATACGAAATTGTCCGTTTGACGCGGCGTTTTGGGGCGGCGCAATTGCCCAAAGTCAATTCCATTGATCTGCGTCATGAGGGGCCGGAAACAGGGCGCTGGTTGTCTGCACCTCTCGTCACGGCAGTCAATCAACGCCTCGCCGCAGGAGAGCAATCACTCCTCTTTCTCAACCGGCGCGGCTATGCCCCGCTTACCATCTGTCGCCGCTGCGGACATCGCATGAAGGCCCCGGACTCCGACACCTGGCTCGTGGAGCATCGGTTCGAAAACAAACTTGTGTGCCACCACACGGGTTTTTCCATGGAAAAGCCGGCCGCGTGCCCCGAGTGCAAGACCGTTGGCTCGCTAAGCGCCTGCGGCCCTGGGATTGAGCGCGTTGCCGAGGAGGCAAGAGAGCGATGGCCGGAAGCGCGTCACGCAGTTCTGTCGTCGGACCTTGTGGCCTCGCCCGCCAGAATGCGCGAGTTGCTGGACGCCATGGAGGCGGGTGCCATTGATATCCTGGTGGCGACACAGATGATCGCCAAAGGGCACCATTTCCCGAATCTAACCCTTGTTGGCGTCGTGGACGCAGATATGGGCCTTTCCGGCGGGGACCTGCGCGCAGGCGAGCGCACCTTCCAGCTTTTGAGCCAGGTGGCGGGCCGTGCCGGACGCGCAGAAAAGCCGGGCGAGGTTCTGCTCCAGAGCTACCACCCTGATGTGCCGGTGCTGACGGCCTTGGCCGACCATGACCGGGATGCGTTTCTCGAAGCGGAAGCCGGTGAGCGCGAACAGGCCGGCTTTCCCCCGTTCGGTCGGCTGGCAGCAATTGTCCTTCGGTCCGCGAATGAGACGGCCCTTAGAGAAATGGCGGCGCGCCACCGGGCAGCGCTTCCCAAGGGCGACGGCATCGAGGTTTGGGGCCCGGCGCCCGCGCCAATTTATCGACTTCGTGGAGAGGCGCGGATGCGTTTCCTCGTCAAAACCCGGCGCGATGTGAATGTGCAAGGATTTATTTCCGCGTGGCTGAAGAAAGTGAAGCTCGCCGGCCCTGTGCGGCGGACTGTCGATATTGATCCGTACTCATTCTTGTGAGCCAGCCGACTGATTGGTTCGCTCCCCATTAAGGCTGCACAAGGTAAACGAGCGTTAACCTTATCTTCGTCAGAAAGTGAAAGATGCCGGCTATGTTGGCGAGGATCCTGCACCCATTGTTGAAGGACACAATGGGTCATTGTTTATGAAAGTTCGCGAGATGATATTTCGCCATCTTGAATCCCCTTTTGGGTTCGTTTCTGCAGTGGCAGTGTTGGGATTGTCCGCAACGCCCGTCAAAGCGGGTGTTGATGAAGTGCGGGCAGGGGTGTCTCTGCAAAGCTCCGGGCCGGTCGCGCCGAATGTAGAACGAGGCGCTGCGGTTGCGGGTGAGATCGTTTTTGATAGTCCTGACTTTCTCGACTGGGGCTTCGTTGAGGGCCGGCCACAAATTGGCGGTTCCGTTGCCCTCGACAAAGACGCCACGAGTTTTGGTCATGCTGGTCTCACGTGGCGGCTTGGCTCGCCGGTGACACGGCCTTTCTTAGACTTTGGCGTCGGCATTGCTGTCCACGATGGCCGCACAGATTTCGACCCTCTCGTCGATGATCCGCGTACTGCGAATGAAGCATTTCTGGGTTGCCGCGCTTTGGCCCGCATGTTCGTCGCCCCAGGCGTTAAGGTTGCCCCGAAAGTCCGCATGAGCCTGCAGTGGGAGCACCTTTCAAACGCGAATCTGTGTGGTGAGAACGAGGGCCTCGACAACTTTGGTTTTCGACTGGGTGTCGACTTCTAACCAAAAGACAAGCCATTTCGCCGCAGCTGGTAAGGCAAGGCGGCGCTCTTGTTGCGTCGCGAAGTGGGCCATGCTATCCCCCGCGCAATTCAGGGGCCGGTGCGGTTTGGCCTGATCCAACGTGCCGAATTTCTTCTGACTTTTCAAATCCTTGAGGGTGCCCAACACCGGGGAGTGCCCGCATTCAATATCGCGAAAGGGCTGACGAAAAAGCTCATGTCCGCCGAAACGACATCTTCGGGCGTTACGCGTCGCTACGCGGAAGCCCTTTTTGACCTCGCCCGCGACGGTAACGCATTGGAAACCGTCGAAGCTGACCTGAAGTCCCTCCAGGGCGCGATCGATACATCCGCTGATTTCAATGGGTTTCTGATAAGCCCCGTGTACGACGCAGAAGAAAAAGCACGGGCCATTCTGGCATTTGCTGACAAAGCCGGGCTTTCGGCGCTGACACGGAACTTTCTGGGCGTGATCGCCAAGAACCGCCGATTGTTTGCACTGCAGGGTGTCGTCTCGGACTTCTTTGATCGCCTCAGCGAGCACCGCGGTGAAGTCAAAGCGGAAGCAACAACGCCCGCGCCGTTAAACGAAGACCAGATCAAGCGCCTGCGCGGCGAAATCGAAGCGCGCATCGGCAAGGCAGTGAACCTCACGACCCGAGTGGACGAAAGCCTGCTCGGCGGGCTCGTCGTCAAGGTCGGCTCGACCATGATCGACTCATCGCTCAGAACCAAACTCAACCGGCTCAAATCCAAACTAAAAGAGGCTTAAGACCTATGGAGCTTCAAGCTGCGGAAATATCCGCCATCCTCAAGGAACAGATCAAGGACTTCGGCAAGGACGCAGAAGTCTCTGAAATCGGTCAGGTGCTCTCCGTCGGCGACGGTATTGCCCGGGTCTATGGCCTCGACAACGTCCAGGCGGGCGAGATGGTCGAGTTCGCCAACGGCGCAAAAGGCATGGCACTCAACCTGGAAAGCGACAATGTCGGCGTCGTGATCTTCGGCGAAGACCGCGAGATCAAGGAAGGCGACACGGTCAAGCGGACCAAGGCGATTGTGGACGTCCCCGTGGGCAAGGGTCTTCTCGGCCGTGTTGTTGACCCGCTAGGCAATCCCATCGACGGCAAAGGTCCAATTGAAGCGGCCGAGCGTCGCCTGGTGGACGTGAAAGCACCGGGCATCCTGCCGCGCAAATCCGTGCACGAACCAGTGCAGACCGGCATCAAGGCGATCGACTCCATGATCCCCGTTGGCCGTGGCCAGCGAGAGCTTGTCATTGGCGACCGTCAGACCGGCAAGACCGCCATCTGCATCGACGCCATGCTAAACCAGAAGGCCGCCAACCAGGGCGACGATGAAAGCAAAAAGCTTTACTGCGTCTACGTCGCTGTCGGTCAGAAGCGCTCAACCGTTGCTCAGATCGTCAAGACCCTGGAAGACAATGGCGCGCTGGAATACTCCATCGTTGTGGCGGCAACCGCCTCCGAGCCAGCCCCGCTCCAGTTTCTCGCCCCATTCGCCGGGTGCGCCATGGGCGAGTACTTCCGCGATAACGGCATGCACTCACTGATCATCTATGATGATCTTTCCAAGCAGGCTGTTGCTTATCGCCAGATGTCTCTGCTGCTGCGTCGTCCGCCAGGACGGGAAGCCTACCCGGGTGACGTTTTCTATTTGCACTCGCGCCTTCTGGAGCGTGCGGCCAAGCTAAACGAAGACAATGGTCTTGGCTCCATGACGGCGCTGCCGATCATTGAAACCCAGGCCAACGACGTCTCAGCTTATATTCCAACCAACGTGATCTCGATCACCGATGGTCAGATCTTCCTGGAAACCGACCTCTTCTATCAGGGCATTCGCCCGGCGGTGAACGTTGGTCTGTCGGTGTCTCGCGTGGGTTCATCGGCCCAGATCAAGGCCATGAAACAGGTTGCGGGCAAGATCAAAGGCGAACTTGCTCAGTATCGTGAGCTCGCGGCGTTTGCCCAGTTCGGGTCGGACCTTGATGCGGCAACCCAGCAGATCCTGAATCGCGGCGACCGCCTGACGGAACTGATGAAGCAGGACCAGTATTCACCGCTTCTCGTGGAAGAGCAGGTCTGTGTGATCTTTGCCGGTGTGCGCGGATATCTCGACAAGATCCCAACGGCGAAAGTCGGCGCATTCGAAGAAGAGCTGCTGCGTAAGCTGCATGCGGACCATCAGGACATTCTCGATGCGATCCGGGAGACCGGTAAGCTCGATGACGAAACCGACGGCAAGCTGAAAGCGGTGCTGGACGAGTTTTCGAAGAACTTTGCGTAAGGATCGGACATTGGTCGTTGGGCGGATACTTCTTGCGGCAATTCTCGGCGCACTGGTCGCCGGGCTATTGGTGTATTTTGTATTGCCGTTAGCCGGGTACTCCGATGCTAAGGAAATAGGCAGTACACTAGCTGCCACGATTGGCGCTGGAATTGGCGCTACTATGTCCAAAAAGAAATGATTTACCAAAGGTAAGGCGCGTCTACTGAAATGCCATCTTTGAAAGAACTTAAAAACCGGATCGGGTCGGTCAAGTCGACCAAGAAGATCACTAAGGCCATGCAGATGGTCGCCTCCGCCAAGCTCCGTAAGGCGGAGGAGGCCGCGCGCGCCGCCCGTCCGTACACCGAGCGCATGGAAGCGGTGCTGGCCAACCTGACCGCATCGGCCAAAGACAATCCGAATGCCCCTAAGTTGCTGGCTGGGACCGGCGACGACAAAGTACATCTTCTGATTGTTGCGACGGCTGACAAAGGTCTGTGCGGCGGCTTCAACTCGTCGATTGTCCGTCTTGCGCGCGAGCACATCGTCAAGCTTCAGGGGCAAGGCAAGACCGTGAAAATTATCACGGTTGGCCGTAAGGGGAATGATCAGCTCAAGCGCCTTTACGGCGAGCAAATTGTCTGGACGACCGATTTCCTCGACGTAAAACAGATCGGCTTTTCCCAGGCCCATGACATCGCCGAACGTGTGCTGACCATGTTCGAGGCCGGCGAGTTCGACGTGGCGACGCTCTTTTACGGCAAGTTCAAGTCCGTCATCAGCCAGGTGCCGACGCCGCAACAGATTATCCCTGCCCAAGCCCCGGAAGGCATTGAGCCGCCGGATCTGAAAGGCGCGATCTACGAATACGAGCCGGAAGAGGATGAAATCCTCGCTGCCCTCCTGCCGCGCTATGTGGGTGTGCAGATCTTCCGGGCCCTGCTTGAAAACGTTGCCTCGGAAATGGGCGCGAAAATGTCGGCCATGGATAACGCCACACGAAATGCGGGCGAGATGATCGACAAGCTCTCGCTGCAATATAACCGTGCCCGCCAGGCGCAGATTACGAAAGAACTGATTGAGATCATCTCCGGCGCGGAAGCTTTGTAAGCCAACCGCCAAAGACGGAAAGACGAAGGAAGAATACCATGAGCACAAAAGGACGCATTGCCCAGGTCATCGGCGCTGTTGTCGACGTAGAGTTTGACGATCACCTACCGGCGATCCTGAACGCGCTAGAAACCGACAACAATGGCAACCGGCTGGTGCTGGAAGTGGCCCAGCATCTGGGTCAGAACGCGGTGCGGACCATTGCCATGGACTCCACTGAAGGCCTCATCCGTGGACAGAAGGTCGCTGATACGGGCGACGCAATCCGCGTGCCAGTGGGTGATGGAACGCTCGGCCGGATCATGAACGTGATCGGTGAGCCGGTGGACGATGCGGGCCCGATCCCGCACGACACCCGCCGCGGCATCCACCAGGAAGCCCCGCCATTCGTTGAGCAGTCAACGGAATCAGAAATTCTCGTCACGGGTATCAAGGTTGTTGACCTTCTTTGTCCGTACGCGAAGGGTGGTAAGATTGGCCTCTTCGGTGGCGCCGGCGTTGGCAAGACCGTTCTCATCATGGAGCTGATCAACAACATTGCTAAAGCCCACGGTGGTTACTCCGTGTTCGCCGGTGTCGGGGAGCGCACCCGGGAAGGCAATGACCTTTACTGGGAAATGATCGAATCCAACGTGAACGTCGATCCGCAAGACAATAACGGCTCGGCTGAGGGCTCCAAAGCGGCACTTGTGTATGGCCAGATGAACGAACCACCAGGCGCGCGTGCACGTGTGGCACTGACGGGTCTGACGGTTGCGGAGCATTTCCGTGACCAGGGTCAGGACGTTCTGTTCTTCGTCGATAACATCTTCCGCTTCACCCAGGCCGGGTCGGAAGTGTCCGCGTTGCTCGGCCGGATCCCGTCAGCGGTGGGCTATCAGCCAACACTGGCGACGGATATGGGCGGCTTGCAAGAGCGCATTACGACGACCACGAAAGGCTCGATCACGTCGGTTCAGGCGATCTATGTGCCAGCTGACGATCTTACCGATCCGGCGCCCGCAACGTCGTTCTCTCACTTGGATGCGACGACGGTTCTGAACCGGGCGATCGCCGAAAAAGGGATCTACCCGGCGGTGGACCCACTTGATTCAACGTCGCGGATCCTCGACCCACGCGTTATCGGCGATGAGCACTATAAGGTTGCCCGTGACGTTCAGGGGATCCTCCAACGCTATAAAGCCCTGCAGGATATTATCGCGATCCTCGGCATGGACGAGCTGTCCGAAGACGACAAACTCGTTGTCGCTCGCGCGCGGAAAGTCGAACGCTTCCTGTCGCAGCCATTCTTCGTGGCAGAAGTCTTCACTGGCTCACCAGGCAAACTGGTCGGCCTCGAAGACACGATCAAAGGCTTCAAAGGCCTTGTTGCCGGCGAATACGATCACCTGCCAGAAGCCGCCTTCTACATGGTCGGCAACATGGAAGAAGCGATCGAGAAAGCCGGCAAATTGGCTGCTGAAGCCGCGTAAAGCACCTGATGGCGACGAAACACATCGCGCAAGTCAATATCGGTCGGGTCCTTGGGGGCCCGGACGATCCGCGCATGTTGGATTTCTTCGATAATCTTGCGCGCATCAATGAACTGGCCGAGCGCATGCCGGGTTTCGTTTGGCGGCTGAAGGATGAAACTGGCGACAGCGCAATGGCGCTCCATTGGCCGGGCGATCCCCTGATGAATGTGAACATGTCTGTTTGGGAAGACGATGAGGCCCTCGCGCGCTTTGTCTTCCAAACTGTTCACCAGAGTTTTTATGCCAGGAAGCACGACTTCTTTGAAATGCCGAGCGACCTGACGGTTGCCATGTGGCACGTGGCACCCGGACATGTTCCGACTATTGAAGAAGCCAAAGAGCGGCTCGACCACTTAAATGCGCACGGTTCGTCGGATTTTGCTTTTGGCTGGGCTGACTTGCCTGCCGCGAAAGTTTGGCGTGAACGGCGTTGTGCATAAGGTCGGCTCGCTCGTTTCGTCTCTTTGTCACTTGATGTTTAAAGCCATGGTTTTCTTTGCAGACCATATCCGACCGGCGCTGAGTTGAAGTCCGCGATGTCAGAAACCGACGACAAAAAAGAGCTAACGCGGGCTGAGCGGATTTTCGTCCGCATCTCGATCATTCAGACTATTCTGGCCGTGACAGGTTTTTTCGTCGGGATCATTGCTCTTTTTGCAGCCCTCAACGAAGCCGATGCCGTCCGTAAACAACAGATGGCCAGCGTTTGGCCATATGCCTACATGCGCACGGTCAATTACGGCACTGAAGGCGAGGAAAAGTTTGAGGTGATCGTTGGCAATCGCGGGATCGGGCCGGCGCGCATTCAAACTGTCGAAGTAACCCTCGATGACCAGGTGATGCTGTCATGGGGGCAAATCCTGCGAGAAATTGCAGGAGAGCAGTCCTTTGGCATTTCCAGCAACCGCCTGAACGGAACGGTTCTGGCACCAGGTGAGGACATTCTTGCCTTTGCGGTGGATGCTGAAAACGCGTCCTTGGAGATCGTCGAAGAGACCCGAGCGCTCGTGCGGTCCGGGAGAGTGAATATGAAAATCTGCTATTGCTCGGTGTTCAACGATTGCTGGCAGGTGAATGGTGCAGCGGAAGAGACTGTTCCTGTCAAAGCCTGCGAGAAAACCGACCCGAAAAACAGTATTTGAGGACAACAAAGTGGATCCAGCCTGACAGTCGCTGGATTAGCGTTGCTAAAGACCAAAGAGCGCTTGAACCTGACCCGATTTTTGGCGATGAAGACGGTGAGATCAGCATCGGATTTTTGCGACTAGCAAACTGGCCGCGGATGCGGCGCAAGCAGCTAAGTGAGACTCATGCATTTTGGTATAGCGATCATCGCGGGATTCCTAGGTATTGCGCCGGTTGAGGCGAGCACCTTTGCAAATGACTGTCCTGAGCCAACCAGGCTGATGGTTCACCGGCTGTCGGGCGACTGGTCAACATCGGTGTCAACTGACGAAGGATGGCAAGGCGAAGGGACATCAACCTTTGAAGTCGATCCATCGAGGGGTTGCGCACTTGTTGAACGCGGGGTGTTTGCTCTCGATACGGGTGACGGAAACATCATCAAGAGCAAGTCCCTTGCCGTGTACGCTTGGGATGATTTGTCCTCTGTGTGGAAACTGATGTCGACGGATAGCCGCGGCTACACCCATGTTGGCCTTGGTGTTGAGGCAGGCGATCGTAACTGGGCGTTTGAAATCCAAAAAGCTGCTGGACAGATTGCAGACCGTCGTGTCCTTTTTCGCCCGCGCGAGGACGCCCCTGGCTTCCAGTGGGTTTGGCAAGGGCGAGATGGGGGCGACGCAGAATGGCACGATAGATTTGTCTCAGTCTACTCACGTGTAGAAAAAGACTAGAACGGAAGAAACGGTTAAACCAATGGCTGACAAACTTCACTTCTCGCTCGTTTCCCCGGAACGGCAACTAATGTCGGAAGACGTGGATCAGGTTGATGTGCCGGGTACGGAAGGCATCTTCGGGGTCCTACCAGACCACGCGCCGTTCATGTCGACCCTGGCGCCCGGCGTCATCAAGGTGCGTGATGCGGGCAATGAAACGCGCATATTCGTGCGTGGCGGGTTTGCGGAAGTTACGCCAGGTGGTCTCACGGTCCTCGCTGAAGAGGCGATCCCGGTCGCGGAACTTGACCGTGAAGATCTCGCGCGTCGCATCAAGGACTGCGAGGAAGATCTCGTGGCAACCGACGCCATGCCGGAAACGCGCCTGCGCGCAGAGCATGAGCTTGTGCACCTGAAAGAATTGATGGCGGCGGTCTGACTTACTTTCTCTGGTTAACTGGCCTGAGCACTTGGCCCCGGCGCGTTCGGTTGGCATAACCGCTCGGCTATGACGATCATCCACACTTCTTCCAGATCCCGAGGGCTGTTCAGCGGTCGGCGAGGTACGGTTCCCGCGGCTGACAATCAGCTGGCGGAAATCCTCCTATTTATCATCGCTCTGTTGTTGGCGACGCTCCTTGTCCGCAATGGCTCTGAGGCGATCGTCCGCGAACTTGTCGGGCTGACGCCGGTTTGGCATGGGCTCTTGTTGATTGGCGCGTTGGCCTTTGCGCGCGTGCGCTATGAAGACGTCGCGCCGTTCGCGCGTCGGTTCGGGCAGGCGAGCGCCATATTTCTAGCGTTTTATTTCTTCACCGAACCGTTTGCGATTCCCACCGCAGCGTTGCCGCCGGATCATTCTGCGGTCATTTTTCAGAAGTATGGCCGATGGATTGGTCTGGCGCTTGGGGTGGCGACCTGGTTCCGCCCGGCGGCAGGCTTTGCCGGTGCCATGACCCTCTGGCTGATGCGGGATCTCAACGGGCCGATCACGGGCTTTTACTTTTCCAATCTCGACATCCGAAATATTGCAGAAGTTATTGCCTTTGTCAGTATGGGATCAATGATGGTCGGCGCTGTGCGGCAGTGGCCGCGCGCGCGAGATATCTTGCCGCTCAGCGACCACGTCACCATGCGCATTCTGCTTCTGGTGACGGCGATCGGGATCGGCGGGCATTTTGCCAACTATTTTTATTCAGCTATCGCCAAGCTGGCGCTTGATGGGGGCCCCTTCACCTGGCTCTTTGACAATCGGCTTTATGACGGCTTGCCCGGTGCGCTGGAGCGGGGGACCTTTCCGTTCGCAGGTTCGCCGGCGACGACACAATTTGTGTATGACGCGATGAAGCTCGGCAATCTGCCAATGCATGTCTTTAGTTTTGCGGCTCAGTTCGCCGCGATTATTGCCATCTGGAAACGCAAATGGGTGATGGCGCTCACCGTTGTCTACGATGTGTTCCACATTGTTGTGTATCTGACGTTCGGGCTGATCTTCTGGAAATGGATCGCGCTCAACGCCATCATTCTTGCCACCCTTGCCAAGGTGCCCGACGAGGCCTGGACACGCAGTGTACGGATCGCCATGGGTGCGGCCGTTGTGCTCGGCGCGGTGTTCTTCAAAACCGCGACGCTTGCCTGGTATGATGCGCCGTCATTCATGTCGAATTTCTTTGAAGCGGAAATGGAAGACGGGACCCGGTACCGCGTGCCCCATGCCTATTTCCATTCAGCCTCTTATCAGGTGAGCCAGTCACGGATTTATGCGCCCTCCAGCAAGGAGCATTTCAACTTCGCCATCTGGGGATCTGTCCTGCCATATGCTGATTTGAAGGCGGCGCGCGCCTGTGAGCCACCCGTTCGCACTGAGCCAACGGAAGAACGCTTCGGTCCGCCGGAGGTGATTGCGCGCTATGCCTGGGCCAATCACGAACGGGTGCTGCGCTGGTCAGGCGACAAGGGCCATTATAACTATTATGCCTACATCCATCACCATTTCCCGAGCCTGTTTCATCCCTATCCCTTTGATCTGGTTGATAAAAGAGACGTGAAAGCGTTCTACTTCGTCAATGAATCGGTCTGTTTGGGGCTTGAAAACGGCCAGCTGACACGCGAATTGGTACATAGGACGGAAATCCCGCTACCCCGTCCGGGCGTACAGTAGATATGAGCACAGACACAGATATCTATGTGGTTTACGACGGCGACTGCCCGTTCTGTTCTGCCTATGTGCGGATGGTCCGGCTACGCGAGGTCGCTGGAAAAGTGCATTTGTTGGATGCACGCGAGCCTCACCCGGTGGTCGAGGACTTGAAAGCGCAGGGCCTTGATTTCGACGAGGGGATGGCGTTGAAAATCGGCGATGCGGTCTATCACGGCGATGAATGCATTCACCAACTGGCGATGATGAGCGGGCCTTCCGGGCTCTTTAATCGGTTTCATTTTTGGGTTTTCCAAAGCCCGGCGCGCGCGCGGATCCTTTATCCGTTCCTGCGAACAGGGCGTAACCTGGCGCTGCGTCTTCTTGGCAAGAAGAAAATCGCGGGCGCAGAGCGGTTGTCCAGCGAGCAGATCTAGACAACGGACGCCGGCCTTTGGATGAAAGCGAGCCATGCGGCTAGTCCGGACGCCAGCAAGATCCCAACGCCTGCTGCGAAGAAACTCGCCACATTCTGGAACATCAGGGTGAAGAGCGGGATTGCAGTCAGAAGGGCCGCCAGGATTTGAACACCCATTGGCACCGGACGCCGCGCCAGCAACAACAATAGCCCGAGGGTAATGAGCAACCAGTCATAGACCCACGCGATCGGTGCGGCGAGCAGCGAGAAGATCAGGGTAATGGCGATTGCCGTGTCGGCGGGGAGGCGCCGCGCCGCAAACCAAACCGCCGCCGCACTAGCGCTCAGGGCGACTACTTGTCCAAAAAGCTGAATGCCAGAGCCGAGCCCCAGTTTGGCGAGCGTTTGCCGGACAGTGATGACCCCTTCATAGGTTTCTGTTGCGTACGCGCTGTGGCCACCGGCGACGGAAGCAAAAAACTCAAACCAGCTGTCAAATCCGTAGGTGAACCCTGAAACAATGATCAGCGCGATAGTTCCCATGCAGGCGACTGCTATCGAGCGCCACGCGCCAATCGCCAACAGAAAGACGGGGACCATCAGGCCATATTGTGGTTTGATCGTCGCGACCGCGAACAAGAGCCCGCTTAGGATTGGCCTCGTGCGTGCAAACGTAAGACCGAAGTAGAGGCACGCGGCGATCGCCGCGCCCAACTGCAGGAGCAGGAAGTTAGTGAACGCCCCCGGCGCCAGGGCAATCGAAAACGCGAGGGCAAAACCAGCGATTGCACCGTGTGCCCCATAGTCATCTTTAACGCGGGTCACGGCATGCCAACTAATCAGCATAAGGAGACTAGTATTCAGCGCGATCCAGATTGCTTTAGACACACCGTAGTGGCCCATATCAAGCGGGGCAAAGAAGAGAACCGCATGGGGTGGATTAAGCCAATAAAGGTTCTTGTACTCCTCGCCAATGAAGGCATGGAAATGCTGAGGCGTATAAGCCGCGCTCAAATTGCCGGCTTCAGCCATTTGCACGGCGGCAATAAAAACCGGTAGATCCTGTCCCGGGCCCGGTAGATCCGCGGGAAATTGCGCCCAGAAACCGGCGTTCTGAACTAACTGGCCTAGGCAAACGACGGCAATCCCAAGAAGGATCCCCACAAACCAGCTATTATGGCGGGCCCAGCTATTACGGCGTGCAAGGACGAATGCAGATGCATTTCCCTCAGGCGCTTGAACTGCCGCCGCCGATACCATTTGCGTTGCCCCCTCCGGTGCCGTTAGCCGGTGGAGCCTTCCCTATCAGGTAAGGTCAACCCGGTGTCTTTCGCTAGCGCCGACATGGTTGCCGGCACAGGAGCGATAATGCGCAAGGGGTCTTTATTTTTCGTGAGGGGGATGGTGACGTGCCAGGCATGGAGCGCAATGGGTGCGGTATCATTCTGGCTATCTTTTGGCCCGTAGACCGGATCACCAACGATTGGTAGGCCGATGGAGGCAAGGTGCACTCGGATCTGGTGGGTGCGTCCCGTTTTGGGACGGGCTTCAATCAAGTGATAGTCGCCATTGACGCTTAGGGTGCGATAGACGGTGACGGCGCTTTGGCCATCTTTGTCGACTTTCATGCGCCAGGACCGTGACTTCTTTTCCTTCAAGAGCGAGGCATCAATAGTGCCGGACGGTTTTTCTGTCGTACCCTGACAGATGGCCAGATAGACTTTATCGATTTGGCCTTCCTGGAACAGACGCCCCAGTTTGCGAAGGGCCTTCGGGTGCCGCCCCAGGATCAGGCATCCGGTCGTATCCCGGTCGAGGCGATGGGCAAGGGCGGGTTTTCGGGGCAGGCCAAACCGCAAAGCGTCAAAATAGTCTTCCAGGCTTTCACCACCGGAGGGGCCTGCGTGAACCGGCAAACCGGCGGGTTTGTCGATTACCAGGATGAGCCCATCGCGGTGCAATAGTCTTGGCAGGAGAACGTCTTCTGGGAGGCTACGATCCATTTTTGCGCGCTCTTGCGTAAGACCAGCAAGTGAAAAACGAGGCAGTCGACATCATGAAGCACCTTACCCTGATCATGAATGTTCTCATAGGCGCAATGGCTGGTGCGGTGCTGATGATTGGAGGCAACGCAATGGCTGAGACCGAAACGCCTGACTATGAGCTTATTGAAAGTGTCGACGGCGGGATTGAAATCCGGGAATACCCATCACTATTGATCGCGGAAGTCACAGTTACGGGAACACGGGGCGAAGCCACAAACAAGGCCTTTAACATCTTGGCGGCCTTCATCTTCGGTGAGAACACGCCAAACGACAAGATCGCGATGACCGCGCCTGTGACCCAGCGCCAAACGGACGATAATCAGTCTTCTGAGAAAATCGCCATGACCGCCCCGGTGACACAATCTGAGGGGGGCAGTGCCAATACTTGGGATATCGCGTTTATCATGCCGTCAAAGTACACCATGGAGACCCTGCCAAAGCCAAATGATCCGCGGATCAGGATTGAAGAGACAGACCCCTATCGCGCCGCTGCTATTCGATTTTCGGGCCGTTGGACTGATGATAACTTTAACAAGCACAACGCCAGACTGACTGCGTTTCTGGCGTCCCGTGACATGGCGTATGAAACCCTGCCAACCCTCGCGTACTATGACGGACCATTCAAACCGTTCTTTTTGCGCCGCAATGAGATTATCTATCGATTGGTCGATGCCAAATAGTCTCTTAACGGACTAAATGACGTGACAATCTCTTCGTAGATTGGCCGTTTAAACGGGATAATCAATTCAAGGCATTCCTCCAACGCGGTCCAGCGCCAATCATCAAATTCTTGATTGTCATCGGCACAAAGATCGATCTCTTCTTCTGGACCTTCGAATAGCATCGCTGCCCATTTCTGCCGTTGGCCGCGCCATTTTTTGCGTTTCTGGATCTGTTCCGGAAAGTCGTATGCAAGCCAGCCGGTGGTTATGCATAGAAGCCGAGCAGTGCTAACATTGGTTTCTTCTTTCAGTTCCCGAATGGCGGCGGCTTCACTGCTCTCGCCGGCGTCAATGCCGCCTTGTGGGAACTGCCAGCGATAGGCATCGCTCGCCTCGCCCACATCGGCAAAGTCGCCGACGCGCCGCCCGAGGAAGACGCGACCGTCTCTATTGAAAAGCACGATACCCACATTGGGTCGGTAGTCAGCCAGATCCTCTGTGCGCAGATATATCGACATCCGCTTGAAACCCCTCGGTTTTGATTGAGCAAGCGTTACCGGAACTGTTTACTCAGCGTCGCGTTCCAGCTCCAGAGCCAGAATGGCCGATGCAGGCGCCATGGTGAAATCGCGCTCTTCAAGCCCCCACGCCCAGTCACTTAGCTGGGTGAAGGTCGAAGACTGGATATATGTCTTGCCGAGGGCAAGGCCATAATTTCGCGATTGCCGCTCGAGGGACGCAAGATCCTGCAACATTTTCTGTCCATCACCACTAAGGCCCGGTGCGATGATCCGCGTGACGTCCACAAGATCCCGGTAGGAACTGCCGGCCTCCCGGCGGATGGATCCGGTGTCGTCAAAATAGAGGAGGCCGGCGCGCCGCAGTTTCCCCAGGATCGGGCTCATGGCGCGGGCATCCCCGGAAAGCTTCGCACCCAGATAATTCGTGACGCCCACATAGCCTTGGAACCGGGAAAGCAGCCAATCCAGCCGCTGGAGATTTTCCATTTCGGTGCGTGTGGAAAGGAGGGCGGCAGGGCCAAGGGCGCTGTCGTCGCCTTGCCCGGATTCCATTGGTAATTCTAACAATACTTCATGACCCGCCGAGCGCGCTCTCGCGGTCCAGTACTCAAGATCGCGCGCATAAGGCGCGAAGGCGAGGGTGATCTGGGGCGGCAACTCGTCAATGGCCCGCTCGGTAAGGCTCCTGTTGAGACCCAAACCGCCAACAATAAGCGCAAGGTTCGGCACATTTCCTTGCGGTTCAAAGGGACGCGCGTAATAGGTTGCCGGTTTGCGCCCATCGCTGCTGATAGAGGGGATAGGGCCGAATTCACCGTCTACGGATAAAGCAGTATCAGCGCTGGCCAAGACGACATTCCGTGCTTGCCGCCGCGTGCGCGATACGCTCGCTAGTGCTTCTTCTTCCGGCGAAAGGGCAGGGGACCCGTCAATCGTAATCACAATGTCGCCACTGGTATCGTCGTCTTCGAAGTTGTAATCCAGTTGGATTGGCTCGTCGTTGTCCCTGAGCGACCCTGGTCGGGAAGAGGCTACTTGTGGTCTCCGCGCTGATTGACTGACGGGTCCATTGATCGGTTGCTGATCATTGGTTGCAAGGGATGGCGGTTCATTGCCGCTCGTGGCCCCTACATTGGCAAGACGAAGCGCCTCATTGGGCGCGCGGGCCACATTGATGACGCGCGGTCCATTGGTTGGGGCAGGAGCAATGACTTCCGGTGTGACGGCGCGCCCTTGAGGTCCTGTTTCCGTCAGCTGGCCGGGTACGGTCAGGCGATTGTCGAAGGAGCTTTCCCCGGGGGCGTCTCCCGTCGCCATGGCAAAGCGTTCCAAGCCGGTTATTTCAATCGCAGTCTCACCGGGCTGTGGCGCGTCGCCAAACACCAGATATCCGGCAAAGACGCACGCGCCCGTGCCCAAGGCGATCCAAGCCTGCATCAGTCTGCTGATTACCGGCAGTTTTAAACGTCGTCGCTTCATAACCCGCCAATCAGAATGCCATGGGGCGTGTTGCCCAAAGCGGTTGCCAGTAGCAGTTCCAGGCACTGTTACCTTTGACAGGAAAATACCGTCGACACGGTTAACGGAACACAAACAAAATTGCCGCCTGGCAAGGGCGGCAATTTAAAATCAGGTGCGTGGTGAGCGCATTTTGGGTCTACCGTTCGATTGACCCGGCGTCAGCCAGCGCAGCCCGGAATGCCGTCGTGTCAGCCAAGAGCTCAAGAGCCCGTTCTAGCTGACAATCTTTGACGGTCTTCGTCTCTTCGTTCTCATAAGGACAGAAGACCGGCTCAACGCCGGAGGTGTCGCCACCAGTGCTTTCCTCATCGGTCGCCAGCACATCGGCTGGGTTTGCCGTCTCGGGGTCGTCATTGTTGGCGGTTTTTTCTTCTTCCCGAACGTCAAGGGCCCCATCAAGGTCGGCCTCGCTATTGGTCTCAAAAGGTTCTTCTTGGCCTGGGAAAATCAACGGCATGGCGATGTCCGGCTCAATACCTGTTGCTTGTATGGACCGGCCAGCGGGCGTGTAGTACCGCGCTGTCGTCAGCCGGAGCGCTCCTTGTAGGCCGTTCTGCAGCGGAATGACCGTCTGCACACTGCCTTTGCCGAATGTTTTCGTGCCGAGAAGAACCGCGCGGTTGCGGTCTTGCAGGGCGCCAGCAACGATTTCGGAGGCAGAGGCGGATCCGCCATTGATCAGCACAACGATTGGCTTGCCGTTCGTAAGGTCGCCGCGGGTGCCCATTTCGCGCAAGGTGTCTTTTGGATTGCGTCCGCGCGTTGAAACGATTTCGCCGCCTTCCAGGAAGACATCCGAAACCGCCACAGCCTGATCGAGAAGACCGCCAGGGTTGGCACGCAGGTCAAGGACATAACCCTTCGCGCCGCCCGGGATTTCCTTGTCGACTTTCTTGATCGACTTGCGCAGGCCTTCCGCCGCTGTTTCGCTGAATGTCCGGATACGGATATAGCCAAAGTCGCCCTCGGCGCGGCTGGTGACCGCTTCCACCCGAACAATATCGCGAACAAGGGTCAGCTTGAACGGGTCGGCGTCTTCGCCGCGCTTGACTTTAATGGTCACGGACGTGCCCTTCGGGCCTTTCAGCTTTGAAATTGCTTCGTCCAGGGACATCGGGAACACGTCGGCCCCGTCGATTTCAACGATCAGGTCGTTGGTGACAATGCCGGCGCGCTGGGCAGGGGTGTCGTCGATCGGAGAGACGACTTTCACAAAGCCTTTCTCTTCAACGATCTGGATACCAAGCCCCGCAAAGCTACCGCGGGTTTGTTCCTGCATGCGTTCATAATCGTCTGCGGCAAGAAAGCTGGAGTGGGGGTCGAGCTCATCAAGCATCCCGTCGATGGCACCGTGGATCAGGTCGGCGTCTTCCGGTGCTTCGACATAGTTGGCGTGGACCTGTTCGAAGACCTCGCCGAACAGGTCGAGCTGACGAAAAGTATCGGCAGAGATCGGGGCGCGGGCAAATCCATTCGTCAGCACAATGCCTGTGACGAGGGCACCGCCGAGAGCGCCTGCTGCAACTGACCCGAAGTGTTTGTTCTTTGTCATATCCGTTGTTCTCACCAATTTTGATGGTTCACTTACCATACGGTCCGCACGTCGTCCCGGCTCTGCGGTCGGTCATGCGCATTAATGCGCCCTCAAATGCTCTGGCTGGTTCGCCAGCCTATCCACCAGTCTTTCCGCCCAGCCATAGTAAAGGGTTAATGGGCTCGCGGTTTTTTCGGATCTCCAGATCCAGTTCCGTTGCGCCCTCCGTCATTGTTGCGATGGGCTCACCGGCAGAGACCGACTGTCCCTCATCAACAAGAAACACGCCAACTCCCATTAAAAGTATATGATAGCCTTCGCCCACGTCCAGTACGATAAGGTTACCGATGGGGTCCCAACTGCGCGCAAATGCGACGTTTCCTTCAAACGGCGCCGTCACAATCGCGTTGGACGCGGCGGCATAACGCACCCCGTCGAATTGTCCGCCTTCCGGGCGGGAGCCGCCGAACTGACCGACGAGCTGCCCGACAACCGGTGACCGCAGCTTGCCTTGTGCCTTTGAAAAGGCCTGAGCGGGCTTGAATTTGATGACCGGACCGCGCCGATTGGTGGGGTTTGCAGGTGTTTCAGGCGTCGCTGGAGATCTAGATGGCGGTGCTGGCTTAATCCTTGGGGTTATTGACCGAGCAAGACGTTCAAGCCGTGTGATTACGTCGCTCAAAGTGGAGGCGCGGGCGGCAAGGGCTGCCGTTTCGCTCTGAGCCGCAGCGGCAAGGCGTGCTGCCACGTCCCGTTCACGCTGTTTGTCCCGGAGCAAGTCAGCTAGCACCCGGCGCCGGTCGCCAATCTCCGCATTGGTCTGTTCTGCCCGGGCTCGTTCCGCTGCCAAATCGGTCTGGATTTGGGTCAGGCGCTCAAGACTGGTCCGCAATTGAGCGGCGCGAGCTTCAAGCGTCGGCGCTGCATCGGCGAGCAGCATGGCTGTCCGTGCCGCGCCAGCCGCATCGTCCGGGGACACCAGAAGGGCGGGCGGGCGAGACCTTTCTAAAGATTGAAGGGCACCAAGCACGTCACCGAGCGTGTTCTGTTCAAAAGTGAGGTTGGCACTGACTTCTTCTTCTTCCCCTTCAAGGCGCTTGAGTTCGCGATTGATTTCGGCGATGCGACGTTCGGCATCCTGCAGGGCGTTTGCGGTTTCCACCATGCGGCGGCGCAGGGCTTGGACCTCGCGGGCGCGGGCTTTCGCTTGATCTTTCAGCCGCGCCTCTTCGCGTTTGCGGGCGGCGAGTTCTCGTTCGATTTTTTCAAGTTGCGCCCGTTCTCTTGCGTCGTTCGGTGGGGCTTCTTCCGTTGGAGCCTTATCCGTCGGCGTTTGGGCGCGGGCACTTGAGGCGAAAAAAGACGCGACCAATATGAAAAGGCCAATGCGGATTATCTTCAGCAGAATATGCCTTGCGACCGACGCATAGGGCCGTAGGGCACAAGTCACCAGACAATCAGGAGTAAGTCGGACGGTCATTCAATCCCGATAGTATCATACTCGATGATATGGATGGCCTGCGAGAACGGTGCAGACCCGGTAAATCTGTTCCACTAAAATGACCCGCGCGAGCAGGTGAGGCAAGGTCAGCGCCCCGAGGCTTAAGGTCAAATCAGCCGCTTGCCGGGTTTCAGCCAGATGCCCATCAGCGCCGCCAATCAAAAACGCCGATTCGCTGATGCCGGCATCTATCCAACCGCCAAAAAGATTGGAAAATTCGGCCGTGGAAAGCGCTTTTCCTCTTTCATCCAGCACAATTTTCTTGATCGAGGAGGTCGTGGTTTCCTGAAGCCAGGCCGCTTCTTTTTGTTGACGTACCAGGCCATCAAGCGATTTCGGTGCGTCCCAATCTATGGATTGGAAATCAGTCACCCCCACTGATTTGCCGATGCCTTTGATCCGATCCCGATAGTCGCAAACAAGCTCATACGCAGAGCCGGACTTTAGCTTGCCTATGGCGGCGACCTTTACCTTCATACCAACCACCTCAAGGTAAGGAGGCCATTGGAGTAAAAAGTGCCACCAGACTAATCAGCGTCAATCGAAGTGGCCTAGATGTTGGGATCTTGGGCGCTCGGTTCCAAGCTGCTGCTGGCGCTTGGGGCGCTGGGGTCTTTGAGGTGGCCGCTTGGAGTACCATCTCCGTGAGCCTCTTCAGACCAGATGCGTTCCAGATTGTAAAACGAACGAACTTCGGGCCGGAAGAGGTGAACCACCACGTCCTCGGCATCGATCAGCACCCAGTCGCAGGCGGACTGACCTTCGGCGCGCACGCCTCTCAGTCCAGCTTCCTTTAGACGGGAGATGACCTTTTCTGCGACCGCTCCCACATGCCGCTGGGATCGGCCGGAACAGATCACCATCGTGTCCGCGATTTCGGTCTTACCGTTGAGGTCGATCTGCACAACGTCCTCGGCCTTATTGAGGTCTAACTCGTCGACCACAAGTTCGAGGATCTTCGAACTGCGCATGTCAGGGGAAAGTCCAGCGAGGAAGCCGTCGGGATCAAAGGAACGCCGCTCTTCTTCCGCTTCGACATTTTCTGAAGATCCGTCTTCTTCCGGCGAGACAATCTTCAGAGCGGGGCGATGGTTAGCCACCGATTGAGATGTAGGGCTCAGGGAACCTCTCCATATCGACGCGGACCCGTTGCCCGCACAATCTATTTAAGCCTGTTGACAGTTTACGCCAACCTTAAGATCCGCATTAATTGTTGCTTAAAAGGCACGTTGAAAACCACTGCCGCTCATCGACCCAGGTTTCCACCCGTTTCCACGGTGTATTGCTCAATAAATCATCCAGCCTTGGAAGCGTAAATTTATTGGAATTCTCCGTATGGAGGGTCTCACCTGTGCCAAAATGAAACGTTTGCCCCTCCAAAGCGATTGTCGTGGGGCGCAGGGCCCGCAAATGCATTTCCACTCGCTGAGGGGCTTCCGGGATGATGAGGTGATGCTCGAAATCGCCTTCATCAAGGTCCGCGCCAAGCTCGCGTTTGATGCGCGTCAGGAGATTTAGGTTGAAGTCGGCGGTGATGCCTTTCGGATCATCATAGGCAAGCTGCAAGGTTTCGCGGTCTTTTTCCAAGTCGAGGCCGAGGAAAAACCTGGCGTCTGGCCCAAGGGCCTCGCTGGCATTGCCAAGAAATTGAACGGCATCATCCGTAGACAAATTTCCGAGGGTGGAGCCCGGAAAAAATCCGAGCCATTTGGTATCCTCAGCGACGACTTTATTCAGCATATCGAGCGCGGCGGTGAAATCTGCACACACTGCCCCTACGGGTAACGTCGTGCGCTCAGCAAAGTCTTTCGCGCTTGTCAGCAGGTGGTCCCGGCTGATGTCCATGGCCACATAGCCTGCTGGCTGATCCATCAGGGACAGAAGCGCATCGATTTTTTCCGATGACCCGGACCCATATTCAAAGACACATCGCCCAGGTCCGATTGCCGTGGCAATTTCATCTTTGTACTGCTCAACGATACCCCGCTCCGTGCGTGTTGGATAGTACTCCGGCACACGGGTAATCTCGTCGAAAATCTGCGAGCCCGCCTCGTCATAGAGATATTTCGGCGATAGCGCCTTTTGTGGCTTCGCAAGTCCTTCGAGCACATCGGTGCGAAAGTCCCCAAGGGGTGGGTCCAAGTCGAGAAAAAAGGTCAACGGCTCATAGGGTGCAGTGAGGCCCTGCACGGCATCGGCAGCATTCGAAGAAAGGCGCATGATGTCCCTTGCTCGACCGATCTCCCCTTCGCTAGCGGCGTTGATTGCGAATGTCGGTCGACGATGTTGGGTTCTGGGTCGTGCCGATAAATGTCCAAACCGGCGGCTCACGGGTGAAAATAGCCATTGCGTTGTCGTGATCAACCTTGAAGGCAGAGAATTCTCGTGCCGCGGTGCTTTCGGTCGCAGCCCTTTCCGAGCCCGGTCGATTGAAGACCGCGATCGGCACTGTCGCAAAAATGTCTTGCCAGTTTCGCCAAAGATGAAACGTTTCGAGACTGTCCGCCCCCATGAGCCAGACAAACTCGATCTGTTGCCACAGGTCGGTCAGCGCCGCGAGCGTTTCATGGGTATACTGAAGACCCTTTCGGTGCTCGAAGTCCGATACGACGATCCGGTGATGATCGGCAACGGTCCGGGCGGTAGCGAGCCGGTCTTCGTAAGGCGCGTAGAGCCCCGGATCCTTTAAAGGGTTCCCCGGCGTGACAAGCCACCAGACGGCATCGAGCCCCAAAACGGAAAGCGCCTCAAGGGATATCTCCCGGTGACCGCCATGGGCCGGGTTAAAAGACCCCCCTAAAAGGCCGATCCGGTCCGTTGCATGTCGCTTGGGTGCGGAAAAAAGATCGCGCTTAGGCGAGCTGGCATCTGGAGAACCAGGGAACGAAACCATTTGAGTAAATCCCTATGGCGTCCAGGGTTCCGGGTTGGCCTCATCGAAGGCCGGGTCCGCTGCACGCGCTTCCTCTGCCCGGGCCGCCTTGATATTGGTCATCAGGGTACGGAGGAGGTCACTCACACCCTCACTGGAGACACCGGAGATCGCGCGAACAGGTGCACCGCAAGCTTCCGAAAGGGCCGTCAGGCGATTGAGCCGCTCTTCCGGGCTGAGCGCATCGCATTTGTTAAGGCAGACGATTTCTTCCTTACCCAGAAGGCCGCCGCCATAGGCGTCCAGTTCTGCTCGCACCGTTCGATAAGCGCCCGCCACGTCTTCTTCGGTGCCATCGACCAAATGCAAGAGACCGGCGCATCGCTCCACATGTCCCAGAAACCTGTCGCCAATACCGGCTCCCTCATGGGCTCCCTCAATGAGCCCCGGAATGTCGGCAAGCACAAAGCTCTCCCCATCGCCCACCCGGACAACACCAAGGTTCGGGTGAAGGGTCGTGAACGGATAATCGGCAATTTTCGGTTTGGCCGCGGAGACTGCCGCCAGAAACGTAGACTTGCCCGCATTGGGTAACCCGACAAGGCCATAATCGGCGATGAGCTTCAGGCGCAGCCAGATCGTTCGGTGCTCGGCAGGCTGGCCTTTATTCACCCGGCGCGGAGCCTGGTTGGTCGCTGTCTTGAAGTGAGCATTGCCAAATCCGCCATTGCCTCCCTTGGCGAGGAGGACCTTCTCGCCAAGCTGGTCGAGATCCGCGATCAGGGTATCCTCGTCTTCTTCAAAGACTTGCGTGCCGACAGGGACTTTGATCGTGAGGTCTTCGCCGTCGCGCCCTGTCCGGTTCGAGCCCTCGCCGGGGCGACCGGGTTTGGCTTTGAAATGCTGCTGGTAGCGGAAGTCGATCAGTGTGTTCAGATTGTCGACCGCTTCGGCAAAGACATGTCCGCCGCGCCCGCCATCGCCGCCATTGGGCCCGCCGAACTCAACGAACTTCTCGCGCCGGAAGGAAAGGCAGCCCGCCCCGCCGGTTCCGGAAGCGATGTAAATCTTTGCTCTGTCGAGGAATTTCATGGGCCAACGTATGACGCAAATGCTAGTGCTCTTGCAAGCCACCGAGCTTCCGCTACGCTAGGTTGCACTATCGATGCGGGGATGAAATGGCGGCTGCCAATAGCCAGTCCAAACAACAATTACGCCACCTTGTGACGTTGTCGAATGCTGTGACGACAGTCTTTCAGGATTTGCAGGCAGCGCAGAAGGGGATTGAAGTCCTTTATAATATCGACTTCAGCCTGATTTCCGGCTTTATCAGCCTTCACCCCCATGCAGCGCACGAGTTCGAACGCGGACAAAGCATTCCGGGCCAACTCCAATTGCAGTCCCGGGATATGGACCTGATCGGCAGTAGCGTCTTTTCGCTTCTCCATCATTACGCAGAAGATAATCCCTTCAAGGCGACTATCTCGCTTGCGACAATCCTGGAATTGCAGAAGTCATTGTTCGATCTTTCCGATCAATTCGCAAAGCAAGCGATGTCAACCTCACACGTGGACCGGCTAGAACGTGAAATCGAAGAGATCTACTCCAAGAACGGCGACTTTATTGAGAGTAAAGACGCTGTTGCCAGAATCCGCCGTGCAAGCGCTTTGTTGCCGGATCGTCGGCACACAGAAGAGCTTGACCACCTCATTTCGCTGTTGGAACGAGGCGTGCTTCGTGGCCTTGGCGACTATTACGCACCTGCAGAGATCCGAAATGTGACGGCGGACGCCAAGGCGCTGTCAGGTCGCATATTCGATTATTTGAATACAAATCGAAGACGGAGTTATGGCGAAATTGAAGTCGACTTCAATTTCCGAAACCGAATTGATGCGGTCAATATCGCATTTTCGCATGCACTGTCGAACAGTGATCCTGAAGGGCAAGTATCTTTTGTCGGTCCGGTTTTCAACAAACTGCAGCGGTCATCGCTGGCTCACGCGATGGAATTTCGGCGCAATCCACTCGCCCCCTTCCTGTGGATGAACGCGTTGGACATCAATACGACTGAACACCAATCCTCATCTGAACGTGTCGGTGAAGGACTAGAGTACCTGGAGATGATGTATACCCGTGTTCGCGAATGCATTAACTATTTGGAAAGCGTTGACTCCTATTCGGAGCTAAGTACGCCAAAGCAGCGCGAGGTCGTCGCTTTCCATGAGCAGTATTATCATCCGATCATGACGCACGTCACTGACAAACGAGCGGACCTGGATGCCGATCTCGCTCGGATCAAGAACTTCTTTGAAGAAGGTCGAGACGTACGGAAGTCTTTGCAGGAAGCGCAAGAGTCCGTATCCACAAAAGCCAGGCAGTTTGCTGAATTGACGCCTGACATTATCGATGAAGATATTCTCGACGCTTACGATCTCCACAAAGATCTGAAGGTCAAAGAATTGCTGGCTGCTCTGAAGTCATAGATTTCGCTAGCCGCCTGAACGTCACCATGAGCTTGTAATTGTTACTTTGCGTTCGTGCGACGATCTTCAAAGCGGAGGCATTCAGCATTGTCTCGGCGAGGTTCCAGAAAGTATTGTAGGCGTCCAGGTAATCATCGATATGATCGATGATGGCCGCTCTCTTGGCCTGAGAAATCCTGGTCAGAATAATCTCTTCAAGTTTTGTTTCGTTCACCAGGGCCCGTTGGTAGACGTCGGGCTCGAAAATGGCGCGCGCGTCAATTTCTTCGATTTGGGTTGGCACAACATCTTGAAGATCGTCTCGGAGCAACTCGAAGATAGACCGGGATAACTCGTGAAGGCTTTCGTTGAGCGCTTCGCGCAAATGGGAGAATGCCTCGATTTCGGCGGACGCGGCCGACTTGGTTAGGACATCTCTCGTGAGCTGCAATTCTTGGAGCTGAGTGGAGAGTTGCTCCCGTTGAACTTTAAGTTCCTGGGCTTGCGTCCACTGATTGATGATGATCCAAATTAGCGCAATTGCTGTCAGTCCTGCAGAAATGCTGGTGCTGAGGGCGGTAATCACACTCTCCTCAAAATAGCGGAAGCAGATCAGAACCAGAACAATCCACGCCGCTGTTCCCGCAAACGTTCCGACGACTGCAGCCCGGAATTGGGTCGCGCGGGTTTTGTCGGTATGAGTGTGCATACACCAGCCTCTATTTGTTTGAAGCGCCGAAGGAATTGATATGACTAAACCTGTCGACGTCCTGTTCAAGCCGTTCAAGGGCGGCAAGCTCGATTTGCCAAATCGGATCGTCATGGCGCCCATGACGCGGTCGTTCTCGCCGGGCAATGTGCCGGGCGATGATGTGGCAGCGTACTATAAGCGCCGCGCCGAAGGCGGGGTCGGACTGATTATCAGCGAAGGGGTTTCCCCTAACACCATTACCGCGACCGGCACGCCCAATGTGCCGAACATCGTCACCGAAAACGCCAAGGCCGGTTGGAAACAAGTCGTCGACGACGTGCACGCATCTGGCGGGCAGATCGCCATCCAGCTTTGGCACGAGGGCCCGTTTCGGAACCCCAAGAAAACCGACCACCCGGACGTGCCGTCCTGGTCAGCCTCCGGCTTTAAAATGCCCGACAAGCAACTTTGGGAGCCCATGACTGAGGCGGAAGTGGAAACGGCGATCACTGAATTTGTCGACGCGGCGGTGGCATCGAAAGAGGCCGGCTTTGACGCGGTGGAATTCCACGGCGCCCACAGCTATTTGCTCGACAGTTTCTTCTGGGATCAGACCAATAACCGCGCGGACAAATGGGGCGGTGACTGGGAAGGGCGCACCCGGATCGCGACCGAAATCATCAAGCGCACCAGGGCGCTTTTGGGAGACGGATACCCTTTGATCATTCGGCTTTCCCAATGGAAGCAGCAGGACTTTGATGCGCTTTCAGCAGCTAATCCTGACGAGCTTGAGAAGTGGCTGACGCCGCTCGTCGATGCAGGGATCGACGTCATTCATTGCTCTCAGCGCCGCTTCTGGGAGCCTACCTTTGAAGGAAGCGATCTGAACTTTGCCGGTTGGGCCAAGAAGGTCACCGGTAAGCCGTCAATTTCCGTTGGCTCGGTTGGGCTTTCAGGTGAGTTTACCGCGGCTTATTCCGGCGAGGTCTCCAAACCGGCAAGCCTTGATAATCTTGTGGAGCGGATGGAGCGAGATGAGTTCGACTTGATCGCTGTTGGCAGGGCGCTTCTCCAAGACCCTGACTGGGCGCTCAAAGTGCGTGAAGGGCGCATGGATGAGCTGAAAGATTTTACCCGGGAAGCTATCGGGGTTCTTCATTAACAATCCTGTTCTTCATCCGTGAATTAAGATATCGATCGCCCAACCGGATTGGGAAAAGCTCACTTGAGCCGGGTTGCGTGAAGTCCGGGATCGGTTGTCTTACGTATCAGCAACAATACCGAAGGCACCTTTATGATTATTGTCCATCACCTTGAAGACTCGCGATCTCAACGCGTCCTTTGGCTCCTGGAAGAGCTTGGGCTCGACTATGAGATCAAGCAATACCAACGCGATAAGACGACGAGCCTGGCGCCCCCTGAACTGAAGGCCGTCCATCCCCTAGGCAAATCACCAGTCGTTGAAGACAATGGCCGCATTTTTGCCGAGACCGGGGCCATTGTTGAGTACCTGCTCGACACCTATCCCAACGGCAACATGAAGCCCGCCATGAGCGATCCCGTCTACCGGGACTACGTCTATTGGCTGCACTTTGCCGAGGGTTCGGCAATGCCACAGTTATTGCTAAAGCTATTCTTTACACGCATTAAAGAAGCGAAGATGCCGTTCTTTGCCAAACCCATCGCGAAGGGGATCGCGGATAAGGTCCTGGGCGGATATGTAGATCCAAACCTTGCGGACCAGATGGCGTATATTGATCAGCATCTTTCTGAAAATCGTTGGTTTGCCGGCGAGATCTTCAGTGGCGCCGACATTATGATGAGCTTCCCGCTGGAAGGGGCAGCAAAAAGAGCGGCTGGCAGCGGCAAGTTTGCCAACTGCCAGTCATTTGTTGAGAAGATCCATGCGCGTCCGGCCTATAAGCGCGCACTGGAGCGTGGCGGGCCTTACGCTTACGCTTAAGCGTCCCCCTGGTTATCCGGGGCGCCTGGCCATCCAGCGTCACACGAAGTTCATTCCGATCGAAAAAAAAGACCGCTCGTTGAAGCGGCCTTTTTTGGTTTGATCATTTGGATCAGCTATTTATCATCAGTCGTCAGATGGTTTTAGCTCAGCGCCATCTGCGTCGTCATCAGCTTCAGTTTCCTCTGACACATCCGCATCGGCTTCAGTCTCAACGCCTTCGCTTTCGTCCTCGCCCGCTTTGTCGCTGAGGAGTTCGTCCAGTTTGCGGGCTAATTCTTCGGCGTCGTTTTCTTCAACGGGTGCGCTCTGCGCGGATGGCTGTTGCGCCGTGTACGGCGCCGGGGCAGATGCGTTCGTCACGCCAATCGCGCGCTCAGCGGGCGCTGCCGGTTCAGCTGGCTTGACCTGTGGGGTGGGCGTTTCCTGCAATAGAACCGGCAATGTCTGGTCGTTTTGGGTTTCGGTCGGTTGCGCAGGAACATCACTCTGGGTCAACGGTGCGGGCGCGAACTCCGGGGTTTCAACAGAGTTGTTCGCGTAATCCTGCCAGTAGGCTGGCTGCACGACCAGAGACCGGAAGTAATCGATGTTCTGGTTGGCGATCTGTGGCGGCAGGTCTGATCGGGCGAGCCGTTCTGCCTGGAAAAGATCCCCTTTGATCGCAAGGGCCAAAGCGAGGTTTTGCCGAATGCGCGCGTCAGCGCCAGGGGTTGATACCGCGGTTCTCAGAACGTGGACCGCTTCGGCAAGGTTTCCTTCCAGGGCGTAGGAAAGCCCTTTGTTATTGAGGATTTGCACCGACTTCGGATTAAGAGAGAGCGCGTAGTCATACTTTGCCCGCGCGGCTTGGTGTTCGCCAATCTGGTCGAGGGCAACGCCATAGGCAGACATGACCTTCCAGTCGCTCGGGAGTGCTGCAGCGGCTTCTTCCAAATAACGCACAGCTTCAAAGGCGCGGCCTGCCTCGATAAGGGCCTTGCCCGTTTCAAAATCAACCAGCGGCTCTTCGCCATTGCGGTTATTGACGTTCACCATCACGTTCACGGCCTGGTCGATCGATCCGATCTTGCGCAGCGCCGCAGAGTACTTGACGGCGGCTTCCCAGTTCTTCGGATCGCGATCATAGACGGAGCCCCAGAAGGCTGCGGCAGCGACCGGATCGAGACCATTGGGGTCCGCGGCCGGGTCGGAGTAAACCTCGATGGAGTTTTCGTAATCGAGATTTTCGCCCTCGTTCGCGACATCAAGATTTTGTCCGCCTGATGCACAGGCAGCAAGACCAAAGGCAAGGGCGAGAGCGCTTGCTGCTTTCTGCAGGGTCATCCGGAATGGGACAGTTTTGCACGTCAATGGGAGCGCCATGGCCGATCCACCTCAAAGTTTTGTGTCTGACTTCGCGCCGATCATGGCTAATTCTGATCAATAAAGACTTAACTGTGAGGTCTTCGGTCGTCTCATCGCTCCGCCAGTAAACGTCGCCTATAAGATTAACGATTTGTTTACGAATTTTGTTGGCACTCTAAGGAGAGGCAACCCGATATGGCGCGATTGCGCGGTGCTGATTTTCCCTTGCCTCGCGAACCCGAACACCTGCACCGTCCGGTCAACTTCCTTGGGCAGCCAAGCAAACAGATATGGGCCTTCAGACGCGATGAGCACTCTTAATATTCTTTCAAGCTGGCGAGATGTGATGGCGGACGCGGTTCGCGGTGAGAGCCCGGACCTCTCCATGCGCCAGTGGGCCATCCTCCTGACGATTTATCTGAACCCGGGACCCCATACGGTACGTGGCCTATCGCGGGACTTGAACGTCCCCAAGCCGGCGATCTCTCGGGCGCTTGATGCGCTCTCGATCCTGGGCTTTGTGCGACGTGTCCGTGATGAAGACGACAAGCGGATCGTCCTGGTAAAGAAGACCCCGGAAGGGGCGATCTTTGTCGATGAGTTTGCCCACCTCGTTCAGGTGCGCGGCGAGACCCCGGTCCTTAGCCAGGCGATGTACGGCTGAGACTGAACCCGTCTTTGTGCGGATTTGAATAAATCCCTTGAGCCGACACTTGCCGATTTCTTCCCGGTGAAATGCTGGGCCAGTTTATGGGCGTTTCGTGACCCCGCTCGGCGGAGGCCGGAATGGGCGAGTTAAGCCCCTGGGCTAAAGCTTGCAGCGTCGCAGCCTTAAAAGCACAAAGTCAGGAGCTGATTTTGGAAATCACCTGAGCTTCGATCTTTCTGGGGCCATCCAATTGGCTTTCAGCGAGCAGGACGGCATCTTTGAGCAAGCGCGCAATCGCAGGATCGCTGAGGTCCGAGCTTTCGCGAATGGATATATGCCTGATTTTCTTGCCACTGCCGGATAGAATGCCCTTAGGATCATCTAAGTCGGCACCAAAGTTGAAGCCAAGATTGATGTGATTGCTGTACACAGGGATATGACAGAAGGCGTGCTTCAGCTTGTCTGATAAGCTGTAGACCGATGATAATGCGTGTGTATGGTACAGAAGCTCATTGCATGTCGGACACGTTTTCAAGACCAATTGTCTAATATCTCTGTAGAGAAACTGTATTGGCAGTGGTTTGTTAGACAGTGTTCTCTCAAAGTCTGGATGGATGTATTCGGAATCTATAAATCGGTCGGCCATCGCATTGCCCTCGCTCTTTACCGAACCATAGGCGTTTTGCATCAGAATCGAAAATACGGGTTGGAGTTGGTATGTCTGCTTTGGGGTGCATCCTGCCGCTTTGACCAGAGGCCGTAGAGGGGCGAGAAAAGGACGCTCGTGGGATGCTGCCATTGACTGGGATTGGCCCATTGCGGTCAGTCAGTTGAAGCCAAGCGGCCGGCTGCTATGCGGAACAGAGCAGAAATTGCAGAACTAAGAAGACATACTTAAAGTCTAGGCATAAAAACTGTCTATGCAGCATAGAAAGCTATTCAATGGATGACCGTTTGCGTATTCCTGGAGATGATGGCTATTTCCACGCCCTAGGTTTAGCTGCCATGGCATTTGCCAGATTGGAATGGAATGCAGTGTGGTGCTGCGAGCGACTACAGCGAAATTACATTCGCACCATTGAGCCCGAAAAGAAGACGGCGGGTAAAATCGGAGCTGACCTTGATCGCTTGTTCTCGGGAGTTTCCGACCTAACGCTTCGCGCCAAAATTAAGCCGTTTGCGGAAGAATTTCGTGAAGTCGTCAAAGAGTGAAACGGACTACTCCATGCGAAGCCTGGGACATCAAAGAACGGAGAACAACGACTGTTCCGTAATGGGGAAGAGTGGTCGATTCACGAAATCAACACATTTTCAGATCGATGCGTTGCAGCCGGTGGGCCTCTAAATGGTCTATTGTACAACGAATTTAAATAGAGTCGGCCGTAGTGGCGTTGACATTCTAGCGGCATCGTCCGCTAAGGGCTCAGATCAGCCATTTGCGGCACAACGCACGAACGACCACTCCTGGCGAATTTTGTTGAAAAACTATTTTGGACCCCGTTTTCAAACAGGTCACTAGAGTAATGATCCAACTAAATCCTCAGTAACGCGTTTTGCTTCAAGATTACATCGAAGACTATCACAAAATATCAACCGCATAATGATGATTCGGTTGCGAGTAGAGTTTTTCAACAGAATTGGCGATTTTCTGCCAATGCCCGAGCGTCTTAATTGGGGCGACAACGGTCTCACACCCTGAGGCTGTTTTTGGGCGAAAAAAGGTCACTGGTGGATTGGAACTACAGGGCGGGATTGGCCCTTATCCCCCTTTCGAGGTATCCCCAGGTCGCTGGCGATACCACCTGACAACCCCGAGACCGCAAGACTTTGATGAACAAACGCGCTCCATATGAGAACGAAGTCGACGCGCTTGAAAGCGTTGATGGTAAAACGGTTTATTCGATACGCACACGTGGTGACGGGCTTTACGAGTTTTACGTTGAACGTCGAAGCTTTGATGATGAAGAAACCACGCTTTATTGGACACAAGATATGTTGCCGCGCCCACATATATTCGCATCAATCGAAGACGCACGAGCAGAAATTCTTGCTCAGTTTGGTGATTTAATCGGACCTAACCGTTAAACGGGCCAATGACCTCTTTAGGGCGCATTAAGCCACTCCCCTTTTGGATTGCGATCTATAGCCAAGGGCCAAGATCAACAATCAAACCAGCTACCCCACCTCAGGCAGATCGAAAACCTTCAGTCCCAGGAAAGTTGCGCGGCCGTTTTCCATCTTCAGCGTGCCTTTGACGGTGCCGCCTTGGGCCATGGCGGCGAGGGCCAATCCGCCTTGCAAGGCGCTGCCTTCGCGCTCTGACAGAAGGCCCATTTCCTGGACCGCCACGGCGAAGGCGACCGGGTCATTGATCTCGGCATTGAGCGTGCCTGTCGGGTAATTATCATTGTCCAGACGAACCTCACCATCAAAACGGACGATCGCCTCGCCGAGTTTGATGGACAGGGCGACAAGATCCACGGTTCCACGGGCGCCCCGCCACGCGTCAGGTTCGTGCAATAGGCCGGCCTGGCTCACCGTGCCGAACCCTTCGATCCGATCAAGGACGATGTCGCGATCGCCAAGATCCACGGTCACGGCGTCTGCGGTAAGGCTGGTCTCGATCAGGTCCGCTTGCAGATCGGTTGGTCTTGTGTTGACGAGGAAAGCATCCAGATTTGCCATCGGGCGATCTTCGCCCGTCGCAAGCGCGACCCCTCTGCCTTCTGCCTTGAAGAGCCAACGATCCCCTTGCGTTCGTTCAATACTCGAACGCAGATCATCCGATGTCAGACGGAATTCAGTATCGGAGGTGGTGATTTTCTGTTCACCGCCAAGGGAAAAGACCAATCGCTTCAGATCATAGGGGAGCACATCGATGAAAAGATCATCGGTTGTGAAATCAAACGTTGCCCCTTTGATCGCCACATCGGCCACGTTCCCGCGCAGCAAAAAGGGAAACCCACGCGTGGAGAATGCTTCATAGTTGACCGATAGGCCGTTGAGGGTCTGGGCTTCGGCAAAGCCGTCAATTTCGCCCTGCATGAATTTCGCGCCCTGCTGCCACAGCATATACCAGCCGATCAGGAACAGGAGGAAGGCGGCGATGGGCCCATAAAGGAAGAGGCGGTTTGGTCGGGTCATGGGGCGCTTTATACGAGCGCTTGGCCGATTTCGAAAACCTCTTCGCCATCGTCTCCGAGCGTTTTGTGGTTGGCGCGCATGGTCCCTTCAAGGCGTTCCAGGAAAACCCGCTTCTGCAAGCCAGGCTCCAGCGCGGGCAGGAACCGTAGCGTGATTGTCCCGGGCGTTTTCGCCGGTCCCGGGTGAAGCCAGTGGTCGCCAGAGTTATGGACCGTCGGTGTGCAGTACACATTTGCCTGTCCGTAAAGACCGGCAATGCCAGGCTGGAACGGAAGCACCTGATCGGCGGGCGCTCGTGTACCCTCGGGAAAGATCACCACCTGGCGCCCATCGTCGAGCCGCGACTTAACCTCCCGCGACATTTTCCGGTAGCTCTTGGCGCCGGCATTGCGGTCGATCACAATGTTGCCCGCCTTAATGCCCCACCAGCCATAAACCGGGATCCGCAACAGCTCTTCCTTGAATACAAGGGTCGCCTTGGGGAGGAGGGCATAAAGGGCGATCGTCTCCCACATGGAATGGTGGTTAGCGGCCACAATGGCGGCTCCTTGGGGGATATGCCCTTGACCTTGCAGGTTGAGACGCACCCCGCAAATCACCCGTAGGGACCCCAGCATGAGCCGCGACCAGGCTCTAATGCAGGCGCTTGCGGCCTGATATCCAAACGCAAGAGCGGGCAGGCAAATGGCCCCCATGACGACGGTAATGATCGCCATATAGGCCACGAAGAATGCACCGCGGAACCAAGCCATGTCCTATGTACGACACCAAGCTGCCTAGTATATCAACTCTAATCCAAGGTCAGCCGGCGAGTGTGCCCAACCAGACCCACAAGAATTTGGCGTATTCCCCGACAAGCACACGCCAGCCCTGAATGTCGGTGGGAATACCGTTAGGGCCAATCACCGACGACGGAACCGGATGGGCGATGAGCCTGAGGGCAGGGTCTTTTTTGCGGGTTTCCAGGAGCGCCCTCGGCATGTGGTAGTCTGAGGTAACAAGCCTGACAGTTGAAAACCCGTGGCGGCCCGCCCAGGCAGAGAGTTCATTGGCATTTCCCACGGTAGATTTGGCCTGCATCCCGAGATCTATACAACAGGCAAACCGGTGGGCATCACCCATCCAGTGGGGGCGAATGTCCGCATGGCCTGTCTTGGGATGGACGCCCGAGATCAACAGCCGCTGACCCTTGCCCGTTTCAAATTCAGCCATGGCAGCGAGGAGCCGATTGGCCTCGCCTGTGAAAACGACAATGGCATCTTCGGTGTGCCGGGCAGGAGCTTGGGTCGAAACTGGCGCGGGTATCGCGGCAATAAACGCTGCAAAGCCAGCCGCAAAAGCAGCAACCAAGATCGCGAGGGTGCCAGTGACCAGTTTCAACAGCTCAATTTCCTTTCAACTCAAGTCGCCCTTTCACTGGGCTGTAACTTAGGCCTTTCTTGTGGGCCGTTTGCATGGGCCAATTCGGTGAATTTGGCGTTTCCTCTTGACCCTAGCAAAACCCTCTACGATGGGCCAAATTTACAGTGATCTGTTGGCGTCTGGGAATGCCCTTAAGGAGGCCCACCGTCCTTTTTTGCGACCAGCACGTGATCGGAACCAAGGTCCATGCCATAAAATACGCATGAGATATCCCATTCCGACGTCCCGCGACGAGGCGGTAGAACTCGATCGTCAGGATCCATTGCGAGACCGTCGCAGTCAGTTTGTTCTGGAAGAAGGCCTGATTTATCTCGACGGGCATTCTCTCGGGCCGGCGGGGCAATTGGCCCTTCAATCTCTTGATAAGACCGCCCAAACCGCCTGGTCGCGCGGTCTTATCCGGTCGTGGAATGAGGCTGGCTGGATCGATTGGCCCATGGCGCTGGGCGATAAGATAGCGCGGTTGATTGGCGTTTGCCCGGGGGAGGTGATCGTCACTGACACGGTTTCGGTGAACCTTTTCAAGCTAGCGGCCGCGGCGCTTCCATTGGCGAAAAGCCGTGTGCTGATTGTCGAGCGTGATGAATTCCCGACGGACCAGTATATCTTGGAAGGCTTGAGGAGGCTGAGCGGTGTTGAGATGATCCGCACTGAGGCCGGCAAAGGGGCAGCGCGCCTTGCGGAGACCGGCGGTGTGCTGATTAAGAGTGCCGTCAATTACAAGACGGCAGCAATCGCTGATATCCATAGTTTGGAAAAGACAGCACATGGCTCAGACGGGCTGATCATATGGGATCTCAGCCACGCAACCGGGCTATTGGCGCTTGATCTCACTGGAAGCGGAGCACGGCTAGCCGTGGGGTGTACGTACAAATACTTGAATGGGGGGCCCGGCGCGCCGGCGTTTGTCTACGCCGCGAACGCGATCTGCGATGACCTGGTGTCGCCTCTATCTGGCTGGATGGGCCACGCTAACCCGTTTGCTTTCGACAGTCAGTATGTCCCTCAAAAAGGGGTTGCGCGCTTTGCCTGCGGGACACCGCCGATCCTCTCGATGGCCGGTTTGAAAGGAACGCTTGAGGCTTTCGATGGCGTGGATCTCAACCAATTGGCCGAGAAGGCCCAGGTTCTGGGCGATCTTTGTCTGAGCTTTGGAGAAGAGTTTGGGTTGAATACCGTCTCGCCAAGGATTGGCGCTCCCCGAGGCGGCCATGTGAGCCTCGTCCATGAGGAAGGCTATGCGATTGTCCAAGCCCTCATCGCTCGGAACATCATCGCTGATTTCCGCGCGCCTGATCTAATGCGGTTCGGTGTCTCCCCGCTCTATGTGAGGTTTCAAGATGTCTGGGACGCCATGACGTCCTTAGGTGACATCCTCCGGACGGAGGCGTGGAACACCCCCGTCTTCCGGACCCGCGCGAAAGTCACATAAGTTCAGATTATGCTAAGGGAATCAGCTGCCGGCGTCGACGTTTGCGACCCAGCCAACACAGCTGGCCACATCGTTCAGCCCATGTTCGCCAAGGCAAAACGCTTCTTCATAAGATGTGCGCGTTGCTGCGATGCATTGGCTGAGGGTCAGCTGCGCCATGGAAAGGCACCGGTTTGCCTTGGTGTTTTTGGCGTAGACGCTCACGAGCTTTTCATTGGTGGACCCAACGGCATAACGCGCGGCCAGGTTCAGGATCCGGTCCATGACGACCTGGGCGTTCTTTTCAGTCATTTCGCCTTTGCCCCCTTCAACGCCCCAGTCCGCTGACCAGGCGCCGTCGACCGACGACAGATCAGGTGAGGTGACGCCCCGGTTGGTGGCACCGACCATGGTTGGCGCGGTGGCTTTGGGCCGGGCACTCGCAAAATCTTTGGCTTCGCTAAGGCGCTGGGATGAAGAGGTCCGCAGTTTTGCCTTGCCCCAAGCAGTCCGTTGCATGGCGTAGGCTTGGGTCTTGAATGCCTCGCCAAGATTGTAAAAGCGGGAGGAGTCCTGAACGGTCATGGCCAGCACTCGATCAATGGCGGCCTCGGCGCCGGGAAGATTGCGGGCGTAACTTGGGTCTTGGGCCATCTTGGAGATCAGGGCGTCTTTACCTTCAAGCTCGCCTTTTTTGCGGCGGCGGCGTTTTTTCTTTTTCGGTTCCACCTCGTTTTGAAGGGCTTCAGCAAAAGCCGGAGTATCCGCGGCGACAAGAGCGGCAAAGGCAACCCACCCGGCAGCAAGATCGTCTGCCTCGTGGGCCGCAAGGCGCCGGTGCGCTTCTCTGGTGACTTCCGCGCTGGTGAACTGGGTTTCTTCCACGGCGGCAATATCCTGGCGATACTGGATATAGTATGCGGCCTGGCGTTCCAGGGCCGTATCGCGGGGTTGAGCGAGGCTTTCAGCGCTGACGCCGGTGGCAAGGGCGAACGAAAGGGAGGCAACAAAGCCGGAAATCGCAAGCCGTTTTGGATTTCTTGCCGCTCTCATATTTCTCGCTTTCATTGGTTTTGTTCCGGCTAATTCGACTAGGTCTTCATGGGAGGCATCAACATAGCTCCCGCTCCGGCCCACCGCCGGTGATTTGCAACGCAACATCCACTTCTCCCGGAAATCGTCTGTCCAACCTGTTGAGCAACGGCTTCTTGTGAACCGCCATTGTTCGCTACCACGCCCACATTAAGTCTCGCTTCGGAACTGTAGCGGGATTGTCGACAAATTCGAGAGGGTTTCGCCTCGAATTGATGGAAATTCTGACACAGGCGCGAAACCTTAATGATTTCGACATCAAAACCCCCCAAAGAATCCCTCTTCATACTTTGTTAAGGATGGCAACCGCATCGTGAAGATCAGTTAACCAGCTTGGTGAGCAACGATGCAGCTGCGTGTCTGGCAGCGGCGTCAAATTTGAGTGCAACTGGAGATTAAGAGCGAGATGAAGCCCACGGCCGACAAGATTTCTGCCTCTCAGCCGCTCGCTTCGTACGAGGCGACTGGTGCCCGCCATATTGGTGCCAATCGGAGAGATCGTGGCGTTAAGCATCGCTTGGCAAAAATGTTGCGCCTGTTCGCCGATATGATCTCCCCGGCGCCGACATTTACCGGTTCCAATGAGGCCGCCCTCGTTGAAATCGACCGCGATGGGCTCATTGTTTCCGCAAGCCTTGCGACCGAAACTCTCCTGCGCACGTTTTCTAACGGCATGGGCTTCGCCATGGCCTTCCTTCCTGAGGAGCGTGCCCGGATTTGCCGAGCCCTTGGCGACAACGAGATGACGACCATCTCTGCAAGGGCGCGCCGCGCCGACGGCAGCGTTGTCAAAGTCCGCATGTTCCTGGATCGCGGCCCAAATCAAGACGGGCACATTAGCGTTCTCCTGGTAGACGAGACAGACCTTGACCTGATGGCCCGCCGTCTCAGCCAGGAAACCGCGAAGGCTCGCGCTGAATCCCAGTCGAGTGCTGCTCTGCTTGCGGACCTCAGCCACGAGATGAAGACGCCGCTCAACGCGGTGATCGGATTTTCTGAGACCATGGCGCAGGAAACCTTCGGGCCCATGGGCCATCCAAAATATGGGGAGTATGCTGAGCATATCCGTGCCTCGGGCCGGCACCTCCTTGACCTTGTTTCTTCGATCCTCGACCTGGCGCGGATCGATGCAAACCGGATGTCTTTGACGCCTGTGCTCACAGACCCGGCAGCCATTGCGCGCGAATGCGTCGGCATGGTTGAGATTGCTGCTGAACAAGCGGGGCTAAGGCTCGTCACATCAATTGATGATGAGCTTCCTGAGTGTTTCCTCGACCCGCGGGCGGTGCGCCAGATTCTCCTGAACCTGCTTTCCAACGCGGTGAAGTTTACCAGCGATGGAGAAGTGCGACTGAGCTTGAAATCGCAAGACGGGGCACTCCAATTCGAAGTACAAGACACTGGCGTTGGCATGAACGAGGCGGACCTTGAAAGCCTCGGTGCCAGGTTCACTGAAATCCATGCGCTGGGTGTGCGAGGGGCAAACGGCGCCGGGCTTGGATTGTCGCTGGCATTTGCTCTTGCCAATCTTCATGGCGGTAATCTGCGACTTACATCTGCGCCGGGGGAGGGCCTTACAGCCCACGTCACTCTGCCCATAGAGCTGACTGACAGCAAAGCGATCGCCCCTCGTCAGGCTCTGCCTAACGCACCCTTTGAGGCGGCCAGCGCCATGCCACATCCGACGTCGACTACGCTCCGATCACCAATCGAGGCCACGGCAACGCAAACGGCTGACAGTGCTGTTGAAGCGGGCAGATCTGATCATTCAACCAGCCACAATCATGTATCCAGCCCCGATAAGGCGACCAGTAACGTCCTCACGCAGCTTGAGCGTATCGAGGCGTATCGCCGGGAGCTGTCAGGTCGTCGCCATGAAACCAGGTCCCCGGGCAGGGCGTCGGCGGCCTAAGACGACCATTCCTCCAGCATGTCGGGGTTGCGATGACCTCCGTACCAAGACTGAAATCAAAGATCCGGGTCCAGGCGCTCTTGCGTAGGGTCGACTTGGCCGGTGTTTTTGCAGCCGTCATCAAGCGCGGCGACCCGGACGCAGGCGCAATTGCAGTGAAGGTATTCCGCGACCGTGATCATGTTGATCTTTATACCGAAGCTCGTGATGCGGATGGAAATCATGTCTGGATTCGACAATTTGAAGAGCCCGTCTCTGAGGCCGATGTCGAGGCCAAAATTGCTGGTGAGACAAAGTTCGACAGCGATCTTTGGGTGATCGAAATCGAAGACCGGGAAGGCCGCTCGTTTCTTGAAGATGAGTGCTGATGCTCAAGTGTATTTGATCACAAACGTCCCCGTTAACGTGTATCCTTGCCATCTACATCATCTTACAATTGTCACCGCCGATTTTTCCTAGTATGCAAAATGCGCTGGAAATCGCCGGTGGGAGCCGATTTTCACCGAGCCAGCGCGTACCCAGACTATAAAGTGTTGTTTTGGTTGTTGAAGCGAAGGGGGAGACCGATGCTTTCATACGTCAATTCGATGCGCTGTTGGGTAATTGCAGCGTTTGTTCTCTTAGTTGGACTTTTCACGCCAGCCTATGCCGTGACGATAGTCATCGAGCCCGTCTTCAGAACAGTTCCTGGAACTGGTGGAGACCCAGAAAACAATGTGATCGGGTTCACATTGCCACCGGGGGCCTTTGTTAATCCCGGTGCTGATGGTATTGGCCCACCTGATCCAGAAAGGTTTTGGGAGGGTGACTTCATTGGCGCGAATATGCCCGGTGAGTCATTCTACTATCCTGCCGGTTTTCCGGCCGACCCATTCTTGCAGTCCGTTCTACGGTTCTACAATAACACCGACGAAACAACCGGCGGTCCGGGCTTCACGATTTCCGGGTTTGTACTGTCGATTATTGGACAGGCGTTTGAGCCACTACCTTTCCAATTTGACTTCCTGTTTCCTGACGGGCCCTGCAGTCCTGATGGTGAAGGGGGCGAGGTGTGCTTCGATCCCGATCTCAGCTTCATCTTTGGTGATGTAGATGGGGACGGTATTGGCTTTGGTCCTCAGGCAGACGGATTTTCCATGGGCGATCCGATTTTCGGATCGGTTTCTGTGTCTGAAGACGGCCAGACGATCACCTACAGCGATGGTGAAATCCCCCTTGGCGGACGTTTTACCGACATCTTCCTTGTAAAGGTTCTGGATGATGAAGGAATGGAAATCCCGTTCATGGAATTGCCGGAGGATTTCTTTGCCTTGGCTGCAATTGACAGCAGCTTCACAGGACGAGAAGTGCCAATTCCTGCAGCTTGGGTCCTAATGCTTGCCGGGCTGATCGGCATGCGGATCGTCGGTCGAAAGTAGGTAGCGGAATATCGCGCAGGCGGCTTGCCCTAAATCGTTCCGATGTAGGGCAGGCCCCGCGCGTGTCCGTCATCATCCATGCCATAGCCCACAAGGAAATCGTCAGCGCCGGCCTCAAAGCCCACATAGTCCGCCTTGATATCCCTGCTGTGGCCGGTGGCCTTTCGCACCAGAACGCAAATACGAGCTTCGCTCGCCCCGCGGTCGAGAACCATTTGCTTCGCGAAGTGAAGACTGCGGCCGGTGTCCAGTACATCGTCAACGACCAACACCGAGCGGCCTTCCAGGGCAACGGAAAAGTCCTTTAACAGGGTTACCACGCCAGAAGACGTCCGTGCACCGCCATAAGAAGATAGCTGGACGAAATCTACAATCGGGTCATGGCCAAGGCGGTGGAGGGCACGGATCAGATCCGCGGCAAAAATAAACGCGCCGGTCAGGACCGGGGCCATCAGAAAGTCTTTAGGCAGATCTTTGACGATATCGGTGGCGATTGCGTCAATGCGCGCGGCGATATCGGCCTCGGAATAGAGCGTGTCCATCTGGTCCCCCTGGCGTTGGCTTTGGCGGTGGCGGTAACGATTGGGTAGCGTGTGCTCTCACGTCTACCTTGCATTGCCGCAGAAAGGAAACCGAACAAAACCAAACGGCGGGGCTGTGCTATTGGTTCGGTGTTTCTTCTTCCGAAATGGTTCGGATCAGATCGCCGACAGAAACCCGCACGCCTTCCGACGGTGCAAATGAAAGCGCGACTTCTGCAACGCCTTCCGGCGCCGGGGCGCGGGTGGAAAAGTCAACACTCGCCCCATTCAGGACTTGCTCTGCGTCAGCGGCAAACGTCCAGCGGGAGAGCAATTCACCGCGCGCGCCGAGGGCTTCTGCCTGCAGAAGTGGCGGCGCAACTGGTCGCTCAGCCCCATTGCGCAGACGGCCAGTGATTTCAATGGTCGGCCCACTCGTCGACATCGTCACTTTGTGTTCGACCCCTTCGATTACGAGACCAAATGGGCTTGCCTCAATGCCGACCGCATCATAAGCGTCTGCGGTTTTCGGGAAGGCCGCCACGATGCTGTCGCGATAGGTGTAACCAACAAACCCGGCCGCACAGATGACGCCAACTAAGGCGGACCAGCCAACGACTTTAAGAGGCGTTAGGCGGTTTTTCTCACGGGCTTCGGCCCGGCGCCGGGCTTTGCGGATGGCTCGTTCAAGATCGCGCGGTTGGACATTGAGAGCTGCGAAAAATTCTTCATTGAAGACGCGCTCGGCGACCGGCTCCAGATCCTCAAGGCGCATCAGGGCTGTTGCGCGACGGCGTTCTTCGCGGACTTTGCGACCATACCCTTTGTCCGCATCCCCTTTTTCGTCGTCATCGGCCATCTCGAAATGCGGAGCATCGAAATGAGGCTGGCGGGAGCGATCAGGGCGGGGTGCTTCGTTGTCGCGTTCGCGCTTATCTGGGGCGCGGAATTCGTTTCGTCCTTGTCCTGAGGACCGTTTCCCAGCTCGCTCTCGCCCGCTCTGCCGGGGGTCCTCGTCGCGGCGGGGCTCACCCCTGTCGCCGCCTTCACGGAACTCAGGCTCTTTGGCCACATCGCGCCGCTGCATGCGGCTGCCGCGAGACGGTTTGCCGTCATTGACGTCTTCAAAATCCACATCGACGATGCGCGCGTCTCGCGCAGACCGAGCACGAGGGTCGTCCTCATGCCGACCATGTGTCGGCCGGTCCTGCCGGGGGCGGCTGTCGCGGTGACCATCCCGATAAGCGTCACCTTCAGGCGATCTGCGGCGACCACGAACTGCGTCATCTCTGTCGCGATCGCGACTATAGCGTGGATCTCTTTCGTCTTCAGGCTCCTGGGGGTCACGGCCATAGGCCGATGGCGACCGGTCAGCGAACAGATCATCATTGTCCATTTCGTCTGATCCATTGGAGCCATTCGGGGCTGCATAACCCCTGTCACGGTCTTGTCTTTGGTAGTCACGATCTCGATCAGCGCGATCGCGATAATCAGATCCATAGTCCGGGTCCGCATCCCGCCGCCCCTCGCGGTGGCTTTGTGGCGCGTCGCGATAGTCGCCATAGGGATCCCGGGTCCGGCCAAAGTCTTGGCTATTGTCTCGCCCTGTATCGGTTTCGTCCTGAAAGTCGCGTTGCCCTTGAGCACTGCTGGACTCGTGTGTCCCGCGCGCATCCGACTGGTCGAAGTCGCTGTCACTGAACTCCTCGCGTGCACGCGCGCCAGGACCTGCACCAACACCCGCCCCAGGACGCGCATCGGCAATCGCGGCGGTTTCTCGTTGACTATCGTCCTCGACTTTCCGCGCTGAGGTGACAGCGGCAATTGGTTCCGGTGCCGGGACGAACCAGCTTTCGCCGCACTCTGCACAGCGCACTGACCGTCCGTCGGGCAGGAACCTATCCTCGTCAACATCGTAGCGCGTTGAGCAACTCGGGCAGGTAATGATCATACTCGACACTGGCGATGCACTCCGACTGGTGATTCTAGGCAACTGCCGCTAAGGACAGGCGAAAAGGTTTGAAAACAACGTGATTGTCGGTTTCGACAAAGTTAGTCTCTCTTACGGTGACGATCGGCAGGTCCTCCAAGACCTGAGCTTCACCCTGAACGACGGTGAGTTTCGGTTTCTCACCGGGCCCTCCGGCGCGGGCAAAACCTCGCTCCTGAAAATGATTTACCTTGGCCATAAACCAAGCGGCGGGCGGCTCACCCTGTTCGGTGAAGACGTCACGAATGCACCGCGCGAGGCGTTGCCGCCCCTGCGTCGCCGCATTGGCGTTGTCTTCCAGGAATTTCGCCTTCTCGACCATTTGACCGCCTTTGAAAACGTGGCCCTGCCTCTTCGAGTAGCGGGCGTTAACCACAGTCAATATCGGGAAGATGTAAGGGAACTCTTAAATTGGGTGGGACTTGGTGACCGGGTGGACGCGTATCCAGCGACCCTTTCCGGGGGTGAAAAACAGCGGGTGGCCCTTGCCAGGGCGCTTGTCTCGAAGCCGGATCTGATCCTGGCCGATGAGCCCACGGGGAACGTCGACCCCTCCATGGGTGAAAAAATCATGAAGCTTTTCGTGGAATTGAACCGCCTCGGTTCCGCGGTGATCGTGGCAACCCACGACCTTCATCTGGTAAAAGCCCTCGGCAAGCCTGCCCTGACGATCCAGAATGGCACGCTTGTCCCGGCGGATTACTCCGGCTTTGTGTCGACGCCGGGGTCCGCCAAAGCGAGTGCCAGCGTTGGCCGCACGAAAGGCGTCTCGCCGACGTCTTCCATCCGTCCGCCAACTAATCAGCGGCCTCGGTGAAGACCGAAGGGAATTAGTGAAAGGTGAGGGAGAGGCCCATGTCCGATACGCCCACCACTGGCGGGGCCACGCCAATAGAACCGGTCGTCCATCCGGGCCCGGCCTCAGGATCTGCCGCTTCTTCAGGTTCCAAGCGCAGGCTATTTAGCGGCTTTCGCCAGCAGCCTTTGCTGCCTGAAGCCGGCGCTGCCGGCGCTCCGCTGACGGCGGTGCTGGCGGTGATCTCGTCGCTGGCTGCGCTGGCGCTTGCTGCTTTCGTTGTTATCGCAAACGCGGCGGCTGACTGGACCGCCGAACTAGATGCTTCCCTCACGGTGCAGGTCAAAGGCGTCGACCAGGAAGAAATCGCGGCGCGCACGGACATTGCCGTTGACGTGCTGCGGGCGACACCCGGCATCGAGGACGTCACCGTGACGGCCTCTCCGGAGGCGGCCAAACTGCTGGAGCCTTGGCTAGGCAAAGGCAATGCGGACAGTCTGAACGTCCCGGCCCTGATCGAAATTCGTGGGTCCCAGGACCTGCGTGAAAATCTCAATGATCTGGAAGCCCGGCTCGATGCCGCTTCGCCGGGATTGATCCTCGATGACCATGGCGACTGGAACAGGCGGCTCACGTCGGCGGCCCGCTCCGGACAAGCGCTCGCTTTCGGGATTTTTGCCCTGATCATGGGCGCCGCTTCAGCTATCGCGATCTTTGCCGCCCGGGCGGGACTTGCGGCAAACGCGGAAATCGTCGCGCTGTTACACCTTGTGGGCGCGACGGACGACTATATCGCCGCCCAAGTCCAGAGACGTTTTTTCATTATCGGTCTCAGAGGCGCGTTTGTTGGTCTCTTGATTGCCATCTTCGCGATCGGGTTGCTCGCTCTTGCGGCACGTGCCCGCGGCGCAACGGAGTTCTTCCTGCCATCGATCGAGTTCAGCCTTGATCTCATCCTCCCCATGCTGATCGTGCCGCTGGCTGTATGTCTCGCAACAGCAGTGACGGCAAGGCTGACGGTGCTGAGGTCATTGCGGCGGCAGTATTAGAAAGCGCGTTGGCGACAGGTAAAACGTGCGGGCGAAATGACACGACTAGTTGTGTCGTTCCGCAGAACGCAACACTCTTTGGGTTACAGTTACTTTGCGAGACCATGTCGAATTAAGGTTTTGCAAGAGAATACGCGGGCTTCCGCGAGACAAAGTACGGCTTTACCCGTCATCCGGTGCTCAGAATAAGTAGACGACGCTTCCCGCAGATGACATACCTTTCTCATGAAGATACTCGCAGTTCTCCTGGTGACCTTCGTAGCCGCGTCTCATGTCGGATTTGCTGTCCTTGAAATGTTTTTCTGGGACCATCCCATCGGGCGTAATATTTTCAGTATGACAGAAGAGCAATCTGCATTTTCTGCGGCCCTTGCCTTCAATCAAGGTGTGTACAATCTATTTCTGGCAAGTGGCCTGCTATGGGGGTTGCTCGCTCGAAAGAGTGATGTCGTCATCTTCTTTCTACTCTGTGTGATCGTGGCCGGAATAGTCGGAGCACTGACCGCAAAATTTTCAATCCTGTTTACGCAAGGCGCGCCAGCGGCTGTTGCACTGATATTCTGGTTAGTCAATGATCGTCGTTGACGAGGTTTCGCGCTAGAATCGGCTCTCGCTAAAATCGCTCCAGCAACCTCTCCAGGTATTCAATCTCTTCTTCGGTGCGTTCGCCTTCGGAGAGCCGTCGGCGTAGTTCTTCCAGAACTTGCCGGGCGCGGGCGGCGTCTGAAATGCCGGGGACTTCAACCCCGTCGCCATTGCCTTCCGCCACGGGCCGGCCGAGGGGATCAAGGCGGCCGCCGCCTTCCTGGCGACCGTCCCCTTGCTGACCATCTTCGCCTTGACCTTGCGCTTGGCGCTGAGCTTCCGCCAAGGCGCCCGCCCCATCACGAAGTTGGTCGATGGCTTGCTCCATGAGATTGCCGGCACCAGCCGTGTCTCCGTTGCGCAGCGCTTCCTGAGCGCGGGACATGGACCGGCTTGCCCCTTCAAGAGAGCGGCGGCCTTGTTCGGCGCTCGCGCCTCCATTTTCGTCTGTACCTTGATCGTCAAGCTCTTGCAGGAGGGCATCCAAGTCGTCTGCGAGGCTGCCTTCTGCGTCGGCCAGGTCATCATTGGCTGTCTGACCAGATCGGGACCGGTCATAGGTTTCATTGGCAAGGCCGCGCTGGCGCCCGATCAGATCGGCAGCTTGACCGGCCATGCCGCCAGCGCCTTGTTGGCCCTCGCCGCCATCTTCACCGCCGGGCTGTCCGCCCTGATTGCCAGGCATGCCGCCGCCCGATTGCCCCAGTTGCAGATTTTCGAGGATCGCTTCCAGGTCGTTAAGGGCCTGTCGCGCCGCGCCTTGGGCGCCAGCTTCCGCCAGATCTCGAACGGAATCGAGCATAGCGTTCAAGTCTTCCATTCCGAGGGTCTCGCCTGGCCCTTGTACGCTTGCTTCCCCTGGGCGAGAGGTCCCTGACTGAGCGAGGGCCTGGATGTACTGCTCCATGGCGGCGCGCAGTTCTTCCGTCAGCTGAGAAAGCTCTTCGTCGCTTGCGCCATTTTCCAGAGCTTGCCGAAGGGCCTCCTTGGCTGCCTCCAGCCGCTGGCGGGCGAGTTCCAGCGCCTGGTCTTCCAGCTGCAGGGCCAGAGGCCAAAAATCATCAACGGTCCCGGTGAAGTCGGTCTTGTCGTCCTTCATGACCTTCCACATGGCCGATCGTATGAGAAGGTAGTCTTTGGCACTGTCGTAAAACCGGTCCGGCGCTAATGTCAGGGCACTGAGGGCCCACTCAACGGTTCGCCATTTGTCCCGGGCCGTTGCCAGGGTCTGGCGCTGTTCGACGACAGCTTTAGCGAGGGGATTGTAAAAAGCGCGCTCCGGCAAGGTGAAGGTCACGGCCTCGGTCTGAGCACTTTGGCCGGCCCCATCGACGACCTTGATGAAGCCGATGACCTCCAGTCCGGCCCAGGGGTCTGCTTCCACATCAAGGTCAAAGGTGCGATTGCCGGAAGGACCGTTCGCCCCCTGAATACTGTAAGAGCGCACTTCCTCCAGGCTCTTCTCGTCAAAGCGCGGCATATCCAAACCGCGAGACTGTGTTGGCTCGATCTGCAAGAAGAGCTCGGTGCGCGCGATGCCATAATCGTCGGAGACGTCAAATGCGAGCGCCAGATAGCCATCGTCCGTGCGCGATGGGGTTTCCTCCCAAGCAACGGTGGGCAGTGCGTCGGCTTCGGCTAGGATCTGCCATTGGCCTTCCTGCGCGCCATTGCGGATCGACAAAACGCCGCTTTCAGCGATCTCCAATTGTTGCCGCCCGATGATTTCCGGATCAATTACGGGCTTTAAGCGGGATTCGTCGGCAACGCGGTAGCGGATCTTCACCCCGCGCCCGGACGCTGGTCCCTGGGCGAGGAGCGTGGAGCCGACAGGCAACCGCAAGGGACCGTTTTCCCGGGACTGAACATTGCCGGCGCGCACAAGATACTGGGGAGCGCGACCGGTATAGTCCGGCGGTTCAATCCAGATATCGACGAGCGCCGGGTCCCCCACAAACACCGCATCGGGATTAAACGTATGAAACAGCCGGTAGGGTGCATCGCGCCCAGCTGTGACCGCCGCGATCACCAGTAATCCAACGCAAGCATAGCGCAGGCCGTGGGGATCCACCCGGTCGGCACTTGCCCGCGGGCCTTTGAGCTTCACCAGGCGTGCGCGTTCTGCCATCTCCTGCTGGTGTCGCTGCCAAAGAGCGGCTGCGACTTTGTCATCCGGGTCCGATGGCGCATCGTGGAGGCTGGTTAATGGATCATGGGCGAGGTGGCCGTCTTCTTCTACGCGAACCCGCGCAGCTGATCTGCCGGGGGGGCGCAAGAACCGCAAGGCTGTCCCAACCCCGAACACGGTTCCCACAAAGGCCAGCACCAAAATGGCCCAGTGAACCGCGGCGCCGGTGCGCTCAAATAGACCAAATTGGCCCAAGATCAGGACAACGACGATCGGTGCCAGGCCCAGAAGTAAAGCAGGCGCGATGCGTTCCCATAGCATGACGCTCTGTGCGGCGGTGACTTTCGCCCCGACGAGGGGGCCGGCAGCAGAACGGGGAGTAGGGGGTGACGCGACTGACATGACTTTTGCAGTTTAGACGGCAAAGGGTGGACCGTCGATTGCAATAATTGCGCGTCAACCTCAAAAAAGGGTCAGCACCTCGCAAAAAACACCGTTAATGGGTGATTGAGCGGCGGGACAAAGCCCGAAGAAGAAGGCGTTGAGATTTGATTGGGTTTTTGGTTTCCGCTGAGCGCCGCCGCCAACTCGTTGTCGATGCATCGAAGTCGAGGGCCGAACAGGGGTCCTTGGCGGCCGGGGTAGGGCTGGTTATTTTCTACAATCTGGTTGGCGTGCTCGACATTGTGTCGACGTCTCTCGCGATTGGCTTAGGGCTCGCGGAGGAAGCCAATCCGGTTTTGAAAGCGATCATGGACCATGCCGGGCCCGGATGGATCTGGGCGAAGATCCTCTTGCAGTCCGTCGTGAGCGCCATGGTGATCTGGTTCCCGCACCGATTTGTCCTGACAGTGTTCGGTGCGGCAACGGTGATGAATGCGTGGGTGGTCTACAACAATTTTGTGATTATCGCTGCCGGCTGACAATCCCTAAACCGACAACTTTCAAATGGACCAGGTTTAGGCGGCTTGCTGACGAAAGCGCGCTCCAAAGAGCCCCGCGATCGCGGTCAGCATCAGCCACGCGCCAGCTGGCACTGGGATCGGCGCTATGTCATCCATCCCCATATCGTCCATCATCATGCCATCCATCATCATACCATCCATGGACATATCGTCCGGAGGCATCATTGCGCCGCCGTCATCAATCAATGTGACCGTAAACGTGCCATCGGCGAAGTTTTGCTGAAACTGGCCAACCGATGATGGACTGAAAAAGAAGCTGTTCGTTTCTATGACGGCGTTGGGCCCTGCGACGCCAGGTTCGAATGGTGGCGAATCTGGATCGAAACTGAGTGCATAGAAAAGGGATCCGACGCACACATTATTGCTATTGTTTGTCGCCAAAGCGAAACAGAACGCCGCATCGATAAATGAACCATCACTCGCAAACGTCGCGTCGCCAGCGGTAAAAGAATCAACCTGCGCCCCATTCATTGCGGAAAAACTATCCGATACTAAAACTGCGTCGCCGATATCGAAGTCCGGTATCAATTCGACATCAGTCACCTGGAAGATGCCCGGCGTATCAGTTTCAATCGCATCAACGACGAACTCGACAAATTCGATTTCGGTTAGAATCCCGTCAGGGTCCTCAACGCCAGTATCATAACTGAGACGAAAGACTGCCGCGTGAGCCGGCATAGCCGATACAAAGCATGCCAAGATGGCGATGAAGAGATTTTTCATGGTGTTCCCCCAAACTACAAACATGATTAACTTTTGATAATATTGCAAACATGTCAAATAAAAAGTGTAATTCAACTTAAGAAAAAAATTGGCCACATATTTCTTCTTTATAGAGAATTGCACAAGGCAATCGAGTATTGCCTGGCCGATTTGTCGTTTCCGCCTGGAGCCAGATAAAGGGCCGTCATCCGGCCAAAAATGTCGGCCTTGGCTCAGCCATGGGTGCGGCGGGGTCAACCTCCCCGCCGCTCTCCCCCATTGGATGTCGAAACACCAGGCCCATGCGACGCAAGCCCCACTTGTCTCTGACAATCCCGCCACGTGAAGCGCAGTTACTTCCTACGACGAGACCGACCCTAAACCTTGTATTTTCCGGCTCAAAGCGACTTTAACGCGATTTTTCGGCTCGAAAACGCGTAAAATTAACAACAGTTTATGGTGATCAGTGTCCGGTCGGCCGCGGCGAAGGCGTTCGGAAATTGCCAATCATCGTGGTTTTTCACAGAGCACAAACGCTCAATGCCGTTGACCGACGTGTGCAAGAAAATGTCGATATTTTTCAAAATGAAAATCAGTCGTCGTGTGACCAGGTAGTCTTGATACGGGAATTCTGGGGCCCCTCCGCAATGTAAGAGGCAATCAAGCGGTCGATCGCGTCCCGCATGACTTGGCTATGGTCCCGGGAAAACCTCAAGCTCGCCACAAAGCTCCAGTGGGCATGCATCATGGAAACAAAAACAAATGAGAGTTCCTCACAGGACGGACCATCGAGGTCTGGATGGGCAATGGCCAGTTCATGGGCGATCACCTGGCCGAGCGTCATGTACTGGGCGCGCATCCGCTCTCTGACATTCTGTGAGCCAACCGAATAAGCGACCATGGCATCATAGGCTTCCAGATTGGCCGGCATTCGATCCTCAACAGCCAGATCAAACAGGAAATCCATGAAGAAGCGAAGGCGCTCGACCTCGCCAACCTTCAAGACCCCGGCAACGAGGATCTCGCGGTAGACATTGCCGAGGTAGTCACTGAGGTCCGCCACGAGCGCATCAAGGTCTGTAAAGTAGTAACGCACCAACTGGCGCGACAGACCGGCCTCGTTGGCGACGCTCTCAAAAGAAAGTCGCTGCAGGCCTTTCTCGTTCAGAATTTTTGTCGCAGCCTGGAGAATTTCCTTCTTCCTGTCGGGCGACTTCTCCCCGTTCGTCAAGGTACTCTCCGAGTATCAGGTAGTGCTGGGAGCATCGGCTTCCAACGCGATCATTTCTTCAAAAGTAGGACGTTTACGGATTATACGAAAGTCTGAACCGGTGACAAGAGTTTCCGGTATAAGTGGCCGTGAATTGTATTGCGAGGCTTGAACCGCGCCGTAAGCACCAGCAGACATAATGGCGACAAGTGCCCCTTCTTCGAACGGCGGCAAGGGACGGGCCTTGGCGAGGCGGTCACCGGTCTCGCAAATGGGCCCAACCACATCCATAGGTCGAGCGACATCGTCTGTGTAGCGCTCTTCCACGGGCTGAATGTCGTGGAAAGCATCGTAGAGGGCCGGACGGATCAGGTCATTCATGGCCGCATCGACAATCAGGAACTCACCTTCTTGGCCCTGTTTGCGGTAAATGACTTTCGTGACGAGAATCCCCGCATTGCCCGCGATCATGCGGCCGGGCTCGAAAATGAGCTGGACATCGAGTGGGTCAGCTATTTCCCGGATCATTTTGCCATAGTCTGCCGGGCTTGGGAGATGCTCATCACCTTCCCCGTACGGAATGCCGAGCCCGCCGCCGAGATCCACCCGCGAGATCTCATGGCCATCGCTGCGCAAGTTTCGCACAAGGTCCGCGACCTTTTCAAAAGCAAGGCGAAAGGGCTCAAGGCTCGCGATCTGTGAGCCGATATGGACATCAACGCCTTTCACGTCGATGCCGGGTAGGTCGCGCGCCTTGGCATAGAGCCGGTGGGCCTCCGACCAGGGCACGCCGAACTTATCTTCCGCTTTGCCAGTGGAGATTTTCTCGTGCCCGCCCGCAGCAACATTTGGATTGACACGGAAGGCAATCGGGGCGGTCGTACCCATGGAGATGGCCACGTCGTTTAGCGCAATTAGTTCGTTCTCTGATTCCACATTGAACTGATGAATGCCCTCGCCAAGGCCGAGCGCCAGTTCATCGCGGGTCTTACCAACACCGGAAAAGACAATTTTCGACGCGTCAATGCCGGCAAGGCGCGCGCGCTTCAGCTCGCCCGCGGAGACCACGTCCGCGCCCGCGCCCTCGCTTGCCAGCACCTTCAAGATAGAAATGTTCGAATTGGCTTTGACCGAAAAAGCAGTGAGAAGGTCGGCGCCTTCGAATGCCTCCTGGAAGACGCGTACATGACGGCGAAGGGTGGCTTCAGAATAGCAATAGAAAGGCGTGCCAACGGTTTGGGCCAGGTGGGCGAGGCCCACCCCCTCCGCATGCAGAATGCCGTCCTTGTAGTGAAAATGATGCATCAGTCTTTGTGCCTAATCGAAGTTTGGATCGTCGAGGGGCTCAAACAATTCCTCGTAAGCCTCGTCCTCTTCGGTCTCAGCGTCATTGAGGGGCGGCTCGTCTTCGTCCGGTTCAGTTGCTGCCCCTTCCTCACTCTGAGCAGCGTCGCCAACCCCGTCACCCGTAACGTCACCCGTAACGTCACCGGCGACTTCTCCAGATGGGACCTCTCCAGATGGGCGCTCTTCCGGCACCCTTAGCGGGGCTTTCTTGCCGCACGCGGTCATTGGCGCTGTCAAGCCAAGTAGAACGAATACAATAATAATCCGTATCATGAAAACCGCTCCGATAATCGGTTGAGCCATTGGGTTGCCTGGCGGGCGACAAGATCTGGGCTTGTGCCCCCATAGGAGGTGCGCGAGGCGACCGATGCCTCCACGGTGAGTACACCATATACCTGATCGGTGATGCCGTCATGGAAATGCTGAAGGACTTCCAGGGGCAAATCGGCCAGATGGCAGCGGCGCGCTTCTGCTTCAGCGACAATCGCCCCAGTCACGTGATGGGCGTCGCGGAAAGCAAGGCCAAGATCGCGCACTAACCAGTCGGCAAGGTCCGTGGCTGTGGACGCCCCGTGGGTCGCGGCTGCTTTCATGGCGGCCTCATTGACATCCATGTCATCGACCATGCCGGTCATGGCAGCCAACACCAGCGAGAAATCATCGAACGCGATAAAAGTGCGCGCTTTGTCTTCCTGCATATCTTTTGAATAGGCGAGCGGCAGGCCTTTCATCACCAGAACCAATGCCTGAAAGGCGCCGGCGAGCCCGCCCACCTTGGCCCGGCATAACTCGGCTGCATCCGGATTTTTCTTTTGCGGCATGATCGAGGAGCCGGTGGCAAACCGATCACTGAACGTGATGAATCCAAAATGGGGGGAGGCCCACAGGACCATTTCCTCTGCAAGCCGCGACAAATGTGTGGCCGATATTGTCAGTGCCGAGAGCGCTTCCAGCGCAAAGTCCCGGGAAGAGACCGCGTCGAGGGAGTTTGCCATGGGCCTATTGAAGTCCAGCTCAGTTGCGGTGCGCATACGGTCGATGGGAAAGGACGTTCCCGCCAACGCAGCCGCGCCCAAGGGACATTCATTGAGCCGTTCGCGCGCGTCGAGGAACCGGCCGATGTCCCGCTCCAGCATCTCCACATAGGCAAGGCAGTGGTGGCCAAACGTGACCGGCTGGGCCGTCTGCAAGTGGGTGTAGCCTGGCATGATGGTGCCAGCATGGTCGCGGGTCTTGAGCGCCAGGACACCTTGCAACTCACTCATGGCGCTGACGGTCTCGTCGAGCCGTGTGCGCAGCCAGAGCCGGAAATCCGTCGCCACTTGATCATTACGGGATCTTGCCGTGTGAAGCCGCCCGGCTGCCTCCCCGATCAGCTCTTTCAGGCGCGCCTCAATGTTCATGTGGATGTCTTCAAGGGCCTCGGTAAAGACAAACGTCCCGGACTCGATTTCGCCCGCGATCTGGGCAAGCCCGATTTCGATGGCGGCTGCGTCCTCCGCGCTGATGATGCCTTGCGCCGCCAACATGCCGGCATGGGCCAGTGATCCTGCGATGTCTTCGCGCCACAGGCGCTGGTCGACACCGATGGAGGCATTGATCGCGGTCATAATTTCATCTGGCGCGACGCTAAACCGCCCACCCCAGATTTGGCTTTTCTCGTTGGGAGGCCTATCTCCGGTGTCCGACATTATGGGCTTTTCCGTTTCGGTTAGGATGAACGATGCGCCAGTTTTTGACACCGCGGTTGTGGATTTTCGTCTGGGGCGGCATTGGCGCGCTCTTTGTTGTGTATGTGATGATCGCCTCCGCCGTCCAGAGCGAGGGTCGCCCTGGCGCTGAGGCAGACGCGAGCGATGTCGGTGCCCGGCGCCAAGCGGCCGCCCTTTCCGCCAGCAATTCCGGCGACCTTCTCGTGGGCGAAATGGCTGATTTCGAGCTTGCCTTTCCGGGTAAGACCGCGCCAGACGCGGTTTTCCAGATCGACGGGACAAACGGCGCTGAGGCGGTTGAGACCAATTTGGATGCCTTCAAGGGCAAAACGGTGCTGGTGAACTTCTGGGCAACCTGGTGCGCGCCATGCCTGCGGGAGCTTCCCTCGCTTGACGCGTTGCAACGCGAGCTGGGCGGCGAGGCGTTCGAAGTGCTTGCCGTTGCCGCTGATCCCAAAGGCCCCGACGCGGCTGCTGATTTCTTGGAAAAGCTGGAGATTGAGAACCTCACCCTTTACGCCGACCCCAAATTGAGGCTCGCGACCTCAATTGGCGGGCAAGCGGTCTTGCCGATTTCAATTCTTTACAACGCCAACGGTGACGAGGTCGGTCGTCTGGTGGGTGAAGCTGACTGGGCAAGCGATGACGCCAAGCGGCTTATCCGTGCGGTGATCCGCGAGGGTGAAAACAGCTAGCGGCAGAAGCTGAGAGCGCGCTTTTCTCGGCTTTGTGCGCGGAGAGGGCACGCTGAGAGAGCCTTGGCGCGCGAAAACCCTTGTGTGCGAAAACCTTTGTGCGCAAAAACCGGGGGCGGAATAGTGTTGGCGCGGCACCGCCATTAATTTCCGGTTATCGCCTCGTTTTCGCCGCAGCCTTGCGCTCGGTTGATCTTGCCTTCGCCTGCCAAAACGTCCGACATGATGCATTGAACGCAGACGACCCCGGTTGCCGACAAAAAGGACCCTGCCATGCGCTTCTCCCCTAAATCCTCTCTTAGATTTGCCCCGATGCCGAAAAAGGCGCTTCTTGCAGCGTCAGCGTCCTTGATGGCGCTGGCTGCCTGCGGTGGCGGCGGCGATGCAGCATCTGGTGTGAGCAGCGAAGCAAAGCCGACCGCCAAAGCCGCGGCCAAAATGTCAGCGGAGTCCCCCATCGATGCGGCCTTCAAGCTGAAAGGGGGCGAGCCCCTGGACGTAGATGCGCTTTTCACCCTGTTTCCATCGACAGTCCGACCGGAATACGACAGTGCGACTTTTGATAAGGATTTGGGCGCAACGATCGTGACGAACTTGCGTTTTGCCGATCGCGATCTCGGCGACGATGTCGAATTTGACGGGTTTGTTATTGAGCGTGCTGAGCTTTATGGCGTCGACCGGGAAGCTATCGGGCAAGTGAACAACACCACGCTCGCTGCCATTGATGCCCCGTTTGAAAAAGTCTTCACAAAGATCCGCCTTTTCGGCGTGAACGGGGAGAGCGCCGCTGCCACTGAAAACGAGGAAAGCGGCGAGATGGATGAGGCCGAGGGCAAGCTCACCATCGAGGCGATCGAGTTTGATAACCTCCGTATACGTCAAGGCGGCATCCCCGAAGAAAGCGAGGGAAATCCTCTCGCCCTGTTCGTCAACGCGTTTGAGCTCGGTGGCCTTTACATGAAAGGGGCGATGCTTGGCGGTGGAAGTGACGAGGCAGCACTCCGGTTTGACGTGCCCGATATGCGTGTCGTGGGCATTGGCGGCGGAAAGATCGGTGCGCTGATCGCCAAAGACGCCGTTTACTCATTAGAGCAATCACCGGAAGCGCTGGAGCAACTCGGTGACGCGATTGGCCCCCAGGGCGATGTGCTCATGAACAGCCCTCTTCGCAATCTGATCGCCCCTGGCCTTCAAGAAAGCAAGTTTTCCGAGTTTGAATGGCGCAATATCGATTTTGCGGGGCTTTTGCCGTTTGGCCTGTCTGGCGAAAAGCCGCCATTGAAAAAGACGGACATGATCAATCTTGGTACTGCGGTGATCCGCGATGCGGAAACACTGATCAATGGCAAGCTGTTTTCAACGGTGCCCGTCACAGAGCTGACGAATGCGGAGTTTACCTGGCTCGCGCCGTCGAATATTCGGACTGTGGCGGAAGGTGGTACATATGATTTCACTGCTTATGTGAGCGAGGGCGATGAAGCCGCTGCCGATATTCTCAAAACCTATGGTCTTGATAGTGTCAAAGCCGACAGCACATTCGACTATACATGGGATCCAAAAAAAGGTGGTGCCCGTCTGAGTACGGATTTTCTGGCGCCGGCCTTGGCGGACGTGAAATTTGCCATGGACTTTGATGGGGTCACGCTGAAGGCCCTCGAGGCGGCAACGGAAGAAGGCGATGAGAATCCTGTCCAATCCCTTGCGCAGTTCAAAGGAATGTCGCTGGAAATCGATGAAGAAAACCTGCTCGATGCAGTCTTTGCGCTATCAGCACAACAGTCTGGCGGCGATGGAGATACCATCCGGCGCTCCGTCCCGCTGATGATGCAGATGGCATCGCTTCAGCTGGCGGCGGTTAATCCGCGCATTCCCGATTACGTCTCCGCCCTTGGTGGCTTCATCGAAAAAGGCGGTAAGCTGACGATTACCGCTAGCCCGGAAACACCTTTGCATATTGGTGAACTTTCCAATCAGATCGAAGGCAATCCGCAAAGCTTGCCCGATCTGCTCAATCTGGAAATGACCCTGGACGAGTAGGGCTTAAGCAATCGGGCTAAGCCGCCCTCGTCCTCTTGCTGATCAGCTGCCCCGCGATCTCGGCGGTCAGCGCGGTCAATTCTTGTGTGGCAAGACTGCTTGGCGCCGTCTCGTGAACGCCGCGACCCGAGGCTAGGCTATCAGCGAACGCGGCCCGGTTGCCGAGTTCTGTTGAGGCAACGGGCAAGCCGGATTCTTTCAGCTTTGCACGGATTAAGTCGGCGACCCGGGCCCGGGGCGGTGCGCGATTGATCACGAAGAGCGTTTTTTTCTTCAGTGATCCGATCAGCTTTGCTGTCGGCAGGCTGGCATCCAGATCAAGCGGGGAGAGTTGCAGCGGCGCGACCACGAGATCGGCCGCGCTGATCGCCCGGGTGACATTCTTGTCGATGGTCGGCGGGGTATCAATCACGATGACGTCTGCTTTCTTCCGGGCCCGGCGGATACAGGATGGCAGCGCGAACCCCGCGCCTTTTTCGTGATAGATATCTGGCTTATCGAGCCGCGCCTGGCGCAAGCCTGCCCAACGGGTCAGGCTTCCTTGATCGTCGGCGTCCAGCGTCGCGACACGAAATCCATTTTTCAGCAGGGCAACAGAAAGCTGGCAGGCAAGCGTCGTCTTTCCAGCGCCGCCTTTGCGCTGTGCAACGGTGATAATCACGGAAGAGGGTATCCCGATTTAAAGATTGGCAAATTTTCTGATTGACGCAACCACGAGGACGTTGGCCAGATTCGCGTGCGCGACCGAGAGCGAAATGTGGCCTTGCCGCTATTCTTTTTCCATTGTCAATTATGCAACGCGCTCGACAATCACCGACCCGGCTGAGTAACCCGCGCCAAATCCGGAAATCACGCCGAGGTCTCCCACGGAAAGGTCATCGCGGTGCTTGTGAAACGCGATGATCGAGCCTGCCGACGAGGTGTTTGCATACTCGTCAAGGACAACAGGCGCTTCGGTCCGCGTTGCGTCGCGCCCGAGGACCCGCTTGGCGATCAACTCGTTCATGGAGAGATTCGCCTGATGCAGCCAAAGACGCTTCAGGTCACTGGTGACGAGCCCGGTGTCTTCAACATGGCCGGCAATCATCTCGCCCACCATGGGGACGACATCCTTGAAGACTTTTCGGCCCTGTTGAATGAAGAGTTTATCCGTATGCGGTGAGGTTTGCGGGTCCGCCGGTGCGCCAGTTTCAAGCTCAGTGTGGTTCAAGAACCCGTAGTTATTGCGAATGTTATTGGAGAATACCGTCTTGAGCCGTGTACTGAGAATATCCCAGGCTTCGCCTCGCGGCGCCTCGTCGGTTCGCTCCAGAACCACAGCGGTCGCCACATCGCCGAAAATAAAGTGGCTGTCGCGGTCGCGGAAGTTTAGGTGCGCTGTGCAGATTTCAGGATTGACCATCAGGACGCGGCGCGAGCCGGCGCGGATCAGGCCAAGGCCGGTTTCAATCCCGAACGCTGCAGACGCGCAGGCAACATTCATATCGAAGCCAAAGCCATCAATCCCGAGTGCCGCCTGGATTTCAACCGCCATCGCCGGGTAGGCCCGCTGCAGGTTTGACGCCGCGCAGATCACGCCGTCGATATCGCCAGGGCCAAGGTCAGCTGCTTTCAACGCATCGCGCGCCGCGTGTACGGCCATTTCTGCGAGAATCGAAATTTCCGCATTCGGTCGCTCGGGGAGGAACGGGGTCATGCGCGCAGGATCAAGGATCCCGTCCTTGTTCATGACGTATCGTGCTTTGATGCCCGATGCTTTCTCCACAAACTCCGCCGAAGAAGGCTGCAACGGCTCAACAGTACCCGCCTCGATGTCGGCTTTGTGCTCTTCATTCCACCGTTCGACGAAGGCGTTGAACGCCTGCACCAGTTCTTCGTTCGAAATACTGTTAGGCGGCGTGAAGAGCCCGGTGCCGGCGATGCGGACGTCGCGTGCGGGGGTCACGTTAGAGGAAGGTTGGTTTGTCATAAGATCGAAACAGCCGATTGTCGTGATAAGGCGCGATTATGCTCAGGCGCGTTCCATGCCAGTTTTGCGCTTCTCCGGGCGGGAGTTCAACCTGCCTGTCATTACCTCGCGAGCTTCTGAACCGCCTCAAAGCGCGGACAGTCCACTTCATGGTCGTTGACCATGCCCACAGCTTGCATGAAGGCATAGACGATCACCGGGCCGCAGAACTTAAAGCCCAATGATTTCAATTCCTTGGACATGGCCTCGCTTGTCACCGACTTGGTCGGCCCGTCGCGATAGTTGGTCAGGTGATTGATGATCGGTTTGCCGTCCACATGGGCCCAAAGTAAGCCAGCAAAGCCGTCCGGCTGCGTCTCCATGATCTCCAGAAACGCCCTGGCATTGCCGACGGTCGCATCGATCTTGGATTTTGAGCGAATGATCCCCGCATCGCCCATGAGCCGCTCGATTTTCTTCGGCGTGTAACGGGCGATCTTTTCCGGATTGAAGCCGTCAAATGCTTTGCGGAAATTATCCCGCTTATAGAGGATCGTGCGCCAGGAAAGCCCCGCTTGAAAGCCGTCGAGGATCAGCTTCTCGAATAGCGCGCGGTCATCATACTCTGGCACGCCCCATTCTTCGTCATGGTACTGACGATATAGGTCATCGTCAATCGGGGCCCAAAGACAAGGGGCGGAGGCCGTTTCTCCGGTCACCCGCGCAATCCCAAAAACGCCAGGATCCACCAAGCCAGGATCGCCAACTGGGCAATGAACAATCCAAATCGAAGAAAGACCGCGGGGCGCGCGGTGGAAATGAGGTGTACGACTGATTGAGCAATCCGGGCACCGAGGAAAATGTTTGCCAACGGGTCTGTCACCGCGGTCTGGTTAGTTGCAATCGCATAGAGCAGGACTGCAGCAGCAGCGGGCAGGTTCTCGTAGCAGTTCGCATGGACCCGCGTGACGCGTTTGCCAAACCCTTCCATGTCGTCGCCGGATGCTTGGAACTGGTTCGCCGCTCGCTTGCCGCCAAAGACAAGTAAAGACCGATAGCCGCCTAGCAGCATCACCATCAGAATGTACCAGGCGACGAGCGCCAAAAGTGTGTGAGCGGTCCAAGTCATTAGGTGCCTCCCTCAGTTAATTTGGTCGATAGAATCGATCTTTTTAAATTCACGTCGGACCATGAAGTCGATACGGGCAAACGCAAGCGCCTTTGGCAGCTCTTCAAGCGTGTGTGAAGACCTTCGAAAAAAGGCCGACTATTCAGTTGCCAGGTATGTCGGTAGGTCAAGCGAGGCTGCGACCCCCTCAATACTAGCCTGGTCTCCGCTTTCTTTTGTCTTCGCCCAGCGATCGAGGCGCACGATAGCGAGTCCAGTCTTGCCAGAAGCGGAAATAATCTTTCCAAGGCTAGTCTCGCCTGAGTTGATTTCAGCCCCCTCCCGAAGGGAGGCGCCTTCACTGCGAACGATCACCGTCCGTTTGCGGACTTCGCCTTTGCGTTTCATCCGGCTGGTGACTTCCTGCCCGACAAAACATCCCTTTTTGTAGCTGACCCCGCCAAGGACATCATAATTGACGTCAAGGAGGAAGACGTCGTCTCCTTCGAAATCTGCATTAAACTCCGGTACACCGTGAGCGAAGCGGCGCGCGTCATATTCTTGCCATTCAACTGACGCAGGCCGGTCGACCGCGCCGGACCCGTCACTTTCAACAATGCCGCGCATCCCCAAAACCGTCAGGCGCGGATCTTCGAACCAGTAAAGCGCGCCTTTTGGTGCGTTGGCGCCTTCCTCGGCCACGTGAACGAACAAATCAGGACGTATACTGATGTCAATTTTGGCCCGTAGGCGATAGAGCTTTAGCCGCTTTTCAAGGGCTGCTGCGACCTCGCTCGCCACATCGATCAGCGCGCCTTCTTCGGTCGGGATGACAAAAAAGTCGAATAGGATCTTGCCTTGGGGCGTCAGGAGGCATGCAAAGTACGGGGCATCGCCGGAAGGGTCCTGGGTGATGAGCCCTTGCAGAAAGGGAAGGGTTTCCGCGCCCTTCAACTCGATGATCGTGCGCCGGGAGGATTGTGTGTCTGTCATGAAACGTCAGATAAGGGTTACGCCCAACTTTTCAAAGAGCGATTGATCGCGGCTCTCGCCAGGGTTCGGCGTGGTCAGGAGTTCCTCGCCAACGAAAACTGAATTTGCCCCCGCCAGCAGGCACAGCGCTTGGGCTTCCTCGCTCATTTGCTCCCGGCCTGCGGAGAGCCGCACATAGGATTTTGGCATGGCAATCCGGGCAACGGCGATCACCCGGGCAAACTCAATAGCGGGCAGGGCCTCGCTGTTCCCAAGGGGCGTCTCTGCGATGGGCACGAGCGCGTTGATCGGCACCGACTCAGGGGCGGGGTCCATATTGGCTAGTGCCAGGAGCAACCCGACCCGGTCTTCGGCTTGCTCGCCCATGCCGACAATCCCGCCGCAGCAGACTCTCATGCCCGAGGTGCGTACCCGCGCCAGCGTCTCCAGCCGGTCTTCAAATGTGCGGGTGGAGATCACTTTGGCATAATACTCCGGGCTCGTATCAATATTATGGTTGTAATAGTCGAGACCAGCTTCTGCGAGGGCAGTTGCCTGGTTGTCATTCAGCATACCGAGGGTCATGCAGGTCTCAAGGCCGAGGTCTTTCACATCACTGACCATGCCGCAGAGGACCGCCAAGTCCTTGTCTTTGGGCGACCGCCATGCAGCCCCCATACAGAACCGCGAGGCGCCTTCTGCTTTGGCCTTCCTGGCTTCCGCTAATACCGCTTCCCGTGACATGAGCTTGTCCGCCTTGAGGCCGGTCTTGAAGTGGGCGGACTGGCTGCAATAGCCACAGTCTTCCGGGCAGCCGCCGGTCTTGATGGAGAGAAGCCGCGAGGCCTGCACCTCGTTTGGCGCGAAGTGTTGCCGATGCACGGTCTGCGCCCGAAAGATGAGATCGGCAAACGGCAGCTCAAACAGAGAATCGATCTCGTCGCGCCGCCAGGTTTTTGTTGGACCATCAATGTTCTGGGGAGCGCCGTCCATGTTCTTTCCTTCAGCCAAAAAGGTTTGCGCCCCAAGGCCTAGGCGGTCGCTGCGTAGAATTCAATTGTGGAATGCATCAGTGTCTCTCTGGCATTGACGTTCGCGGCGGCGTAAAGAAGCGGCATGACAAATACATTCGACTTGATTCTGAAGAACGGCACTGTGGTCAACCACGATGGTGAGGGCCTGCGTGACGTTGGGGTGCGCGATGGCAAAATCGCTGAGATCGGCGACCTCGGGACAGCCTCCGCTGGCGAGACGATCGACTGCAAGGGGCTTCATGTCTTGCCGGGCATTATCGACAGCCAGGTTCATTTTCGAGAGCCCGGTCCGACGCACAAGGAGGATCTCCACACCGGGTCCAAAGCGGCTGTCCTCGGCGGCGTGACGGCGGTATTCGAAATGCCGAACACCAATCCGCTGACGGTCACAGCAGAGGCGATCGAAGACAAGCTCGCGCGCGCGGCAGGCAAGGTCGATCATGCGGGCATGTATTGCGATCATGCGTTTTTCGTCGGCGCCACCCACGGCAACCCAAAAGATCTTGCTGAGCTTGAAATGCTGCCTGGCGTTTCCGGTGTAAAAATCTTCATGGGCGCGTCGACCGGGGACCTCTTGGTAGAAGACGATGAAGGCGTCCGGGAAGTGCTTGCCCATGGGCGACGGCGTGTCGCGATACACTCCGAAGACGAATATTTGCTGCGCGAGGGCAAGGAAAAGCGCCGGCTCGGGGACTGGACCTCTCACCCGGAAGCACGCTCGGTCGAGGCCGCTGTGCGGTGTACGGAGCGCTTGCTGCGTCTGGCCCGGGAGACTGGCCGGCGGATCCATGTGCTTCATATTTCCACCGAAGACGAACTCCCCATGCTGGCGGCGAACAAAGATATCGCAACTTGCGAAATCTTGCCCAATCACCTGACGCTGGAAGCACCGGAATGCTATGAGCGCCTGAAAGGCCTCGCCCAGCAAAACCCGCCCGTGCGTGAAGCGCGTCATCGCGCAGGGCTATGGCGCGCGGTTCAGCAAGGCGTCTTCGATGTGATGGGGACGGATCATGCGCCGCACACCTTGGAAGAAAAAGCGAAGGAATACCCGATCTCGCCTTCGGGCATGCCCGGCGTACAAACACTGGTGCCTCTGATGCTCACCCATGTGGCGGAGGGCCGCCTGACGCTGGCCCGCATGATTGACCTCCTGTGCCACGGACCCCTGCGAGTCTTCGGGATCGCCGGGAAAGGACGCCTGGCTGTGGGGTATGACGCCGATTTCACTGTCGTCGATCTAAAGCGGCGCGAGACCATCACCAATGAGCAGCAGGCAACCAAGTCTGGCTGGACGCCCTATCACGGTATGGAAGCGACCGGCTGGCCGATCGGGACGATCATCCGTGGCCAGCGCATCATGTGGGAGGCGGAGCTCGCCGAACCGCCACAGGGCAAGCCAGTGAAGTTTCAGGAGACGATGGGGCGCAAATAGGCTCTTTGGTCCCGCACGGCCCTAACTAATTGAACACGATTGTCTTGTCGCCGTTCAGAATGACCCGGTTCGAGGCATGCCATTTGACCGCGCGGGAGAGAACCCGCGCTTCGATATCCAGGCCTGCTTCGACTAGTTCGCTTGCGGACAAAGAATGGTCGACGCGCTCGACATCTTGTTCGATGATGGGGCCTTCATCCAGATTGGCGGTAACATAATGCGCCGTTGCACCGATCAGTTTGACACCGCGCTGATGGGCCTGATGGTAGGGTTTAGCGCCTTTAAAGCTTGGCAAAAATGAGTGGTGGATATTGATGCAGCGACCGCTGAGTTTGGCTGCGAGCCCGTCGGAGAGGATCTGCATATATCTGGCGAGAACGACGAGTTCCGCTCCATAGGATTTCGTCAGATCATAAAAAGCAGCTTCGCCTTCCATTTTAGTTTGCTTCGTAATCGGAACATGATGATAGGGGAGGCCATACCACGCGGCCATCTCACCCATAGTGTCGTGGTTTGAAATGATCCCTCTTATGTCTATCGGCAGGGCACCATTCTTCCAGCGGTGCAAAAGATCGTTCAAGCAATGCCCGAATTTCGACACCGCAACAATGGTCGGGATGCGCCGCCCGGCGTCAACGAGGGACCACGCCATGGAAAACCGGTCGGCGAGGTCGCGGAAGCCCTCCTTAAACGCGTCGATGTCAAAGCCGTCCGCGTTTGCACCCCTAAAACTGAGACGGGCAAAATAGCGTGCCGCATCGGGATCGCTGTGGGCCTTCGTCTCCTCGATGAACCCGCCTGCTTCAAACACAAATGTTGAAACGGCTGACTGAATGCCAGCAACATCAGGGCAGTGGTACGTTAGTGTCCAGGAAGGCATGGCGTTGCAGTCTCAAGCTTGGTCAAAAAGATCAGTCGGCGCATTAAATGGTGGGCGATTCCTGAAGATCGATGTGGGCTTTTATTGCCTGGCTCCGGAAAGGACCGTTCTCGCCCCAGCCACTCCGTCCTCTCTTCCCGTCCTTGATCGATGCAAAATTCGCGCCTAATCTTCATCGTCATCGGCGACAGGGCCGCCTATGCTGTAATTCCCGGCAGTTTCATAAAAGGGGGCAACGAGGCGTTCGACAATTTCGCTGCCTTCCGCGGCGCGGGCAGCCGCATAGTCTTCGGCTCGGCGGGAGCACTCATCATATCGTCCTTGAGCGGAGCGATACCCCTTGTTGAAGGCGTTGACGAGTTGTTCCTGGAGGCGCTTGGTGGGTTTCTCGTGGGTGATGATCCCTTTCATGCGCTCGCGCCATACGTCGGATTCGCGGCGCGGCTCGCACATACGCCGCAAGTGGTGGAGCTCGCCGAAGATGCCGGAGAGGGCCGTCATATCCGCAGTGCGTTGCTTATAGTCGAGCTCCTGAGCGTGGGCAGGCGCAAAAATCAGCGCCGCTGACAAAGCGAGGCTAAATACGGCGACGACTGGTCTGATACTGACTGGCCTGATACAGACTGGTCTGACACTGAATGGCCTGAAACTAAAATAGGACGTGTCCATGCTTCTTCCTGAGCGACAACTGTAGCCGTTTTTAGACCGAAATCGGTCAAAAAACAGTGGAGGGCCAAATTACTGGACGGTCAGGTGGATGACCTCAAGCCAATGGCTTGCCTTAGGGCATCGCGGGTCTTGTCCCATTTGAGTTTTTCCAGTGCCTCGTAAAGCGGGAAAAAGGCCGCGTCCGCGGCGTCGTCTGCCGCAACCGGTTCACCGTCCAGCCATTCCGCGACGAAGTCCACCATCACATAATGCTTGTCTTCGGCAGCCTCAGGCAGTGCTTCGAAGACATTGATCAGCTCGCCGATCTTGATGGCAAGGCCCGTTTCCTCAAGGACTTCGCGCTTGACGGCGGCCTCAAGGCTTTCGCCAAAGTCGACTTTGCCGCCGGGGATCGACCATTGGCCTAGGAGGGGCGGGCGGCCGCGCTTGATCAGGAGGACGTCCTGATCCCGGAAAACCACTGCCCCCACGCTGACGAGGGGGCGATTTGGCTGCTTTTGCTCGAATTCGCTCATGTCGCCCGCTATACCGGGGCTCATGTGTGGACGCTACCTCTTCACCTCGCCGCCGGAAGCGGTCGCCAATGCATTCAAGCTGGATGTGCGGGAGAACTTTCCCCCGCGCTGGAACATTGCGCCAACCCAGCCGATCGGCATCATCCGCCGGGGAGAGACGTCACGGGAAAAAGAGTTCGCCCTCGTGCGCTGGGGGTTTATCCCTTCCTGGGCCAAGAAAGACTATCACGAGCGCATGGGCTCAAAGCCCTTGATCAATGCGCGCTCAGAAACCGTCGCAGAAAAGCCGACCTTCCGGGCCGCCTTCAAACGGCGCCGCTGCCTCGTACCGGCGGACGGATTTTATGAATGGAAAAGCGAGAAGGGCGGCAAGCAACCCTACTGTATCCAACCTTCTGAAGGCGGACTGTTTGCTTTTGCCGGGATTTGGGAGACCGCTCATGACCCGGACGGCGGTGAGATCGACACCGCCGCCATCTTGACCGTTGGCGCAAGCGAAGACTTGAAGCCGCTCCATCATCGCGAGCCAATTGTTATTCAGCCTAAAGATTTTTCGGCATGGCTGGAGCCGGACGAGACGAAGCTGGAAGATGTTGTGCCGCTCTTGCGTCCGGCAGCTGACGGGTATTGGCGTTACTTTGAAGTGTCAAAGGCGGTCAACAATGCTCGCAATGAAGGCGAAGCGCTCGCCAGCGAAATCGGCCAGCAGGAGTTGTTTTAGGTCAACTGCGCGGTGCCGCTGCCCGTGCCAGGCGATCATTGATGGCAAGGCCGAGGCCTTGCTCAGGGATTGGCGCGACGGCGATGCCTTCAAGGTCATTTTCAGTACAAAGTGCATCCAGTTTGTGAAAGGCGCTGAAGAGGTTGGCTGCCGCTTCCACAAGGTCGCCGGTTGGGCTCAAATTGATCGTGTAGTGCCCTTGTGTCGCCGTGCCAAAAGCGAGGAATGCTTCTCCTTCGTTGGGGGCTATGGCGTTCAGGCGTAAGGGGGTCCCCGGGGCGTAATGGCTTTTCATCATCCCGGGTGCAACGATCCCTTCGTCATTATGGTGACGAATTGGTGCGCCCGTGACGCGCTCGATTTCCTCGACTGAAATGCCACCTGGGCGTAGGAGGGTTACGGTGTTTGCGTCAATTTGAAGAATTGTCGACTCCAGCCCCACTGATGACGGTCCGCCATCCAGGATGAAGTCTACGCGTTCCCCAAGTCCGTCGCGGACGTGGTCTGCCGTGGTCGGACTTATGCGCCCTGACGGGTTTGCGCTGGGGGCGGCAACCGGTTTGCCGAATGCGCTAAGGACGGCTCGTGTCAGAGGATGAGCGGGGACCCGCACACCCATGGTGGGCAAGCCCGCGGTGACCAGGTCGGCAAGATCAGAACTCGGTTCCCGCGCGAGTACTAAGGTGAGCGGACCCGGCCAAAAAGCCTCGCCAAGAAGGCGCGCCTGGTCATCAAGCTCAGCATACGCGCTAATTTGGGCAATTGACGCAAAGTGACTGATTAGCGGATTGAACGTTGGCCGCTCCTTGGCGGCGAAGATTTTGGCAACGGCTTTCGGGTTGGTCGCATCAGCACCGAGGCCGTAGACAGTCTCGGTCGGCAAGGCGACAAGCTCGCCTGCTCGTAGGGTCGCGGCCGCTCTTTCGATCTCGGCTTCTCGTCCTTCGGGCGCTACCGCGTCAGAGCGCTCAGGTGTCATCGATTTTCATCGCTCGATCGCATGAGGCATTCCGCTTTGCTTCCTTGATAACCGGTCTCCGCCAGTCAGCGCGCATTAATCAGTATGCCCCAGTCAGGTTCCTCACTCAGTGCGTCAGGTCAGCGTCTAAGGCGAATCGGGTCAAGGTTTCCATGGGCACAACGGCCAGTGCTTCTTCGTGGGTGGCCTTCAAAAAAATTGGCGGGGCAACGCCCGCATCTAGGGCTTCTTTCCAGCGGGAAAGACAGACGCACCATTTGTCACCTGATTTCAGTCCGGGAAAAGAAAACTCCGGTCGCGGGGTCATAAGATCATTGCCGCTCCTTTTTTGGTGCAGCAGAAACTCGTCCGTCACTTCCGCACAAACGAGATGCATGCCCCGGTCGCGACCGTCAGTGTTACAACACCCATCTCGGTACCAACCGGTCATGGGGTCGAGCGAACATGTTTCCAGCGGTTCGCCGAGAACATTGCGTGGGGCCGGGTCTTTGTCAGATAAGGTCATAGAGTCAAGTAGTGGGTCCAATGGACGAGAAGGCTCAAAGGTCTGAAGAGGCGTTGCGATCAGACGCCACCGGTGGATCGGTTTTGGATGCAAGCGCGCGCTCTTCTGCGTACCTGATTAATAGTACACCGCCAACAATGGCGATCGCGCCAATCCATTTTATGGGGGTCATGGGCAGTTTTGCTGGTGCTAGCAGCCCGTAGTGGCTGAGGGCAAGGCCTGCGAGAACTTGCCCGGCGACAACGCACACCGCGTAAGCGCCCGGGCCGATTTTTGGGATCAGAACTGTTGCGGCAAAGATAATCCCGAAGCTGATAATGCCGAGGTATAGAAGGGGCGGGTCGACCTCGCCCAAGGGGGCGAGTGATTTTCGCGGGGCAAAGAGGCCGAACGCGCCCCAAGCGACGAAGGCGCCGACCGTGAAGAAAACTGACGTGGCAAGCAGTGGTGAGCCCACTTGTTCGCCAAAGCGACTGTTCAACGGCAGATAAATCCCCGCGACAACGCCAGTGACGAGCGCGAGACCATAAAAAAGCGACATGTTCTGCATATGGGCTTGGGTGTATCCTGATCGTTGGTTTTTGCTGCTCGACCGAGAGGCGGTACAAGAGCGACTGCTTAGACAAAACGGGCGATGGAGACGGCCCCTTTTGATCCGGCGCCAACGAGCCTTGTCCAGACCGACATCAAGGGACCGGCTGGCGTTGGATCCCGTCCGGCGGCATCATCGCGATGCGCGACTTCGTCCGCCTGGCAGTCAACAAGCACCTGTTTCAGGTCACCTAGAGTTGGCTCTGCCTCTAGCTTTTGGTCCAGATACTCAATCTGTTCCTGATAATGATGGTCCACGAAGGTTTCAACGGCCGCGATGGTCTTGAAGACAGCGCGCGGTCCGAACAGGGACGGTAGTGCGCCGGTCAGGAAGCCGGCCAGTTTCCAGACAGAAACGAGCTTGGAGCGCTGGCCCGGCGGCAATATGCCTTCAATGAGGGCCAAGTGCTTCTGCTCGGTTGCCATGTGTTCTTTGGCAAAAAGGCGCACATCACCGTCCTTGGAAACAGCGAGAATGCCTTTGTAGATCCAGACTGCGCCGGTCTCGCCCGCATGGTCTGTGCGCAGGTCGGCGACGATGCGCTGGTCACTCGGCAAGTCGGGGAGAGGGCGGGGCGTGTCGGACGGCATAGAAAACTGCTCCTTTGACAGAAAAACGCGCCGGGGCCCTCAATGGATGGCTTTCTGGCGATCATCATGACGTTTCGCCGCAGGATTCCCTGCAATCGCGGCCGTTTTGCGCGAAAAGCCGCTGCCCTTGGGCCTGTCAAATTGGCGACTGTCGCGACATAAACTGACGAGGAATTTTGATTTAGGAGAAGATCGCCCATGACGTTCGCCACGCCCGTCCGCGATATGCGCTTTACCTTGAAGTCCGTTGCAGGCTTCGACCACCTGACGAAAACGGGTGCGTTCCCGGATCTTTCCGATGACCTGACCGATGCGATCCTCGAAGAGGCGGCAAAGTTTGCTGACGGCGTTATTGCGCCTTTGAACTGGGGAAGCGACCAAAATGGGGCGGTGCTGGAAAATGGTGTTGTGCGCACCAGCCCCGGCTTTGTGGACGCTTACAAGCAATATGTGGAAGGTGGCTGGAACGCGTTAGCGTTTCCGGAAGAGCACGGCGGTCAGGGCTTGCCGACAACCCTCGCGGTGGCGCTCATCGATGCCATGAATGCAGCATGCATGTCATTTGCTATCGGCACGACGCTTACGACCGGTGCCATCAAGGCGTTGCTTCACGTGGGGACCGATGAGCAGAAAGCAGTTTACTTACCGAAAATGATGACCGGCGAATGGACCGGCACCATGAACCTCACAGAGCCGCAGGCAGGCTCTGACCTTTCCGCCCTGCGCACAAAAGCCGAGCCCGTTGGTGATGGGCGATATAAAATCAGTGGGCAGAAAATCTATATCACTTATGGGGATCAGGACCTCACCGACAATATTGTCCACTTGGTCCTTGCGCGGCTGCCCGATGCGCCAGAAGGCACGGGCGGGATTTCCATGTTCATTGTGCCGAAGGTTCATGTGAACGAAGACGGTTCGCTCGGCGAGCGCAATGACGTCAAATGCATCAAGCTCGAAGAGAAGATGGGTCTCCATGGCAGCCCAACGTGCGTTATGCAGTACGGGGACAATGGCGAGTGTTACGGCACACTCCTTGGCGAAGAAAACAAAGGCCTGCGGAACATGTTCGTCATGATGAACTCCGCCCGTCTCGATGTGGGCGTTCAAGGGGTTGGTGTCGCTGAACGCGCGTATCAGCATGCCCTTGCCTATGCCCTTGACCGCAAACAGGGCCGGGCCACTGGTGTTAAGTCCGGTGACATGATCCCGATCTATGAACACGCTGATGTGCGGCGAATGCTCTATTCCATGAAAGCACTCGTCGAGGCCTCGCGGGCAATCTGTTACGTGAATGCGGTGGCCTATGATCTTGCTCGTCATGCGCCAGATGAGGCAGCGCGGAAGGAAGCCAAGGCGCTGGAAGAGTTGCTGACGCCGATCTCCAAAGCATGGGCCACGGACCGCGCTAACGAGATTACATCGATCGGTGTACAGGTCCATGGTGGCATGGGCTATGTGGAAGAAACGGGAGCGGCGCAATTCATGCGTGATGCCCGGATCGCAGCAATTTACGAAGGAACCAACGGTATCCAAGCCATGGACCTTGTCGGCCGCAAGCTGCAGGGCGATGGCGGTGCCGCCGTCCGCGCCTTCCTGCAAAATGTGGATGACCAGGTCAAAATCACCAAAGCTGGCAAGCATGGTGATCTGGAAGTGATCGGTGAGCGGCTATTGGCGGCCGGTGCAGCCTTGGAGCAGTCGACGACTTGGCTTCTCAATGCTGCCAAGGAGAATCAGGAAGATGTCCTGGCGGGCGCGACGCCGTACCTCAAGCAATTTGGCAATGTGGCGGGCGGACTTTACCTCGCCAAAGCCGCGGTGGCCGCAGCGCTGGCCCTCAATGAGGACGGCGCCGACAAAGCCTATTTTGAGAGCAAGATCGCCATCGCCCGGTTCTATGCGGACAATTACCTCGTGGAGGCCGAAGGCCTGACACCAGCGGTGACCGCCGGCGCCGGGGTTGTTGATCGCTTGGACCCTGAAGCCCTGGCGGGGTGAGCGGCGGGTCGGTTCCCGGTTGACGGCATTATGTTATAACACTAGTTATAACATACGCGTGAATTTTCTGCGCGGTGTATAGAAATAAGGGTCATAGAGTGAGTAAGCGATTGAAAATCCGCCAAATCGGGAACTCAGCCGGCATTGTTCTGCCAAAGGAAATGCTTGCCAAACTCAGCGCGGAGGTCGGTGATGAAGTCGAGGTTGTGGCAACGGAAAACGGCATCTCTCTCTCGGCCTTAAATGACGAAAGCGATGATACGGCGCGTGAATGGATTAAACGCGGCGCCGAAAGGTATCGGGAAACATTACGCGCCCTTTCTAAATAACATTCCTTTCCCATGAGGCATCTTTGGATAACCAAACAGATTGCATTGGCGGCACACGAACAAAGCTTAGCTGACCATGGCGGCGCATCGGGGATACGCGACGCAGGCGGGCTTGAGAGTGCGTTGGCGCTGCCGTTACAGCTTGCCGCGTACGGCTCACCTTCCATTTTCGAGTTAGCCGCGAGTGTCTGCCAAGGAATTGTCAGAAACCACCCATTTGTCGATGGAAACAAAAGGACGGGCTTCTTATTCAGTTATGTTTTCCTTGGCATGAATGGCTATGAACTAGACGCTGACCAGAGCGAAGCTGCGGCCATAATTATAGACTTAGCCGCGGGCAAAATCACCGAAGCTGACTACGCTCTTTGGCTCAGTGCTAACTGCCAAGCTATAGAAAAATCGAAATGAGCGGTGCGCCCGGTCTGAATACTGCCAATAGAGAAGACCAACTTTATGGACGCTGACGCGGGGACTGACCTCAATTGGCTGAAGCTTGCCATCTTCTGGCTTGGCTATCTCTATTTTCCGGCGACAGTTTTGATCGCATGGATAATGTTCCGTGTGCGTTTTTTGCCACGCGCTCTCTTGGTTCTCTTCTGGCTTGGTATTACAGGATTGGCGTATGCGCGGTTCATTGAACCTCAGCAGCTTCATGTCATGGAACGCGCAGTTGTTCTTGAAAGGTGCGTTGAGGACAAAGGTGAGTTGCGACTTGCGGTCGTTGCCGATCCTCATATCGGGCTTTTCCGCAACGCCATTTCCATTGATCGGATCGCCGGCAAGCTGAATGATCTTGATGCCGACGCAATCCTGATCGCTGGAGACTTTACCTACCATTTGGATGAGGCGCATTTCGACGCCGTTTTTGCCCCCATTGGAAGACTGTCGGCGCCGGTGTTCGGGGTGCTTGGCAACCATGATGTCGGCCTGCCTGGTCCGGACGTTTCCGCAACGCTTGCACCGTCCCTTTCCCGGATCGGTATGCAGAACATTGAGAACAAGACCAAGCGTTTCTTCACTGACAATGCTGACGTTGACCTGGTTGGATTGCCGGAATTTCTCGCCATGACCCAGAACCGGGATTTGTTGCTCGGCCACTCAGTTCGTCCACGGATTTTGCTGGTTCATAATCCCGACACCGTTTTTGCAATGGGTCCCCACCATCATTTTGATTTGATGATTGCCGGTCACACCCATGGCGGACAGATCAATTTGGGTCCGCTGACCTGCGTCATCGCGAGTATGGCGTGCCGCGTGGTGCGCGAGGGGTTCAAACAGACCCCTCGAGGGCTGGTCTTTGTCACTGCCGGCACAGGAATGGTGAACTTGCCCTTCCGTTTTCTCGTACCGCCCCGTATTGATGTTCTAGATATTACTTACCAAAAATGCCGCGAGCAGGGAGAGGCAAGAAATGACAACCCTTAAAGACAAGACCTTATTCATCACCGGTGCCTCACGCGGGATCGGCCTTGCCATTGCCAAACGTGCAGCAGCTGACGGCGCGAACATCGCGATTGCTGCCAAGACTGCCGAACCTCACAAGCACCTTCCGGGTACGATCTATACCGCCGCGGAAGAAATCGAAGCCGCTGGCGGCAAGGCGTTGCCCCTCGTCGTCGACATCCGCGATGAAGCCCTCGTTCAGGATGCGGTTGCCAAGACGGTCGAAAAGTTCGGCGGCATTGATATCTGCATTAACAACGCCTCAGCGATCTCACTCACCGGGACCGAAGCAACCGAGATGAAGCGCTGGGATCTGATGCATTCTATCAACGCGCGCGGCACGTTTCTCGTCTCCAAGACATGCATTCCGCACCTGAAGAAATCGGACAACCCCCACATTATGAACATGTCCCCGCCGCTCGATATGAGCGCGAAATGGTTTGCCCCCCATGTGGCCTACACCATGGCAAAGTACGGCATGTCGCTGTGTGTACTTGGGATGGCCGAAGAGTTCCGCAAAGACAAAATCGCGGTCAATGCGCTCTGGCCACGCACCGCTATTGCCACAGCCGCGGTTGAGTTCGCCCTTGGTGGTGACGCGATGATCAAAGGCTCGCGCACAACTGAGATCCTTTCAGATGCGGCTCACATCATCCTGACACGTCCGTCCTCGGAGTTTACCGGCAACTTCGTGATTGACGATATGCTGCTCTATGAGCACGGGGTCACGGACTTTGAGAAATACCGGGTTGATCCTTCCCAAAAATTGTTTCCGGATTTCTTTGTGCCCGACGATGCGACCCCGCCGCCAGGCGTTGCGGAAACGCTGCACACCTCAATGATTGGTGAAGGATAAGCGTCAAGGCGCCAAACGCAGCTTTTCGGCACTAGTCTTCTATATAAGCGACTTCGCTGGAAAAGCGCGGTCGCCGCATTGCGGTTGCCGAGAATGTCTTTTTGCCGATGACGCTGAACCCCCGATCTAAAGATGAGCGGTACTTAACCGACACTGTTGCGAACAGGATCGAGTTACTTTCCGGCACAGACGGCAAGTTGAGCCTGGCAAGGTCTTCATCGTCCAGCGCGCCGTTCTTGCCTTTCGACGAAACGCTCCACCGCACAGAGAGCTTATCCGCGTTGTCGCCAGTTTCATTGATGACGCTGGTTAAAACTATTTCGGTGTTGGCCTCAGCGACACCGCTTCCGACAATCGCGTTGACGACATCAAATAACTCTTCTTGCTGATCTTCGTCGATCTGTGTCGTGCGTGTTGCCAGATCAACCAGGGTCATAGACGCGCGGCTTACGGCCCGTTCGACCCTCAGCACGTCAAACAACACCACACAATTGACGAACATAAAAACAAAAACAGGCAGCAGGATCGCCGCCTCGATTGCGGCGATACCGGACCGACAGGTGCAAAAGCGGCAAACTGAGTTTGGCAAGCGCGTCTTCATTCCAACCGACATTTCAAAACGGCTCATTCATAAAGGCGATGGAAGAAATGATTTGGTACCGGTTAGTTTTGGTCTTTGCCAGGGCAAGACCGAGGCCCATGCCGGGGGTCAAAACGTTCGTCGTGGCGCAAATCCTCATATAGACAATGTCATTGCCGGCGCCCGGCTGATAGGTCACCACTGGCGCAAGGGTGACGTCCGATGAATCCCGGCAAGGCGCATCCGATGTTGGTGGGGCGCTGAAACTATTTACGCGGGTGAGTTCAACTGAGAGATTTTTTGCGCATTCTCTAATCAAAAGAGCTCTTTTGCAGATAAAATCCCGTATGCGATCTTTTTCCGATTGGGTGCTGGAGGTCGCGCCCGTATAAACAAAGACGGCCGCTTGGCTAACCGCGCGGTCAACAAGGGTCGACTTTAAGGTCAACAGGCCGAGCTCTAGCATGGAAACAATCAGGGCAAAGAAGACAGGCGCAACTAGCGCAAATTCAACTGCTGCCGCGCCGCGAACATTCCCGATGAATGGGCCAACCCACTTTGAAAAACGGCAATGAGACTGTCTGGCGCTCATCATCTTATCCTGTGATGCGCAGAGCGTTCACTGACGCTGCGATCGATGAAAACGCCGAGCCGATTTCAAGGCTCTCAACGAGGTAGTAATTGCTGGCATCCGACGCACAGTCTTCGAGCAGGTCGTCGGCGATCGAACCGGGTTTTATCCGAAAACCGATCGTATAAACGATGATGTTGTCAGCCTTGGCATCGGCACACACCTGTCGAAAGTAACCGATGGCATTGTTGTTACCGGCGCTTGAGTTTCTGTTCCCCCGCGAAAGAGAGGTTTGCTGATTTTTGGAATTTCCAGAATTGCCCTTTCCCTGCGAAGTCGGGTTGTTCTTTGATCGGTTCGTGTGGACATTGTAGCGCCACCAGTCTTTTGGACGGTATTGGGATGTGATGTCGCCGTCGGACATAATGATCATGATTTTCATGACATCATCCCCGTACTTGGCGGGCCGGTCCTTGAGGTCGCCGCCCAGCTTGCCCTGCCAGGCAGGGGAGAGCGCCTTGTAGGCCCACATGGCACCAACATCCATGCCGGTGCCGTCAGACAGCGTCATATCATCAATTAGATCGGTAAGTTTTTCTTTGTTGTTTGAGTTAAAGATTGATGCATTGAAACTTTCCGGGCACCACGGATTAAAATTGTTCCACTTCCAGAAATGGGGAACCTGGGAGCGGGAATGCTCCTCTATCTTGCTGCCGCTGAAGTCCTCTTTTTGGTATTCAATGCAGTCACCGCCATCTGAAAATCGAAATTTTCCATTGAGGACCTTGCCGTTGTACTTTTTCTTGTCAGGATCAACATCTGTAGAGCCTGTTGTCTTGTAGGCGAGCGTTTTGAACAAAGAACCGATATTCACCGTCCCACCGAAAGGCACGATGCTGAGCGTCGTGCGGTCTTCCTCTTCTACATCAAGGACCGTGTCGATGAAGTCTTTGGTCGCTGTCTTCAGGTTCTTGAATTTCTGACCGTTCATTGACGAAGAAATGTCTAGCGCGAGTGATATCTCCACATTTGTAGCACTCTGAAAGGCTTCTGCGCTTGCAGAAATCGCCAATGCGTTTTGGCCGAAGAGCGGCATGAAGTAAGTCTCGATTTCGGCGCGCGCAATCACTTCGATGCGCCGCGTATTGAGGCTTCTTGTTTCGGTGACGGAGGACTTCAGTGTTTTGGCCACTGGTGAGTCCGGAGCCAGGTTCGCTTTCAGATACTCGTCTACCGTAGTCCGTGCATCCACAGCGTTTGTTAAGGATGCAGCTGCCAGCGCCGCGCTTTGGGCAGCGGCGTGCAGTTTTTCTTCATATACCGTGGCGCGAATTACATCTAGGCTGCCGCCCAGCAAGAAAAACAAGGGCAGCATTACAAGCGCAGAAATGATAGAAATGTTTCCGCTTTGATGACCGGAAAACGCAGAAAATAGAGCGATTGTCTGACGCGGGCGGAGAATAATGGAAGGCACAACAAGCAACCTGGCTAGATCTAGAGACACACGGTAAAGTTGTGTCTAATTCAACCTAAAATTTGCTTAAGTATTAGAGTTAACAAAGTCTTTCGTTTACAGTTGGCAATGACGCCACTCAGTCCACCAATATGAGAGCACGCGACCAACAACAGAGACGAGACCTACACGGCTCTCGTGCGTCATTCAGCGCTTAACCTGCTGACCTAAACCATCCTGTTACAGAATACCTGTCTCCACCGGCAAAGGTCGAGACTTGGCTGACGGTGTGGTGCTTTGAGATATCAAACACGGTCAGGACATTGAATTTCGGCAGGAAGCCGCATTCAATGTCGATATCATCTTTTAAGAACATGAGCATCCCGCCCCAGTCCGGTTGCCAGTCTTTGGTCAGTCCAAGGACATAAGCGGCCCGACGGGTTCCATCTTCGCGTGCATCCATGTGGCGGGTCAAATAGTGGCCCGGTGAGAATTTTGTGGCGTGGGCTTCGGCTTTGACAATATCTGGCCGTGCAAGCAATGCGCCGCCAACGGAAAGAAAATCAGGGCTGTTGAGGAACTCAGAGACCTTGTGGATGTTATGGCCGGGGTCCCAGCGGTTGAGGTATGCCTCAATCATGGGATAAGTCCGGTAGAGATACCCGACATTGCGCCGGGCTTGTTCATTGAGTTCGGCGAACTTGGCTTGCAGGCCTTGCTGACCCATGGCCGCGAGCTCCTCGTCGCTGTAATGGACGGGGCCTTTACCTTCTTCGACGAAGAGCGTGCGCCATTTGAGCCCCGACTTCAGGAGCGCGTGCAGATCCTCCGCTGCTGAGTCTGTGAGAAAGTCTCGAACCTGAACAATCCCGGGGCGGGCAAACTCTTCGCGATAGGGAGTAAGATCGAGGGACGGGTTTATGGCAAGGTTAATAGTCATTGAACTCCAGATGCGGTGGTGCTGCCAGCGGTCTTTTCCATAAAGGCCTCATACCAACTACTAGCCCGTGCCAAGTTCTCTACACTGACTTGCTCGTCTGTTCCGTGGATACGCTCCAGTTCCTTCGGGCCGAAGATAAAGGGCGCAAAGCGATAGACGTCATCAGCGACAGTTTCATAGTGTCGGGCGTCCGTGCCCTGAAGGGTGAGAAACGGGGTCGTGGGGATCGGCCCGAAGACTTCAGCCGTGGTGCTCGTGATCGCGTTAAAGGCGCGGCTGTCTTTGCTGGAAACACCGGTCGGTTCGCGCCCTCCAAGGGTTTCAATGGTGACGCGATCATCGTTTACAACGCGTTCAGTCCGTAGGCGAACGCTTTCGACGGTATCGCGCGGGTGAATGCGAAAATTGACAACGGCGCTTACTGATTGCGGGAGGATGTTCAATTTCTCCCCGCCGCTGATGATCGTTGGTGCCGTGGTGGTATGGAGCGCTGCTGCTGTGGAGGGGGCATTGCCGAGCCGGTTGACCACTTGCGGCCCGAAGAGCCAAAGATTGGCAAGGACGATGCGCTGGGCAAAAGGCGCATTCCGGGCAAGTTCGTGCAGGAAATCCACCAGTACCGGGTCCAGCTTCTGGGGAAACGGATCATCGGTGATGGCGACCATCGCCCGGGAGACCACACTAACGGCGGTGTCTTTTCCGGGAGCGGCGGAATGCCCGCCAGGAGCGCGGCCCGTCAGGCGCAAGGTGGTCGAGCCCTTTTCCGACAGGGAAATTAACGCAAATGGCGCATCCGTGCCGGGTATGAGGCCTTGCACCACACCGGAGCCTTCATCCAGAGCAAACTCAAATTGGATGTTGTTCTCCCTGAAATACCGAACTGCCGCGGCTGCACCATTGTCGCCGCCAATCTCCTCGTCATGGCCGAATATGAAGTAAATGTCCTGGTCCGGCGTAAAGTTGCGCGCGATCAGCCGCTCAGCGGCGCTCAGTATGGCGATCACTTGGCCCTTATTGTCCAGCGTTCCGCGGCCATAGATGATCCCGTTATCAATGACGCCCCCATAGGGTGGGTGCGTCCATTCATCCAGGGTGGCTTCTTCCACAGGGACCACATCCTGATGGCCGAGAAGCGCAAACGGTTTGCGGTTGGGATCGCTCCCCTTCCATCGATAAATCAGCGTGCCTTGGGGCATCACCGTGAGCTCGATCGTCCGGTAAACGCCGGGATATGTTTCCCGGAAGAGCGTATGGAGTTCATTTAAGGACTGTCTTGACGGGGGCGCATCCTCCCCGGCGGAAATGGTTTTGACCTTTAGAGCTTCGGCCAGCTCACCGGCGAGTTGATCGCGATCGACCGCCTCGGAGATGGCGGAGAATGCCGCGACAGGGTCAGCGCTGCCAATGGACAGGGCACGGATGATCAAGATCGCTACCAGCCCCAAGGCTATCGCGAGACTGCCTAATAAAATCCGACGCATCAGGGCTCCCTCCGAGTTCCAACCTGACATGTTTAGACGTATGGCAGGGTCCCATGCCCGCCGCTTGAGGTCAAAGGATCAAGTCAGATCGAATTCACGGTCGGGTTTTTATAGCTTGGCTGCCTCAGTCGCTGGCCAAGCTCTTCGCCCTTTCTTCCTTTCTGGGCTCACTCGACTGTTTTGATTGGCTTGAATACACTTTGCCCATGACCACGCTCATTTACGAACACACCAGTTTCGCGCGCCACGAAGTCCCACCGGGCCATGTGGAACATCCGGGGCGCTATCGCGCTGTCCATGATGCCCTCGCGGCTCCAGAGTTTGCGCAGGCTGAACGACCTGCGCCCGTCAAAGCGACCACGGATCAGGTCGCAGCGGTTCACGGTGAGGGGTTCGTCTCGGCAGTCGTCGATCAAGCCCCAACGGAAAGTCTTGCCCAGCTGGACGCGGATACTTTCATGGGGCCCTCCAGTCTCGATGCGACCCTTTATGCCGCCGGGAGCCTGTGTGACGCAGTCACTAAGGTGATCAATGGCGAGGCGAAAAATGGGTTCGTTGCAGCTCGCCCGCCGGGCCATCACGCAGAACCTGCCCGGGCCATGGGCTTTTGCATTTTCAATTCCGTCGCCATCGCCGCGCGCCACGCCCAGAACAGCGGTTGCGCCCGCGTTGCTGTGCTCGATTTCGACGTGCATCACGGTAACGGCACTGAGGTCGCCTTTTGGGATGACGAAATGAGCTTTTTCGGCTCCAGCCATGAATGGCCGCAATATCCGGGCACAGGCCGCGATACCGACCGCGGTGCGTTCGATAATATCGTCAACGTGCCGTTGGCGACCGGCACCGACGGGCAAGGCTTTCGCAAAGCCTGGGGGGAAAAGATCCTGCCGGCGCTTTCTGATTTTGACCCCGATATGATTTTCGTTTCTGCGGGATTTGATGCCCACGCCGCCGACCCTCTGGGTGGCCTTTTGCTGCGCGAAGATGATTTTGCCTGGGTCACCCGGGAGATTGCCGGTATTGCCCGTGACAAATGTGCCGGGCGGCTCGTCTCAATCCTCGAGGGTGGGTATGACCTGGACGCGCTGGGGTCGAGCGCCGCAGCGCATGTGAACGTCTTGCTTCAGCCTTGAGGTTCACGCCATAACCAGCAAACAGCGATAGTCTAGCCGCAAACGACCACTCTGAGGGGCGCGGCAGGCGAAACAACGAAGACGACATGACGATTGGGCGCATCATAACGGCCCGCCATGGGATGCCGAACCTTTCCCGGGCGGAGAAAATCACGGCCAGGGAATATGGTCCGTGGTGGGCTGCTTATGACGAAAGTGGTCTGCATCCGGACGAACGTCCGCCGGAAAGCCTTGTCAAACTGGCCGACGGGGCAACCACGATCTTGTCGTCCACCTTGCCGCGGGCCATCGAGACCGCGGGTCATTTGACTAAAGGCACCCGCGACGTTCCTGCCGACGCTATTTTTGTGGAAGCGCCGTTGCCGCCGCCGCCGGTGCCGTTGATCCGGCTGAAGCCAGGGACTTGGGGCGTCATCTCACGTTCGTTCTGGTTTTGGGGGTACGCGCCCAAGGGCATTGAAACCCATCGCCAGACCTGGAGCCGCGTTAAGGAAGTCGCCAGCTTGCTTGAGACTTATGCGGCTGATGGCGATGTTCTTCTTTGCGCCCATGGATATCTGAACTGGATGCTGGACTGGCATTTCCGGCGCAATGGATTTGCTCGGGTCGAGAGTGAAGGCGGGAACAAATATTGGTCATGGCGCATATTTGAACCGCGCGGCAACCGCGCGCCCGCGCAGATCGCGCAAGCTGCAGAGTAAGAGGCCGCAGAACCAACTAGAGCATAGGCGGTCGCCCAGCAGTCCAGGGCCGACAGATGGAGACAATATGTCAAAGAAGACAAGCGACGTAGACAAACTATCATTTGAAGCGGCCCTGGCGGAGCTGGAAGAGATCGTGCAGAAGCTCGAAGGCGGCGGGGTCGAACTGGAAGAGTCAATCTCGCTTTACGAGCGTGGCGCCGCGCTCAAAAAACACTGCGAGCAGAAACTCGCGGCAGCTCAGGAAAAGATCGAGAAGATCGTTGCCGATGGCCAGACGGCGCTGAAGGCAGAGCCTGCATCGTTCGAATAGCGGGTTAGGGCACGGCATTTGGCTGTGTACCGTCTGAGGTTTTCCCCGACAGGAACGGTTGACCTCTACTTACACCAAATCGTCGCTCAGCTGACACAAATTTGAAGCATCTCCGGCGCAGAGGGGCGCAGGGAATTTTCAATTTTTTGTGGGTGGGGACTTATCATGAAAAAACTGCTGACGACGAGTGCGCTCGTCTCGACAATAGTATTTGTGTCCAACGCGGCGATGGCTGCCGTCATTGAAGGCCGCGTGAGTGACCAAAGCGGCGACATTGCTCTGGATGGGGCAATTGTTCGAATCGTCGAGACCGGCGCAACAACAACGACCAACCGCGCGGGCGAGTATCGCTTTGCTGCTGTGCCGGCTGGGGCTTACACCCTGCGCATCAGCTATGTCGGTGCCGAGCAGGTCGAGACCAGCGTGAACGTCGCCTCTGCCGATGCGGTCGCCCGCGCTGACGTCTCGCTTGGCTCCGATGTTCGCTTGATCGACAACGTTCTTGTTGTTGGCCAGCGCGGCGCGCTGAACTCCGCCCTGTCACAACAAAAAGCGTCCGACCGGGTCATCACGGTGCTTTCTTCCGACGCAATTGGTCAGCTGCCGGACGAAAACGTCGCTGAAGCCGCGCGTCGGGCAGCGGGTGTCAATATCCAGAACGACCAGGGCGAAGGCCGTTTCGTTTCAATTCGTGGGGCAAACCCGAATTTTGTGACGTCCACGATCAATGGCGTTCGCATTCCTTCACCAGAAGCTGACGCGCGCCAGGTGCCGCTCGATGTGATCGACAGTGACATTCTTTCTTCGATCACGATCACCAAGACACTGACCCCAGACGTTGATGGTGATTCGATCGGTGGCAACGTCGAGATCACGACGCTTTCCGGCCTCGACCAGAAAAACATGCTTTTGAAGCTGAAGGGCGCTGGCATCTACGCAAACCAGGTGGACCAATTCTCCCAGCGGCTTTCGGGGGTTTTCGCCAACAACTTCATGGATAACCGTCTGGGCGTTGCTGCGTCAGTCGCTTGGCAGGAGCGCAAATTCGGGTCGGAGAACAAGGAAGTTGACGGGCCAGATTGGGAACTTGGCGAAGTTATCCCGTATCCGGAAGAGCTGGAATTCCGCGACTACCAGATCACGCGGGAGCGCCTTTCAGCCTCGCTGAACCTGGACTTCCAGGCTACCGAGGACGTGCTATTGTATGCACACGGTCTTTATTCCGACTTCAGCGACCAGGAGTTTCGCTCGCGCGTTGAAAACAAGTTCGGAGATCCTGACTTCGCAGGCGCGACCGGTTCAGTTGCTACGTTTGATGCCGCTGCGGACGATCCGTTTGAAGTTGATCGCGACATCAAAGACCGACTGGAAGAGCAGACGATCTGGTCGATCGTCACGGGTGCGAAGCTCGAGCGCGGGCCGGTGACGGCGGATGTCTCCGGCTCTTATTCGTTTGCAGACGAACGTGAACCTGAGCGTCTGGATTCGGATTTCCGGGCCCAATTCGATGAAGGCATTTTCGGCGTAGATGTCAGCGATCAGATCCTGCCGCGCCTGGCCTTCCCGGATGCCGCAGCAGAAGCTGATTACTTCAACAGTGACAACTATGAGTTCGACGGGCTTGAGCGTACCAATGGTGTGACTGAAGACGAAGAATGGGCGTTTGCAGCAAACTTCCGCTATGACCTCGATCTCTTTGGCGCCCCTGGCTACGTCAAGACGGGCGGCAAGATCCGTCTGCGTGAGAAGTTTTATGATCTGGAACTTCAGGTCTATGACGGCTTCGATGGCGACGACCTGCTGTTGTCGCAATTCACCAGCGATGTCGATTTTGATCTTGATCGGATCAATCCGGTGCCAAATGGCGGGCTCGTGCGCGACTTCTTCTTCGCAAATGAAGCGCTCTTTGAGCTGAACGATTTCGACAGCGCCGTCGACTCAAATGTTGAGGACTACACCGCGAACGAAGATGTCTTTGCTGGCTATGCGATGTTCCAGCGCCAGTTCAGCAGCGTTGTCTCGCTGATTGCGGGTGTACGCGTCGAGCACACCGAATACGACGCTGAAGGTCAGAGCGTTCTGGTCCAGGAGTTTGAAGGCGAGTTTGACGGTGATGTCACGGCAACCGATCCATTCACCCTGATCCCTGCAGCGGGGATCCCAGGCCAGGTCCTTGCCGACGATCTCGAATTCGAGTTCGACGCTGGCGACAATGTCACCACGCTTGAATACGAAGCAGCTTTCCTTTCACCGGAATCCTTCTCAAATTCCTACACGGATGTTCTGCCGAGCGCTTCGTTGCGTTTTGACTTTACAGACGAAGTGGTCGGCCGCCTCGGATACTACAAGTCGATCGTCCGCCCGAACATTGAAGCCGCCGCCCCGCGGATCAATGCGGAACAAGGCGAAGACAGCCTCGTGGCAGAAGCCGGGAACCCGCTGATTGATCGTCAGCGCGCCCACAATATCGACGCATCGCTGGAATACTATCCGAACAACAAAGCGGTTTATTCGGTTGGTTTCTTCTACAAAGACATCAGCGACTTCATCGCTCGCCAGCAGTTCAGCGGTGCTGATGCCGTCTTCAACGGTGTTCAGTACGATGAGCTTGATCTTTTTGTGAACCTGCCTGACGCGTCGCTCTACGGCTTTGAAGTCAACATGCAGCAGCCGCTGGACATGCTCCCGGGCCTCCTGGACGGCTTGATCCTTAGCGCCAACTACACCTTTGTTGATGGCGAGGCGACCCTCGGCGACGGCCGCGACATTGACCTGCCAGGTCAGTCACAGCACGTGGCAACGGGTATCCTCGGGTACGAAAAAGGCCCGATCAATATCCGTTTTGCAGCGACGTACCGGGATGAATTCCTCGACGAGATCAGTGTTGCAAGCGACGTTGATGGCAGCGCGCTTGACCGCATCGTTGATGATCACATCCAGCTTGACGTGTCGGCGAAGTATCGGATCACCGATCAGTTCCGTGCCTTCGTTGAATTCAAGAACATCAACAACGAGCCGTTTGTGGCGTCGATCCGTTCATCGCAGTTTGGTTCGCTCAACGCACAGTTCGAAGAATACGGCTGGACAGCGAAGTTTGGCCTCGCATTCACCTACTAGGGTCGATTGCCACGTCGATCCTGGCTGACACAATAAGGTGATCCTCCCGGAGCTTGACCGGATTGTCAGACGATAGATCTGATGATCCGGTCTTTTTCGTGCGCCGCGACTGGGTGTGGCGGGTCACCTTTGGACCTAGCAAAGGACGGAGAAAACAATGACAAACAAGCGGAACCTGAAATCGCTGGGAGCGGGATGTGTTCTGTTCGTGGGTTCCGCGTGCGGGCAGCTACTCGACCCGGTGCCGGACGTGACTGCCGCCCGTGAAACGGCTGACGTTGAGTCAGTCGGCGATGCTGCAGACGATCCAGCGATTTGGATTAACGAGGCCAATCCTGCCGCCAGCCGTATTCTGGGAACGGACAAACAATCAGGATTGCATGTTTATGATCTCGGTGGCGAGTCGGTTCAGTTCCTGCCCACAGGCAAAGTGAACAATGTAGATCTTCGTCAAGGGGTGGCGCTTGGTGCAAACGGGTCCGATCAGATTGGGACCCCTTGGGCCGGCGACGTTGCCGTGGCGTCAAACCGGTCGGATAATACTGTCGCCGTCTACGATATAGATGCTGATGGTATTGTCAGTCAGATCGGTTCATTTGCTTCCGCGCTTGTGGAGCCATACGGCATTTGCCTCGGGGTGACAGATGGCAATGTGATCGCGTTCGTCACCTACAAGTCTGGGGATTTGATCGCCTACAGACTAACGGGACCATCATCGGCAGTTGTTGATGGGCAGATCAAACTGGACAGCCAACTTGAAGGTTGCGTCTATGACGATGAAACCGAGATGCTTTATGTGGGCGAGGAGGAGAAAGGCATCTGGACGTCCGTCTACCGGGCGGGTGAGTTCACAACGCCGGTTCTGGTCGACGAAGTCGACGCAGCAAGTGGCATCCGGGCCGACGTCGAGGGACTTGCCATCTATCGCGACCCGAATGGCCCCGATTTCCTGATTGCCTCGTCTCAAGGGAACAATAGCTTCGCGGTTTACGCCCTTGAAAGCGGAGAGTTCCTCGGGCGGTTCCGGCTCGCAGAAGGCGATGCCATTGACGGTGCTGAAGACACAGACGGCATCGAAGCCACTTCAGTTGCTTTGTCAGAGGCGTTCCCGCGCGGTGTCCTGATCGTCCAGGACGGGTTCAACAAGCCAAAAGGCAGTCCGCAGAACTTCAAGATAATTGACTGGCGCGAGATTGAGGGCGTGCTGGCATCAGCAGCAGCTGAATAAATCGTCAAACCTGATTAAAGCCAAGCGGCAAAGATCAGCCCAGACGGTCAGCCTGAGGGCAACTTCCATCGGGCTAGGGGTAGTGCCTCAGTTTGAAATTAACGGGTGGTTTTCGCCGATAGGCGACAGTCCGGCTTGGGTAATCTAGAATTCAAGAGCCGTCATTCAGCTTACGACGCATAATCGGACGATTGCTTTGTCACATTTGATGATGCACGATCGCGACGTCCAAATTTGGGGGAGTGATCAAGTTGCTGGGCGAGAAAATCTATGAGTACGATGTCGATACGACTGCAACCTATGAATATGGATTGAGTCTCTCGGATGTTGTCGCTGGATCGATGGCGCCTCCCTCACACGGCGCACGATTTGACGTCCACTTTCAGGGCCAGATTCGGGGGAAAATCCAAGGTACTATTAGCGGCGCCGACTTTGCTTTCATGCGTCCAGACGGCCTGGTCGAACTCAATATTCATGCGAGGATTGACGCTGGTGACGGAGTTTTCATTGCATTTTGGGCCGGAGGAATTGGGCGCTTGCGTTCAGGCGATCCCGTCTTGGACCTTGCCGAGAACGTTCGCCTCACGACGTCTCACGAAAGTCACCAATGGGTGAACGGCCGACAGATTTGGGCGACAGGAACGGCAGACTTAGGCGCCGGAAAGATATCTATTGAAGCGTTCATGCAATGACCGCTTTCACCCCCAAAGTAGGCATTCAGCCTGTTGCAGGCTTAGGCACAAACTTCGAGTAAGTTTGGTTGGCGGCAAGGATCACGTGGTCCTCGACTCCGTTTTCGCGGTTCACGTTGATTGCGGCATATTCCGGCGACGTCATCATTTCCAGGAAGGCGGCGCGCGACGGGTAGAACACGACAACGACCCAGTCCCATCGGCCGCCCCCAAGATCGCCCAAGGCCACACCTTCAACGTGCCCGGCCCATAGAATCGTGCCGCCGACCTTCTTCAGAAGTGGCATGTCGCCTTTACTGTAGAGGGAATAGGCATCCCAACCGGAACCGCTCCAATCCAGCGACCGCTCACGGAACCGCACAAGGTTGACCATAACCACGGGCCCTTGATCCGGCAGGCTGCGTACGAAGTCTTCGTTGAGGGCCTTGGGTCCCGCCATTGTACGTCCTCGGTTCTGAACTGTTTAAACCATAAGCCACAAGTGAGCGGAAACGGCAAATAGTTGCGAGATTGCAAGCGACCGTTTTAGGGCGACTTAAGCCGCTCATATCGACCCTCGTCTATGGCAAAAACGGGCCAACAACAGTCATCAGATTTCAAACTGAGGCACTAACGGGCTAGGACCTGGCTGGCTTGCGTGCGAAATTTGCCATATCGTAAGTGCCTCGTTCGCTGATCCTTCGAGGTCATGACGAGCGAAAAGAATGCTGGCTCAATAATGGAATGTCGGCAGCCGTGCTCATTAGGCCAATCTCACTAGGCCAGTCTCATTAGGCCAGTCTCATTAGAGGAGTGAAACATGACGGATAAAGCCACCCAGGTTCAGTATCTTGAGATTGTCACGCCGAACGTCAATGAGACGTGCGCAGCGCTAACCAAGCTCCAAGGCGTCTCCTTCAAGGGCCCGGAACCCATGCTTGGAAACGCCCATGTTGCTGTCCTCAGCGGCGGCGGTCAGATCGGTGTTCGCGCTCCGATGAGGGACGACGAAGATCCTGTCGTGCGTCCCTACTTGTTGGTCGACGACATTCAAGCGGCTTGCGCTGCTGCTGAAGAAGCGGGCGCAGAATTCGCTATGCCAGCGACAGAAATTCCCGGACACGGAACATTTGCGATCTATTTCCTTGGGGGCATCCAGTACGGTCTCTGGCAAATCTGATCTCTTGTGCCAGTCCTTGTGGTTAAAGTTGCGGGACGGGGACCGACGTCCGGCGCCCAGCTACTCTACACCCAGCCACTTTCCACCCGGCCACTTTCCATAGGATAATCTGTGTCATGACATTTCAAGACAAAACTGTCTGGATCACCGGTGCCTCGTCCGGGATCGGAGAGGCGCTTGCGCATGTGTTTGCCGCCAAAGGGGCAGCGATCATTTTGTCAGGTCGGCGCGAAGCTGCGCTGCAGAATGTGTCCGACGCTCTAGGGACCGATACGCTCATACTGCCTTTTGAGGCGACCGCTTATGAAGCGCTGCCCGAAGCGGTCTCAAAGGCATGGGCCTGGCGCGGCCGCGTTGATGTTCTCGTGAACAATGCCGGCGTTAGCCAGCGTAGCCTCGCCATCGACACCGAGCCGGAGGTTTATCGCGCGTTGATCGACATCGACCTTCTGGCGCCGATTTGGCTGACCCAACTGCAACTTAAGCGCATGGCCGAAGCGGGCGGGGCTCATATCGTGGCCATCAGTTCCGTCGCCGGACGGATTGGCGCGCCCATGCGCACCGGGTATTGCGCGGCCAAGCATGGGCTCATCGGTTATATGGATGCCCTCCGAACGGAAGTCTCAATTCCCCATAATATTCATGTCACCAATGTCCTGCCGGGCTCGATTGCGACTAATGTTTCTCGGAATGCGCTAACCGCAGACGGCACTCAGCGGGGCAACTCCGACGCCAATATCGACAATGGCGACGATCCCATGGAATGCGCACGGGCCATCGTGGAGGCGGTGGAGAACAGGGTGCCTGAGCTGATTTTCGCAAATGGTATGGAGCTGGAGATGGCCAAACTCCGACAATCAAATCCCGAGCAGCTGTTCGAGCTAGCCAATCAGTATGGGGCGCAGATTGTCGCTAACGGGCTCCCCGAATAGCGACCGCCGGGTCATTGCGCGGCGTTTTTCAGGAAAAACTTATCGAACACCCCTTCGGCGGCCTTATAGTGTCATCCCACGCAGAGACCCTTGGCGGTTTCGGGTGCAAAACCCCGACATAAAAAGTGTGTCGCCAAAACGCCGCGTGGAGCCTGAAAATTGACGTGGTTCAACCTCAATGTCGACGTTGAGGGGTGGTCATTCCGCCCAGACGTCGTAAGAGAACAGGTTAGGTCCGTGACTTTGTTTGTGCATTGCAAAATGACGTCACGCGAGAGACAACACCAGAAAAGTGCCGGACAAGAGCGGCACGCCACTGCGGGGGCCAGCCAGATGAATCTGGCATCGTATGCCGCCGCGCCGACTGTGAGGTAGTGATTTTATGGCCATCGAAACGCCGCTCCTGGATCAGGTCAATTCCCCCGAAGATCTGCGCAAACTGGACAAAAGCCAGTTGCGCCAGTTTGCCGATGAGCTCCGCGCTGAAGTGATCGACGCAGTGTCCGTCACCGGCGGACACCTGGGGTCGGGTCTTGGTGTGGTCGAGTTGACGGCGGCGATCCACTATGTCTTCAACACGCCGGACGATCGTCTGGTCTGGGACGTAGGCCATCAGTGCTATCCGCATAAAGTCATCACCGGCCGTCGCGACCGGATCCGCACGTTGCGCCAGGGCGGTGGCCTTTCCGGGTTCACCAAGCGGTCCGAGAGTGAGTATGACCCGTTCGGTGCAGCCCATGCAGCGACGTCGATTTCTGCGGCAACAGGGTTTGCCGAAGCCTCCCGTCACCTTGGCAAAGACACGACGTCCATCGCTGTGATCGGTGACGGGTCCATGTCCGCCGGTATGGCCTATGAAGGCCTTAATAATGCAGGCCATCTGGGCTCGAAAATGGTGGTCATCCTCAACGACAACGACATGTCCATTGCCCCGCCGGTTGGGGCCATGAGCGCCTATCTGGCCCGTGCGTCTTCGTCAGGCGTCTATCAAGGCTTCCGCAAATTCTCCAAGCAGCTTTCCAAGCGTCTGCCCCGCCGGATCTATGAGAGCCTTGCCAAAGCCGAGGAGTATGGCCGCGGTATGGTCACCGGGGGTACCCTCTTTGAAGAGCTCGGCTTCTATTATGTGGGCCCGATCGACGGCCACAACATGGACCACCTCGTGCCGGTTCTGGAAAATGTCCGCGACATGCAGGAGGGCCCGGTTCTCGTCCATGTGGTTACCCAGAAGGGCAAGGGCTACTCCTACGCGGAGGAAGCCGCCGACAAGTATCACGGTGTGGCCAAGTTCGATGTGGTCTCGGGCAAGCAGCAAAAGGGCACGCCAAACGCCCCGGCCTACCAGAAGGTGTTCGGTCAGACCCTTTTGAATCTGGCGGAGAAAGACCCGAAAATTGTCGGCATTACCGCGGCCATGCCGTCGGGCACGTCCATCGATATCCTCGAAAAGGCCATGCCGGAGCGGGTTTATGATGTCGGTATTGCCGAGCAACATGCGGTGACCTTTGCCGCCGGTCTCGCCGGTGACGGTATGCGGCCTTTCTGTGCGATCTACTCGACATTCCTGCAACGGGCGTATGACTCCGTCGTCCACGACGTGGCGATCCAGAACCTGCCGGTGCGCTTCCCCATGGACCGGGCCGGTCTTGTGGGTGCAGACGGTCAGACCCATGCGGGTTCGTTTGATATCGCCTACCTCGGCTGTCTGCCGAACATGGTCCTGATGGCGGCCGGCGACGAAGCCGAACTCGTCCACATGACGACGACGGCTGCTGAGTATGACGAAGGCCCGATCGCGTTCCGTTATCCGCGCGGCGAGGGGGCCGGCGTTGACCTGCCAGCTATCGGCAAGATCCTAGAGATCGGTAAGGGCCGCATCGTCAAGGAAGGCACAAAAGTCGCCATACTCTCTTATGGCGGTCGCCTACAGGAAGCGCTCAAGGCAGCGGAGATGCTGGAAGCGCAAGGGCTTTCCACGACGGTTGCCGATGCGCGCTTTGCTAAGCCGTTTGACCAGGACCTGGTCCGGCAGTTGGCCTCTCACCATGAGGTCGTGATCACCATTGAAGAAGGCTCCATCGGCGGCTTCGGCGCTTATGTGCTGCACTATCTCTCCGATGAGGGCATGCTCGACAATGGCCTGAAGATCCGCACCATGACCTTGCCGGATGTCTTCCAGGATCACGACAAGCCAGCGGCCATGTATGACAGTGCGCGGCTGAATGCTCAGCACATTGTTGAGCGCGCGCGTCAGGCGCTCGGTATGGCTGCGGAGGTCGTCAATCTCCACGGCTAGTTGGCAGCTGAGTTTCGAACTTGATGAGGGGCCTGGCAGCACAAGCTGCCGGGCCTTTCTCGTCAGAGGCCTGATGATTGTCAGGGCAGGTATGAGGTCGATGCGGTGACGGACGATGGGCCAAAAAGCCGCCGCCTTGATCAGGTGCTTGTGGATGCTGGCCATTTTGCCAGCCGCACCCGGGCGCAAGGCGCTATCAGACAAGGCCATGTGGCCGTCGACGGCAGGACTGTTTCGAAGCCGGGACAATTGATTGCCCCCGAAAGCGAGGTTTCCGTATCAGGTGACGTGCACGGATTTGTCTCGCGTGCCGCCTTGAAGCTGGAAAATGGTCTGGATGCCTTTGGTTTTGACCCGGCGGGAAAAATTTGTCTCGATCTGGGCGCCTCAACGGGCGGGTTCACGCAAAGTTTGCTGAACCGCGGCGCGGCGAAGGTCTACGCCATTGATGTCGGCACTGGCCAGCTCCACGAAAGTCTCGCTGGCGAGGAGCGCGTCATCAATCTTGAAAAAACCCATGCCAAGACCATCAGTGATCAGAATGTGCCGGAGCTGGTCGACGCAATTGTTTGTGACGTGAGCTTTATCAGCCTTAAGAAGTCCTTACCCTTTGCGCTGGCGCGGGCAAGCAAGATTGCCTTTCTGGTGGCGCTCATCAAACCCCAGTTTGAACTGGGGCCAGCGTTCATCGGCAAAGGCGGGCTCGTGACGGCGGATGACAGTCAACTCGGCGCATTGTGCGGGGATATGGCGCGCTGGCTGGAAGGACTAGGTTGGCAAGTGGCGGGCGTGATCGACAGCCCCATCAAGGGCGGTGACGGTAACAGGGAATTTCTGATCGGTGCCCAGAGAACAAGCCAGTAAGAGAAGACCGTCAAGAAGGAAAACCGCCCGTCCGGCCGCGCCAGTAAGGGAAGTCTCCGGTGAGATCGGAGCAATCGGTGCGAAAGGCGACGGGCTTTTGGGTATCGATGGAGATCTCTACCATGTTCCGTACACGGTGCCGGGTGACCGTGGCGCATTTTTGGTCAGTGAAGGGCGCGGCGAAATCAAGTCCCTGTCCGCGCGTGGGCCTGTCCTAGCTGAGCCAATCTGTGCGCATTACAGGGTATGCGGTGGATGTCAGCTGCAGCATGTGAGCGAAGACTTCTACCGGGCCTGGAAGCGCGAACGGATTGTTGAGGCGCTGGGCCGGGCCGGGCTCGGTCATGTGATGGTTCTGCCGGTCGTTACAACACCCGCCGCCACCCGTCGGCGGGCCCGGTTCAGTTTTCGCCGTCACGGCAAGGAGCTTCGTCTGGGCTTCAAAAAGCGCAATGCCCATGAAATTGTCTCCCTTAGTGAGTGCCATGTTCTGCATGCAGAGATTGACATGATCCGGCCTGCCTTGACTGAGCTCATCGACAGGCTCGGGCTTGCCGTCGGGGACGTGGCGGTCACCAAGTGTGCGAATGGTCTGGATGTCTCTGTCAATGACAAGGCGAAGGTTAAGGCCGAACCCGATCCGCTGGTCGTCGCTGAACTTGGCCACTGGATGCGCGCGCAAAACTGCCTGCGGCTGGCATTGAACGGCGAGGTTCTGCTTCAGCTCTCAGTGCCGGTCATTCATCTGCAGGGGATCGATATCCCGGTGCCAGTGGAAGGCTTCCTTCAGGCAAGCACTGAGGGCGAAGCCGTGCTCATCCAGGAAGTGATCGATACCCTTGAAGGGGCGCGCCGTGTCGGTGATCTCTTCAGCGGTATAGGGACATTTGCCCTGCCTCTTGCCCGATCGCGGACTGTGGCCGCCTGGGATAGCGACGCCGCTGCCATTGAAGCGCTTGCCAAGGCGGGGGCGGCCGCACGGCGCGGTGGTCTTGTTCGTTATGATATTTCGGCAGAGCCGAGAAACCTCTTTACGCGGCCAATCATGGCAGCAGAGCTCAACAAGTTCGACGGTCTCGTGATCGACCCGCCCCGGGCCGGCGCAAAAGAACAGGCCGCCGAGATCGCAAAGTCCTATGTGCCGCGCGTCGCTTTTGTGTCCTGCAACCCGTCGACGTTTGCCCGCGATGCAAAAATCCTTGTCGACGGCGGCTATCAACTGACCCAGGTCACGCCGGTCGATCAGTTCGTTTACTCCGCCCACGTTGAATTAGTCGGACGGTTTGAAAGAGCATAACGCGCTATTAGTCAATGCAAAGAACGTTGCTCCCCTACCTGTGTGGGAAAAGGTTCTTTTTGAGAGTCGGTTTTATTCGTTAGCCCACGACCCACACTGCCCGCGATGACGTAGCAGATGGTCCGCCAGGACACATGCCATCATGGCTTTGGCGACGGGGACGGCACGGATGCCGACGCACGGGTCATGGCGGCCCTTGGTAACAATGTCCGTCTCCTGACCATCCTTTGTGACGGTGTTGCGCGGCGTCAGGATTGATGAGGTCGGCTTCACCGCAAAGCGCGCAACGACCGGCTGCCCGGTGGAGATGCCGCCGAGAACCCCGCCGGCTTTGTTCGACTGGAAGACCGGCGCGCCGTTCTCCATGCGGATTTCGTCGGCGTTTTCCTCACCCGTCAGCGCTGCTGATCCCATACCTTCGCCGATCTCAACACCTTTGACGGCATTGATCGACATGAGCGCTGCTGCAAGATCCCCATCGAGTTTGCCATATACAGGTGCGCCAAGCCCGGCGGGCAAACCTTCCGCCACAACTTCGATCACGGCGCCCAGCGAGGATCCGGCCTTGCGGGTGGCATCCAGAATATCGGCCCACTGGTGAGCGGCGGTCTTGTCCGGACACCAGAACGGATTGTTTCCCGTCTCGCCCCAGTCGATTTGGTCCCGGTCTATCCCGTGAGGACCCATCTGGACCATGCCGGCATAGATCGCCGCATCGGGGCACAAGGACCTGATCACTTTTTCGGCGACAACGCCCGCAGCAACGCGGCTCGCGGTTTCCCGGGCGGACGAGCGCCCGCCGCCGCGATAGTCTCGTACGCCATATTTAGCATCGTAGGTGAAGTCCGCATGGCCCGGCCGGTACTTGTCACGGATGTCGGTGTAATCCTTCGAGCGCTGATCAACGTTCTCGATCATGAGGCAAATGGGCGTGCCGGTGGAGACGGGCCCGCCAGTGCGGTCATCTTCAAAAACACCGGAGAGGATTTTGACCTGATCCGGCTCGCGCCGCTGCGTGACGTATTTCGAAGTGCCCGGCTTGCGCGTATCCAGCGCGGTCTGGATCTCTTCTCGGGTAATGGAAAGCCCCGGTGGGCACCCGTCAATCACGCAGCCGATTGCGTGTCCGTGGGATTCGCCCCAGGTCGTCACACGAAACAAGTGACCAAATGTGTTATGGGACATTCTCTGGTGTCCTTGAGAAAAGCCGACCAAGCCGTTGCGTCATTGCGCATCAAAGACGATCCTTCCGCGCATGAGTATATCCCTTAGTATCAGGCGTTCCTTTCGCCCCCGTCAATTCCGCCAAAAGACCACGCATCATGACCGATAAATCGATTATTCCGCCATCTCCGTCTGAAGAAGCCTACCGGGTCGAACAAGATCAGGGCGAGGTTTTCACCAGTGACGATCCGATTGCGCTCTTTTCTGAGTGGCTGGCGCTTGCTGGCCAAAAAGAACCCAATGACCCAACGGCAATGGCGCTGGCGACCGTTGACGGGCATGGGATGCCTGATGTGCGGATTGTCTTGCTGAAAGATCTGGACCGCCGCGGACTGACATTCTTTACCAATACCGAAAGCGCTAAAGGCATCCAGTTGGCGGAAAATCCGCGGGCGGCGCTTTGTTTCCATTGGAAAACAATCCGTCGCCAGGTTCGCTTTCGCGGGGCAATCGAGCCGGTGACGGAGGCAGAAGCGGACGCCTATTTCGCGACCCGGTCGCGCGGCTCTCGAATAGGCGCCTGGGCATCTGACCAGTCCCGGCCGCTGAACGCGCGCGCTGATTTGGAAGCGGCTATCGCCGCAAAAGAAGCGGCCTTCGGGGAGGGTGAAATCAACCGCCCGCCCCATTGGTCCGGCTATCGGCTCATCCCCGACGTGATTGAATTCTGGGTGAACCGTCCTTACCGGCTTCATGACCGGTTGGTCTTTTCGAGAGCGGGCGACGGGTGGACGATCGGTCGGCTTTATCCTTGATAGGCAGATTGCAGAAGCTAGATCGCAATGTATCGCGATGTCATTGTTGGCGCGCCATCGCAAGTCACATTCCCGTTCGTCACGAGGCGGATCAAGTGAGCGTAGACGTTGAGTGCGGCCGCGGGGTGGAGGCGTTTGTCGACACTGGCATACATGACTGGCACAATTTCACCGATGGTCTCACGGCCAGACTTTAGTTGCTCCACGATCTGACCATCCCGGAAAAAGCGATGGGCACGGACAGCGCGGGTGAAGGCTTGCGGGTTCTTTATGGGCGCACCGTGAGTAGGATAGTAAATTTCATCGTCCCGCGAAAGCAGCAGCTCAAGGCTCTCGATATAAGCGGCCATGTCGCCATCAGGCGGTGCGACGACCGTCGTGGCCCAACCCATGATATGGTCGCCCGTGAAGAGCGCTTTTTCTTCTTGAAGCGCAAAGCACAAATGGTTGGAGAGATGGCCGGGCGTGTGGACAGCCGTGAGGGTCCATCCGGGACCGGAATAAGTATCGCCATTGGCGATGTGGTGATCTGGCCGGAAGCGATAGTCGCCGCCTTCGTCAAGGGCCGGTGCATCGTCTCTTGCGTCTGCCACCGGGTGCGCGCCAAAAGCATGAACCGGTGTGTTGAGCGCCTCGGACAATTCTCTCGCTCCCCCACAATGGTCAAGGTGCGTATGGGTCACCAGAATGGCATCGACTTTTGCGCGGCCGACCGTTGCGACGACCGCATCGCAGTGGTCGCTTAAGGCTGGACCCGGATCAATGATAACAATAGGCCCCTCAATAGAGCCCACCATATATGTGCCGCTGCCGGAATATGTGTAAGGACCAGGGTTATTAGCAATGACCCGGCGCACCAATGGGGAAAGCCGCTCACACGCCCCGTATTCGAAATTGAAATCCTTGATGAAAGGGATGTCACTCATGGTCTACGCGTCCTAGAGCTCAGTGAGGCGCGCATCGACCAGTTCGCTGAAGGCATCCGCTAGCCCACGCATGGCCTGGAGTTTGTCCCGGCCGGGCAGGGCAGATGGCGGGCCCATATCGGTCTTATTCGTGTCAACAATGTAGACGCGCCCGTCATTGCGGTCGCGCAGAACATCGAGGCCCCCGAAATCGAGAGACATAGCTTTGGCGTAGTTGCCAATGAGGTTTTGTTCCTCTGCGGATAAAACTGCGTCGGTCGACACAAGATCGACCCGGTGGTTATCGTTGGTGAAGCGGATATCGCGCTTGCGTCGCTTCAGGTAAACAAACGGGATCGTGCCGCCGACAACCGGCGTGCGGATGTCCACATAGTCATCTCCATCGAACGTATTGTCGATCAGGCGTTGGTAGACATAGCCCGGTTTTGATTTGGCGATCGGACACTGCACGATCCGTCCGTCGTGCTTGCCATTGGCTTCTGATTTCTCAACGGCTTCGCCGTCGTGAGTTAGCGGGTCAATTGAAAGCCCGTAGCCGAAGACTTCTTCAAAGACCCGGGCAACGACACTTTTGCGAATGTCAAAACAGCCAATGTTGAATGAGGGCTTGTTGGTTGGCGCGGGCGGCGGCGCGGTCAGAAACTCCCGGTCTTCGAAATAAAAATGCAAGTCTGCTTCTTGTGGGTCATCGACGATCTTGACGTCAGCTAGCTGACAAACTGGCCAGATTGCATAATAGGAATGGGGTTTGCGCGGGAAGAACGAGATCTTTGCGCGAGGTTCACGTCCGCGCAGCACACGGCTCGCCCGCACGCCTTGGACAATCCCCACGAAACTCGCAATCCGGAAGGCATCAAGGGCGAATGCCTTGGTTAGCGGGATTTGCGCGCCGGTTTCCTTCGCAATCAGCTGGTTTCCCGAAATTTCGAATTCTCGCAGCACTCTTTGTTGCTCCGTGCCTACTTCTTGCCCTCTGGCATTGCCGATCCCCCCTTCATAAGGAGCTTCCCTCGGCGCTGCACCATGGAAATAGTATCTCCCCTAACGATACTGCAAGGAAATAAACTTGCTGCGATCAGCTGTTTATCAGGTTGCGATGCCATCTATGCGGGAAAACGGGCTGATTTAGCCTCGCACGGTTTTGAGGATGCTTTCGGGCTTAAGGTTTGCACCTGAGCCGGGGATGTGTGCCGAAAGTAAACAGAATGTTAACGCGCAGCCTATGCGCCGGAGACCCTGCCAGGGGCTTTTGCTCGGGCTATTTTCCGTCTTGTTCGTTGGGTTGACCGAAAGTGCCGTTGCGGCCTCTGCCAGCCAACAGGACGCACGGCCTGAAGCTGCGGGGAGTGTTGCCCTTGGCGAGCCCGATGGCGGTATCACCGATCATGTTTTTGTGGCTGCACCGCCAAACTTCCAGGTCGTTATTGAGCGAAACAGCGGGAGCTTCGTGGACTGTGGCGACGGCATGGACTTGACGCGCACTGACGCTGCCGGCCGGCGCATGTCCGATTTGGACTGTCGGGTGACATTGACCGAAACCGTCGTGATCCCGGCGGCATCTGCCAGCGCGACAGTGATCATTCACTACTGATCCAAACCGGATCGATAATTGACCTGACAGTTATTGGCCTAGCACTACTGGTCCGGCGCGACCGCCTCCAACAGGGCCGTGTGACCACGGATGTCAAACCCTGCGCCCAAAGCCTCTTGAATGACAGTATCGATGTCTGTTCCAGTTCTGACAGACGCCATGGCGCGCACCATGACAGAACGGAAGCCGCTTTTGCAGTAAGCGAGAACGCCACCGGAGGTTTTGTCGACCGCTTCCTGAAAGGCATTCAGCATGGCTTCATTTATCCCCATCGGCCCCACCGGGAGTGAGACAAACGACAGGCCCAACCCCGTCGCACGCGTTTCGATGTCTTTGATCAGGGGCTGGCCCGGTTCCTCGCCGTCCATGCGATTGCTTATTACCAGACTGACGCCTGCGTCCGCGGCCGCCTTAAGATCAGCGTCTGTGACTTGCGGGCCGACCCAGAAGTTTTCTGTTATTTGGCTGAAGCGTGCGTCCATCGCTGACCTCGTTTCTTTTGGTTTGTTCCGTTTTTGACGAGCGAGCTTCTCAGATGATTGGTGGAGCGTGGAAATTCAAGGTTTTGCACAAACGCGCAACGCACGTTGGGGGGGGGGCTCGATACCAATCCGCGAGCACTTTAACGGCTTATGACGCCCTAAAGCAGACGCTCGGGCTTGACCACTAGTTGCCGACGGCAGCCGATCGGTTAACTCAGTTGGCAGTGCATGAAACGCCAGTCACCGTGCAACGCTTCAGGCACCTCTGCTTCTGCATACGGAGGGATATCTGTAAATCCCGCCGCCTCGTAAAGTCGATGGGCGGAAGTCATAAAAGGGCCAGTGTCCAACACCAATTCATGATAGCCAAAGCTCTGCGCGTCACGTACGAGCCGATCCAAGATCTTGGCGCCTATTCCTCCGCCGCGGCTCGCACGGGAGACGTAGATGCGTTTAATCTCGCCAACGCCGTCTCGTACGTGGCGGAGCCCGCCCATTCCAAGCGCCGTCTCTCCGTCGAAGACGACATAGACTACGCCGTTTGGCGGTGTTCCCTCACACAGCTTGTCTAATGAGCTGTGAACGTAATCAGAGATAGGCATCCCCAAAAGACTTGGTAGCGATAGCCCGAAACGCTCTTGCACCGAATCATTGATCCAGCGGAGATATTCGATATTGAATTGTATAAGCAGTTCGCGGTGCTGTTCGAGATCTGCTCGCACGAAATCCAAGTCCATCCACAGCCCCATGCTACACGCGCAACGGATTAAATTAGAACAAGGATGCCTTGAAAGAAGCAAGCGGGCAAGCGCACCATTGGGCCGACTACTGCCCATCAAAGGTCTCAGCCAGCATCTCATTCTCGCCCAAAGGCGGACTTTGAGCCATTGATGCAAAACGCTCTTTGTAAGAATAGCCCGCTAAGCGAGCCGGCAAGAGCCTCGGACGGAGGCCAGTCTTAATATTGCCCAAAACGTGTAGATAAGCGGTGTATGCGTTGGTTTTTGAATTTCCTTGCCGTGTTACAGCTTACCACTGTGCTTTGTGCTTGCGAGCCCGTGGAGCTAACTCGTCACGACAATGAATACAGTAGGCTAGAAACGGGCGCAGAGGTCTTCGTCAGGATCTTCAAGGCCGAAAGCGAGCTCGAACTCTGGCTAAAGGCACCACAGGCAAATTCCTTCGAGCTGAAAGCGGTTTTCCCAATCTGTCGTTGGTCAGGTGACCTTGGCCCAAAACTGCGCGAAGGCGACGGTCAATCCCCTGAAGGCTTTTACAGGGTGACACGGGCAAGCCTGAACCCTAACTCTTCTTTCCACCTATCCTTCAACTTGGGCTTTCCCAACAAGTACGACCGCGCGCATTCACGAACTGGAAGCTATCTCATGGTGCACGGTGCATGTGTTTCTGTTGGGTGCTACGCCATGACGGATGCTGGCATTGAAAAGATTTATGCAGCGGTCGAAAGCGCCTTGAAGGGCGGGCAGGACGCGGTCGACGTTCACATCTTCCCATTCCGGATGACGTCCGAAAACCTCGCATTGAGAGAGGGTCATGAGTGGTATGAATTCTGGCTCAACCTCAAAGAGGGCTACGATGCTTTTGAAGAAATGCACCGGGTTCCAAACATAGGCGTCAACCATAAGCGGTACACCTTCCAGACGGCGCATGTTCCATAAGTCGTATTCACCACACAGCAGCGCAGGTGAGCCACAGACCGAGTATGGACGCGCTGAACCCATGAGCCTACGGGACCGCAGCGATGCGCGACTTGGGCGCATGGCAACGGGAACACTGAAGCCATCACAGGAGTTTTCGTAAGCTCGCCCGCCAAAGACACTGGAGCCCCAACCCTGGCGGGTTTACTCTCGCCACTTCCAACATGGAAAGAATGATGATGCCGGAAAACCTGTCTCCCTTTCATCTGGCGGTGCCCGTCGATGACCTCGCAGCTGCCGAGGCGTTTTATTCAGGCACATTAGGCTGCAGTCAGGGGCGTCGGTCGGAAAGCTGGATCGATTTCAATTTCTTCGGTCACCAAATGGTTGCCCACCTTGCGCCCGGGGAGTGTCGAGCGGCGGCCCGCAATCCCGTTGATGGCGAAAACGTCCCCGTGCGCCATTTCGGCATGGTGTTGGGCGTTGCCGATTGGGAAGCGATCCGCAAGCAGATCGATGCATCTGACTTCGACTTCCTCATCGCGCCAACCATTCGCTTCAAAGGTGAGGCCGGTGAACAAGGCACCTTTTTCGTCTGCGACCCCGCAGGAAATGCCCTCGAGTTTAAGTATTTCAATGACTTGAGCCAGCTCTTTGCTGTTTGAGCCTCGCGGCCCGGCTCGCTTTCGCTTCGACGGGATTTGAGCTATCGTCTCAATTCACAGCGAGGGGATTATTGTGGGCATCGTACTGAAGTTTTTCAAATGGGTCTTTATTTTACTGCTGGTCGCGATTTTGATCGCCGTCGCCTGGCCATGGAATGTTGTCGTCAAAGAGCGGCTCACGGCTGGACCATTCAAGGAGTATCTTGAGCAAAACGTTCAACGGATCGATTTAAATGATCCGGCCGACCAAATGAATTTTGAGGCCGACTTTTACAACAGTAAGCTGATTATCGTTGGCGAAGTCCACGGGGCTCAGAAGGCCCAGGATTTCGACTTGATGATGATGAAGCATTTGAATGAACGAATGGGCGTGCGCTGGCTCATGGCAGAGCTGAGCTATGTCCAGGCCGAGCGCTTTAACGCCTATCTTGATACGGGCGATGAAACCTTCCTTGAGCCGGTGTTTTCCCGTTGGCTTGCCAGCGCCACTCAGTGGGGGAACCAACAGCATTACGAGAAAATCAAGGCGCTTCGCGCATACAATCTGACTTTGCCGGAGAATCGACGCTTGCGGTATTTCGGCGTTGATCTGATCGGGAAATCCGAACGCCCGGACGCTGCTAATTGGCTTGCGGGCATGCTTGAGGACTTACCGGCTGATGCCCCTGAGGCGTTGATTGGGCTACGCGAAGCTGCCAGTTCCGTTGAAGACGACGCATTCATTGAGGCCGCAAAGGCAGCGCTCGCGGCAGATATTGAAGATTGGGTTGGCCTCGGCATCGACGTGCCGGGCGTTCGGTATCTGGCTCGAAATCTGATGTTGTCGCTGGAGGGCGCTAGTCGTTATACCGCAATCATTCCCAACGTGGAAGCCATGGTCCGCGAGTTTGGGATCGGCCAGGATGAACCGGTTTATGGGTTTTGGGGGCTGTTCCATTCCATGAAAGCAGTTGTCAATGACACCGCACGCCCCCTTGCGCTACGGCTGTCTGAAAGTGATTTGCCGTTCGCAGATGGTGTTACCACGCTCTTGATGTTGTATACTGACAGCATGATGAACATGCCGTCTCGTACCTTGCCGGAGTTCCTGCAGAGTGGTGGTCCCTATACGGATATGAGCATGAGCCAGGATAACCCTTATCTTCTCTACACCTATGGTATCGGCGACATGCGCCATGTGGCTAGCGGGGCTGATGCCGCGATCTTTTCGCTTTACACGGACGACTCCCCGTACAGCAACAGCAAGCGTTTGCGCCAGACGACTGGTATCTTGCCAAAGCTGCAACGACTTGAATTGACCCCGCCGGATCAATCACCTGCCGAATACGCTGTTCTCATTAATGGATCGCCAGCCCTGACGCCGTATGTGGGTCAAGGGGATTAAGGTTCAGCGTGGGGGTTCCGGGCAGTCACTAATCATTGACGCAATATCTGCGATCATCAGTTTGCGGTGAAAATCACTTGGGCTGATGGTATTACGTTCATCTCAGGTTTTTCGGTGTATTGCCGATCCCATGTCCCGCCGAGGGCGGTTTATAGAGGCCCACGCACCTCTGTTGGCGTTAAGCGCGGTGAGCCCTCGCCAGCAATTTCTGCCTCGCGTACCAGGTCGGCAATGCGCCCGTTGAGTGGTGCAGAAAGACCATGTCTTTTACACAAGGCGACGATCGCTCCTTGAAGCTCATCAATTTCGGTTCTGCGCCCGCGATCAAAGTCTTCCCACATAGAAGAGCGTGCCTCAGGGTCAACTTTGATCATCCGGTCGGCAACCAGACGAAACAAGAAGTCCGGTAGGCGCAATAGGGTCAAAAAACGGTTCAATGGAACCGGCAGCGCCGGTCGGTAGGCGATCCCAACTTGATCGAGGATGCCCCGCGCTTCTGCGATTTGGTCTGCCAAGAGTAGCCGCCAGGCCCGCTGCATCAATTCCTCCCGAAGTGGCACACCCGAAAGGGCATTGAGGGCGTTGTTCAGATTTATGAGCAACTTTCCCCAAAGAACCGCTTCGATTTCGGTTGTTTCGATCACGGATAAATCTGCGCTCGAAAGCGCGTCGGCTAGTGGCTGACCTTCTATGCGTTGACCCGCCTCGATCATGATGTCGCCGCTGGTTCCGCGGTGGAACGCGCCCTTGCCTTTCTGGACAACATTGTATGGCACCATCCCCGCAAGGACGGTGATGCTCGGCAATGCTGCCCGCAAAGTATCCGCGTTTGTTACCCCATTCTGTAGGCTGATGACGACGGCGCTTTCTTTCAGGAAAGGGGCCAACTGGGCTGCGATTTCTGCAGTGTGACCGCTCTTGACGGTGACGCACACGATGTCTGCTTGGGCCGCCGCATCGGGGCCTTCGCTTAGGGTCAGTCGGGTTGCCGGCACGAAGAGGTTTTGACCGGTGAAATCGGTGATCGTTATGCCGTGCGTGCGAATGGAATCGAGCACTGATGCACGGCCGATCAGGGTTACGTCGTGGCCGTTCGCCGCGAGCGCCCCGCCCACATAGCCGCCGATACTGCCAGTGCCGGCAATGGCGATTTTCAGTTTTTTGTCCATCCCTTTGGGTGGTCGCTGATCTCCCGCGGGAAGGCAAGAGGTGGCTCGCGTTTTGCCAACTTGACGTTCGCTTCTGTGCACCTGAATTATGGCCAATGGATCAGGAAACCACGCAAAGCCGCCCCATTGCCCTTATAGGCTCTGACGATCTCGCTGCTTTATCGAGTGTGGTTGGCGAAAAGGGCGTGATTTCAGGAGCTGACGCCGAGCCGCTCCTTGAAGAATGGCGTGGGCGTTGGCACGGCAAGCCCTCTATTGTGTTGGCGCCGGGGAGTGTTGAAGAGGTCGCTCAAATCGTCAAAATTTGCGCAGCCAAAAAGATCCCCGTTACGCCACAGGGGGGCAATACCGGACTTGTTGGCGGCCAAATCCCAGAACGCGGTGAAGTCCTGATCTCGTTGCGTCGGCTCAATCGGGTGCGCGCAGTGGACCCGCTGGACAACACCATGGTGGTCGACGCAGGCGTGACACTCAGCGCCGCACAACAGGCTGCGGCTGATGTTGGCCGCCTTTTTCCGTTGTCCATTGGATCGGAGGGCAGTTGTCAAATCGGGGGCATTATCTCCACCAATGCGGGCGGCGTGAACGTTCTTCGGTATGGCAATACCAGAGACCTGATACTCGGCCTTGAAGTGGTCACGCCGCAAGGTGACATCTGGCATGGTCTGAAGCGCTTGCGCAAAGACAATACTGGCTACGACCTAAAGCACCTCTTTATCGGAGGTGAAGGCACCCTTGGGATCGTCACTGGTGCGAGCGTCAGGCTTTTTCCTCAGCCAGCGGAGAAAGTAACTAGCTTGGTTGGTGTTTCGGGACCGCAAGCGGCCCTCTCGCTGCTGGCCCACGCCCAAGGGGCAAGCGGCGGGGCGGTCTCCAGTTTTGAACTCATGGGGCGGCCACTTATTGAACTTTGCGTAAAGAACATCGCCGGCGTGCGCGACCCTCTGGACGAGCCGCACCCTTGGTATGTCCTGATGGAACTGTCCTCGGGCGAGAAGGGCCACTTGACCGGGCTTGTTGAAAGCTTGCTTGGAAAGGCAGTTGAAGACGGTCTCGTCACGGACGGGATCGTGGCGGGAAGCCTGGCCCAAGCCGATGCCTTGTGGCACATGCGCCATGCTGCGTCAGAATCCATGAAGGCAGAAGGCGCCCAGGCAAAGTTCGATGTTTCGGTGCCGATTTCTTCCGTGCCCGGCTTTTTGGCGACTGCCGAGACAAAAGTGAACGCAGTTTGTCGAGGGGCCCGGATTATCGCTTTTGGCCATATGGGCGATGGTAATGTCCACTATGACATACTGCAGCCGACAGATATGAGCGCGGAGAACTTTCGGGCCCGTCAGTCCGCAATCGAAGATGTGGTCTATGACACGATTGGCAGCTTTGACGGATCGATCTCTGCCGAACACGGCGTTGGTGTTGCGCGCCGTGACGATGTTGCTCATCGAAAGTCGCCTGTCGAAATGACCATGATGCGTGCGGTGAAAAAAGCGCTCGATCCTGACGGGATCATGAATCCTGATAAGTTGTTGAGCGATCTTTCGCCAAGACCCTAGCGTACTTTAATTTGTGAAGAACTTTTGAAAAAAGACCCGATGCTGATTGTTCTCTCGCCTGCGAAAAATCTGAACTTTGATGCCGCGCCGTCGGCAACGCCAGTGCCCACCAAGCCTGTTTTTCTGAAAGAGGCACGGGGGATCAGCGCGGTCGCAAAAGACCTATCGGTTAGCGATCTTAAAAAACTTATGGGGATTTCGGACGCGCTGGCTGAACTCAACCATGAGCGATTTCAGACCTTTCGCGGGGACGGCCGCGCTAACGTCCAGAAGCCCGCTGCTCTCGCCTTCAACGGCGATGTCTATCTCGGGCTCGATGCCAAAACGTTCGATACGGACGACTTCGCCTTCGCGCAAGATCACGTGCGGATCCTCTCCGGTTTGTATGGACTGCTAAAACCACTCGATTACATCGAGCCGTACCGACTTGAAATGGGCTCGAGGCTTAAAAATCCGTCAGGCAATAATCTGTATGCCTATTGGGGAGATGCGATTGCGAAGGAAATTAATAAATCCTTAAACTCCGCTGCAGATGCCACTTTGGTGAATCTCGCGTCGAAAGAGTATTTTTCCGCTGTCGATCCTGTGGCGTTGCGTGTGCCTGTGGTCGCGCCCCAGTTTAAAGAGGAAAAAGACGGCAAGCTGCGGCAGCTGCAGTTTTTTGCCAAGCGGGCGCGCGGTCTCATGGCAAGGTGGGCTGTGCAGAACCGTATCACCAGGGCAGAAGACTTGAAGGACTTTGATGTGGACGGATATCGTTTTGACAGGCAAGGGTCGGACGAGACGGACTGGCTTTTTACGCGGCCCCAACCAGCGCCAGTTTCACTCAAGAAGGCTTCAGCCAAGAAACCATCAACGCAGAAAGAGAAACCCACGAAACGGGTTTCTGCCTAAGCTCATTTCCCGGCCAACGAGGGTGGCAGCTTGCTTCTTTAGCGAAAGTGCTGGCTTTTCCACAAAGCGCCATGAACCGACTGCAAGAAGTAGGATAATTGGTAAGCTGATAATTAGATTTTCAAGCCAGTGCATTCTCCAGCCAACGCCAAGTGCGAGTGTATAGATCGTTTGTTGGATTGGCGCGCCGACTAAGTATGTGCCGTAGGAGTAATCACCCGACTGGATGAAATTGGTTCGTGGCGGATGTTGAAGCCCCAGCCAGATAACGAGATAGGCGATAAAAATAGGGGCCATCCCGCTCGTCGCTGGATATCGCAGACAGATGAATGACATGGCTGCGGAAATAATGGCAAAATCAAGTCGATAGGGTATCTCCTTCCGGAAGATGTAGAGGGTGACCCCCGCCAGAAAACAAAGCAAAACGATCCGCCGCGTCTTGACGGGCCCTTCGAAGGCCATTTGTACACTGAGGCTTATGAAATCGCCGCTGCGGTCCAGCGAGGAGTAAAGGCCTACAACGACCGCGCCCGTAAAAACAATGGCAGGTAATATGAAGCGAAAGCGAAGAAGGCCAAAAAGCGAAAGCGCCGCCAGGATCACATAGGCTTGCATTTCAAATGGAATGGTCCAAAGCGACCCGTTCACGCCCGCTTCAGGGGTTGTCTGAAAAACGCCGGGCAATTCAAACTTTGAGATGAAAGCGATATTGGCGAAGTACGAAAAGAAATCTGGGTGCGAATAGTATTCCTGAAGAGGCAGACTGGTCAAAAGGGCACCGAGAACGAGAGCCGAGACCAGAACAACGACAGCGAGTGCCGGGAAAATGCGCAGGAAGCGGAAGGCGAGAAATGTTCTGATTGATGCTGTGCGCTCCAGGCTTTGAATGACGAGGAAGCCAGACACCGCGAAAAAGCCAGGGACAATGAACCAGACGATGGGCCCCGCGGGGCCTGCCAGCGTTGCTCTTGTTATCTCGGGTCCGTAGCAAAACGGGATTGAATGCCAGACGACGACGCCCAACGCTAAAACCAGTCGGAGATAGTCAAAACCGCTTGTCGGGCCTGCGATTGACGATATGCGCGACGCAAGCGTTCCGGGCGGTATTGCAGGGTCAGGGGTCGAAGTTTTGGACGTCATTCTGCACCCATCGGAGCCTTCACAGGCAGTTTGGCAAACCAAGATGCTGGCTCAGAATGGTGAAAGTGCGCTTATCGATAAAAGAAAAATGCTAGGGCTACGTTTTCCTTTCGGGGCGGGTGAGTTGGCTGCCTCGCCAAACGTTAAAGAACGCATATTGCAGACGGGCTGAGTGGGGCGTCCAAGCCGGGGAATTCAAATCGGTGACGTCGCATTCGCAGCGCAGCTCGCCAGATCCATTCTGTTGGGCTAAATCCCCGCGGCAATGAAAATCGTAATGATAGTTGGATCACGGGTTGCCGTAGTCCGACGCGATAATGAGGGGGCCCATGAGCCAGGAGCAAACGCCCAAGCGGGCGGAGCCGGAAGTTGATCTTTCCAAGATGAAACGCAACGCGCCGGCGATTATCGTCGATATCGCGCTGGGGATTTTGTTTTTTATCGTGGCCAAGCTGACGGACCTGCAGACGGCTGCCTTTTTCGGGGTCGGCGCTGCACTTTTGCTGATCGTCATCCAGCAGTTTGTGAAATCGGTGGATTTGCTGGGTGGTCTCGCGCTTTTCGGCGTTGTGATGTTGGGGATATCAGCAGCCTTCGCGTGGTATTTTCAAGATGACCTTATGATCAAGCTACGCACATCTATTGTGGGCGGGTTTTCTTCTTCGCTCTTTTTGACTGATGCTGCTTTCGGGGGGAGGTATCTCGGTGAACGATTGAGCCGCTACATGCCGTTCAAGGTGATCCCGCGTCGACTTGCCTTTGTGGTGGGAGGCTTGAGCTTAATCATGGCGGCGGTGAATGGCGTGCTCGCGTTGTACGCCCCTGAAGATATCTGGCTTTTCTACACGACATTTGGTGATATCGTCCTTTTTGCCGGGTTGTTCGCCCTGGCCGGGCCCTATGTCCGAGGCGATAATCTGCCCGCGTAAAGCGGTGCTCCGCCTGAACTGACCTCGCATTTCAGGCCTTGTTGTCGCTCTTTGGTGGATTGTTGCTGTTGTGCCTGGGATATTCACAAGACTGTCTTGCGTTCGCTAAATTGAGGCGCTAATACCCGCCCTCCTTTGGGGCGTCGCCAAGTGGTAAGGCATCGGTTTTTGGTATCGACATTCCCAGGTTCGAATCCTGGCGCCCCAGCCACTTTGGCTTCAGTGCGGAACACTCCTACCTTTACTTTACGTTTTTCCCGAGCCCATCGATGGACGATCAAGGGCAATTTGGATAGCCGCCAATTTGCTCGAGATGGTGATATGTCGACCTGCACGCAATGCGCATTCTCAAGATTTTAAAGGCTTTGCATTGCCCGCGTGACTTGAAAGAGCGTGTCACTTTTTGTTGCAATAGGAGAAATTTGGCATCGATTTGAGCCCTAGGGCGTGTCGTGTCGGCAACATTTTTCCTCGGGGGCGACCGTTTTTCGGGCATCAATTTATGTCCGAAATTTTAGAAATCCGTTCTGGTAAACGGCTGCGTTTACGCAGAGGTGGATTGATTCCCGTTTTTGCTCTTTGTGGGGAATATACGCTTACGTACTATTTATCGAAATCCAATTAGTTTCAGCAATTAAGGCGTTATTATCACTTATCGACGACGACTTGTATTCGGTGAGCGTGCCTTGTGCGCCCACCTGACGTGGCGGAACCGCTCGTACAATGTTATAACATCGCAACCTAAAGGGTTGGCTCGCGCAGAATGGATTTTCTAATAGCTGAGCGAAAATTAAGTTATGCTGCAGTGCGCAATAAAATGGGCGTTGCAATAGGGGCGTAATTGATTCAATCATTACCAAAGGAGGGGTGGTGTGGACCTTCACGTCGGTAGCCGCATGGGCGCCGTGTGGGCCACTAAACGCTATCTCCTCGACCAATTCACCCGCGCCTCGGGATGCGTCCCGGGTGCATCCAATCTGACTAGGGCCGAAGCAAAACCGTTAGGTGAGGCAATGATGAAAAGAGTAAAACTTCTGGGGTCAGCCGCTGCATTGATCGCAGTTCTGAGTGCGCCAGCAATGGCGCAGTTCAAGCCGGCGTTGAATGAGAGTGAAAGAATTGCCAAGGACGCCAAAGCCTCCCAAGAGCGCATTGATCAGCTAGACGATCAGACAGCCCGTCTCTTGAACGACTACCGGGCAAACCTACGCCAGCTTGAAGCGGCAAACCGGTATAATGCTTCGCTGAGCCGGAATATTGACGGCCAGCTTCGTCAGATCGAACGCCTTCAGGCTGACATCGATAATATCGCCGGTCTTCAACGCGCCATGCAGCCACTGATGGAAGACATGCTGGACGGCCTTGACCAATTGATCCAAGCCGACCTCCCCTTCAACATCGCTGAGCGCCAAGCCCGGGTTGCCCGACTTAAGTCATCGATGGACAATCCGTCTGTAACGGCCGCGCAGCGCTACCGTCTCATCATCGAAGCCTATCAGATCGAAAATGAGGTTGGCCGGACGATTGGTCAGAGCGAAGGCATCATCCAAGTCGACGGCCAGGAAATCTCTGGTGAGTTCCTTCGGATTGGGCGTGTCGCGCTGATGTTCAAAACTGCCGATGACTCGGTTCTGAAGATTTATGACAAGACTGTTGGCGACTGGGTCGATCTGAACAAATCTTACCTGCCTGACGTCAAGCTAGGCTTGCGGATGGCAAAAGAGCAAACGGCACCGGGCCTACTGGCCGTACCAGTCAAAGCACCGGCTCAGTAAGCGCGGAACACAGAGGGATATCGAGCAATGAAACTTCTCAAACTTGCAGGTCTGTCTGTTTGCGCCGGCATCGCGGCCATCAGTATGGACGTTACGGGCACCGCAATCGCACAGGAAAACCAACTCACCTTGGACCAGGTCTTGAATGCGATCCGTCGGGAGCGTTCAGAAGTCAGCCAGGAAAACCAGGAACGCGAAGCGCGCTTCCAGCGTGAGCGCAATAATCAGCAGGCGGAATTGAACCGTGTTCGTTCACAAGTGAACGCTGCAGAGGCTGAATCTACCCGCCTTGAAGGTGTGATGGAGACAAATGAAGCTCAGATCGCGGCGCTTGATGAGGAGCTGGCTGACAAGCAGGGCGCATATCAAGAGCTCTTTGGTGCGGCCCGTTCAGCGGCGGCAGACCTGACTGCGGAAGTTAATCGCTCGCAGATCAGCGCTCAGCTGCCTGGGCGTGGGGCAGAGCTTACAGAGATCGCTGAAACTGATACGCTCCCAACCGAAGCCCAGCTTCGCTACCTTTGGGAGACGATGGTTGAGCAGATCGCGGAACAAGGCAAAACAGCGACGTTTACCGCAGACGTTGCGGGCTCGAATGGCGAATACGTATCCCGCCAAATCACTCGAATTGGGCCATTCGTCTCATTCTCTGATGGTCGCTATCTGACCTATAATCCTGATCAGGGCCAGCTTGAATTCCTCGCTCGTCAGCCGGGAGGCAGTGTCACCGGTGCGGCGCGTAATGTTGAAAGCGCTTCCGGCGACGGTTTTGTCCGTGGCGTAATCGATCCATCGCTTGGCCAACTTCTAGGCCTTATCGTTGAAACGCCATCACCAATCGAGCGCTTGCAGCAAGGTCGTCTCGTTGGCTATATCATTGTTGGTATTGCGATTTTGGGCTCCCTCCTCGGGATTTATAAGTGGGTAACGCTGACAGGCGTTGCGGGCGCCGTCCGCTCTCAGGTTCGTCGTCAGAAGGCCTCCAAATCAAACCCATTAGGCCGGATTATGCTGGCCTATGAAGCTTCTCAATCCAAAGACGTGGAAACAGTCGCGCTTAAGCTTGACGATGCGATCCTTAAGGAAGTGCCCCGCCTTGAAGGTGGTCTGAACCTGGTCAAGGTTCTTGCAGCTGTGGCACCGCTACTTGGCCTTCTGGGTACGGTTATCGGGATGATCAATACCTTCCAGGCCATCACCCTGTTCGGTGCTGGTGACCCGCAGATCATGGCTGGCGGTATCTCCGAGGCGCTTGTGACGACGGTTCTTGGTCTGATTGCAGCTATCCCGCTTCTTCTCCTCCACGCATTTGCTTCAGGCGCTGCGAAGCGTGTGACGCAGATCCTTGAGGAGCAAGCTGCTGGTATCATCGCTGAGCACGCTCAAGGTCGTTCGTAACAGGCGCGTCAGGCAAGGAAAGGAGCTCGGCAGATGCTCGAGTATCTCAATCCACGGGTCGGCTATGACGCTCTAATAGAGTTTCTTGGTCAAGGCGGTCCGGTACTGGTCATTATCATGGCCGTGACGTTCCTGATGTGGGGCCTGATCTTGGAACGGCTCATGTACTGGGGAACCGCACACGCGGGCGTCGTGAGCCGCGCGAAAAGAGCATGGGCTGCGAGAACTGACCACGATAGCTGGTACGCCCTCGCCGTCCGCGATCGGATCATTTCCGAAGCCCGTCAGGAAGCCAGTCGTTTCAATGGGATCATTAGAGCGCTCGTTGCTGTAACCCCGCTGCTCGGCCTTCTGGGAACGGTCACTGGGATGGTTTTTGTTTTTGATGTCATGGCGGTCACTGGATCCTCTAACGCTCGGCTGATGGCAGCAGGCATCACCCGGGCAACGATCCCGACCATGGCGGGGCTCGTGGCGTCCTTGTCGGGTCTCATTTTTATCAACGGGTTCGAACAGTCGGTGCAGAAAGCAACGGCTCGGCTCGGCGACGAATTGTTGGTCGAGTAGGAGAACAGGACGTTATGCGCAGACGTGGAACCCATCAGGAAGAAGCTGCAGACGTAAACGTTACGCCTCTCCTGGATATCGTCTTCATCATGCTGATCTTCTTTATCGTGACGGCGACCTTCCTTCGCGAGAAGGGCATTGATATCCGCACGCCGGAAAGCAACGAGGATGATCAAGACTCTATCCCGCCACCAGCGTTGTTGCTTGCCATCCAGGAAGATGGATTTGTGCGGGTAAACAATGTCCGTCTTATTGACCCAAAGTCTGTTAAGCCGGTCGTTGAAGAATTCGTTGCACGGGAACCTGAGGGCGTTGTGCTTGTGAGTGCTAACCCTGAGGCAGATGCTGGGGTAGCTGTGACGGTGGTTGACGAAGCTTATGCTGGGAACGCGGGCGCTGTTTCGCTCGCCCTCCAGCAGGAAGTTCAGTAATTTAGGTTGTGTCTCAGGGCCGGATTACGGCCATGGCACCTTGATTGGATAGAGAGGTCGGAGTTCGTAATGGCGCGACGCAGAGGGATAGACGCTTCATCGGGCGAAGACGACGTAAACGTCACACCGCTTCTAGATATCGTCTTCATCATGCTGATCTTTTTCATCGTGACGTCGACATTCGTTAAAGAGCCAGGGGTAGATATCAATCGGCCTGAGGCTCAAACGGCGAAGGAGCGGAAATTTGCTGCGATCCTCGTTGCCGTGACAGACGAGAACAAGATTTATATCAACAAGGATGAAGTGGCCCTCGAGGAGGTTCGCCTCAGCGTCGAGGAATTGAAACGCGAAAACCCCAAGGGGACTGCCGTTGTTCAGGTCGATGCAAAGGCCGACACACGATACCTTGTTGAAGTGGTTAATCAGATCAAAGCAGCAGGCGTCAATGACGTCGCTGTCTCAACCGAAGATCTTTAGCGGGGAAGGAAGACTGTCATGGGCTCACTTGCTCGTTTAATTATTGGCCTGCCAGTTGCTGGTGTCGTTACGATTTTTCTTTTCCTCGTCATGAAGGCTCTCATCAGCGGGAACCTTCGGCTCGAAGATGAACGCGACTCGATAAATATCGAAATTACGGCGCAGCTTCAGGAGACTGATCTCAGCCAGGCCAACAAAGAATTTAAAAGACCCACGTTGGATACTCCGCCACCTCCGCCGCCAGCTGTCACTGACCCTTCTAACCGGCCGTCCCTCGACGGCGTTCAAGCTGAGATCCCGACGATCCAGGCCGAGCTTAACGTGGGCACCGGTTTTAATCCTGATCGTGATGCGCAGCCGTTGGTACGGATTCCGCCACAATACCCTGAGCGGTGCATGTCGCGAGCAAGTTCTGAAGAGACGGTCTTTCTGGAATTTGACGTCACGCCAGAGGGTACGACAACCAACATTTCGGTGGTCGATTCATCAAATAGTTGTCTTAACCGGGCGGCCATCCGTTCTGTTGAGCGTTGGAAGTATCAGCCCAAGATCGTAGACAACAAAGCCGAATGGCGTCGCGCCGTTCAGACCCAGGTTACGTTCCTGCTCGCAGAGTAAGAACGCTCAAAAATGAGATTCTCGCATCAGTAGAGATAGTGTAGGCCGATATCGATGATGAAAATGCAGTTCAAGCGAATGGCAATCGCAGCAGCAACAGGCCTCCTCTCTTTGGGGGTAGTTGCAGGAACCAGTGCTCCTGCGTTTGCACAAGACGATGAAGAAAATCAGCCACGTCGTCGTTCAGAGACCCTTGATCCAGCTGTCGCAAAGTCGCTTGGTGAAGCTTATGAGCTTATTACCGCTGAGCAGTATCAGCAGGCTCAGACTATAGTGAACCAGCTGATTGCGCAGCGCGGCGACAGAATGAAGCCGTTTGACAAATCGACGACCTATGAAATTCTTGGTCAAATCCAGGTTAATCTAGACAATTTCCGTGGTGCTCTTACCTCTTTCCGTACAGCCCTTAATGCCGGTGGTTTGCCGCCTGAACGAAATAATCAGCTCCAGTACTATATCGCTCAGATAAACTTCCAACTCGAAGACTATGATGCTGCGATCCGCGGATTGAACGATTGGATCCGGTCCGCACAGGCTTCCGGGGACAAGGTTGACGCCAATGCATACTACCTTTTGGCCGCTGCCAATGTCTCCCGCCAGCCACCGAATTTTCGAGCTGCATTAGATCCTGCTGAGCGCGTGTTGCCTTTGCGGCCGGCTGAAGAGCCGCCGAAAAAAGGCGACTATGACCTGCTCAACCTTATTTATTCAGAGCTGAGCGAGAATACGAAACGAGGCAATCTTCTTGAGCGAATGATTAACATTTGGCCTGGGGAGCGGTCTTATTGGACTCAACTTGGTGGGCTTTATTCAACAACAGGCAGAGACCAAGAAGCGTTTTCTGTATTCGAAGTTGCCTACCGCGCAGGTCTTCTTGAAAAGGAAGGGGAAATCGTCACGCTCGTGAATTTCTATTCCTTCTTCGATAATCCTTATCGCGGCGCGAAGCTCCTCGAAAAGGAATTTGCTGCCGGCCGGGTGCAGCGGACACAGGCCAATTTGGTTCTTTTGTCTCAGCTTTGGAGCCAGTCGCGCGAGCACAAACGTGCAATCCCGATTTTGCGCGAGGCCGCGGGGGGATCATCTAACGGTAAGCTTTCTTATCGCCTTGGGCAGGTGCTTCTCGCCGATGAGCAGTACGGGGCTGCGACAACGGCTCTCAATCAAGCACTTCGTAAGGGCGGACTTAACTCCCGCGAGCAAGGAGATGTCTATCTGCTTCTTGGTACCGCACGCTTTAGCGGCGCCGGTGCCGACGACTGTGCGGCTCGGCTTCGTGCACGTGGTTCGTTTTCTAGCGCTCAACGGTATACAAATTCATCCCGCCAGGCTGCGGATTGGGTTACCTATATTAACGCCATCAATGATACCGAGTTTTCTCAGCGAGTTCTGGAAAATCAGCAGAATATTGAGATTGCGGAGGCTGCGGCGGATCGCTTGAAAACACAGATCCAGGTTTGCCGTTTGCAAGGTGGCGGGAACTGCGAGGAGCTAGAAGCTCAACGTCAGGAAAGCCTTGATGAAGTTGCCGAGCGCAGCCGCCCTGGCCGAATTGTAAAATGTGGTGCCACACCACCGCCAGATGAGGAAGAAGAGGAAGTCGAACCTTCAGATGGTTCGGAAGAAGACGCTTCTGAAGATGAAGGCGAAGAGTAAACTTCGATTTCTTCAAATGCTTCTACAAAGCACATTCTAATCAAAGGAGCTGCGATAGAGGTCGTGGCTCCTTTTTCTTTTCGCTGTTAGACTTGGTTGGTTGTGTTTTTTTACTTGGCGGTACGACTGATGTTTGTTCAGCCAGGTTGGCCTTTGCAAAGCCTGGACTAAATCCTTTATCTTTTTATCGCGTCGGGACTGGCGTCTCGCCAGAATAGTCATAGAAACCGCGATTTGCTTTTCGGCCAAGCCATCCGGCTTCCACATACTTCACGAGCAATGGGCATGGACGATACTTTGAGTCTGCAAGTCCCTCATATAAAACCTGCATGATCGCGAGGCACGTGTCGAGGCCGATAAAATCGGCTAGTTCGAGCGGCCCCATTGGATGGTTGGCGCCCAGCCGCAACCCTCTATCGATCGCTTCAACGGTGCCGACCCCTTCATAAAGCGTATAGATTGCCTCATTGATCATCGGCATAAGGATCCGATTGACGATAAAAGCCGGAAAATCTTCCGATACGGCGATGGTCTTCCCAAGCGATGTCACCACATCCGATGTGACCTCATAGGTCTCTTTGCTGGTGGCGATGCCCCGAATGATCTCAACGAGTTGCATAACGGGCACCGGGTTCATGAAGTGGAGCCCAATGAATTTTTCGGGTCTGTCTGTAGAAGCGGCGAGAGCGGTGATTGAAATCGAGGATGTGTTTGTCGCGATGATACAGTCGTCGGTAAGATGACCTTTGAGACCAGAAAATATCTTCTTTTTAATGTCGATGTTTTCTGTCGCGGCTTCCACAACAAGATCACACTCGCCTAGGTCCGAAAGTTCCAGTGATCCTTTTATTCTTGCCAGCGCCCGGTCCATTTGCTCTTGGGCGACTATTTTTTTGGATAGCTGCCGACCGAGATTTTTTTCGATGAGCGTAAGGCTATGGCCGATCGCGTCCGGATCTATGTCATGGAGACGAACATCGAAATCCGCCAGTGCAAAAACATGGGCGATCCCGCTGCCCATTTGACCGGCACCGATAATGCCGACTGTTCTGATTTCGTGCTTTGCCACCTTCACCTCCACTTTTCCCCAAAGCCTAAGGTGAGTGTGTGTTGCATTGCAACACGCGTTAGCAACCGGTGTGGCCAGATATGATATTGATAATTACTCGCAAATATGCGAGTGAGGATGAAAATCAGCGACTCAAGGGGGCTGCCCGGATTGTTGGCTGGAGCATAATGCAATTAGCGAAGGAGGTTATGATGGCCCAACGCCGTCTGAAGGATTCAGAGATGTTGTGCTGGTTGAAGGCACAAATCCAAGTGATCGAACTTTGGCGCGAAGAGCTGGCGCAACGACCCGGCATTGATGTTCAGTCCATTGAATTTGTTGAGCGGCACTACCATTGGCTGACGGCGGAAGCGTATCGGATTGACGCCGGGCGCCCTGAGACGATCCACTGAAGTCAGTTTCCGGTCCGGCCATGGCGCACAAAAAAGCGACTGCTTTCAAAGCAGCCGCTTTTGCCTATTTGGGCCCGAACTGGTTGATCAGAGGGCGGACTGTAGTTCTGGAACGATCTTGAAGAGATCACCCACAATGCCGTAATCCGCCACCTGGAAGATCGGCGCTTCTTCATCCTTGTTGATCGCAACAATAACCTTTGAGTCTTTCATGCCTGCCAAGTGTTGGATGGCACCGGAAATCCCGATCGCGATGTAAAGTTCCGGCGCGACCACTTTCCCGGTTTGACCTACTTGATAATCATTTGGCATGTAGCCTGCGTCGACTGCGGCCCGGCTGGCTCCAATCGCGGCACCGAGTTTATCCGCAAGCGGATAAATATACTCTTCAAAGTTCTCCGAAGAGGCAAGGGCGCGGCCACCTGAGACGACAATCTTTGCAGAAGACAGTTCGGGACGGTCCGATTTTGTCAGCTCTTCTCCAACGAAAGTCGATATCGATGGATTGTCAGCTGCTGCAATGGTCTCAATTGATGCACTGCCGCCTTCTTCCGCGGCTTTGAAAGAGGCACCGCGGACGGTGATGACTTTCTTTGGGTCATTTGACTGCACGGTCGCGAGCGCGTTGCCGGCATAAATTGGCCGAACAAACGTGTCAGCGCTTTCAACTGCGATAATGTCTGAGATCTGCATCACGTCCAAAAGGGCGGCGACGCGTGGCATGGTGTTTTTGCCGTTCGCCGTTGCTGGTGCCAGGAGAGCGTCATAGTCGCCAGCAACTGACACAATCAGCGCAGCGAGCGGCTCAGCCAATAGATTAGCATAGGACGGATCTTCTGCGTGCAGAACTTTGCGGACGCCAGCTAGTTTGGCAGCCGCTGCAGCGATGTCGCCGGCACCGTCTCCGGCGACGAGAACATCAATGTCGCTGCCAATCCCGGCGGCAGCGGTCACGGTCTTTGCAACCGCGTCGGAGAGATTTTCACCATTATGGTCAGCAATGACGAGGCTTGCCATGATCAGAGCACTCCTGCTTCGTTTTTCAGTTTGTCCACGAGTTCTGCAACGGTTTCGACTTTGATGCCGGCTTCGCGTTGCGAGGGCTCTGTTACTTTGACGACGGACAGGCGTGAGGAAATCTCAACGCCGTAGTCGCCTGGTTCCTTCACATCGAGCGGCTTTTTCTTGGCCTTCATAATGTTCGGCAATGATGCATAGCGCGGCTCATTCAGGCGCAAGTCAGCGGTCACGATAGCAGGAAGCGACAGTGATACCGTCTGCAGGCCACCGTCGACTTCGCGGGTGACGTTCAGCTTGCCATCGATGTGTTCGACTTTTGAGGCGAACGTCCCTTGTGCCCAGCCCAGAAGCGCGGCCAGCATTTGGCCGGTTTGGTTGCTGTCATCGTCGATGGCTTGCTTGCCCATGACGACGAGGTCCGGATTTTCCTCTGCGCAAACCGCCTTCAACAGTTTGGCCACCGTGAGTGGCTCGACGGCTTCGTCTGTTTTGATCAGGATGCCGCGGTCGGCGCCCATGGCGAGGGCCTGACGGATCTGGTCCTGGGCCTTTTCAACACCGATCGTGACGGCAACAACTTCGGTTGCAGTGCCAGCTTCTTTGAGGCGAACAGCTTCCTCGACGGCGATTTCGTCGAAGGGGTTCATGGACATTTTGACGTTGGCGAGATCAACGCCCGTTTGGTCGGACTTGACCCGAACCTTCACGTTGTAGTCGACCACGCGCTTTACGGGAACGAGAACTTTCATCTGAAATTTCCTCGCCTTTCTGTTTGTTTTTCAAATGGTCAGGGGGGCGAACACACTGCGTTCGGACCTGTGGCGCGGACGATACAGAGCCGTCCTCGGCGTTTCAACGGTCAATGCTGACGCGGACTGCTATTTAGAAATCTCGTCAAAACCTCGGCAAACTGGGTGATAGCGCTGGGGCGCCAACTCTAGCGGGCAAGCCTTGATCGGGGTCCGCGATCAGGCGCCCGGTCCTTTGCCGATCAACATCAAGAATAGCGCCATGAGTGCGATGGCGATCCCTTGGGCCAGCACCCGAAAACGCATCAGCTTGTTTGAGTTTTCTTTGGCAAAAACCCCGCCCTTTGCAAGGGAGTAGATCCCAAGACCTAAAACCACCAACGTGACAATCAAGGCGACAGGGATCAGAAAAAAGACAAAAGTGCTCACGGAATTTCCTTTCCTTAATAGTACTCGAGCGGACCCGGAGCGGTTCTATGTTGCGGCAATCTGCCGGTGGGTGCGCCAAGCACGCAAGGGCTTGCGCAAAAACAAAGGACCAGCGGATTATTGCTCATCTGAAGGTTGGCGCGCAGGCAAAGACGGGCCCCAGCGATTCAGAACTTTGCTGTAATGCCATTCGGCAAAGTTTGGTTCCGGCTCAGCTTCCGTCTCCGAGACGAGAGTGCCTTCTTCAGGGAATAAGGCCAGCGCCGGCAGAGCGCGCAAGCTCGCCAGATAGCCCTTGAGGTCAGCATCGGCTGGTTCTTCTACGCCGAGACCACCCGCGCGCGGCGAGGCAACCGCGGGCGATTGGAGCTCATTCAGCGTGAATCCCATGCGGATATCGTAGGTGCGTTTGGCCTGATTTCGAAGGAAGCGCTGCGCGTTGTACCAGCGGGTTTTGATTTCATCGTCAGTACAGGTTGCTAGTTCATTGCCCCGCGCGCCCCAGCGCCTCTCAGGGCAGTGATAGGGGTCGAATGAAAGGTCCCAAAGCCGTTCAATCACATGAGCCATGTTGAGGCGAATGCGGGAATTGTCCGATCGCCAATAGGTAAACGTGCACTGATCTTTTTCTTCTACGAATGTATTCCATAGGTCGGTGCCGAGATCTTCGCCGTCATAGGCGACAGACGGATCGCCTTCCCGGTGTCGTTTTACGAGATCCTGCATTTCCCGGCGCAGCTCGATGATCGCCACTTTGAGGCGCGCATCCCGCGATGGGGTGGAATAGGTTTCCCAGTCGCCGTAAGTCCCGTAAATATTGTCTGGCAGGCGTTTGGGGTGTTCCCTCAGATGCACACGCACTGCGCTTGCTTTGTCGACCGCTGCCTTCCGGGCACGGATCGCTCCGCAAACGCTCTCAAGGCCAAAGCGTAGTTCGTCCACCGGGTTATAGGCAAAATTTGGGGCCGCGAGCCGTCGGCGCACGTAATCATAGTAATTTACCGTCCGACCATTCACGTGGAACTCGCCGCTGTGCCATTCGCCGCTCGGGTGCGGGCGATTCCCGAAGTACTGCTCAATAGAGAAGTCCGGGAGCTCATCGTTCGACACCGCTTTGATCCGCCCCCCAATTAAGCGACCATCCTCGGCTTTCTTTGCGTTCTCCACATAGATGGGGCGCCAGGCTTTCAAGCCTGCGCCGAGCTCCGGTTTGGCCCGAAGGAAATTTGCCCCATAGGTGGTTCGCGTAACGGAATGATCCGGGTGCGATGCAATCACCAGGACGCGGCCATCTTCCAGGATGTCGTAGACAATGCCCACATGGCCGTAGATGTCATAGGCGATAACACCCGGACGAACCGTGTCGCGCCCGATAGCTATGGGGTAGAAATCGTCAAAGCTCCGCCCGCCGCCGGTGGCCGGATGGGTGCGGAACATAGCAGTGGAGACTTCGCCCGGAATACGCCGGATAAAGGCATTGCCTGAAACCGGGCTGGAACCGAGGGCAGAGCGACGACGGACCACGATATTTCCGCCGGTCGAATAGCGCGGGTCTTCTGCTTTGCCGTCGGCCGTGCGCATCTCCGCCTGATAGGAAAAAGGCAGAGCATTCTTCCAAGCATAGTACGCGCGGAGCATGTACGCCATGTCGGCGCAATCACCGGAAAAGCGCGTGGTATCCGTATCGCGGTAAGGGTTGGCCTCGCTGGCAAGGCAGTCATCGAGCGACGTGCAGTCAGACCATCCGATGGCCTGAATGAAGGCGGAATAGCCAAGTTCGTCTTCTTCGGACCACCGTTCTTTAGTGATCTTCCATTGCCGCCCCTGATTGATGGCCTCAGGAATGGTGAGGCCCACCGTGGTCGGAGCCGTCTCCTCCCAAGGGGTTTGCGTCGCTTCTTCAACTCCAAATGGGGTCGAGAACGTCTCCACGACTTCGCCTTCGTTGAGCGCCTCAGCAGGGTTACCGGTTTGGTTCCCAGCCACATTTTCAGAGGCGCTGGGCGTTGCCTCCTCATCTGCGAAGGCGGGCGCAATCAACGCAAAAGCGAACGCAGCGGAAAGGGCTGCGCCGCGAAACGGACGGCGAAGGGAGTTACTGAATACCATTGGGCTAGATTATCTTTGATTGCATCGAAACGGTAGGCGTTAACCTTTTCAGATCTTCGGAATGTGGGAAGATGTGTTCATCGCGTTGCACCTGGGCTGCTCTCCATCCACCATTTGCCACCCATTGGGGCTGTTCCGGAAGCGAAAATACCCTAAAATTTCTGAATGGATGGGGCAATTTGGTCATTTTTTGTCGCTCACTGTGGCCTCTGCGGCCTTTGAGGCTGTGTTGCTGCGGCCTAGAACCGGGATAGGGGGCGTTAACCATATTCGATGCCCGTAATGAACTCGTCTGAACAGTCTTGAAGGGGTTGGGACACATGAAAGCTGCTTTTTCGAGCCTTTTTTCGCTAATCATCATCGTTGCCATTATCGCCGCGGGCATGTTCATTGTGCCCCAATGGAATGTCTGGCGCGCCGAACTTGCCGGTCGGGCGGCCCTTGCCGAGGCCGAAAACGAGCGCAAGGTTTTGGTGGAAGACGCCAAGGCACGCCTTGAATCAGCGAAGTTCTTTGCTGAAGCCGAAGTGGAACGCGCCAAAGGCGTCGCAGAGGCCAACCGGATCATTGCCGATGGCCTTGGCGGGCCGGAAGGGTATCTGCGTTATCTTTGGATCCAGAAGCTCGGCGAGAACGGCCAGGACGTGATCTACATCCCCACAGAAGCCGGCATCCCGCTGCTGGAAGCAGGTCGCGCGGTCGAACAGTAACAATAAATTGGTCCATCATGGGGTCGGGGCAGCCTCTTTCGGAACTGGGGAACAACATATGAAAAGGCACCGCTGTCGTGGGCGGTGCCTTTGTTTCGTCATGGCGTAATCATAAAGGGCGGAACGGGGTGTTCGATAAGTTTTTTTGCGCCGGAATTTTGGGCGCGAAAATCGGTCAGGCGTAGTAAGCGCGCCGGCTATAGTCTGACCGGGTCAGGGTGCGCCCGATGGGCCAAAGCGCAAAGCCAGCCAATTTGAAATGGGCCCAGGCAAAAGGCAGGCCGATGATTGTGATCGCATAGCCGATCCCCATGACCACATGGCCTAGGGCGAGCCACCACCCGGCCAGCACGAACCAGACAATATTCCCGATAAGCCCGAAAAACCCGGTACCGAGCGCCCCCGGGAACATATATCCCGAACCGATTGAGCGGACCCCGAACGGCCAGAGCGTGTAAACGCCATTATCAAAGGCGGCGCGTGCCCATGGCAAGCCGATGATCGTCAGGGCCATGACGAACGCAGCGATAAACCAGCCGATGGCAGCAAGGCCGCCGCCGACCACGAGCCAAAGCACATTGAACAGAAAACTAAACGGGGTGATCCGGGCCTCATAGCCAAATGGGTGTTCGCGGTACATTGGGGTCATTTCCTCCTGATGTTGAATATGGGGATTGAGCGCGCCGATTTCCAAGCGATCCGCCGCACAGCGGACACGGCCTGTCGCGTCATGCCCAGAAGGAGCGCGCAATCAGCTGAAAAATCGGGTATTTTCCCCATAGTTGCCCCGGTCGTGCCCAGTTCGTGCCCTGTTCGCTGGTCAGTTTGGCGTTATGAAGAGTTTGCGTACTTTGTCCCTCGGCGCTCTTTTAGGCGCGACACTCAGTTTTGCGTGGGCCACCCCCGGAACGGCTCAATCAGCCGATACTCTGTCCACGAATATCCAGGCGGCGACACCGCAGGCCTTTGGTGATCAAATCGCGGCGGCGGCGCTGGAGCGCACACGCCATGATGTCCGCTATGACAGCGCTTATGTCCGCCTGGCTTACCCGGGCGGTGACGTGCCGAAGGATCGCGGCGTCTGTTCGGATGTCGTCGTGCGTTCGCTCCGTGTTGTGGGGATCGACTTGCAGAAGGTGATTCACGAAGACATGGCTCGGCACTTTAATCAGTACCCGAAGATATGGGGCGCGACCGGGCCGGACCATAACATTGATCACCGCCGGGTCCCGAATATTGAGCGCTACCTGACCCGAGAGGGTAAAGCACTGGCAGTGAGCAACCGATCAGTCGATTTCAAACCGGGTGATATCGTTGCGTGGAACCTGCGTGGAGATGCCGGTTATCTGGCCCACATTGGGATAGTGAGCGATGTAAAAGGCCCTTCCGGCGCGCTCATGGTAGTGCACAATATCGGCAATGGCCCCGAGTTAGAGGACGTGCTTTTCCTCTGGCCAATGACCGGTCACTATCGGTTGTGATGCAGCAGGCTTAAATGCAGCAAAAGGCGGGACTGCTGTTCGAGCCGGCCATAAACCAGCCTGACAATGCGCCCGCCTCTTGCCGTTGGGTTAAGCCTTTAGTCGACCGGGCCTAATTTCCCGCGGTCATTTCAACGTGATAATTCGAAAGCAGCGGCATGCTTGCGCTTTCAACGGCTGCGTCAATTGTATCGTGTACGCATGATTTCTTCATGTAGCGACCAAAGTAGCCGTACATGCCGCTAACCGGGCGCTTAGCGCAGACTTGGTTCGCCGCCTCAGCGATCTCCGTGTACAGGACGTCGATATTGGTACCAGTGGCCCCAACATATTTGCTGGTGTTGATGTGAACCGCTTTGTCGCCAGCCATAGCTGATCCGACGGTTACAAGCGCGGCGCTTGCAATACTCAAAGTTGCCTTGAACATATGTATCTCCCCACATTGCTGGCAAAATTTAAATCGCGATCGGTATCGAGCTTTCAGCCAAATCTCCGTCGCAGGCGTGGGCTACGGCATATCCGTGTCAGAATTGTGACGCGGAGATTCAGCAGTCTGTCAGTCAACCAAGTCTGACCATTCCCGCTATATCTTCCGGTGAGTTTCCCTCTTCCCGCAATGCGCGCAGGGTGAGCGACTTTTGGCGCTTTGAAAGACGTTCTCCATTTTCGTCCGTCAGCAGACGGTGATGCAAGTATAAAGTTTCAGGCAAATCCAGCAGCACCTGAAGGAGTCGATGGAGATCGGCGGCGGCGCGTAGATCATCCCCGCGGATCACGTGGGTGATCCCTTGCAGGGCATCGTCAACGACCGATGACAGGTGGTAGCTCGTCCCGAAATCCTTCCGGGCGAGGATAACATCGCCAAACTGGGCCGGATTTGCCTGTACACTGACGATACGATCTGTTTCCGCCTCCGTGAGACAAACGTCAAGGTGATTAAACGCGGGGCCGAGAAAATCTTGGGTTTTTTCCATGGAAAGCCGCCAGGCAAAAGCTGCGCCAGCCTCTAGCAGATTTTGTTCCGACGCTGGATCCAGGGGCGCGCCCACATAGGCGGGGCCTTCGGGTCCATCGGGCGCTAGGTGCGGCGCGCGTTCGATGTCTTCGGCGATTTCCCGGCGAGTCTTGAAGCACCGATAAACAAGGCCTTTTTCGATAAGTTGATCAAGGGCGTCCCTATAGAAATCAAAATGCTCCGACTGCCGACGGACAGGTTCCTCCCAGGTTAATCCCAACCAGGCGAGGTCCTGATAGATCGCCTCTTCAAATGCAGGTTTGCAGCGCGCCAGATCGATATCTTCAATGCGCAGGAGAAACCGGGCGTCGTTGGCGCGCGCCCAGCGATAGGCGGTCAACGCCGAAAAAGCGTGACCCAGATGCAAATAGCCTGACGGAGACGGGGCAAACCGTGTTGCCCTTCCGCTTTCAGGCGCTTGGAGAGGTGGGTCTACCGTCGAAATGGCGACTTCCCATTTGTGCGAGAGGTGGAGGGCTCGTGCATTTGCCGGCTCCACGAAAGGTCGAGGGCGGGCGTTGCCCCATAGACACCCACAGGCGGTGAGGGCTCTTTCTCAACATCCGTACCCGGACGCTGCGGGTCCATGCGCGGCGGCTGGTTCCAGTGGCGATCCGATCCGTACGCGATGAACGCTGGATTGGTCTCGAACTGACTTTCGATCATCACGACAGGCGTGTGCGCAGCGTAGTTTCCATTGACGTCAAAATCCAGGTGATCACCTTCCTGGCGCATGTCAGGATCTAGCACTTTGGCTCGCGCGAACGGAGAGAAGTACTTTAGTATATCCGCATAAAGATCGAAGAGTCTCATGGACTGGTCTTCCAGTCCACTGTCTTCCAGCATGGTGATAAAATTGACGCCGGCGTCAACCGCTTCGCGGCGTCGTATCCCTTGCCCGTGTATCCCAACTTCGTACAAAAAGAAGTCCGCGATCTGTTCCGCTTCCTTCGGGGCCAGCGGCTTGCGGCGGCTATTAATGGCGTTCAAGACCTTGCGACGGTTTTCTTTCCAGACGCGGTAGACGCTACCAAGAACCAAAGGGTCGGCATTTTGTGTTAGCCACTCCAGGACCTTTTTGTCGTCCAAGCGGCCTTTGCCGCCAAAGTCTTTCAGCAGCCACATGAAACCGCTCAGGTCATTCACGCCGATACGTTTGTACATGTCGTGGCGGAGCATCTGAGTGTCCGTCGGACCAAGGACGCTGCTCCGCCCCATGATGATTTCGTCAGCACCAAGAGAGATGCTCGTCCCTGCGCTGTACGCTTCGAACGGGACAAACACGCCGAGCCGTCCCTTGGGCAGGTAGTCCCGGAACATGGCGTGGAAATTCCATGGCATCACCGCTGCACCGCCATGGGTACATAGGAACAGATCGATATTCTTAGAGCCCGCTTTAACGGCTTTATCGATATGGCTTTCCAGGATGCGCACGTCTTCGTCATAAATGGAAGTGCTCAGCCCCTCCCGAAAGCTCGTCATGTAGGTGATGACAAACGAGTCGCGCTTGCGACCAATTTCATCGAGCAGGGCCAGCCGAGCGGTCTCGCTGCGGCGGAGCATCTCCAGCCCTGATGTGGTTGCCGTGTCCGGCGCGGCCCCGTCACCGGGTACCGCAAAGCGGCTTTCAAGCTGATCACTCTGGTCCATTTGGTTCCCCCGAAGTAAGATTTATGTCCCCACTGGCCTTACGCTGTTTTTGTTGGGCGTTAGGTCAGTCACCTCAAACACACCTTAAGCGTGTGCCTACGTCAAATGTAGACTTTGAAAGACGGTAAGACAGATTTCAGGCACCTGATCTCAAAACGACGCTGGAGACTGTCGGCGAGCCGTCCTAAACGCTCAGAGCCATGATGCGTAAGTGGAGGGGACCAAGCTGCGATCACTGAACGGCGAGGCTCACCTCTTTAAGGGCCGCACCCACGCCGGGTGCCACAGAGGCAAGTCGCCCGTCATTGGCAGCAGCGAAAGCCTCGCTGCCGGTTTCTTGGGAGAACAATGCCTCAGCGTACCAAAAGGTGTTCGTCCCGTTGTGCCAAAGGCCATCGGGCCGGATCACCCAACCGCAAGCATAATCTCCGCCAAAGGGTGGTGTGTGGAGCGTTTTCCAAGACGCTTGTGAGAGATAATCTGTACGCTCACGATGGGCGTTGAGGTAGGCGAGCATATCGTCTGCCCGCGCGTGAACGATCCCGGCCGGGCCAATGGCGGTGGGATTATCGGCAATGGACGTCCCCGGCGGATGGGCGTTCATTTTGCCGTCAAAGCCCGTGCGATGGCCAACAGGTTGGTCAAAGGCGCCTTCCGACCCCGGTGGACCAAAGCCGGCCCCGGTCATGCCGAGCGGCTGGAACACTTCGCGGACCATTAGGTCCTCCCAGCGTTCGCCGGTCAGGACTTCCAGCATCGTACCGGCAATCACGTAGCCATTATTTGCATAGAGAAAAGTGTCTTCCTTCGGGCCGGCCGGTTCTTGCGCGAGCGCAATCGTCGACCAGCGCAGCCGGGAGGCGCGGGCGTCATCCTCCTGGAACGGAAATAACGCAAAGCTCATCTGCGGAATGTTCGCTTGCAAGCCGGCACGGTGGGACAGCAGATGCAGGAAGTTGCAGTCCGTATACGCATTATTGATGTCAGGGACGGCCTTGCCGAGAACGTCACCGACAGTCGTTGACCAGGTGATCACGCCTTGTTCGACCAAACGCGCGACCAGCGTTGCCGTCATCGATTTGGTAATTGAGCCAATGTGCCATTGATCAGAGGGTGTTGCTTGCTCATCTCGGCCAAGTGCCCGAACGCCATCCACAAGGGTGAGCGCCCTCGTGCCGCGCGCCGCTGCGATAAGCGCCGGCGCGCCGATCTCCGCACGCAAGGCTTTCAGGCGTTCTTCAGTGAGCGGAGCGAATTCGCGGGCTGCCGGGATTTCGCCCTTCGTCAAGACAAGAGGGAATGCGCGGCCTTGCGTAAACGTCCCCTCGATGACTTGCCCGTCAGTGCCAGATCGCGTGCCGTCAAAACGGGCACTGATTGAAGGAAAAGTCAGGGTGATGTCAGCGCCGGAGATTTCAATCTGGTCAGCGGGGATCTCGGCGTTGCCCTGGTCGAGGCTGTAAAGCGTCGCGGTATCCGGGCCAATAACGAGCTTTAGCCGGAGTTTCGTGGCCCCAACGTCAAGCACACCACCCCATTCGCCAAAGAAGTCTTGTCGATCGTTGGCAAAGTTTTGTCTCTCGTTGGCGAAGGTTGGGAAGGCAGCGAATGAAGCCAGGCCAGCGGCGCTGCCGATAAGGCCAGTGGCACTGCCAATAAGGCCAGTGGCACCGCCAATAAGAAACGGCCGTCGACCGAGCCTTGGTTTGGAAGTCGTCATCGCACCGGTCCCTTTCGGTCTCTAGACCTTCACTCACGGACGAACTCTATCAGAACGGCGAAAATTCGCCAGAAGCGGACGAAAGTTCGATTTGATCGAATGTCCATTTTCTGCTGAAACTGCGTCATAGCGATGTGCCAAAACGAATTATGCAAGAACATATTCAAGCCCATACTACAATAACTATGCGTGATCACCTCAATTGGTTTTTCGCGGGAAGCCGGTGTATTCGAACTGGTTTTATAACAGGTCTTGCTTTTGCCGGGGTATTGCTCGTTATAGAACAAATTTTCACTTCTGGGCTTTCTACAAAAACTATTGCAACAGCTGGTGTGGCAATATTATTTATCCCAGCTATCACAATACCTTTGACTCTCGCAATCCAAGTGATTTGGTTCTTACGCCTTACTTCATCTCAGCGTGAGATGACTTGGGAATTGGACAGTAAAGGTATTTTTCTCAAAGATAGTGCCGGAAATGGTGTTCAGCTCCCATGGTCGCAAATCAAAAAATTCAGTGATAGAAAAACAGGCTTTTTGTTCGATACCCGCCCAACGGGTTCGCGATGGATTCCGATGCGAGCATTTCGAGAAGAACAAATCGAAGGCGTTAAGGAACTTGCCGAACGAATTACAAACTCTGGATGAACAGCAGACATTTCATCATCCAAATTGAAAGTCTAAAACGGGCCAAACCCGGCCGTCCCTACTCAGTATGGATCCTAGTTGGCCCAAGGGTAGGTGCAGGGATCGGCCCAACGTCAGCCCTGGGGCGATGGCCCAAGAGCCGACTTGAGAACCGGCTGGGCCCTTCCATCAAATAAGCTAGGCCGCGGCGCCGCCCACCGTCAGCCGGTCGATCTTGATGGTTGGCTGGCCGACGCCCACGGGCACGCCTTGCCCGGCCTTGCCACAAACGCCAATCCCGCTGTCGAGCGAGAAGTCGTTGGCGATCATGGAGACCTGGGTCATGACGGTCGGACCGTCGCCGATCAGCGCGACATTCTTCAACGGCGCACCGATTTTGCCGTTTTGAACCCGATAGGCCTCGGTACAGTTGAAGACGAACTTGCCGGACGTGATGTCCACTTGCCCGCCCGCAAAATTGACCGCGTAGATCCCGTCCTTCACCGAGGCGATAACCTCGCCTGGTTCCTTGTCGCCGCCCAGCATGAAGGTATTGGTCATGCGCGGCATCGGTTGATGGGCGAAACTTTCCCGGCGGCCATTGCCGGTCGGGGCAACGCCCATGAGCCGCGCATTGAGGCGGTCTTGCATATAGCCTTTGAGGATTCCGTCCTCGATGAGGACCGTCCTGGAGGTTGGCGTGCCTTCATCGTCAACGGTGAGTGAGCCGCGACGGGCGTCCATGGTGCCGTCGTCGATGACTGTCACGCCGGGGGCGGCAACACGCTCCCCGATCCGGCCGGAGAAGGTCGATGTCTTTTTGCGGTTGAAGTCACCTTCCAGACCATGGCCCACGGCCTCGTGGAGCAAAACGCCCGTCCAGCCTGGCCCGAGGACGACTTCCATCTCGCCAGCTGGGGCAGGTTCCGCTTCCAAATTGATCAAGGCTTGGCGCAGGGCTTCGTCCACTTGGTGCTGCCAGGCGGCTTCCGACACAAAGTCCCCGTAGACCGTTCGACCGCCTGCGCCGTATGAGCCTGATTCCTGACGGTCCCCTTCGCCAGCAGTTACGGACACATTCAGCCGGACCAGCGGACGAATGTCCCGGATAACCTCACCATCTGCGCGCATGATTTCGACCGCGGACCATTCCCCGGACAGCGACGCAGACACCTGGCGCACCCGATTGTCTTTACCGCGGGCATAGTCGTTGATGCTTTCCAGGAGGCCGACTTTCGCTGCGAATGGCATGGCATCCAGCGGGTTGTCGTCCGTGTAGAGTTTCGTGTTGGTCTTCGCCGGGGCGCCGGCGACAGTGCCGGTATGGCCGGATTTGACGGCCTGAACCGCATCGCCTGCCCGTTTCAGTGCAGCCTCTGAGAGTTCCGAGGCGTGGGCATAGCCAGTGGCCTCGCCACTGACTGCGCGCAGGCCGAAGCCTTGCGTTACGTCAAAGCTCGCGTTTTTCAAGCGGTTATCGTCGAAGACAAACGCTTCGGACTGGGTGTATTCCAGATATAGCTCGCCATCGTCGGCATCTTTTAAGGCATCACGGACGACGCGTTCAGTGCTGGCAAGATCGAGGGCGGTGTCGCGGAAAAAATAAGAATTGGTCATGGACAACAGGTAGGGCGGAAGCTGTTTCGGTGCAATCATCCTGAGCGGCCATGACGACACCATCTCGCGACTAGATAGTGCGACCATTTTTCACCAGCCCCGGACGACGCGCCACCGTGACCAATGGTGGGATAAAGGTCTATATCACCGGCATGATCAAAGCTTGCCGGCGGGCGCAAGCGATGGGGTCTCCGTCACTTTTCAGCCAGCGCGCCGGTTCAGAGGAATAAAATGACGTTATCGCACCTGCCGTGCCGACTTTCGAACGCCTACGCTGCTGCAAGCGTATTTCTGATGGGCGCCCTCATGCCGAACCTTGCTGGTGCGCAAGAAGCGCCAAACTCAGCGCAAGATGGCAATATCGGTTTGCTGCCGGCGGGCTCTGCTCTGGCCGAGGAAGTTCACTTCTTTCACAATGGCATTCTTATGCCGATCATCACGGTGATCAGCCTCTTCGTGCTCGCGCTGCTGATTTATGTGGTTTTCCGGTTCAACTCGAAAGCAAACCCGCAGCCTAGTAAGTTCAGCCACAACACGCTCATCGAGATTATCTGGACGGGTGTCCCGATCCTGATCTTGTTGGTGATCGCCCTGCCGTCCTTCGAACTCCTGTATAAAGAAGATGTCATTCCTGACGGAAAGCAAGTGATTGCGCAGGCCGATGGTCGGACTACCGAGTTCGTGTTCGCAAATGACTTCGCCAGCGAAAGCCGCCGAGTGACGCGGCCTGACCATCTCCAGGTGTTTGTTTCCAATGGCGATGAAACTGCAAAGCTGTCGCGCGGCGATTATAAAGTCTCCAATCTCGGGCAGGCCGAAGTGCTGGTTGCCCTCAACTCAGCGCCGGCCGCAGGTTCGCGGGTGATTATGCGCGGTGGCCGAAGCCTTGTTGGACGCGGTGATCGCAAAGAGATTGCAATGGCCCCAACCATGACGCTCAAAGTCAGCGGCTATCAGTGGGGCTGGAGTTACTCTTATCCTGATTTCGGCGACTTCGAATTCGCCTCAAATATGCTCCCTGCGTCTGAAACGTCCAAAGAGCTATATCGCCTGGCGGTGGATAACCCGATCTATGTTCCGGTCGGTGAAACGATCCGGGTAACGACGACCGCTCGCGACGTGATCCACTCTTTCTCTATGCCGAACTTCGCGCTCAAGGTTGATGCCGTCCCAGGTCGAATTAATGAGACATGGTTTAAGGCCGACCGAGCCGAGACGTTTTATGGCTATTGCCAGGAAATTTGCGGCATCAACCATTCTTTCATGCCAATCGAAGTCCGCGCCGTGCCGCGCGACGAGTTCGAAGCCTGGGTCGATAGCCAGCGCGCGCTGGCGGGCATGGACCCGATGTTTAACACCGATACCGATGATGCACGGTTCGCTCAGAACCAGTAGCATACCAGTAACATCGCGACATTGGTCTAACGACCGATCTTGATTTGAAAGCCTAAGGGGCAAAACGACATGGCCGACGCAATACCTTCAACGACTAATGACCAAGATGCGGGTCATCATGACGACCACGTGCCGTCATTCTTTGTGCGGTGGTTTTTCTCCACGAACCACAAAGACATCGGCACGCTTTATCTGATCTTCGCCATCATCGCAGGTATCGTCGGTGGTGCCATGTCCGGTCTCATGCGGATGGAACTTGCCGAGCCGGGCATGACGTTCCTGACGCATTTCACCAATGGCAATGAAGATGCGGCGAAGAACTTCTACAACGTTCTCATTACCTATCACGGCCTGATCATGATCTTCTTCATGGTCATGCCAGCGATGATTGGTGGGTTTGGCAACTGGTTCGTACCCATCATGATCGGAGCGCCTGACATGGCGTTCCCACGGATGAACAACATTTCGTTCTGGCTTTACGTGGCCTCCGGCATCATGATCACCCTGTCGATCTTTGCGCCTGGCTACGGATCGCAAATCGGGTTTGGCGGTGGCTGGGTCATGTACCCGCCATTGTCCTCAAACACCGGCAGCCCGGGACCAGCCATGGATCTGTTGATCCTATCGCTCCACCTTGCAGGTGCGTCGTCGATACTCGGGGCGATCAACTTCATCACGACGATTTTCAACATGCGTGCGCCGGGCATGACCCTGCACAAGATGCCACTATTTGCATGGTCAGTTCTGGTCACAGCGTTTCTGCTGGTGCTATCACTGCCGGTGCTCGCCGGGGCGATCACCATGCTGCTGACTGACCGGAATTTCGGCACGTCGTTCTTTGATAGTGCAGGGGGCGGTGACCCGATCCTTTACCAGCACTTGTTCTGGTTCTTCGGTCACCCTGAGGTGTACATCCTTATTCTCCCAGGCTTTGGGATCATTTCCCACATCGTGTCGACTTTCTCCAAGAAACCAATCTTCGGTTATCTTGGCATGGCCTACGCCATGGTCGCCATCGGCTTTGTTGGGTTCATCGTATGGGCGCACCACATGTATACGGTGGGTCTCTCGGTCAACATGAAAGCCTACTTCGTGGCGGCAACCATGGTTATCGCGGTCCCAACTGGCATCAAGATTTTCTCCTGGATTGCCACCATGTGGGGCGGATCGATTGACTTTAAGACGCCAATGGTATGGGCAGTTGGGTTCATCTTCCTCTTTACCGTTGGCGGTGTGACGGGCGTTGTCCTCGCCAATGCCGGGATCGACCACTATCTTCACGATACATACTATGTGGTTGCCCACTTCCACTATGTTCTCTCTCTCGGGGCGGTGTTCGCAATCTTTGCTGGCTGGTACTATTGGTTTGCCAAGATGACCGGTAAAATGTACCGCGAGTGGCTCGGCCAGCTGCACTTCTGGGTGATGTTTGTCGGGGTGAATCTGATCTTTTTCCCGCAGCACTTCCTCGGCTTGCAAAACATGCCGCGCCGCTATGTGGATTACGCGGAAGGGTTCGCGTACTGGAACCAGATCTCGACAATCGGCTACTTCGTCATGCTTGTCGGCATGCTGATCTTCCTGGTGGCAATGATTGATGCGTTCTTCATCTATCGCCGCAAGGCGCCGGCCAACCCTTGGGGCGAGGGGGCAACGACCCTGGAGTGGACACTCCCATCGCCGCCGCCATTCCACCAGTTCAATGAACTGCCACGCTTCGACAAAGAAGAAGCAGCGGCCCACTAGGGCAGCAGGCAGTTACAAAACAACAAATCCAAAACCCCGGCAGCACACGCCGGGGTTTTTCTGTTGGTCTTGTCAAATCCATGCCTTGAACTGAAATGCCCAGCGCGGTTGGCCTGCCTTAAAATCTTCGCAGCTTTTCGGGTTCTGCCATCTAGTCGACCCGACGCTCCGTCGCTAAAAGGTTACCGGGGAATTGATCAGGGTTCAGGGGTGAAAAGGGGAAATCCATGCTCGAAGCCATTTTGTCGGACGTCATCTCAGTCTTTCGGTCGACCTTCATGTCAGGGGACTTGATTTCGATCGCTATCGCGCTGGTGTCGGTGCTTGTCGCCGTTTTTGTTATGCAGCGCACTGGGCAGATCGCGTCCATGACGCTATTGGCCCTTGTCGTTTTTGTGCTGATCGGCTTCGGCCGCTCGCTCTTGTCACCGCCGCCGGCAGAAATGGCCGATAGGGTCACTGGCGGGCGCGCTGCGGCAAAAATTGAATCCGGCTGGTTTGAGTTTGCAAACATGTCGGCAGGCACACTGTTAGCGTATTTCATCGCCTTCATGCTGCTGATTTTCGTTTTGTTTGGCCTGAAGTCAGTTATCCGCCGCTAACTTGCCCCTCTAACTTGCCCCTCTAACTTGCCCCTCTAACGGGCCCCTCTAACGGGCAAGCGACCGCGGGTCGCGGCGGGAGAGCCGCGAATTCGGTTTCTTTTCTAATGGTTGTCCGGCATAAGCCGGTCGATGAGCTCAACGACAGATATATCGGCGTCTGCATTGCCGCCTCACCCGGAAAAACGAGGCCCCGCACCTGCGGCCGGTCCGGAAGCCTATTTGGCGCTTTTAAAACCGCGGGTCATGTCGTTGGTGATCTTCACTGCGGCGGTCGGCATGGTCGCGGCTTATGCGGCGGGCGCTTATCTTCATCCAGGTCTGGCGCTGGTCTCGCTCTTGGCAATTGCCGTGGGCGCAGGCGCGTCTGGTGCCCTTAACATGTGGTGGGATGCCGACATTGACGCCGTTATGGCTCGCACGGCCAACAGGCCGGTGCCGCGCGGGCAAGTGCCTCGCCCCGAAGCGGCGGGATTCGGCGGCGCATTAAGTGCTTTGTCTGTCGCGCTCCTGGCGCTCTCGTCTAACTATCTGGCCGCCGGGCTTCTGGCCTTCACGATCTTTTTCTACGTGATCGTTTATTCCATGTGGCTGAAGCGATTGACCGCCCAGAACATTGTGATCGGCGGTGCGGCGGGTGCCCTGCCGCCCGTCGTGGCTTGGGCCGCTGTCTCGGGCGATATGCCTGTCGCCGCTTGGATCCTGTTTGCGATCATCTTTCTATGGACGCCGCCCCACTTCTGGGCGTTGGCTCTTTACAAAGAGGGAGACTATGCGCGCGCTGGGATTCCGATGTTGCCGAATGTCGCCGGCCACGATGCAACGCGCCGTCAGATCCTGATTTATTCGGTCCTCCTTGCGCTATCCGGCATTGCCCCGGTGGCCGTCGGGATGGGCGGGTTCGTTTACCTGGCCGTAGCCGTTCTCATGGGCGGCTACTTCGTCAAACTCGCCGTTGACCTCTTGCGAGCAGACAAGAACGACAAAGGCCCAGCTAAAAAGCTGTTCGCGTACTCTATCGTTTATCTGTTCGGGATTTTTGCCGCAGTGCTGGTGGAAGACCTTGTTGTGCTCGCTGCACCGTTTATCTCCTAGAGATAAGGAGACACTCCGATGACCCCGGAAGACCAAAAAGCACGCAATCAGCGCAATCTCGCAATCGCTGGCAGTGTGGTCCTGTTCATCGTTCTCGTTTACGGCGTCACCGTTCTGCGGATTTCCGCAGCGGCGGGGTAAGTAGGCGGCTGTCCATGACCCATTCTGCACGTGCGCCATCGTCAGCGAAAAACCGGAAGACCGCCACAATTGTGGCCGCGGTTGTTCTCGGGATGGTCGGTATGTCGTTCGCGGCTGTGCCGGCCTACAAGGCGTTCTGTCAGGTTACCGGCTGGGGTGGAACGACCCAGCGCGCCGAAGCGGAAGCCGACAAAGTCCTCTCGCGCAAGGTTACGGTCCGTTTTGATGGCACCGTTGGCCTCGGCTTGCCTTGGCGTTTTAAGCCCCAACAAGTGAGCCAGACCTTGAAGGTTGGCGAGACGGGCCTTGCCTTTTATGAGGCGGAAAACCTCTCTGACAGACCGGTAGTTGGTCGAGCCACGTTCAATGTCTCGCCAGCGAAAGCAGGCATGTATTTCAATAAGGTCGAATGCTTCTGTTTTACCGAACAGCTGCTCCAGCCCGGCGAGAAAGTCTCCATGCCGGTCACGTATTTTATCGATCCCAAGATCGACCAAGACCGCAACATGACCGAGGTTGAGACCATCACGCTGGCCTATACCTTTTTCGTCTGGGAAGACGCTGATATCGCCGCCCTCGATACGGGCCAATAACACGGGGCCAATAACACGGGGCCAATAACACGGGGCCTGCAACACGGGGCCTGCAACACAGGGCCAGCAACACAGGGCCAATAGCACAGGGCCAGCAACACCGGGCCAATAACACAGGGCCAGCAACACCGGGCCGGCAAGGCCAGGAAAGCAACAACCAGGCAGCCTGCCGCCGATTGGGCCAGCCTTGCCAGGGCGTCGATTTCGGATCACCGGTACGGAGATTTGCCGCAGGTCAATTGACGGGAAACCCTTGGAAATCAGGGCACCTCGGCGATATACCATCGAGAAATTGCAGATTTTCGATGAGGAAGACTCCCATGGCCGGCTCTGAGGTCAAACACGACTATCACCTTGTAAATCCATCCCCGTGGCCGCTGGTCGGCTCCTTAGCTGGTGTCCTCATGATGGCCGGCGCGGTGATGTGGATGAAGTCCGGCGCGAATGAGAGCGGCTTTGTTCTGGGGCCAATCGATAGCCCGTTTGTGCAACTCAAAGGCAACTGGCTGTTCTTCCTCGGCTTGCTTGGTGTGCTGATCACCATGGCAGGCTGGTGGCGCGATATCATTCAGGAAAGCCTGAAAGGTGAAAATACCTCGACGGTTGTTCGTCTTGGTTTGCGCTACGGGATGGTGCTTTTTATTGCCTCCGAGGTGATGTTCTTTGCAGCGTGGTTCTGGGCGTTCTTCGGCGCTGCTCTGTTCCCCGGCGCTGGCGAGGCAATTGTCTTGACCGATGGCACGCAAATGCTGAACGCGAACGGCGATCCGGCTTATCTTCAAAACGATGGCCGTCTTCATTCAACGGGCGGTGTCTGGCCGCCTCAAGGCGTTGATCCTCTGTCACCTTGGGGCTTGCCGCTTTTGAACACGCTGATCCTGCTGCTGTCCGGGACAACGGTGACGTGGGCCCACCATGCTGTTCAGCACAATGACCAAAAAGGTCTCGTGCAAGGCCTTGCGGTTACGATTGCCTTGGGCTTGATCTTCACGTTTTTCCAGTACGTCGAATACTATGAAGCGCTCCACTATGATCTCTTCAAGTTCTCTGGCGGCGGCATTTATGGTGCGTCTTTCTTCATGGCGACCGGCTTCCATGGCTTGCACGTGGTGATCGGAACGATCTTCCTGATCGTCTGCTTATTCCGTGCCCTTGCGGGCCACTTCACGCCGGAGCGTCACTTCGGTTTTGAGTGCGCCGCATGGTACTGGCACTTCGTCGACGTGGTCTGGCTCTTCCTTTTTGCGTTCATTTACGTGTTGGGGAACCAGGGCCTCCTTTCTTAAGGGGGCTCCATGGACGGTCGCCCGTTACGCAGTATTCGGAAGAGTGTCCTTTCGCTCTTTGGTCTTGCCGTTGCAGCGATCGTCCTTACCGGCTGTTTCGTCAGTGAACAGCCGATCCTGACCGAGAAAAACGCTCGCGCCTTGGCGTTCAAGGCCGGCCCGCTTTTGGTTTGCCCTTACGTGAAAGGGGAGCTTGACGGCGACTGTAAGCCGGGGCTCGCCACGAACACGCCAAACCGGGCGATGCTCCTTGCGATCGAAAAAGACCAGACTTATGCCCTGCGTTTCCAATCTATCCGCCGGAACATGTGGATTGGCCAGATGTCGCCCCTCAACCAGGAGGAAGGCCATATCTATCTGCTGGCCCGCAAATCAAGAACCTATCTGAGCCTCGGGGTCTTGGCTTGTAACGAAACGGACCCTGACTTGGTTGCGCGCCTTGTTAGCGAGGGGAGCCTTAAAAAAGCGGACAATGAATATGTCTGCAAGATTGAAAGTGAGGGCGCACTCAAAGACGTTGTTCGTGATCACCTGGAACGCACGGTGCCGCCTGCGTTCGAGATCAGGCTATCTCGCCCGTGAGCTATTACCCGCCAGTTTCTCCGTATGCTGCTGGGCTTGGATGTAAGTGTCCGCGCTGCGGACAAGGCAAGCTATACGCGTCCTATCTCGGTTTGAAACCTGCCTGTGAGGTTTGCGGATTGGATTATGCCGGCGCAGATGCTGGTGATGGTCCGGCGGTTTTTGTGATTTTCATCGTTGGCTTTATCTCCGTCGCCCTTGCCTTTGTGGCGCGTTTTTCTTGGGGCCTTTCAATTCCCGTCGCCCTTTTAGTATCAGGGGGAACAGCCATAGCGTCGATCCTGTTGATGCTCCGCCCCCTGAAGGCCTTGATGATCGCGTTGCAATTCGAGCACAAGGCGAGGGAGAGCCAGTCTACGGGCGCGGCACGCGGTTCCCGCCCACCATCCGATTGGGACCAATGACGCAATCTACTCAATCTGGCAGTACGAGCTCACGCCGTCCGGGCCCGGCCTTTTTTATCGCAGTGAGCCTCGCGCTTGTTATCCTTGCTTCCCTCGGAACCTGGCAATTGCAACGGCGCGCCTGGAAGCTGGACCTCATTGCCCAAACCGAAGAAATGCGGCGTCTGCCCCCGGTGCCGCTGGCAACGTTGGTTAACGAAACACCGCTGGAAGCGCTGCCCACTTATCGGCCGGTTTCCGTCACCGGGACCCTGCGCCACGACCTTAGCGTGCGGGTTTTTGGGGCGATCAACGGTAAGCCTGGTGCATTCATCTTTACCCCAATGAAATTGACGGGCCCGCTTGCCGGGCGTGACCTGATCTACGTCAATCGCGGGTTCGTCCCAGAAAGCGTTGACCATAGTGAGGCCACAAGGCCGGCGGCGGAAACGGTGGTCACCGGCCTGTTGCGCCAACCGGAACCGGTAAAAGGGATTGCGGGTAACTTTAAAATCACCGAGCCCTCGGGCGACGGGCTCTGGTATGTCCGTATCCCATCGAAATTTGGGCAAGCCGCCGGTCTGGAGGTATTGCCGATTTATATCGACAGTGTTCGCGCTGAAAGCGACGGCGCGTATCCCCAAGGCGGCACAACAAGGATTGAGTTTACCAACCGCCACCTGGAGTACGCCTTTACCTGGTATGGGCTCGCGCTGACGCTGGTCGGTGTTGCGTTCTTCTACGCCCGGCGGAGGTAGTGCGGCTTGAATAGGTTGCTGCAAACTATTCGGTATAGGAATGACTGAAGATATGAAGCCAATTCAGCTGGGTGGTTCTCTTGAGTCAGTTTTAACCAAGAACAGTTTTATAGAGCTTCGCCTATTGCCGTTTACTTTCGATAGTTGCCCGGACGCCACACCGGTTACTGTGATTAAATTTAGAGGAGGTACTGAGATTGAAGCCGAGTTAGCGTCATCGATTGACGACGAGCTGGATGTCTTTGTCGATAAAGACCAAATAAGTATTTATTATGGATCGCACGGGGATGAAATTATATTCGTTGCTTCGGAAGTCCAAATTCGGAATGTTGCCTATTCGCGCGAGCAGTACGCGGATGGTATCGAAAATCTCGAGAAACAATTGCGTGAGGCAAGGGATCGGGCCTTTCAAATCGAGGCTCAATTGAGGCGACTAGATTCCTTTATCGAGGCACTATTGGATCGATCGATGAGAAAGTCCTCTCACTCCGATCCGCATGCAAACACTCAGAATGCGGTCAGGTCGGTTCTCCAAAGAGTCCTTACAAAACTGCGTGAAGGAAAAAACAAAACGGGAAATTGACCTCCTACTTTACACACCGAGACCTATTCCTCGCTCGCTTCTTCTTCGTCGTTTTCTTCTTCATCTTGATCCCCATAGAGATAAATCACCCCCATGCCGAGGGCATTTTTGCCTTCTTCGGTACAGACAGTAACGGCATCGCTCGTGTAGAGTTCGTCAGTGCTGAAGCAATCCTTCCGGCCACAGATCTCTTCCAGATCGTAATCAATTGACCGGATGCGCACCGGCTTTTTTGCATCGATATCCTCATAGACGATATCGCCTTCGAAGACGTCTTCCAGTTCGTCATTTTCAAAGATGGTTGCGCATTCGATGGCGTATGCCCCACTCGTGGCGAAAGCCAACGCTGCGGTTGTGGTGGCTGCCAGACATAGCTGTCGCATGGAGCGTTTTTGCCTCTCTCCTTGGTGCCGGTCACCCCTCGCGCCGGCAGCTGGCATCGCCCCATGCCATTGATTTTCCCGGTCGCGCCTCGTCCCGTCAGGCGCGTGTACGGATTGTTTTTAGCCTACCGTTCCGTCAGCTTGAACTCGATGCGACGGTTTTGCGCGAAGGCGGTATTGTTGAACCCTTGCACCAGCGGTGCTTCCGACCCGGACCCTGTCGCCATGAGCCGCCGTGCGGGCACACCTTGCGCGACGAGATAGTCCACGACTGAGATCGCGCGCTGCGCCGATAGTTCCAGGTTCGACGAAAACCGCTGGCGACAGCTTGGCCCCAATGGCGCTGCGTCGGCATGGCCATCCACGCGCAGGATCCAGTTCACTTCCGTGGGAATGTCATCTTTGATATCCAGAAGGGCACCGGCCAGTTTGGTGAGTTCCGCTTGCCCTGGCGCGCCAATGACGGCCGAACAAGACCCAAACAGAATATCGCTTTCGAAAATGAACCGGTCACCGACGACTTTTACGTCGGCCCGATCACCCAAAGCTTCGCGCAGGGCTTCAAAGAACCGTGAACGGACTTCCTGAAGTTCCTGGACCTTGCGGGCGAGCGCTGCGTTAAGCCGCTTGGAGAGGTTTTCGATCTGCGCTTCTTGTTCGAGGTCTTTCGCCTCTGCCGCGTCGAGGGCTTCCTGAAGGCTTGCCAGTTGCTTGCGAAGTGCCGCCAATTGAGCGTTCAGTGTGGCGATCTCAGATTTCTGATCCTCTGAAAGGGCTTTTTCCGCTTCCAACTCTTCCGCTGACGCCGCAACAGCCGCCTGGCTGGCCGCTAACGCCGCGCCGAGGGCAACCAGTTCTTCGTTCTTGTCAGAGATTGTATCCTCCAGCGACAGGATAGTGCTCTGGAGCGCTTCTTTTTCCGATTGGGCCAGCCCCAATTGACGGGCCAGCTCATCGATCCGGGCCGTCAGGCGGGCAAGCTCTGAGTCCTTGGTGGCCAACTCGTCCTTTACAACGTTCAACCGTTCGCCGAGATAGAATTGCGCGACCACAAAGATCGACAACACAAACATCAGCACAAGGAGCAGTGTCGACAGCCCGTCAACAAAGCCCGGCCAAATATTGGCCTCTCCGCTTCGCCTGCGCCGTGCCACGATCTATTCTCCGCCGCCGACGCGAATAAGGGTTCGGTTCAGGGCCCGGATTTCGTCTTTCAGGTCGGCGATCTGTTCCGCCTGCGCATTAATCTGTGCTTGCGTGTTAGCACTCATGTTAGCTTCGATTGACTGGAGAGCGGCCCCAAGGTCTTCCGATGCCGCGGCGTAATTGGCGTTGCCGTCGCCTGAGCCCCGCGCCCGCGATGGTGCGGTCCATCCGACGAGCCAGTCTTCAAGATCAGAGTAGAACCGGCTTTGCGCTTGCCCTGCTTGAAGGTCGAGGAACCCAACAATAAGACTGCCGCCAAGGCCGAAGAGCGAGGATGAAAACGCTGTGCCCATGCCGGAAAGCGGCTCGCTCAGGTTCGCGATTAATTGGCCGATCGCATCTTCTGCAGCCCCGCCTGTGTCCGCCAGTCCCGTAATCGTGGCAGCCACTGCGTTGACGGTTTGCAGGAGGCCCCAGAACGTGCCCAGCAGACCCAGAAAGACAAGGAGGTTGCCAATATAGCGACCCATGTCACGGCCTTCATCGATCCGTGTGCCGATGGAATCGAGAATCGCCCGCCCCGCGTCAGCTGATGGGCGCTCGCCGCGCTTATCAGCATCAAGAAGCAAGCGCGCCATGGCACTAATGAGCCCCGGCGCTCGCGGTAGTCTCGCCCGGCTTGCGTCAATGGTCTCGCGAAAAGCTTCCACCCAGTCGACCGCCGGCGAAACGACACCGGCCTGTCGCAGATGATAAATAATCCCGATCAGCAGGACGCCGATGATCAGGCCATTGAGGGCCACATTCGCATTGAAGGCATCAATGAGGAGATTGGTTGGCTGCGGGCTCAACGGCGACAGAAAGTAAACTACAGCGCCGACGCCCACGAGGAACAGCAGCATATTTAAGATATAGCCGCCCGGCTTGACGAACCTGACTTCTCTGTCCCGCGACCGCGCCATTTGGTGCCCCTCATGCTGACTTCGTGTCGAACGTCTCTTCTACCGCGTGTGATCGCAGAAGCCGAGACGGTCTGCAAAAATTCACGGTGACCACGTCAGGGAGACAAGGACGCAGTTGCCAGAAAGCGACAGGTTGTTCGGTAGTTGCAATGAGCGTGAGGGGAATACTCGCGGTAAGCTGGCAAGATTGATCAGGCTTCCCGTTTGGTGACTTAAGGCCCTGCAAACACTGACAAAACTTGGTCTGACGGTGGAAGGCAGGTCAGTCGCGTTTGACGGTTTTCAGCTGCGCTCGTCCAACAAAAGAGGCGCGTTCTCAGGAATGTCACCCACCACCGATTGCCATTGGTTGATACTTGGTTAATTTGATGAGCATCAGGCGTTTCGTGAGTTGCGAGATCGCCTGGCGGCGTGTGTTGGTTTTGAGGGCTTATGGGCTGGCACCAAAACCGCGGTAGAGAAGTTTCGGGGCGGGGACCAACGGGATGTCTGAAACGCGAACAGGTGAACCAATCATTTTGACCGACGGCCGCCCGCCGTCGAAGCCCGCGGCCCTTTTCAATAAGATCGTCCCGGAAGTTGCAGAAGATGAGGCGGCAAAAGAAGACGCCTCCGATCAAGCAACCAGCTCGGTTGAAGATACCCTGAGCGTTGAAGAAGATCCCGCCATGGTGCGTGGTGAGCTCTTCACTCAGAAACAGCCGGCCTTTCGGGCTGCGCCGACGCCCGTGCCCTCTTTTCAGTCAGCCGACGACTACGATGACGACGATTATGATGACGATGACAGAAGGCCAGGTGCTTTTGCCGCGTTATTGGCGTTGATCGCCTTTCTCCTGCGAAACCTTCTGCGTCTGGTGTTGGCACTGGCCTTTGTCGGTGGGCTTTCCTGGGCCATTTGGAAGTTCCTTGCCGGTGTTCTACCGGAAGCGGTGATCAGTTTTTTTGAATCCGTATGGCAGTTTATCTTCGCCTTGTTCGGATTTTTCCTGAAACCTCTCGCGGCCTTATTGTGCGGGTGGTTTGGCGTATTTTGCCCCGCCGACCCTGAACCTTACACGCCGGTTTGCTTTAAAAATGAGGTGCTCGTTGGTGATGCTTGTGCGTGTGCTGACGGATATTTGCGCAGCGCGGAAGATGTCTGCACACTGGAAAGCGAGCTCTTTCCGCCGGAGCCTGCAGTTATCGAGGCCGTGCCCGCTATCGAGGAGCCGGTTGTCATTGAAGAGCCTGAGCCCCTGCCGATACCTGCCAGCTATGCGGCGCAATGGATCATGCCTTCGGTGAGCGGTGCAACGCCTCGTCAGTACTGGCGCTATCGCGGTCTGGAACTGGTGGGGTCGGAAGACATTTTGGCGAGCAACGAGGCGGCCATTTGCGGCGCCGACGGTGTCGCCGCGCTCGGTGTTGCCTCGGCCGATAACGATCTGGGCCAGAACGATAGCTTTGGCGCGCGCCGGGCGGATGCTTTAGCAAGGGCGGTCGAGGCTCGGTGTGGCGGTGACACGCCGGTTTGGCGCGTCAACCTTGGCGGTTACACAACGCTTCCCGATGCTGACCTTCAACGAATGCCGATGATTGTCGTCATTAACACAGATGGCGACAATCCGGATATCAACGCTGAGCTCGGCGAAATCCTGTGTCGTCGGACTGACTGGCCATTCGTTAGCGGCATGACCATGGGCGATTACACAGCATTCGCCCGCGATGGTGTTTGCGACGGCGCCGCTGGCTGGGGCGCTCGCGTCACGCGCTGACGGGTGCCAAGCAGGCCAATTTTGGGTGGTGTTTTAGGGGCGCGTTTCTCTAAATCCCAAGTCAATTGACCCCAAGGTCAACTCCAGTCGGAAAATCTCACAGTCAAACTCAGAATTGAAATGAGCTTGAGCGGCGGACGGGACCTTCAATTGTGCATGTCGGGATCGTTTCGAGGGGCCGCGATACCCCAGACCATTTGCCCTAAGCGCCCCGGACATCACTTGCCTCATTCAGGTTGATCAACCGGTGCAAATGCGGCCCAACCATCGCCGCTCCAAGGCGAGAAAAAATGCGCGCCTAGGCGTAACCCCTTGATTTATATGGATGATAGCAAATTTAGCGCAAAAAATGCGCTAAAATACGCATATTTTGCGCATTCTTTATTGCAATTTCAGTTTTATGACAGTAATGTGACAAAATAATGCGCACTAAGTGCATTATTTGGGGTGCGGGTCGGAGATTCTGTCGGCCACCGCAAGTGAGCCGGCGAGGCTTGACCCAGATGCCTTGAACAAAAGGCGCCCCGAACAAAAAAGGAGAAAGAAAATGAGAAAAATAATCGCTTCCTTTGCCGTCTTGATTTTGGCCGGGATCATAGAGACCGTGAGCGCTGCCCAAGGCTTTGGCCGCGCACCGAGGCACTTCGAGGCTGAAACGGTGTCTTTCATCAAAGACCGATTGGACAGCCGCGTTGGCGCGCGGATCTCTGTCGATAACAGCCCGTACCAGGTCTATGCTGACTTTGATGGCCACGATGAGATGCCGGCCTGGGCCGTAGATGTTCAGGTTCGCGCCAAGCTGCCTAGTGGACGCTATGGCGGTCGCGAGACCTACACCGTCGTCTTCGTTGACGGAGAACCAGTTGCGCTGGCTTATGACGAGGTGGACATTCGCAGCGCCTGACCCGCATCTGGTCAATGAAATACTGTCCTGCCCTGCCTTTCGACAGAAAGGTGGGGCGGTTTATTTTTGACCAAACCCTCCGGGTGTTTCTTGATTGGAAACTTAGTTTTGGGCGCCGCTTGTGTTCAGGGCAAAAACAGCTATTGGGAGCCAGTTCTTTCGCGGGCGCAAAATAAGCCTGCCTATTGTAAAGCCCGAGGCCCCATGACCCAATTGCGTAACATCGCCATCGTCGCTCACGTTGACCACGGCAAAACGACCCTCGTCGACGAGATGCTGCGCCAGTCAGGGGCTGTACGCGACAATGCAGAAATGGCCGAGCGGGCCATGGATTCAAATGACATTGAGCGCGAGCGCGGGATTACGATTCTCGCCAAATGCACCAGCGTTGTCTTTGAGGAGGGCGAAGAGCCGGTCCGTATCAACATCGTCGACACGCCAGGCCACGCTGACTTTGGCGGCGAGGTGGAGCGCATTCTCTCCATGGTCGATGGCTGTCTGTTGCTGGTGGACGCCGCGGAAGGTCCCATGCCACAGACGAAGTTTGTGCTGTCCAAGGCTTTGGCTCTGGGGCTGAAACCAATTGTGGTGCTGAACAAAGTTGATCGTCCGAGTGCGGATCCTGATGCGGCGCTCGATGCTGCGTTCGATTTATTCGCGGCCCTCGGCGCCAATGACGAACAGCTGGATTTCCCGACGCTCTATGCCTCTGGCCGGGATGGCTGGGCGGCGCGCTCACTCGATGATCCGCGCGAAAACCTGCAGCCATTGTTTGAGACCATCATTTCTCATATTAGCCCGCCGGGAGTGGCAGACGGGGCTGAAGAACAACCGTTCAAAATGCTCGCAACGACCCTGGAAGCCGATCCCTTTCTGGGGCGCATCCTGACGGGGCGGGTAATATCAGGCAAAGCCGTGCCAGGCACGACCATGAAGGCGGTTCATCGGGATGGCGATGAAATAGAACGGGTACGGATTACAAAGGTCCTGGCGTTCCGGGGCCTAAAGCGTCAGCCCATTGAAGAAGCTGGTCCTGGTGATATCGTGGCGTTGGCCGGATATCAAAAAGCGTCCGTGTCCGATACATTATGCGATCTGGCGGTGAAAGAGCCCTTGGCCGCGCAGCCCATCGATCCGCCGACTTTGTCCGTGACCATTGCTGCGAACGATTCACCGCTGGCTGGCCGGGAAGGGGATAAGGTCCAGTCGCGGGTGATCCGTGACCGTCTCATGCGCCAGGCCGAAGGCGATGTGGCAATCCGGGTAAGCGATGCGCCAGACGGCGACGGGATGGAAGTGGCCGGCCGCGGCGAGCTTCAGCTCGGCGTGCTCATTGAAAATATGCGCCGAGAAGGCTTCGAGGTTCAGGTGTCGCGTCCACGGGTTGTGACCCGTACGGATGATAATGGGCAGATGATGGAGCCGATCGAGGAAGTCGTTGTCGATGTGGACGATGACTATTCAGGTGCCGTCATTGATGCGCTTACGCGCCGCAAGGCAGAACTCATGGAGATGAAACCCTCCGGGGGCGGAAAGACCCGTGCGACCTTTCACGCCCCGGCGCGGGCGCTTATCGGCTATCACGGGCAGTTCCTCACTGACACCCGCGGGACCGGGATCATGAACCGATCCTTCCTGGAATACGCCCCGCACAAAGGGGCAATTGAAGGCCGCCGCAACGGCGTGCTGATTGCGATGGGGGAAGGTGACGCGGTGCCGTTCGCGCTGTGGAACCTGGAAGACCGGGGGATCATGTTCATCGGGCCCGGCGAGAAGGTCTATCAGGGTATGATCATTGGCGAGAACGCCAAGGACGATGACCTCGATGTTAACCCGCTGAAAGGCAAACAACTGACCAACATCCGTGCGGCGGGCAAGGACGACGCGGTGAAGCTCACCCCGCCCAAGCGATTATCCCTGGAACAGGCGATCGCCTACATCGACGACGATGAACTGGTGGAAGTCACCCCGCTGAACATCCGCTTGCGCAAACGGGAACTGCTCCCGCATATGCGCAAAAAACGTGCGAAAGCAGCGGGTTAAGGCGCCTTATAACGAATAGCACGATGTCGTCATTGTCATCTATTCCAGAAGGGCCAGCCAGACTTTCGTCTTAGTGTCTTCTGGGTTTCCAATAAGGCCGTACAGTTTCTGGCAGCCTCTTCGACAATTCCATCCGTAATCGTCTTATCAGTCTCATAATCTGCATCCACACGGAGCCAGATCAGGCGAGCCAGTACATCGGGAAGGGCTCTGCGATACCACTCTTCAGTGGAATCAATCGACTTTCCCTGTCCATATTTAGCAAACGCCGCATCGCCCCAGGCCGTCGCAAGTGGTTCTTCCAAGAGGTCATAATCAGTACCCGCAACAGCCGTCGGGCAGATTTTTAAAAACTCTTCTGTAAGCGCTAGTTTCTGTTCCTTGGACGGATTGGCGACCACCAGGCATAGCGCGCTGTTGAAGTCGATCTTCTAGCAATGCCCCTCGCCCAAACTTGCCATATCTGTGTGTCGAAGCGCAAAGGCTCAATGCTACGGGTGCCCTTGAGGAGGTCCACGCATCCGAACATTCTGCCAAGGGTCAAAAACTTATCGAACACCTGTCACTCAGGTATATGATGCCATCCTGTTAAAGAACGGCCGCCAAGAGCCCGTCGCGGATGCCGTCGAAAATGTATTGCGTGGAAAGAGCCATCAGCAGCATCCCGAGGACGCGGGTGATGGCGTTCATCCCGGTGCGCCCTAGAATGTCGCCGATGCGGCTGGCAAACGCCATCATCAGGACAGCCATGCCCAGCACGATGGCGGTGGCAGCCAGCGCCGCGCCTTTTTCGGCGAGCGATTTTTCCGGACCCATGAGGAGCATGATCGTGGCGATCGCTCCGGGGCCCGCCAGCATGGGGATCGCCAGCGGGAAGAAAGCGATGTCATCGCGAGCAGAGGCCTTCGGCCCGGGCGTCTTTGCCTGGGTTTCCCCGTCGGGCTCGAAGAACATGCGGTAGCCCATAATGAAGAGGATGATGCCCATGGCGGCCCTGAAAGCCCCTTGCGAAACACCCAGATGATGCAAGAGCCCATTTCCGACAAAGCCAAAAAACCCAAGAATTGCGGCGGAGTAGAGCGCCGCCATAAACGCTATTTTGAGGCGCTCATTGCGCGTGTTGGTCTTTGTGAGCGCGGCAAAGATCGGCGTCACCATGATCGGGTCGATCACGATGAACAACGTCACAAAGGCTGCCACAAATATGCCGGGAAGTCCGTCCATTAAATGGTTAAAGGCTCCTTGGAGGGAAGGCAGACCGCACGAAACAGCGGCTGCCCCCTATGAGCCGACTTTGATCATGTTTTCAAGGTGCAAAGTGGTTTAGATTCAAATGGTTGTCTCGCGTCCGAAATGCCACGCCTGTCGGAGATTCAATGAAGGGGCCTTGCCTTTTGCGTGCGTTCGGTTGGGAAGTATGGTTAACTGAAGATTGATGTTTGGCGTAATGCTGATGGGGAGCTTTAAGCCCATGAAAAAACTCATGAATTTCGATGTCAGAGCTCGGCTGTTTGCGCTGGCCGGGGTGGTTGCGGCAGCGGCAGCAGGCTGCGCCAGCGTGCCGAGTGAGAGCGGGCCGCGGTATTCCGCTGGACATTACACCGGAGCGGAAGGGCTATATTCGACGGATGAGGTCGCGCAGCTGCGCTTGCCTGCTCAGTACGACAGCCAAGGTAATAAGCTGGAGTTTGCGAAACTCGAAGGGATCGCCGGGGCGCGCCAAGCACACCGGCTTTACGGAGAGGCTGTTGCTGAACAGCTCGACGGTCGTTGCGAGAATTTCGTGGCGATCCGGGCGGGCGAATCTCTGGCGGAGATTTCTGAGTATTGCGACGTGCCCGTGGCGACGTTGATTGATTTCAACCCAGCGGTTGAAAACCCCTATCTCGTCCAAGCTGGCCAGATCGTTGAAGTGCCGGTCTCGCGCAATGCTGTTGGCTTGTCAGCGATCGGCGCAGATGTGGCTGACCTCTATACTGTGCGGGCGGGCGATACCCTTAACAAGGTTGCCTACCGGTTCAACGTCTCCAGCGACGCCATCATTGCCATGAACCCGAACGTGGACTGGACCATCGTCAAGCCAGGCGACCGCCTTCGCTTGCCGACCAAGAATGTGGGCTCGGCGCCACGGCCGCAAACGGGGATTGCTTACGGTGCGCCCGCCTATCAGGGGCAACCGACCACGGGGTTTGTTGATCCGAACGCCTGGCAGGGATATTCCGGCCTTTCCGGTAGCGAAGCTGATCCGAGCGCGGCGGACTTCGAACTCGCTAAGGTTATGCCGTATCAGTTGCAGCCAGTTTCAGCGACCCTCCGTGATGGCGCGCCGAACGTGGTGAACCCGGGGCTTAAAGTGAACAAAGGTGCCGTTGACGCGGGCCGGTCCATTGAGGTATCCCTAGACGGCTTGCCTGCTGGTACCGAAGTGACGTTCTACCGGGGCAAAACGGCAGAAGACATGGTCCCAGGGCGAGCGGTTGTTGCCGGCTCAGACGGCGTTGCGCGCAAGTCATTCCGGACAAATGACAAAACGTCAGATCCCGGTGGGTTTGTGTTCCGTGCAACCCGCAATGATACCGGTGAGGCTTACTACTCAGAGCGCGTGGGCGTTGTTACGCTGAAGCAACCTGACGAGCTTATCGAGCGGGAACTTACTCTCGATGAGGAACTTGCTTTGCAAGAGCAGGCTTACGAACAGCAGCAACTTCTCGATATCGAAAGCCAACGCGATTGGGATTCTGACGAGATCAAGGCCGCGATCGAAGCGGGCGAAGAAGTCGATGACTCTGCTTACTTCGATGACGAGGAAGAAGACGACGAGTAAAGTTGGCCTTTTCTTAAGCTGGCAACCCGTGCAAATTGGACTGAGCGAAATCGTTCTTTGTGTTGAGGCGTCAGGCCGCTTGGCGTGCTGGCGGAGAAATTTCCTCAAAGATCTTGAGCATCTGCTCTGCTTTGGCTCGCCAACTGAAGTGCTGCTGCACATGGCTACGGGCCGTGGCGCCCATTCTTTGGGCGAGCCCCGGGTCTTTTGAGAGCGCCTTCATCGCGGTGGCGATTTTCTCAGAAAATGTTTCCTCTGTGCCGGGATCAATCAGGAAGCCCGTTTCTTGAGTGATGTAGTCGGTCGGCCCTCCCCAATTTGTTGCGATTGCCGGCTTGCCGCACGCAAACGCCTCAAGGACAACAGCTCCGCCGCATTCACGTAAGGACGACAAGACCAGCGCTGTGGATGCGGCAAGGACATCCCGGATTTCAGGCTGCGATAGAAAGCCGGTGAAAGTGATCTCGATCCGGCCTTCTGATTGTTTGATGATATCGGCTGCCATGGCCTCAAGGGAGGCGCGCTCTTCCCCATCGCCAATAATGGTCAGCCGTGCGCGCTCCAGTTTGCTCATTGCTCGGAGCAAGTGGTCAATGGCTTTCCACCAGACAAGCCGGCCCACATAGACAAACTCCGGCACGTCCGGGAAGGTCACCTGTTCCGGGGTCCACAGATCAATGTCCACGCCGTTCTCCACCAACAGTCTTGTCTTTGACTGGTCGATGCTCGCGGGCAAGGCGGCTCTTGTGCGTTCATTGGCAACAAGAATACGGGCAGCGCTTTGCTTGCCCGAAACAAGTCGATTGGCAAGACTGGAGACGGCTCTGGTCCCGCCGACAATAAATTCGTTTGCGGCATTCTCTTTGCCCGCAAAGCCGGGCGGAAAGCTCATCCCGCCATTCAATGGGCCGATGACAAGCGGTGTCTTCAGGGTGCTGAGGAAACTCGGGAGCGATGGCGACACAGGTGTCGGTTGATGAATAACATCGAATTCGATCTCTTGTTCCAGCTGACCTGCCTTCTCGGCAAGCCGACGCAACGTCAAGAGTGATAGCGCCGGGTGAACGGCGCTGTCACGGATGGCGGCTGGTACTCGTTTTGAAAAGCGATGAACGACCTTCTCTTGAGTGGAGTCTTCAATGAAGTGCATCCGCCCTTGGTCGATGAAAGGCGTTTCGTTTAGCCTGTCTCTACAACGGGCATGGGTTAGTCCGTGAACCTCAACACCAAGATGTTGAAGTTGCTGGACGTAATGCAATGGCAAGATGGCTTCACCACCCATCTTGTTGGAAAAATTCGGGGCTACGATTAAGACTCTCACGGCGCGCAGCTATCCTCGAAAGTGTCGACCCTCAGGCCAATGCCCGATCGTGTCGATGCCGATATCGGGACTTATGCCGGTATCGGCACCTATGCCGGTATGTAGTCCGGCAAAAAGGTTTCAATCCGATTGATCATCGATTTCAGTTTCTGGTCCGCCTCTTCCAGGGATTCTCCGTTTTCTAACGGCACAAGCAAGCGGATCATGGCACCATCCGAGCGGTTCCGCGTCACTGCGTCAGCGATCAACCAGAACTTCATGGTGAATTCGTTGGCGAGCTTGCGACCACGTTGATCGTACCAATAGTAGACCAATTGTCGGCGTGGGCCATTTTCGATGACCAGCCGGTTATAGTTGAGCGAGGTGCCCGCGGCTGTTTCGGTATTGAGGATCTGATGGTCGGTGATTTTCCAGCCACCACCGGGTATGCACTGGCGTGGGCTGTGCCATGATCGGCCATCGCGCTGCGCTTCCAGATAGGCAAGGTACAGATTAAAGGTTTGCCCTTCCTCATTGACTAGATCGACGACGAGTGAATCGTCCGCACCGAGCGTTTCTGCAATCGTCGGATCTATCGGGCGGACCTTCGTCCGCCAGCCTTCAAACTGTGACGGGATGCTGGCGAATTGGTTTCGCTCCGGAATAATCAGGGCATCAACAGTGACGAACTTTGATGCAACGAAGAAGGCAATAGCAAGGCCGCCTAATGTCGCCAGGAACGGTATATGACCAGGGCCCGATCTTGAGGGGGCGACCTTCGGTAATTCCGGGGTGGCGAGAGCGTCAAGCGGATGCTGGCGCGGGGTTGAGAACCTGGAAAGAAGCGCGACGATGCCGAACAGGGCGGCAAGGCAGAAAAGAAACACCACCCAACCTTCGAAGAAGTGCAGAGCGCCTTCAGCATGTTCAGGGCCGTAAGCCTGAACAAGCGCGCCGGTCACCGCGATGCGAAAGCTGTTCATCAAGATCGTGATGGGGATCGTGGAAAGGACGATCACTGCCTTTTGCCAGAGCTTGCCGCGATACATATAGGCGGCCATCACGCCGATGGAGAGAAACGGGAAGAGATACCGGAGCCCGCTGCAGGCTTCGGCGACCTGGAGTTTGTAGTCGCCGAGATCGATGATGTTGCCGGACAGGAAAACCGGAATATTCATCAGCTCGATCATCCACACACCGAGGATCGAGGAAATCTCCTGGAACTTCCATGACAGGACTGTGATCATCCAAAACGGTGGTGGCACAGCGAAAAACAAAAAGGCAACGGGCGCGGCAACGGTCCGCAGCAGGGACATGCCGCCAAAGCCGGCGACGAGACCGGCGATAACAATCACCAGTCCGATATGTTGAAACAGGTAGATGCTGGTCAACTGACCCAGAACGAAAGTCGTCAAACCGCAGCCGATGATCGCTAATCCGGCCCAGGACGGATTGCCGACGCTGGCCTTCACAGTTTCCCGGTTGACCCAAACGAGGTAAGCGGAAATGAGCGGGATGAAATAGCTGTGGCTGAGCTCGTCCTGTTTGCCCCAACGTGACCACAGATTCAGGATCGCATCGCCAAAAAGCAATCCAATAAATAAAAGCGAGGCCGCCAGACCGATATAAATGATCCGGGTATCATTGTTTCCCGGGCCTAGAGCCAACCGGTCCGCCGCAACCATTCAAGCCACTCCCATTCGGTAAAATCGGGCTGGATGTTCAGAGAGCCCACCCAGCAGCCGTTCATGTCCTGTCTCGGGCGAGGAAATGCAAGAAGTATACTTGTCTCCGCGCGATCAACAAATCGTTAACCGACTTTGCCGGGATCACCAAAGATCCAGAGGGTTGTGCGCACGGACAGCGGGTCGCGCCCAAGGGATGTGGTGCCCGAAGGGTCGTGCCGATGTTAGATCGGCAAGAACCCATTAATGACGAGCCATGCGGAAAGGCCGATTGCGGCGAACCCTGTGAGCAACAAGCCGAGAAGCGTCCCGATTGGAAACGGTCCTTGCCAACGGCCGCGAAGGGTCGTGAACAAAGTCAGTGCCCCTAAGAGCCCTGCGACGATCCCAAGCGCCGCGAACCACTTGGTCCAGCCGACAAATCCCAGCAACACGAGGAAGTCACTGGCCTCGGAGGAGGCATACGCCCCGTAGCCGAGACCACCGAGCGCGACTGTGCCTGCAAGGGCGGTCAACCAGCCAACGGTCCGCGCGCCGCTTGTGCTGAGAGTGTCACCGCGGTTGATAACTCGGGCAACGGACGACAGCGTCATGACGATGAACGACAAGATAAGCGCAATGGCGCTTGCGCCAATCCACGCGCCTGATAGCGCAACCGCCTTTTCGTCTTCCGCGGCGGTCGTCAGCAAGTTCAGATGGCCGTCCACATTCCAGACCGGTCCGATGAACGTCGGTGCTTCCATGGATTGAGGACAGCTCAGGTCGAGATCGCCCTCTGGGTCATCGAAAAAGCTGGTGAGAAACTCGCCTGCACACTCAACCGACCGGGTTGGACCGTGGCCCGCATAGTCAAATTCAACATAGGTCCCGTTGGAGAAACCTGGCATAATACGCTTGGCTAATGGTGGCGGTGTGATTGGGTCCAATGCCCCTTCAACGATCAGAGTGCGGATATTGGTCTCCACCGGCAGGTACTCTTCCGCTGGGCGCAAACGCATGCCGTATTTCCGGCACAGCTTGGCGAACTCGGCCCCATAAGAAGGGTCCCCATTTATTAGGCTGAGGACCGGGTTCAGCGCTTTATCCCGAGCAAGGGAGTCCTCCAGAAAATACGCCCAGCCGTCATTGCAGGTAATAGCATTATACATGCCGTTACTAATGCTTACGAAGCCATCGCCGCCTTCGCCTGCCGTGAAGATCCGCATACGCTCATAGTCTTCTTTCTCCACGATGTCCGCGAGGCCTTCAATGAACGCGGGCAGCGCCCCGTAGTTGTCCTGCTCGTAGAACTGAATGAACGGCGCACCGAGGATGATCTGTTCAAAGAGCCAAGCCTTGCCCGATGGGAAAAGTTCCGGATCGATAGCATCGAGTTCGATCGGGTTTTCGCTGACCTTCAGGGCTGCTTCTTTCAGGCGACCGACAAAATCGGGAAAATGCTTGGCACACGTCTCATCGGCATTGCAGTCTTCCTGGAGAAGATTGAGTGTGCGCGCGTAATGCTCGCCGACCCCTTGGAAATGGGCGCCCTGTTCCAGGGGAACAATCGCATCAATAACCGCCGCGCGGATGCCTTCCGGGTCAACTTTCAAATACGCTTGACCAAGGACCGATCCGTACGAAATGCCCCATACGTTCCACTGCTCAAAGCCTAACGCCTGGCGCATGGCTTTGACGTCTCTGGCGTTTTCAATTGAGTTATACCCGGAAAGATCGACCTTGGCGTCTTTTGCCTTCCGGAAGCAGTCTTCCGCCTGTGCAAGCTGTGCGGCAGCTGCTTCCTCGGGGGTTTTTGCGTTCATGGTCGCGGGATCAAAAACCGAATATATCGGACAGAAATCATCGGAGTACCCGATGCCGCGCTGTTCCAGGATAAAGAGGTCGCGCGTGTCGCGAATGCCATGGTCCTTAAGACGTTCAACATAGCCCGTGAGGTGGGCGCCCGGCCCACCAGTGAGGTATATGACGGGATCATCGCGTTTGACCCACTCGCCGCTTTCTTCTGTGTCCCAATCTTCCGGCTCCCGCGCGGCAAGCTTCACAAAGTTCAGTCTGATATCGCGGGGGCGTTTTTTCTCGCGGTTCTCCGGAACGGTCAGAAGACCGCACGACGTATGCTCCGGGTCATAATCGACGCGACCCTTAAAAGCACAAACGATGGGCGTGATCGTGTAGGTGTCTTTATCGAAGAGGCGGGGATCACCGAGGATTGGGTCAGTCTCGAGATCGGGCAGGTCAAGGTCTGTGCCGGGCTCAGTTACACCCTCTACCGTGGTGTCTTCGGCGGCGGTAGCGTCCTCGCTCAGATCCTGCGCCATTGCGCCCATCAAGGACGGCACCCCGATGAAAGACGTGACAGAAAAACAAAGAGCTGCGCTCAGCCCAACAAAAAAAGATCGCTTAGCCATAAAGCCCCACCTGAATTTACCCCAACGCGTAGACTAGCAAAATTAGGAAGGGCTGGAAATCCCCGGATTGGGACTGGTTTCTGACCTTTCCGTTAGTCAGTCGTGGCTTGGCGAAAGGGCTATTTCATAGGTTCGCCCTGACTTTCGCCCTGACTTTCGCCCTGATCCTCTGGCTGATCCTCAGACCGATCTTCGGGCTGGGTTTCGTTCTGGCCGGAAAGCTGTCCGCCTGCCAGATAGTCAATTAGGCCAAGCGTGAAGTTGTTTGCCTGATCCGCATTGGTGAAAAAGGCCAGGCCCCAGTTTGTGTCGCGGCTAACGAACACAAAGCTGGTAAAGCCCGGATTATTGCCACCATGGGCCTCGAGTCGGCCAAACGGCGTTTCATAGATCGAAAATCCGAGCGCCCAATTGGTCAATCCAAGCGCACGATTCGGATCATCCGCCGGGATTGCCGGGTCTTGAGGCTTGAAATACTCCGCATACGTTTCCGGCTTCAGTAGGTCCCGCTTTAGGACCGCATTCACCCACTTGGCATAATCGCTGGCGTTGGTGTGGATTGAATAGGCGGCACCGAACTCACCCGAAGGGCGCTTTTTGGCAAGGGGCGAACCATCCTTGTGGGGTGTTGCCTTTAGAGCAAAAAGATCAGCGTCCGCGACGAACTTGGTTTGCGTCATGCCGAGCGGCCCTGCAATCCGGCGTTGGAACATGTCCTCCAGGCCCGCGTCATCGGTCTTGGCAAGATGAGCCATAACCCGGGCTAGATACTGATATCCCTCGCCGGAATAGAAATAGCCTTCCCCCGGTGCGAACTTGAGCGTGAGCCCCTCATCAACACTGTCATCGCGCCAGTTTGGAAGACCGGTCTGATGGGAGAGCACGTGCCGCGCAGTCATGGACCGATAGTCGGCCTGATCTTCCAGCTCAGGAAATGGCAAATATTCAGCAAGTGGCCGATCGAGATCGAGTAAGCCGTCTTCCACGAACATCATGGCAAGAAAGCCGAAGACGGGTTTGGAAAGCGATGCCGCCTCAAAAATGGTTGTTGGCGTGACGGGCGTTTTTGACATCACGTCTTCGATCCCGAACACGCCGGTATAGGTCGTCTTTCCATCTTCGCTGATGGCGACCGATGCTCCGGGAACGCCTGTGTTCGCCATCAAGACGGGGATGAACCCATCAAGTGCGGTAGTGGAAATCTCTGTGCCGAACGGGGTCGAAACCTTCTGTGTTGATTCTGCCGCTGATCCAGTGTCGGGATTGGATGATGTCACTTCGCTGAGGGAAAAAGCGGGTCCTGGTTGAAGGGCGAAAGCGGCGAGCGCTATGAGCGTCAGTCTGAAGTTTTTCATGGCCAGATATCTCCTGAGGTCGAAGGGGTGGAAGGGCGTTTGTCTAGTTGCGGTGTGCGCACCCCGCTTCTCGATTGCTGTTAATCGTCTCTCATTTTCAGAATTGAGGGGCGATTTCAAAACCTGATTTGTTAGCGACCCATGCCCTCAGCTGCTTTTTGCCGAAACACGGTCGGCGATTGGCCAACAAGGTTTTTGAAGACACGGTTGAATGTGGGCAGTGAGGCAAAGCCGGAATCCAAGGCAATCGAGGTGACTGGTGTGTCTGTCTCTGTGAGGAGAAGAGCTTTGGCGTGCGCCACGCGGTGAAAGTTTATGAAGCCGGAAAAATTCCCAAAACCGCTCGTCCGATTGATGAGTTTCCTGAGGCGATGTTCCGGGATGCCCATACGATCAGAAAGCCCGGCAATGGTGAGCCCCGGCTCCAGATAAACCTTCTCTTCGGTCATCAACCGACGCAGCTTTTCCAGATCGGGGTCGGGCGCGGTTGACTTAGACGGGGCAGTTAATGGTGCCGTGGGGCGAAAGACCGCTTTTGACGGGATGACGTCCGTCAACCAAAGCTGGACCCAGAGCACGATCGGCAACAACACACTTGCCCGCAGGAGCGATTGATACGCGTGCGGCAGCGTCAGCTCGGCGATCCCGATGATCGTTGAGGACATGGCAAGCGCCATGATGAACCAACGCCGTGCGGATCGGCGAGGCTCCAACAGATCACCGGTGCCGTCTTTAATAACCCGCCATACGAGGTGGCCGACCATTGCAAAGGAAAGCCCATAAGCAGCGATCACAAGTTCCTCAGAGAACGGAAGAACAATACCGAAATAGCGCAAGCGAATGGAGAAGCTAACAACGCAATAGACTGCCATGACGGCAAGATGGGTCGCCTTCGGGCGAAACTCATCGTCAAATAAAAGGAGCCCAAACCACCAAAAGAGCGCCCCATTCGGTGTTTCCAGCACCTTGGCCAGAAAACGGGCTTCATCAGGTATGGCGTAAGCGGCGGGCGCAGAATTAATCAGGATCGCAACAATGCTGATTGCCAATGCACCGGCAACAGCAAATAGGGGAATTTTGCGCCAAAACCCCATCGTCTGAAGAATGAGGCTCACAATGAGCCCCACACCGGCGAAACGAATGATGGCGTCAATCAACAACATTGGTCAGGGGTTTACGCAAGGCCGGCACGCTATGGCTAACAGGCACATCCGCCGGGGGCGCCGAGTCACTCTGGCCGCGTCCAATCCTTATTCCTTATTCCGTATTTCTTATTCGGGCGCCTCGGCTGCGGCATCACGTCGATATACAACCGGACCGGTGACCGACAAAGTTGGCTCGCCGGTGAGGATATAGTCACGGATCAGCGCATAGTATCCTTCCGTGACCCGTGTATAGGTCCGCTCCCCGTCTTCGTCCTCGGTGAATTCCACCATCCCATGGTCAGTGTCTGGGAACACGACCACATCGAGGAGGCCATTTGTGGTCTGAACATCGCGCAGAATTTCCAGGGTCGTCGCGCTTGGCGCGGCGCGGTCGTCTTCTGCCAGGATCCAGAGTTGCGGGACGTCGAGGCTTTCGATTACTGGCCGCGGCTGATAGTTGGGCGTGTTAGGCTCAGCCTTCCATGGCCACACGAGACCTGCCCGAAATGGCCCAACAATCCGGATACCGATGTTAGGGGCATTGAGAAGGTCGCGGGTATACTCCCCGTAGATCTCATCGTACCATGGCTCGTTCTTGTATTTCTTTCGTGCATCGCTGAGTTCTTTGAAGCCTTCCTTGAAGTCTGACCGGATGATTTTCCGCGTGGCCGCAGTGATCTCACGGGCTTTTTCGATGACGTCTTCGCCATAGCCGGCCTCGCGCAGGCGGTGGACGACTTCTTCCTCATCTTCCATGGCAGGGCTTATGGCCATCCCATACGCGGCGATCACGAAGGCCGCATCGTCCTGAGAGGCCGCATACGGCGCCACCCAGCCGCCCTGGCTGCCACCCAAATAACCAATGGGAATTTCCTCGCCAAAGAGCCGTCGTGCTTCGTTGCGCGCGCGGATCGCATCGCCGGAGAGGATGCCAAAATGCTGCGTGTACTTCCCTTCTGATGCGCCGGTGCCCCGTTTGTCATAGGCAAAGACGCCAATCCCGAATGCGGGCATGATCGACTGTAACCGGCCGCCGGTTCGCCCTGACCATCGCTCCGATCCGTGCACGGAAACAATGATGGCTTTCGTTGGCTGATCTGCAGGCAAGACAAGCCGTCCCGCCCGCTTGCCGTCAACGCCATCGAAGATGGTCTCAGTGACGATGTAGGGAAGTCGCGTCCCGGCGGTCTCGGTGCCGTCCATGGTAAAGGTAATCGCGGTGCTGCCGCAGGCGCCGAGATCAACGGCAACATCACCATCATTGCTGCGCCAGATCCCGTCGTCACCGCGATAAATGCCGCCGGTTTCCCCGGAAAAAAACTGGTAGCGAATATCGCCGTCCCCGCGGGGGATCATGCCGACAACCCGCCCGTCCTCAAGCCGGTAACCCCCACCGAAACACGCGGTCTCTTCCGGGAGCGTCTCTTCGCCTCCACCGCATGCGGATAAAAGAACAAGCGCCGCGAGCGCGAGAAACCGGATCATGGTGACCTCCCCAATCGAAACCGCGCCATGTTGGCACCAGTGTGAGGAGAAGACGCGATTGAGCCCGCCGCGTCAATCGCGGCGCAGGACACCGGTAAGGGTCAGCACGAGAATTGAGAAGAGGATATAGCCGAAGACGGAATATCCTCCCTGAACCCATTCAAGCCACTGACACCATGCGCGCTCCTGCAGGAAGAGCCCGGGCCAGCCAGGGCAGTGAGGCACAAGCCGATAGTTTTCCGCTTGCCCGAATTCAACAAAGGGCGTGATCAGGTCGAGGGCGTAAATAAAGGGTTCGAAATTGCTTGTGGGTTGGCCGACGGTCAGTTCCGGTTCAAAGCCGCCTTGCCCGTTCTGTCCTTTGAAGGAAGCGTCATGGATGAGGGCGGCTAAACCGCCGAAGAGCCAGTAGGCGACGAAGAAGGCGATAATCCGACCTGGGGCGTAGCCATAGCGCGAGGTAAAATCGAGCAGGAAGCTGAGCGCTTCACTCACGACTTTGTCCGAACACTTCCTTTCGAAACGGCGGCGGCGGGCAGAGACGCGGTTTGCCGCTTCACCTTCGCCTTGCGCGCGCAGGGTCTTGGCGAGTTGTTCAAAGGGTTGCGGGTTGAATGCGCCTTTGGGCGGCTTTCCGCCGGGATATTCCCGCAGGAGCCAGTTGATTCGCCGTTCGGCCACGGCTGCGGCATCCGATGCTTTCCCGTCGTCGCGATTGATGGCGATAGAGCCGTAGGTCGTCCGGTCAAAGAGGACTTTGTCAGCCCAGCCGTCTGGCCCATTTTTGTCGCTGGCGTTGGGTAGTCTATCGAGAATGCGGGCGATATGGGCGCCGCGTAGGTCGAATTCCGCGGGGCTGTCGCCGTCTGCGTTGCGGCCGAGGCCTTTGGTGGTCAGGACGCCGTCAATCTGGGCGTTACTCAGATCGATTTCCAACGGGGCCTCGCCGTCACCTGGCTTGATGTAGTCGAGGCGCAATTCGCCGCCAACGGTGCAGGCAACAGCATCGACGTTTCCGTTAACCGACGCGCCGTCGAGCCAGGCGTCGTTCAGGATCCGCGCCCGGAGGAGGCGGATAGCGACGCCCGTCGATCCGCCGTCAAACTGTGCCTCTTCAGCGTTGAATTTATCCAACAACGAAGTGTTGAGCTCGACCGTTCCTTTGAAGGTCGCGGGGCCATTTTTCGACCTTCGCAGGAACACTCCGCCCTTGACGCTGGCGGCCTGCAGATCGAGGGCGACGTCGCCTTCGTTTTCGAATTGCGCGCCATTGGCGGAGAATTGGCTGTCTGTAGTGAGGCCCGAGGCGTGAACGCAGCCCTTTGCGATGGCGTTGTGGAGGAACACGCCGCCCTTGACGCTGGCGCCCTGGAGGTCAAGGGCGTTGCCGTTTTCGTTTTCGAATTGCGCGCCATTGGCGGAGAATTGGAAATCCGATTCCAGCCCCACCGCGTGAACGCAGCCCTTTGCGATGGCGTTGTCGAGGAACACTCCGCCCTTGACGCTGGCGCCCTGGAGGTCAAGGGCGTGGCCGCCTTCGTTTTCGAACCGCGCGCCATCGGCGAAGAATTGCCCGCCGATCCGGGCGCCACCGAAATGCATGTCGCCCCGGCAGCGGGCGCCGCCGAGCCAGACATCGCAGTCGACTTGAAGATACTCCGCCATCACGCTGAGACCGCGCGCGCCGCCGAAGTTCAAATGCTTCAGGTGGGTACCGGTGAGCGCCACGGGATCGGTGAAGTGGGCATTGCGTATGTAAAGCGCTGGGAGGGCGCGGCCGTCGGCGGCCCGCGCATCGGTGAGATCAAGCGGTCCTTCGATCGTGAGCAATCGAGGCGTGTCCTCATCGCCGGGCTTTTCGCCCTCGATTATGACGCCAATCGGTGCCACGGGCCAGTCTGACCGCACGCCAAGCATCAGGATGCGCAGGAATTCGGCGTTGATCGTTGTCGGTTTGTCGAAGATGCATCTTTCGCCCGCCATTGCGGCGTTGCGAACCTTTTCCTCATCAGGCGTCGGCTCGTAATCCCGCGCCCATTTAAACCGGCTTGTGTCTTCTGTCCCCATGGAATTGACATAACCACTCTTTGAGCGCTCGCAAGGGTGGTACCCGGCCATTCAGGCGCAAACAAAAAGGGCGGCCCGCGAAGGCCGCCCTCTTCAAGTCAATCAAGACGTTTGGTCTTGAGGGTATCGGCTTACATCATGCCGCCCATACCGCCCATGCCGCCCATATCCGGCATACCGCCGGCAGGGCTTGCGTCTTTCTTCGGTGCCTCAGCGACCATGGCTTCGGTCGTGATCAAGAGGCCGGCAACGGAGGCCGCATCCTGAAGCGCGGTGCGGACGACTTTTGCCGGGTCAATGATCCCTGTAGAGATCATGTCGACATATTCTTCCGTCTGCGCATTGTAACCGTGCTTGGCGTCGTTTTGCTCAAGGAGCTTGCCAACAACGATGGAGCCTTCGCCGCCCGCATTGTGGACGATCTGGCGAACCGGCGCTTCCAGTGCGCGGCGAACGATCTGTACACCGGCATTCTGGTCTGGGTTTTCGCCGGTCAAGCCGTCGAGTGCTTTGACCGCATAAAGAAGAGCCGTACCGCCGCCTGGGACGATGCCTTCTTCAACAGCCGCACGGGTTGCGTTCAGGGCGTCATCGACGCGGTCTTTGCGCTCTTTCACTTCAACTTCCGTTGCGCCGCCGACTTTGATCACCGCAACGCCGCCAGCGAGTTTCGCCAAACGCTCTTGCAGTTTCTCGCGGTCATAGTCTGACGTCGTGTCTTCGATCTGACGACGGATCTGTGAGGTCCGTGCCTCGATCTCTGATTTCTCGCCAGAACCGTCAACAACCGTCGTGTCGTCTTTGTTGATGACGACTTTCTTGGACGTGCCGAGCATGTCGAGCGTGACGTTTTCCAGTTTGATGCCGAGGTCTTCGGAGATGACCTGGCCGCCCGTCAGAACGGCGATATCTTCCAGCATGGCTTTGCGGCGATCGCCGAAGCCTGGTGCCTTGACAGCTGCGATCTTCAGACCACCGCGCAGTTTGTTGACAACCAGGGTCGCAAGCGCTTCGCCTTCGACGTCTTCTGCGATGATGACCAATGGCTTGCCGCTTTGGACAACGGACTCAAGCAGGGGTAGCATGGTTTGCAGGTTGGAGAGCTTTTTCTCGTGCAGGAGAATGTATGGATCTTCCAGCTCGGCAATCATCTTGTCAGGGTTGGTGATGAAGTAAGGGGAAAGGTAGCCGCGGTCGAACTGCATGCCTTCAACGACATCGAGTTCGGTTTCAGCCGTCTTGGCTTCTTCCACCGTGATGACGCCTTCGTTGCCGACTTTTTCCATCGCTTGCGCGATCATCTCGCCAATTTCCTGTTCGCCGTTTGCGGAGATCGTGCCGACCTGGGCGATTTCAGAAGATGCTGCAATTTTCGTTGAGCGGGATTCGATGTCCGCGATGACTTTGCCCACGGCAAGGTCAACGCCGCGCTTCAGGTCCATCGGGTTCATGCCGGCAGCAACAGCTTTTGCGCCTTCTTTGACGATGGCTTGCGCCAGGACCGTTGCGGTCGTGGTGCCGTCGCCGGCGACATCGTTGGTTTTAGACGCGACTTCGCGGATGAGCTGAGCGCCCATGTTTTCAAACTTGTCTTCAAGCTCGATTTCTTTCGCAACCGTGACGCCGTCTTTCGTGGTGCGCGGGGCGCCGAACGATTTTTCGATGACAACGTTGCGGCCTTTCGGGCCGAGGGTGACTTTCACCGCATTGGCGAGGGTGTCGACACCGCGCAGCATTTTATCGCGGGCTTCGACGTCAAATTTGACTTCCTTAGCAGCCATGTTTCATTTTCTCCTGAGATTTCAGAGGGTTAATTCTGTTTGAGGGGTGGGCTTAGTCGACGATCCCGAGGATGTCGCTTTCCTTCATGATCAGAAGGTCTTCGCCGTCGACTTTGACTTCCGTACCGGACCATTTGCCGAACAGGATATTGTCGCCAGCTTTCACGTCGAGGGCCGTTACCGTGCCATCTTCTGCTTTGGCACCATTGCCGACAGAAATGACTTGGCCTTGTTGCGGCTTTTCTTTTGCGGTGTCGGGGATGATGATTGAACCGACCTTCTCGTCTTCTTCCGTGCGGCGCACGAGAACCCGGTCATGCAGAGGGCGAAATGCCATAGGATGGATCTCCCAGTTTAAAATAAGTGTTTCGAAACAGCCGGTTACGCACAAACGCCACCGCCATGCGGAGGTGTTAGCACTCCCGGCCAGTGAGTGCTAGGCGTGAGTTAGGGAGCATTCCCTCGAGCGTCAAGTGAGGGGCGGGAGAATATTTTTGACCCAAGCTATTTAGCTTGCCGTGCGGCCCGGTCCGGGTCATTTCGCCAGGCAAAGTAGGAAATCACGGCGCTCACAATCGCTGAGGCCAGAAGCCCGGCGACCATCACGATGATCGCCTCGCGGGTATTGCCCCAGAGCAGGACCGCAATCGTCAAAAAACCGGTGACCACGAACATCCATCCGGCAGCGCGATTGGCCGTCTGCCAGGCGTGTTCCGATGACAAGGTCCAGGGCGTGCGCACGCCAATCATGAAGTTCGATTTCGATTTGGCGAGGAAGTTACCAATGACGATGATCAGGATCGCGATCATAAAGTGAATAAGATCCGGCGGCGGCCCGGTGATGTCTCCGCGGGCCGCCTGAACAACGATTACACCATGAATGACACCGATAATCAGCAGGCTGCCGATCCAGCCGGAGAGGAGCAGCGCCTCCGCCCCTTCAATGTTCTTTCGGCGCGGGTCAAGCCGTGGCAGCACGCTGAAGACACCGGTCAAAAAGAGAACCATCACAGGCCCGAAGGCGAGCACATTATTGCGCGAGGAATACCCGTTCGGATTGCCATTGAAATCCCAGTGACGGGCGATCTGTGTGCCTTCCGGGATAGTGACATACCCGTATGCGGAGACGCCAAGCATTGCGAGAAAAATGAGGGCACTGACGATTAGGCCGGTTTTCATGACGCAGGGTTCTCCCCTTTGGTAGTCGTCGGCTCAGTCTCCAATTTGCCGAACAGCTCGATCAACTCAGCAAAGGCTTCTTCCATGACGGAAAGGTTTGCCCGGTATAAAAGTGTGGTGCCCTGACGATCCATGGTGACGAGATCGGCCATTTTCAGCGTGTTGAGGTGGCCGGACAAAGTCGAGTTGGCGATATCCAGCGCTTCAGCAAGCTCGCCTGCCGCATGGGCGCGCTGTTTCACCAGCGACAAAATCTTTCGCCGGGCAGGATGGGCAAGCGCGCGGTATACCTCATTCATATTTCGCTATTTAGCGAAATAAAGAAATATGGTCAAGGGTACCTTCATTATAATTCGCGATCGTAGCGTGGTCGGCGGACCCTCTCCACGAATTCACTTGCTCTGAATTACCCCATACCCCTATAGGGTATGCATGAGGCAAAATACTAAAACTGCGGCCGGAAAGCGGCTTGCCCGGATCGAAGGACAGGTGCGCGGCGTGGCGCGAATGGTCGAAAATGACACTTATTGTATCGATGTCGTTCGCCAAGTGCAGGCTATCAAAGCGGCGCTCTCCGGGCTCGAAGCGGTGATCCTCAACGATCATCTGGAAACCTGCGTCGAGCACGCGCTCACGGGCGATAATCTCGACGCGCGCCGGGAAAAAGTTGAAGAGCTGGTGGCAGTCCTTGGTGGGCGGAAGAAATGACCAAGTCGGCATGGGCGCCTTTTGGCATCACTACCGGTATCTTCTGTACTGTCGGCAATTTCCTCGCGGGTGCGTTTACCGCGGCTGAGGCACGGCCCGTTTCTTATCAGGGTGGCTGGACAGTCATTGAAGAAACGGATCGTCAGTCAACGTCTCTTTGGGTGCACTATACGGTGACGCCGAAACTTTCCCTCGGTTGGCGCACTGAATGGGACCGCGGGCAGGACTTTGTCCTGAACGGTCCCCAGGCGACTTATCTTGCCAAGCGCTGGTTCGGTGAAAACTATCAGGCGAACATTTACCTTTTTGCTGGCGCGGGTGCCGTGACGGGCATTGACACCAATGAGGGTGGGACGAATGCCGCCGGATTTGTCGGTGTGCTGGCCGACTGGGAAACGCGCCGTCTGTTTGCGTCGTACAGGGCACGCGCCCTTGACGGCGGAGACGTGGACGCAAGCGTGATGCAGGCAGCCCGCCTTGGGTTTGCTCCCTACGAAGGGGACACGGGCGATCTGCATACATGGCTCATGGTGGAAGTTGATCACCGTCCGGATAATCCGGATCCAGTCGGCGTGACGCCCTTGGTGCGGTTCTTTAAAGATGCCGCGCTTCTAGAACTTGGCTGGAGCGTCACCGACAATCAGCCACTGGCGAATTTTACCTATCGATTCTGATCGGAGACAAAAATGAACAAGATACTGATGATTTCAACGACACTTGGTCTCGGGCTGGTTTTGTCCAATGCTGGACCTGTTCAAGCCGCATTTTTGGAACAAGCGGATCATCTGGAGCAGGGGGGCCATGCTGAACGCGCTGAAGACGGCCACGATCATGAAACCCATGGCCAAGACCATCGGTCTCATGACATGTCAGCTGGTGACCAGACCGCAGGTGGGCTGGCTCCCCTGACCGTCACCCCTGAGATTGACGCGGCGCTCGCCAATGGGGGTGCGCCTGTCGTGGTCGATGTGCTGGGCGTTGTTTGCGACTTTTGCGCAAAGGCCATGAACAAGACATTCGGCAAACGTGACGAGGTGGCTGCTGTTTATGTGGATCTGGACACCAAGACGCTCAGTCTGGTGATCAATGCCGGTATGGATCTCAATGACAAGACCATTGAAAAGCTTGTGACGAAGGCCGGCTACAAGGCGGCTTCAATCCGTCGCGGTGGGGACATTATGAAAGTTGGAGCGGATGCGTCTGATCGTTCGTGAAACCGCAGCGCCGGCGTTGGCGCTGTTTGCCAGCGTTTCAACGCTCCTGTGTTGCGCGCTTCCGGCACTCCTCGTGACGATTGGCGCCGGGGCTGTCATGGCGGGGCTCGCTGCAAATGTGCCGGGACTAATCTGGCTGACGGCCCACAAAGGCCCATTGTTTCTTATCGCGGGCGGGTTGCTTTTTGCGGCTGCAGCGTCGAAATGGCTCTCTCGTAATGCCCCGTGCCCGGTTGACCCGGCACAGGCAAAAACTTGCATGCAAATGCGACGTGTTGGGACAGTTATCCTCGGTGTCGCGATATCTGTGTACGCAGTAGGCGGATTTTTTGCGTTCTTCGCGGCGGATTTGCTGTTGTGAGAGCGAAAAGCCCGCCGCTTTGCTTGGCGGGCTTTAAGGATCGACCCGGTAGACATGGTAGGTAATATCAAAGACCGTATCATTGCGCCGCCCGGGCAGTCGCGTGATAAAAGAGCGGCTGCGTTGTGGGCCATTCAACGTTACCTCGCCTTCATTCTCTACCGTGAATACATTGTTCAGTGTCATCCGCGCATCGATTAGAGAAAGCTCCCAGCGGACCCCTATTCCGGAAAACCGGTATCCAAAATTCACCGCATAGTCGCCTTCGCCCTCAATTTCGAAGATTTCACCGCGCCGGGTAGAAGCCACCGTTGGGCTAACAAAAAGGCTGAAGACAGCATCGCCAACTCTGCACTCGCCCGTGCACGTTAGTTTATCCAGGATGATCACATATTCAGAGTCCGTGATCGGCGTTGTGAAACTGGAGCACGCCGACGGGGGCAATGCATAACCCTCAACGCGGACACGCCGGTATCCCGCGCCTTCCGCATCTCTGCGTCCCGCGTCGGTCGCCGATGTGAAATTGTCTGATCGGGTATCGCTGTAGTAAAGGGTCAAGGGCACCAGTCCCGGTTGAGGATCGGTATAAACGAAGCCCTCGACACGCAATCGGCCATAACCGGCCGCGTTAGCGTCAGCCCGACCTTGCTCGGAGGCGACCGTGATATGTTCAAGTAGGTCACGGTTATAGTATGTTACGAGGGGAACGGTGCCCGTGCGTTCCTCCGCAAGCAAACAAGCTGGCGTGCGAACAAAGCGATATCCTTCTCTGAGCGCCTGGGCTCCCGCCGCTGGCTCTGAGGTGGTATAATTGTCCGACCGGCCTTGAGACCAGTATAGTTCCAGGGGAACGGTCTCTTGTGCCAATGCGCTCGCAAAAAGTGTGGGCACCACGGATAAAATAATTAGCAGTGAATATCGAAAAACGCAGGTCAATGTGCTCAGCGTTATTGATGCAACTTTAGTTGTCGCGGCGATGTTGTTCATGTGTGTTTTCACCCTCCCCAGCTAGTGAACAAGAAGTGTAACCTAAGACCCAGCGATTCCAAGCTAAAGAGCACTGTTAGCCCTCGACTTAGAACAATGGCCGCGAAAAAGGCCGCCAGCAAGTCTACGTGACGTAAGCCCAAGCCAATAAGGGCGGTTGCCTAAAGCCCCAACCGTTCCAGGTTCACCGTCGCAGCATCGAAATTGGCACGAGCGATCCTGGCATTTAGGTGCGCCAAATGAAAGCGGATCGCCGCGTCGGCGGCGGTTTCTTCCCGGATGTTGACCAGAAAGAAGTCGGACGCGCCACCCGCAAACCGCTCTCGCTCTGCTTGTTCCATGGTGCGAGACTGGTCGACCTCCTGGACCGCGAGCAGTGTCAGCTGGCGTGCCATATCCAGGTCGAGGAGGATGTTGCGGATTTCGATGTCGATCTGGTCGCGCAATTGGCGACGACGAAGGCGGGCAGCGCTTAAGTCCGCCTCAGCTTTGCGAATTTTGCCTTCCGCGTCGCGGCGTTCAAACGGGACAGAAAACTTCAGTCCAAGGAGGTTGTCCGTTGAGTCCCTGGAAATGCCGCCCTCTGCGACCTCACCGAAGTCGTGTTGCAGCTCATAAGTGAGATCCAGGCGCGGCAGGCGAGCATTGCGGCCGAGGGCCATTTCGTTCCGTGCCCGGTCGATCGCAACTTCAACGAGGGCTATTTCGGGGCGAAGGAGAAGAGCCTGCGCGCTGGCATCGTCGGCCGCTGCCATCGCCGTCTCAATCAAATCTTGATCATCGACCACCTGGGAAGCTGCCATATTTATGGATGGCGCAGGCGGCAACTCAGCACGCGTTGGGGTGCGCGGCATTCCATCATCGCCCCGCAGATAAAATGAAAGGGAGTTGGCGGCCGCGCGGAAATCCCGTTGCGCTTCCGTCGCCCGGATCTGGCGGCGGGTGATGTTCTGGCGGTTCTCGGTCAGGAAAATTTCAGCGCGGGCGCCCTGGCGGACTTGTTCTTCAAGGCCGGTTTGTCGCGCACGGGCGATGCGCAGGAGATCTTCAAAGATATCCAGTTGCCTGCCCGCGGCGACCCAGCGCCAATAGGCAAGCTGTGCTTTGTGCTGCACACCAATCTGTGTCAGGAGCACATTGAAATCGGCTTCACTGATGCCGAGATCGGCGATGGCGACGGCAAAGCGGCGATCATCAATAGCGCGGTCGCGGAGGAGCGAGAACAACACGCCGAACCGCACTTCGCCGCCAGTATTGGTAAAGTTCCTGTCCTCATAAATGGGGAAGTCGCCATCGGAAAGCTTGTAACCGCCGAAGACCTGCGCCCCAAAAGGACGGAGGTTCCTGGAAACGCTGCCATCGATGACCGTACCATCGTAAAAGCCAGACGCGTAGCTTTTTGCTTCTGCGCCAAATACGACATCGAACGCGCCAAGCGCTGATAACGCTTCCGCCTCGGCGCCTCGCTTTTGAGCGAGGGATTCCAGGATAGCGGGAAAATGCTCAGCAGAGGAATCAAGGACCTCTTCAAGGGATAGCGGCCCAACGGTGCTTTGCGCCAACGCTGCACTAAAGACCCCGCCGAAAGACGAGAAAAGAACGGCCACAAGGCTAAGGAGGAACTGCCGCCTCATTGCAGGCCCCCGGACGCTTGAGAGGCACTGTCCTGTTCCGCAGGCGGAAATTCCGGTGGGAAATTATTGAGCTGACGCCAAAGTTCATACCCCACCGAGACAGTTTCCAGGAGCACCCATCCACGGGCAGATGAGCCAAAGCGCACATAGGTCAGGTCAGGCCATTCCTGAGGGTCAGATTTATCTTCAGTAACGAGAATTCGAAAGCCCCCGCCTGCGTTGGCGGAAGGATCAACGGCGACAACCTCGCCGGCAAAAGTGCCGACAGCAACGGACGGCCAACCTGAAAACTGGACCGCGGGCCAGCCTTCAAACTGAAGGCGTACTTTTGCACCAGGGCGGACAAGGGCGACGTCCCGTCCGTCGACGAACAATTCCACGGCGCGTTCCACATCGCTCGGCACGAAGGTCGCGACCGGGTCCCCTGCGCTGATGAAAGTCGCCGCATCGCCAGCGTTGACCCTCAAGATAACACCGTTCCTCGGCGCGCGAACAACTTGTACGGATTGCCTGGAGATGTTCACATCGACCCTGTTCAACTCGGCGGCTGCTTCTGCGACGCGGCCGGACAGGTCATCCACACGAATGCGCGCTTGTTCAAAATCGCGACGAGCCGCGAGGCCTTTATCGAACAGGCCTTCCATCCGGTTGAGGTCGATTTCCGCTGTTGAAACTGCGGACCGGGCGGCTTCGAGTTTGGCAACAACTTGGGCTCGTTCTGCCTGGAGCCGTTCCAATAACTGTTCGTCATTGTCGATGATTTTAACAATCGGGTCGCCGACCTCAACGTAAGATCCATCGCGTACGTACCATTCCTCGATACGGCCGGATACAAGAGCATTGATATCCTGAACCCGGTCATTGGGGTTGAGGGCCGTTACCCGACCGAGACCAGGCGCGGTCTGGACCCATGGCACCATGGCAAAGAACGTGATGCTGGCAATGGTGGCTATGATCAGGAGCAGGGCGATCGCATTAATGAGGCGCGGCCTTCTGATTGAGGCAAGTGTGGAAAAGTGGCGAATATGCTGATCACGGAATGGCATTGGTTATCCCTCCGCCTTTTCCATGGAACTTGGGGTGTTTGAGGCCTCAGGCGATTTTACGCTCGGCAGCACCGGTCGGGTAACCTGCAATTGGTCTACCCGGTTTGCCTCAAGCTCGACGAAGTCACCAAAACCGTCCACCAGAACCTGTCGGTCATTGTCGAGGTACAGGAACTTCTCAAATCCGAGATCGCGTTCCCGGTTTGAAAAACAGATCAGGGTCAGATCCGGATCAGACTTTAGCACTTCCAGAATCTGCGAAAAGCATCTGTCCGGCACCACATCCAGCAACTGGTTCAGGATGAGAACACGGGGCTCTGCAAGAACCGCGGCGGCGACTTTTAACTGGATTGTCTCAGTAATTGAAAGTGGCCAGCCGGTCGTAAACAGCTCTGTATCAAGACCATCTTCAAGATCGGCAATCGTGTGTTCGAGCCCAACAGCTCTCAAGACCGTCAGAACCCGCTCCGGCGAGACATTGTCATTGCTGAGCCGCAGGTACTCGCGGATCGGCATTTCGATGAGCGTTGGCCGATTGATTGTGATGATCTGTTGGCGGAGGGTATGCACTTCGGTGGAGAGGATATCCGCCCCGCCGAAGGAGATAAAACCGCCTTTAGGTTCAACATGCCGTCGAAGCAGATCTGAAAAGAGCCGTTGGACACCATGCCCGGAAGCGCGCGCCATAATCTTGGCCCCGGAAGGAATAGCAAGATTGAACGTCGCTGGACGTCCACGCGCTGCACCGCGCACATTCTCAAAAACCAAAGACGCGTCGGCGGAATGGGATACGTATTGTCCTGAAGGTTCTTCTTGTGCGACGTCCCAGAAGAGAGACAGCTCCTCAACGGCGGCACATAAATCGTAAAACGAAACCAGATACCCGCCAAGCTGGGCGACGCCTGCAAAGACCGCTGAGAGGATCAATTCCGCGGCGACAAGCTGGCCGAGGGTCAGCTGGCCCTGGATTACCAGCCACCCGCCGAGACCAAGGAGGATTGCGCTGGCCGCAGCGTAGATCACGAACAACGCCACTGTCTGGGCAAAGTGCCGTCTAAAGTGCCGCCGGTGCTGATCTACATAATTGAAAGTCTCAGCATCGGATCGGTCGAGTGCATAGGCAATATGTCGTTGCGATTTGAAAAAGCCGTTTGAGGCGCCCAGCCCTTCCAGCCATGCTGCGGTCTGGTGTTTTTTGTGGGAAAGGTCGATCCCGGCGTGAATAGCGCTCCGGCCCCAGATGATCCATGTCAGCCAAATGAGCAGGATAAAGACGATGTTAAAAAGTAAGAAGAGCGGATGATACAATGAGACGACGACAAATCCGACAAGCGCTTGAAGAACAATCGTGAAGCCACCAATCATCAAATAGGGGATCGTTTTCTGGACGATGACAACGTCGAAATAGCGGTTAAAGAGCGGCCCCTTGCCAACATCGTTGAAAAACGGGTTCTCGGCGTAAATCGCTCGCAATGAGATTTCGGAAACGAGGCGCGCATAAAAACGCCGTCCGAAAATTTCCATCAAATGATATCGCAAGGCATTCAACAGGCCGGAGGCAAGCAGAAGAAAGAATAGCGTCAGAGACAAGACGGCCAGAGGCGCAATCAACCCTGTGTTCGCAACGGTGTTGATCAGCATTTGAACTGAGATCGGCAGGGCAAGGGACAAAAGGCTGATCCCGATCCCGTAGATGCCCGCGAGGATCAGGAAGTCTTTTTCGGGCCCCAATATTGTTGAAAAGAGGGCGTATAGAGTCTTGGCGGGATTGGGAGGGACATGCTCGGAGGACGTCGACTGAGATTCCATGTTGTTTCCGCAGCCATGAACGCCGCGCTTTCCCCTTTCCCTGTCAGCTCGAGTTGCAGCTCCCGAGTTAAGCCAAATTGTCTACGATACAAGGTGCAAAATCGGCCAGTCAGGGCCGAAAAAGTATTTCCTCACATGCGGATAAAGCAACTGTGATGCGCGGGCCTTTTTTTCGCCCTGGGCGCGACGGAATTCGACCCGCTTACGCGTATTTAATGCCGACATGGGGACAACCATCCCATATTACGGTCGTTCTTTAATCTTAAGCTGACGAAGGCTTCCTATTCAGGCCGTCTTGGCAAAGGAGACCTTCAACAAGGTCCAAAAGGAGTTAATGGAATGCGTAAAGCAGTTCTAATCGGTGCAGTCGCCGCCCTGGCTGCTGCATGTACAACCAATCCCTATACGGGCGAGCGCCGGGCAAGCCGCACGGTAACAAGTGGTGCTGGCGGTGCGGCCGCGGGTGCGGCAGCGGGTGCAGTCCTCGGCGAAGTCATTGGTGACCGGGCCGGCAAGGGCGCTGCGATTGGCGCGGCGGTTGGTGCAGCGGCAGGTGTTGGCATTGGCGTTTATCAGGACCGCCAGCAAGCCAAACTGCGCGAGCGTCTTGCTGCCAGCGGTGTTTCGGTCACGCGCAATGGCGATGATATCTATCTCAACATGCCGTCTGACATCACGTTTGCGGTTGACCAGTCGGATATAAAGCCGACCTTCTACGAGACGCTGAACTCCGTGGCCATTGTATTGGCCGAGTTCGACAAGACAAACGTTAGTGTTTACGGCCACGCTGACGCCACCGGCTCCGACAGCTATAATCAGGGTTTGTCTGAACGCCGGGCTCTCTCCGTATCGCAATACCTTTCAGGACAAGGGGTCAATGGCGGGCGTCTCCAGGCGGTTGGTTTTGGCGAAAGCCGTCCGATTGCAGACAATGGCTCAGAACGTGGCCGCGCTCAGAACCGCCGGGTGGAAATTCGCATCGATCCTATCGAAAGCGCGTTTTAGGCATTCAGACCTAAGCTAGGCTGAGCCGCCCCGAATTGAAAAAACCGCTGATCGAATTGGGTCAGTCTGGACGACCAAGTGTCCCGCCGCGAGAAAAATCCTTGCGGCGGGATTTCTATTATAAGTCGTATTTCCCCTTTTTGTGCATGTGCAGCGTTTTACTTGCTGTTGCTTGCTTGTTTTGGTGGCAGAACAAGTTGATTTAATTTCTTTATAACGGACTTGTCCTAGGCTCGGTGAAATAGGCGAGAAAGCCTTGGTTGCTGAAGGACGGTGCCAGTGATGAAAAAAGCTCGATATGGACGCTATGGATTTGCGCTCCTGTTTTCGGCTGGATTTGTAAGCATATTAGTTATTCTTGCAGCGAGTGTGTCTGACTTCGCACCGTCGGAAGAAATCTGGCTCTCTGCCGTATTGCTCATTGTGCTGATGCTCCATGCCCGGATGGGGTTTGTCCTCAACCGGACCCGCAGCGAGTTGGAACTTGTCCAGCGCCTTTCTGATAATGTGGCGACCCAACCAAAAGACCTGCCCGCCCCGCGTTTTGCCCCCCTTACTTCAGGCCGTGTGTCTGATGACATGACTCAGGAAGATACGCTTGCCCTGTCGCGGGTTCGCGATGCGATCATGGACGAGCGTATCGAGCTTTACCTGCAGCCGATTGTCAGCCTGCCCCAGCGCAAGGCTCGCTTCTATGAGGCATTCTCACGGCTTAGAGACGAGAACAACAAGCTTCTTCTGCCATCGGAATACATCGAAGCGGCGGAAAAAGCGAACCGCATCTCTGTTATCGATAATATGATCCTGGTACGGTGTATCCAGGCCCTGCGCCAACGCCGGGAAACTGATCCGCGTATTGTGGTGTTCTGTAACCTGTCACCGGCGACGATCTTCGATCGGGAGTTCTTTTCAGAGTTTACCGAGTACCTGGAGGCAAATGACGACCTGGCCCCGAATCTGGTGTTTGAGTTTACCTATCCGGCGATCCACATGCTTCATCCGCGAGCGGAACGAAACCTCGATGCCCTTGCGAAGAAAGGCTTTGCTTTCTCCATCGACCATGTTCACGGGGTTGACCTCGACTGGGACCAGCTCAAGCGTCGCAATTTCCGGTACTTGAAGGCCTCATCTAAGATGCTTCTGTCCTACGCGCGCGGTGGCGAAGATGACATTCAGGAACTAGGCCGCTTCCGTCGGCGCCTGACCGATCTTGGCATAGATCTAATTGCGGAAAAGATCGAATTTGAAAATCACATGCCGGAAATCATTGCGTTGGGCTTGGACTATGGCCAGGGCAATTTGTTCGGCCCGGCGCGCAGAGCCGGTTTCTACCTGGACCGAATTGAAGATGACACCGCCGCTGAGGCGGGACGCGCGTCACCTGCCAATACGCCAGCTGAGTTAAAGCTCGCCGTTTAACTGCGTATCTGCTGTCGGTTTAGCGGGCTAACCGCGCCGCTTGACGGCGCGTGGCCCATCGCCCTAGAGCAAAAGTACCAGAGGGCAATTGCTCACACCGCAAGTGCTCCTTCCAACGAGACTGCGCCTTACTTTGTGGGGCGTCTGAGAGACGCTTTAGGGATTGGCAAAACGATAACATGGCCGAAACTGCTCTATCCCGAATTGATCATCTCTCGGACGTCACTGGTGCTTATGGGGGGGTGCTGTGTGATGCTTGGGGGGTGATCCATGACGGCCGCGCTGTTTTTCCCGGTGTTGAAGAGGCGTTGACCCAGTTTCGCCGAACCCGCGGTCCGGTCATCGTCCTGACAAATGCACCCAAGCCAGCTGCGCTTATTCCAGGCCAGCTCGATCGCCTGGGCTTGTCACGACAGGCCTATGATGGTGTCGTGACCTCAGGTGATGTCACCCGTCACGAGATTACCGAGCGGCCTGGGAAGAAGGCCTGTTTTATTGGCTGGGGTAGCGATGATGCCCTTTTTCGGGACCTGCCCATCGAATTCGGCGATGTGGAGAATGCAGATTATATTCTGTGTACGGGTCTGAGAGACGACGGCCCCCATGATCCGGAGGGTTATCTGCCTCTTTTGGAGCAAGCAGCTTCTCGTGGCCTGGAGTTCGTCTGCGCAAACCCCGACATTGTCGTGCGCTGGAAAGGCGAATTGATGTGGTGCGCCGGGGCTATCGCGCGCGAATACGAAAAGCTTGGTGGCAAGGTGATTTATGCGGGCAAACCATACGGGCCCGTCTACGACCTGGCAAAAGCCGCCATAGCGAAGGCGAAAGGTGAGCCAGTCTCGCCAGCTCAGCTTCTGGCGATCGGTGATGGAGCGGGTACAGATATTCTGGGGGCAACCCAAGCCGGGATTGATGCGATCTATGTCACCGGTGCTGGCGGGGTGCACGTCCCGGCAGACGAGGCGAACAACCAAACAGAGGGTCAGCGAATTGCTGAGGTCCTGCGCGACCATGGGGCTCGCGCAATCGGATACACAGAAGGGCTCAACTGGTGACGGAGAGAATTGCCGCAGCCATTGGCAATTTCGATGGTGTGCACGTCGGCCACCAATCACTCCTCGCTGCGGTTCGTCACTTTGCGGAGGACCTTGGCTGTGCGCCGGGCGTTGTTGTCTTCGACCCGCACCCGCGGCGTTATTTCCGACGCGACGATCCCCCCTTTCTGTTGACGAGCTTTGCAGAACGTGAGCGGCTTTTGAAGGAAGAAGGCATGGAGCATGTTATCGCGCTCACCTTCGATAAAGATCTCGCTTCTCTGGCGCCGGAGGATTTCGTCAAGGCAACGCTGAAGGAGCACTTACGGCTTTCAGGGGTCATGGTGGGAACGGATTTTCGCTTCGGCGCGGACAGGGCTGGCGATGCATCGGCCTTGAGTGAGTTGTGCAAGCAATATGGGATTTCCTTTAAGTCGTTTACCCCCGTCCTGGATCAACTGGCCCATCGCGAGAAGAACGAAGCGATCAAAGAAGGGGCTGACCTTGAGAAAATTGGTTCGACGGGGATCAGGAATGCGCTTGTTGCCGGCGATATGGCGCGCGCAGCGGCGATGCTCGGTCGTCCCTGGCGGGTCAGCGGCGACGTGCAAAAGGGACAGCAATTGGGGCGCACCCTGAACTTTCCCACTGCGAATGTAACCCTCGGTGAGCTGATCAGTCCCCGCGTTGGCGTCTATGCGGTTCGTACCCACGTTGATGGCCAGACGTTTGATGCTGTCGCCAATTACGGGCGCCGGCCAACGGTCGGGGGCGCCGATCTCCTCCTGGAAGTCCATCTCTTTGACTTCGAGGGAGATCTTTACGGGAAACCCATTGACGTAGACTTTGTCTCTTTTATCCGACCAGAGATGAAATTTGACGGGCTTGATGACCTAAAGGCCCAAATCCAGAAGGATTGTGATACGGCCCGTCACCGATTGTCGGTCGTCTCTTCGACCATCGCCCGGTAGACCGCGGGCAGCGTTTCTAAAAAGGCTGTATACGCCTCTTGCGTCGATGCCGCCTCCAGCTTGTAGCGGGGGATATCTACTTCAAGCCGGTCGATTTCACGGGCATGGTGCTCCAGGTCGAGGCGCGCGGTTTCCCGGTCCTCGTTCGCCAGCGTCGGGTTTTCGTACCGATTTTCGGAAATCACCAGATTGTATCGGTGCCGATCGAGTGATGTGACGGATTTCCGGTAGAGCGTTTCGGATTTCTTGGCGTCCAGGCTGAGCGCCAGGGCTTCCTGCCCGAGGTCGTATCCGGCGAGAAACGTGCCTTCCTGCTCCGCTGGGCAAACATCGAGATAGCGAATGTCTTTCAGTCCCGCTTCAAACCCGCTCTCATTGGTGCAGAATTGCTCGAGCCCAACGCCCCGGCCTTCTTCGTAGGCTGGCAGGTTGGCTGTCACACCTTGACGGGTGCAGACTCGTTCGCGACGCTCAAATTGTTTTGCACTCAATCCCTGGCGGCCATCGTCATAGCCCAGTGCGCGCCAGTCCGCCGATGCACAGTCTCCAGCCGACATAGTCGTGCCGCAGGCAGCCAGCCCTAAGGTCGCCAAACCCCCTATGGTCGCCACTCCAAAGGGGTGAGGCGCTCTAAGCCACGCTGCAATCTGGCCTGTGAAAAGACGCAACGGTCTCACTCCAACAATCCTTTGCTCAGCCCTTTGCTCAGCCACGGCCCTGGTTCTTCAAGGCCGTGTCTCCTTCAAGGGCGCTTTGCCAACCATGTAGCCGCGTTTCGCTCCCACTTCACAAGCCAGTGAAATCGTCGATCAAAGTCGGCGCGCAGAGGCGTGCTGCCATAAAGTCGCCAAAAACAGCATAAATCCTTAACCACAACGCTTGGCCCACAGCTTATGCCTGAATTTTTCGATGAATTCGGCATGGGACAAGATTACAGTCGTGTAAGGAGTTTTGCCATGTCCGCCAGCGTCACAGATTATTTCAGAAAGATCTCATTCGGTCTTGTTGCGATTTTGGCGGCAGGGGCAGCACTGGCGATAAGCGGAAAGGCGTCGGCGAACGATGCCCGATATGCGAGCGGCGCAACCATCGCTGTGAGCGCCAATGGCGGCTACTACGGTGCTCGCTACCATCGAGGGCGTTTTCACGGAAATCGCCGATTTTATGGGCCCCGTTACTATGGTTCCCGTTATTATGGCCCGCGGTATCGTGGTCGTTACTTCCGCGGTGGCGGATATTATGGCCCCCGTCATTTCAGAGGCCGCGGTTACTACGGCCGGCGCTATCGCGGTCCGCGGTATTTCGGCCGCGGCTACTATCACCGGCGTGGTCTTTCCGGCGGCGAAGTGGCGCTGATCGCGACGGGGATTATTGGCGGTGCAATCTTGATCGATCGGGCGCTTGAAGATCGCTATGCGCGGGATCGATACGATGACAGGCGTTATGTTCGTGATGATGTGCGTCGGCGCGGACCTTGGGATGACGAATACTATTATCAGCGTGACGACCGTTTCGCCGAACGTGCGCCGGAACGTCTGACCCCGGATGGAGACGATTTGCGTGACAGGAACCAGGGCTACGACGAGGGTTTCAACGATCCTGGTGCAAATGGCCAAAGGGAAAGCGACGATGATTTCGGCTTGCTTGGTGGCAACGCCGACCGCGGGCCCGATCAGGGTGCAGTTCAAGGTGACGATTTTGATCGCGGGGCTGTGCGGCCGGGTGTTGTGACGGCATCTTACCCGTCTGCGTCTTATCGCGAGTGTGCTGCCGAGACGCGAGGTGCGGTGGGAGCCGGCGGTATGCAGATCGCCATGCCCGGTGAGCCAACGAAAGTTGAACGCCTTGAGGGCGGGACTTATCGCCTGACCGCAGTCTTCACGGCACAGAACCCGCGCGGGGAAACCTGGAGACGCGTCATGATCTGTGAGGCGGATGACGCCGGGATTGCCTTCTTGGAAATCGCTTAGGCGCGGTTCTCTGGCTCTGGTCTCATTTATGTGGTGAAAGACTGGACGCGGCCTTTCGTCGTGGTATGACGACGTCATGACACAGGCGGCTTCACAAACAGCGGCGAACGGCGGGGTGGCGCATACGTTGCCCTTGATAATTCGGCGAATTACGGGCCCGGCCCGACCTGACCGCATGTAAGGGCGGAAAGGCGGTTCCGGGTTTGCCTTTTCCGCCGCGTACCGTCAAAACCTGACATCCTGAACAAGACGACCCGTCAGAGCGCGGCACGCAAGCACCATAATTGATCAGAAGCGAGATTTTCCGATGCCAGATGCATCGACGACCCCAGATGCCACAGCGCCAGAAGGGCGCGATTACCGATCCACCCTTTTCCTGCCGGAAACGGACTTCCCCATGCGTGCCGGCCTGCCTAAGCGCGAGCCGGAATTGCTGAAATGGTGGGAAGAGATCGATATCTATAATCTGCTGCGCGAGGACGCCAAGGACCGACCCCCTTTCGTCCTTCACGACGGCCCGCCATATGCGAACAACCACATCCATGTGGGCACCGCCCTGACCAAGATCCTGAAAGACATGGTCGTCCGTTCGCGGCAGATGACCGGCTTCAATGCAAATTATGTCCCCGGCTGGGACTGTCACGGTTTGCCCATTGAATGGCGGGTAGAAGAAGAGTTCCGCGGGAAAGGCCGCGCAAAGCGCGATATTCCGTCATCGGAGTTTCGCGGTGCGTGCCGGGAGTACGCCCAGAAATGGCTCGACATCCAGTGCGAAGAGTTCAAGCGCCTCGGTGGGGCGGGGGACTGGGATAATCCCTACACCACAATGGCGTTCAAAGCCGAAGCAACGATCGCCGCTGAGCTTTTGAAGTTCCGCGACCTTGGCCTGCTTTATCGCGGCTCCAAACCGGTGATGTGGTCACCCGTTGAACAGACGGCGCTCGCCGAAGCTGAGATTGAATACCACGATCATCAGTCGACGACGATCTGGGTGAAATTTCCGGTATCAGCAGGCCCTGAAGATCTTCAGGGCACGTCGGTTGTCATCTGGACAACGACGCCGTGGACGATCCCCGGGAACCGGGCGATCTGTTATGGTCCTCGCCTCTCTTATGGTCTCTTCGAGGTCACTGAAATGAAAGGCGATCTGGATTTTGAGCCCTGGTCCAAGCCTGGCGACAAGTTGATCGTTGCGGACGCGCTCGCTGAAAGCGTACGTGAAGCAGGTCTCATCGCGGAATGGAAGCGGGTCGACACGGTTTCTTCCGAGGCCCTTGAAGCAGTAAAGTGCCAGCATCCCTTAAAAGGGTTTGGCGGTGGATATGAGTTTGATGTGCCGTTGTTGGCTGGTGATCACGTCACCGATGAGGCGGGGACGGGATTTGTGCACACAGCCCCGAGCCATGGCGCGGAAGACTACATCGCCTGGGTATCTGCCTTCGGGACGCAGGCCGACATTCCTCATACGGTCGATGAGTTTGGTGCCTACACAGATGAAGCCCCGGGCTTTACCGGTGAACAGGTGCTGGTGATCGAAGGCAAAAAGAAGGGCAAGGATGGCAGCGCGAACAAGGCCGTCATTGAACAGCTGATCGCCCATGGGGGCTTGCTCGCGCGCGGGCGGCTCACCCACTCCTATCCCCATTCATGGCGGTCGAAAGCGCCTGTCATCTTCCGGAATACGCCGCAATGGTTCATTGCTCTGGACAGGGCCACGGCGAACGGCAAGACCCTGCGTGAAAATGCGCTCGCCGCGATCGATGCCACCGGGTTTACACCGGAACAGGGGCGCAACCGGATTCGCACCATGGTGGAAGGGCGCCCGGACTGGCTGATCTCGCGCCAGCGTGCCTGGGGCGTGCCGCTGACGATCTTTGTGCACAAGGAAACCGGAAAGATCCTTCAGGACCAAGATGTCGACGAGCGGATCATGGCCGCGGTACGCGAACACGGTGCCGATGCCTGGTTTGATATGTCGTTCCAGGAGTTTCTGGGGACGGCCTATAATGCTGATGACTATGAGAAAATCGAAGACATCCTGGACGTCTGGTTTGATTCCGGCTCGACCCACGCATTCGTACTGGAAGACCGGGACGATCTCACCTGGCCAGCGGATGTCTACGCGGAAGGCTCAGACCAGCACCGCGGCTGGTTCCAATCCTCGCTGCTTGAAAGCTGCGGGACGCGCGGACGCGCACCTTACAACCACATCATCACCAATGGGTTTGTGGTCGATGACCAGGGACGCAAAATGTCAAAGTCCCTCGGCAATGTGGTCGCGCCTGACGAAGTGATTAAATCCTATGGGGCGGAGATCATCCGCGTGTGGGCGGCCTCTGCCGACTATACCGAAGATCTCCGTATCGGGAAGGAAATCATTGACTCCGCGGTCGATGCCTACCGTAAGCTGCGCAATACAATCCGCTATCTGCTCGGAGCCCTTGGTGGTTTTGAGACAAAAAAGGAAGCGCTGCCTGCAGATGAAATGCCGGAGCTTGAGCGCTATATGCTTCACCGCTTGACCGAGCTCGATCAGGTGGTCCGTGAAGGGTATGACGCGTTCGACTTCAAACGCGTGTGGCGCCGGATTATCGAGTTTTGCTCTCTTGATCTGTCTGCGTTCTATCTCGATATCCGCAAGGACTCCCTTTACTGCGATGGACCAGACTCTATGACGCGCCGAGCAGCGCGTACGGTGATGCACGCCTGCTTCGAGCGTTTGACCGCGTGGCTCGCGCCCATTTGTGTCTTCACCATGGAAGAAGCCTGGCGGTGTCATAACGGAGCAGATACCGGGTCCGTTCATCTGCGCCAATTCCCGCAGACCCCTGATAGCTGGCGGGATGAGACACTTGCGGATCGTTGGGACAAACTGCGCCATGTGCGGCGCGTCGTAACCGGCGCCCTGGAAATCGAGCGCCGGGAAAAACGGATCGGGGCAAGCCTTGAGGCCTCTCCAACCCTTTATGTGGAAGATGAGGCCCTTGCTGATCTTCTGGGTACGATCAACATGCCTGAATTCTTCATTACCTCAGGCGCGACAATCGAAAAAGCGGTGGGGCCGGAGAACGCTTTCCGGCTTGACGACGTGGCTGGCATTGCGGTCGTGTCTGGCAAAGCCGACGCCAAAAAATGCGAGCGCTGTTGGCGCTATCTGGAAGACGTGGGCACAAACGAAAAAGCGCCGGACCTTTGCTTCCGATGCTTTGAGGTTGTCTCCTCGTTAGAAGGTGCTGGGTTAGAAGGTGCTGGGTTAGAGAGTGCTGGGGAGGGCGCTGGCTAATGGAAAAAGTGCTGGCTGAAATCAAGGATTGGGGCCGAGCAGTCCGGGCCAATCGGCTGTTTTGGCCAGTGCTTCTCGGAGCGCTCCTGGTGGTGGCTCTCGACCAAGGGTCCAAAAACTGGATCGTATATGGATTGGAATTACCCGAACAGATAAGGCCCTGTGCTAAGTCACCGAGCGATATGTGTCGGCAAATCGCCTTGTCCCCCATCTTCGATCTGACTTATGTGCAAAACCGTGGAGCCAGCTTCGGCATGCTCGCAGGTGGCGCGGCGGGGCGTACCTTTCTGACTATTGTCTCGTTCGGCGTTGTGATCGGTCTGATCATTTGGCTCGGCCGTCTTGTGCGGCCGGTCTCCGCAGTCGCGATCGCTTTCATCATTGGCGGGGCGCTCGGCAATCTCTACGACCGGGTGACACTCGGGTACGTCGTCGATTTTCTCGATTTTTCAGGGGCTTATTTCCCCTGGGTCTTCAACATCGCCGACGTCGCCATCAATATCGGGGTGGCCCTCTTGTTATTCGATGCGTGGCGCGAGGCTCGGGAGGCGAAACTCGCGGCTGTTGTCCCTGAGAACATGGGCCCTACAACCAAAGCCGGTCCTGTCGCTTCGTCGGCATCAGATCAGCCGCACACGTGAAAACCAAACAGAACAACGTGTCCGCCCACTTTCCACGCCAATTCCCCTTTGCGATTGCGATGCGTCGGGCTTATAACAATTCTTATAAAGTTGGAGTTTGACCACTCATGATGCGTTCCCCCCAAAATCGCGCTCTTGCCGTTCTTTTGGCAGGTCTTCTAGCCTCATCCCTCGGCGGTTGTGCTGGCGTTGGCAAGGCCCTCGGCAACGGCAAAAACCCGCCCGATGAGTTCGCCATCGCGACGAAAGCCCCGCTGGTTGTGCCGCCGGATTATGCGCTTCAGCCGCCGCGTCCGGGCGAGACACGGCCCCAGGAGCTTTCCGCGTCCGACCGCGCACAACAAGTTCTGATTGGTGACGCCGAAGCGGCGCCGCCAAGCTTTGGTGAGCAAGCCTTGTTGCAAAAAGCAGGCGCGCTCGCCGCTGATCAAAACATCCGGTCTATTCTTGCGGCGGAAAACGGCGGCCGCGCGAATAAAGACCGCAGCCTCGCGAACCAGCTCATGTTCTGGGAATTCTTCGGTGATGAAGTAGACGATTCCGCTGCGCCGCTTCGGGTTGATGACCCGGAAGCCTGGCTGGAAGCGCGCCAACGGGCAATCAAATCCGTCACCGGTGAAGAAGGCCAGGTCGAGATCAAAAAAGACAAAGCCCTCGGCCTGCCGGGTATCTTTTAAGGACCTTAACCTCGAGTTTGCTGGTTTCCCAGCTCTTCCTCTACTTCTCGCGCTCCGTCTCTCTCTGCGGGGAAGCACGACCCCCGGTGGAAAACGCAAAACTCAGCGAGGTTTCTGCAACGGCCGCTCATGGCATAATGGGCCATGGCGAATCACCTGACCGCGGCGCGTCGCGACGCTGACCCTCACCCCCGCATCGAGCGGCTCCCTGCCCATGCAATCAATCAGATCGCAGCGGGCGAGGTCATTGAACGCCCGGCGGCGGTGGTCAAAGAACTGATCGAGAACAGTATCGATGCCGGCGCGAGCCGCGTCGCCCTGGAGACTGCGGCCGGTGGCAAGACCTTGATCCGGGTAACGGATGATGGCTGCGGGATGGGGAGGGATGATCTATCCATTGCCATTGAACGGCACGCGACCTCAAAGCTCCGTGCAGAGAGCAATGGCAATGTGGATCTGTTAAACATCGCAACCTTGGGGTTCCGCGGCGAGGCGCTCCCGTCCATTGGGGCGGTCTCGCGGTTGACAATTGCGTCGCGCCTTGAGGCCAGCCCGGACGCGTTTGAGATTTCCGTTGCCGGGGGGAAGATCGATGGCCCGCGTCCTTGTGCGTTTGCAGGCCACGGCACCCGGATTGAGGTCAAGGATCTCTTCTACGCGACACCGGCGCGGTTGAAGTTCCTGAAAAGCGATCAGGCGGAATCGACCGCGGTTAATGACGTCGTCAAGCGGCTCGCCATGGCCAATCCGTCGATCGCGTTTTCGCTGGTTTCAGGCGGGCGGAAGACTTTTTCTTTCCAGGCGAAAGACGAAACCCGCGAAGGGTGGCTTGCGCGCCTTGGCGATATCATGGGGCGGGAGTTTGAAGACAATGCTCTGCCGATCCAGGCGGTGCGGGAAGGGCTGAAGCTTGATGGATTTGCTGGCCTGCCCACCTTCAACCGTGGCTTGCCCGATAAGCAATTTCTATTTGTGAACGGACGGCCCGTTCGGGATAAGCTCATTGTCGGGGCAGTTCGCGGAGCGTATGCCGATTTTCTGGCTCGTGACCGACATCCGGCAGTCGCGCTCTTCCTGACGGTACCGCCGAGCCTGGTGGACGTAAACGTGCATCCAGCGAAAACTGAAGTGCGTTTCCGCGATGCAGGTCTTGTCCGGGGACTGATTGTGAGCGCCTTGCGTCATGCTTTGGCGGAAGCTGGCCATCGGGCATCGACAACCACCAGCGCCTATGCGCTTGGGCGCATGACACCTGGAGGGCAGGCGATCCAGTCGCAGCCTTCACAAGCGCGGTTGACCCCCATAAATGCAGCTAATCCATTCAGGAACAATTCTGTCAACGAAGTCTTAAGTCCGGCTACAGATCAAGGTACGGACTTTAGCGGGGCTCAATTTGCTGGCGGTTTGTCTGAGCAAGGTGACCGGTTTGGCGCGGCTCAGTCTGGAGACGAGTTGGTCCCTTCTGCTCGGGTTGAGCCTCAAATCGGCGCAGGCGATCCCCGCGAGTTCCCTTTAGGGGCCGCCCGCGCCCAACTCCATGAGACCTATATTGTGGCACAAACAGAAGACGGTCTTGTCATTGTTGATCAGCATGCGGCCCATGAGCGCCTCGTCTATGAGCGCATGAAGGAGGCGCTCGCCCAAAAAGGGGTGGAGCGCCAAGGGCTCTTGATCCCTGAAGTTGTCAATCTGGAGCCGGCAGAAGTCGACCGTCTTGTAGCCCGATTTGAGGAGTTTGCCGAACTCGGCCTTGTCATGGATCGCTTTGGAGACGATGCGATTGTGGTGCGGGAGGTGCCGGCCCTCTTGGGGCAAACCGATGTGACCGCGATCGTGAAGAGGCTGGCGGATGACCTGGCTGCCATCGGCGAAGGCCTCGCGTTAAGAGAGTGCCTTGAGGAGATTTGCGGGTCGATGGCGTGCCGCGGGTCGGTCCGGGCTGGGCGACGCCTTGAGGCGAGCGAAATGAACGCCTTGCTCAGGCAGATGGAAGCAACCCCCCATTCCGGGCAATGCAATCACGGCCGTCCCACCTATGTGGAATTGAAACTGGCGGACATTGAGCGGCTGTTCGGTCGGCGTTAGTGCCAGACGGGAGCCATTATACCTGGTTCTAAGGCTGCTGAAGTGGGGACTTTCGCCGTGTGCCCATTCCAGCTTTAATGGCTTTGGAAGCTGCTTCTTTTTCGGAGTCGGCCGTGAAAGGTACTACCATGACCATTCGTCACTTTAGCCTTATACTGATCAGTGTTCTGGCTCAGATTTCCGTTGCGGGTGCGCAGGTTGCGGGTGCACAGGGAGCGACCGGTTATGAGCCCATGAAGCCATTTGAGCCCTTCGCCGGCAAGACATTCCGAGGCGAAGGCAAAGGGCCCGACGGCAGAGCAATTGTCGATCTTTCTAGGTGGCAATTTATTTTAGGCGGCAGAGCCCTTGAAACCGAGCACCGTCTTGAAAACGGCTCCTATGGGGGCAAGACGATTTTCTTCTATGACGAAAATGGCAAGGAGTACGTCTTTCACTACTTTACGACCGCCGGCTTTCACACCACAGGCACGATGACCTTGACCGATACCGGATTTATGTCCGTTGAAAAGGTCATCGGGCATGATGTGTTTGATGAAGTCCGTGCAGACATTACCATTGATGGCGACACCCTCATCGTGCGTTCTTCCCATGTGACCAAGGATGGCGAGGTCTCCGAAGGGGAGGCAATGGTCTATAAACCTCACGACATTGAGGTAGATCTATTCGGTGGGAGTAAAAAATGACGCAAGCAGAATTTACCCCGCTCTGTGACCTTGGTCACTATACGGAGCGCTCAGCCGATGAGATGCAGGCTCGTGCAGCGGCGTTCTATGAAGATATGGCGCGGCGGCATACTGTCCGCGACTATCGCCCGGACCCCATCCCGGTTGACGTGATCGAGAATTGCATTGCCGCGGCTGGTAGGGCTCCCTCTGGTGCCAACCACCAGCCATGGCATTTTGTGGCGGTTGGCGATGCCGCCGTGAAAAAAGCGATCCGCGAAGCGGCGGAAGAAGAAGAACGCGCTTTTTATAGCGGCCGCGCGGGCGAAGAGTGGCTTGATGCCCTTGCCCCCATTGGCACTGACGCCAACAAGCCATTCCTTGAGATTGCGCCTTGGCTGATCGCTGTCTTCGCCCAGCGGCGTGGCGGCGTCGACGCTGGCGATGACAAGAAGAATTATTATATCCACGAAAGCGTTGGCATCGCTTGTGGCATGCTCTTGGCGGCGCTCCATCACGCGGGACTGGCAACGCTCACCCACACGCCAAACCCGATGACGTTCCTATCAGAGAAGCTGAACCGTCCGGCGACGGAAAAACCCTACCTTCTGGTCGTGGTGGGAAAACCCGCGGAAGAGGCACCAATCCCCCACCACGCCCTTAAGAAAAAGCCGCTATCAGATATCCTGACCGTGGTTTAGGCCACCTTTGCTAAGGTGATCTGTCCCTCATGGATGAAGCAAGCCTTTGAGAAATTGCTCAAGTCGAGAGGGTTCGGTAGGCGGATATCCTTCAAGGACGGCATTGGTTCAGAACTGGCGTCAAAGTCGCGGGTTACCTGCGAAATAACGACGGCGCGAATGCCGAGCCTTCTGCAATAGTCTTTTAGGGTAGAGATCTGTTGCGCGAGACTTGCGGTCGTCCGCCTTTGATCGAGTGCCTGAAGATAATCGATTGCGACAACAGCATCACTCGGTCGCTCTCCAAGTTCCGATATGATATGATCAGTGCAGATATTATCTGAGGTATCGATTTTGAATGGACTGCTGGATTGGCCCCGCCCATGATGGCTATTGGCGAAAATGTCCCTGGTTCCCTCAGCGCTTTCGGCGAGGGTAAAGAACCACGTAGCGCATCCATGCTTGTTTGCATGCTCGAGTAAATCGAGAGCAAGGGATGTTTTGCCATGGCCCGGCCTGGAACCGAGGATCATCATGTCGCCTCTCTCTAAATGCCGCCAAAGGCGAGCGGCAGGAGAGGTCTTGTTGGCAGCTCGGGAAAGGTGGCCCCAGGTGCGATACCCTTCCTGTTGGGCAGTCTCGTCGAGTGCTCGATTGAGTGGTATCTTACGGGTTCTCGCGAGCTTGCGGGCTAGTCGTTTCAGTCGATAGATTGGTGCGCTGACGTCCATGAAAATTGACCTCTCTTCACAAGGGCAAATCGCAAGCCCCTCCCCGTGTTGCGATGTCCAAAGTGATTAAGAGGACAGACTGAACGTTGCCCTGCACGTGTCGTGCTTCCCGGTCAGGAGGGGGGAGGCGCAGGCGACGCCTAGGTCTCTGCATAACACAATTTGAAAGGGCGGCCATCTGGCCCTTGCCGTTTTTTATCCAGCAAGGCGGCCAGCAACAGGGGTCGGTGTCGGCACTGGCTCGGCCAAGGTATCGGCGAGGGCATGAACGCGCTCCGTTGCCGCATCGATCATCTGGCGTGCATCGGCGAGCGCTTGTTGATCATGGGCCTTCAGCTTTTCTTCGCTGGCTTTCAAGGCTGCTTTTGCTTCGAATAACTCGTCGCACACCGTTAGCGCTGACAAGAGAAGAAGGCGCGCCTCACCAATGCCGCCGAGGTCCTTGGCAATTTCGCAGACATGGGCGCCGAGATACACAGCCAGGCGCTCCAGTCGTTTTTCCTGCCCGTCTTCACAGGTTATTTTATAGCTGCGGCCATTCAATACGATGTCGACTTGCGCCATTTAATGCCTTTCGAGAAAAATCCCTCAAGCTCGAGAAGAATACCGAGCCACTACGAAGCGGGGTCGGTTAGATCGAGAAGAGCCTTCAGATCACGAATGGATTGGTCCAGATCGGTGGCTGCGGTCCGTGTCAATTGACGCGCTTTTTCCGCTCGCTCCCGGATGTCGGTGAGATCGGCATTCAGGCCTGTCGCCTGAGCGTCAAAGTCCCTTTTTTGTTGTTCCAGCTGGGTTTCCAGATCGTCTAGCGCCAGGGACAGGCTTTCGACGGCAACTTCCAATGAGGCCATGGGTGCTTCCTTTGAACCAACCGTAGCGAGATGCGCTGAGTGCACAATTTAAGGACCGGTAAGGCCAACCTTTCAATTCTTGAGTTGCGTTGCGTCTCTTGTCCAGCAATCGGGCCCTCAGGTAGTGTCTCAGTTTGAAATTGGAGGGCGGCTATTGGCCCGAAGCTGCCAGTCATTTGAAGCCATGCGATCGGCTGGTATTGTGACCAGTGCCGCCGCTGGTTCCAATGGACAGTGTTGTCAGCGACACCTTTAAATGCACTATTTCTATCCGTTTTCTCGCGGCATCACGGTGGGTAACGGCTCAGTACGTTTCCCTTTTCGGCGGCTACGACGATACTGACTTTGATAGTAACGCCGCTGTTTGGTCACTTCGTAGAGCACTATTCCGGAACTGGTCCCAAGATTGAGGCTTTCGATCAAACCGAACATAGGTATAGAGACGCACATTTCGCTATTCTCGACTGCTTTTTTGCTGATCCCATGACCCTCATTTCCGAACCACACTGCAAGCTTTGTATGGATCGTAAAATCCGCCTCATGTAGAAAGAAGTTCGTTCTTCCTTTCACGTGAGGCGAGGTTACAACGGATATAAATCCTTGTTTTTCAAGGTGCTGTATACACGCGTCTGTATTGTCGAAACGCTTCACGAAAGTCCATTTCACAGCAGATACAGATGTCTTTGATATCGATTTGCGTTCTCGAAGTTCTTGCCAATCGTCAGGTAGCCCTCTTGATGGATCAACAACATACACCTTCTCAACACCCAAAGCGTTGGCGTTGCGAATAACCGTTCCGATGTTTCGGATGTTCTCAGGGTTCTCAATAACCGCAATTAGGTTTTTACACCGAAACGTCTTTATCGCGTCCGCGCGCTTCCGCACCGAAGGCTTTGTTTTTTTATCTTCGACTTTCTCCATGAAGGTATCTTGCAAGAAGTGTATCAAGCCGCAAAGCGAATTTGCCTACCAGTGTAGCGGAATGATCGTTGAGGCTTAAAACCGGACCTCCAGCTAGTTGAAAAGCATGTCCGCTTCTGGCGAGAAATTGCCATCGAATTCAAACTGAGACACTACCGGCCCGCATTAACCAGCCAAAAGGCCTGCTGAGAGTGGGGTCAGAATTGACGCAACTCTTGACCGGATAATTCGGCCACGGCATACGCGGACTAATCATATTTTGGAGGCTTTGAACGCCGCCCATATCTTAGGAAACTTCAATGACATCGGACCAAATTGACACGCATCTCGCCGCCGACATGGCTAATGCGGTGCGGGCTCTGTCTATGGATGCGGTCGAAGCGGCAAAGTCCGGTCACCCAGGCATGCCCATGGGAATGGCCGATGTGGCAACCGTTCTTTATGCGCGGCACTTAAAGTTTGACCCATCCGACAGCCGCTGGCCCGACCGGGACCGTTTTGTTCTGTCTGCCGGTCATGGCTCGATGCTGATTTATGCGCTGTCCTATCTGCTCGGATATGAGGGCATTTCCCTGGACGATATTCGCGGGTTCCGCCAGTTGGGACGCCCGACGGCGGGCCACCCAGAGTACGGCCACGCGCCCATTATCGAGACGACCACCGGGCCTTTGGGGCAGGGGCTTGCCAATGCTGTTGGCATGGCAATCGCGGAAGCCCATTTGGCGGCAAAGTTCGGCGCTGATCTCGTTAGTCACTATACATATGTGATTGCAGGCGACGGGTGCCTGATGGAAGGCATCAGCCAGGAGGCTCTCTCCCTGGCCGGTCACCTCAAGCTCAGTCGGCTGATTGTTCTGTTCGATGACAACGGCATCACGATCGACGGCAAAGTTTCGCTGAGCGACTCGACCAATCAGCTCAAGCGCGCTGAATCGTCCGGCTGGAACATCATGTCCGTCGACGGCCACGATGTAGAAGCGGTCGATCGGGCGATTTCCGAGGCGAAAACCGCTGATGAGCCGACGCTCATCGCGTGCAAGACGGTCATCGGCCGCGGTGCGCCAAAAAAACAAGGTACCTCTGCCGCCCACGGCGCACCTTTAGGAGAGGACGAAATCGCAGGTGCGAGATCGGCGCTGGGGTGGGATCACGGCCCATTCGAAATTCCCGAAAACATCTTGGCTTCTTGGCGGTCTCTTGGCGGCAAAGGGAAAGAGGCTCACAAGGTGTGGGCAGATCGTCTGGCCGGTTCGGAAAAGCGCGCTGAATTCGAAGCGGCCATGAGGGGTGATTATACCAGCAATCTGGAAAGCGCCCTTCGTCAGCTCAAAGAACAGTACAGCGCTGAGCCGCCAAAAGTCGCCTCGCGAAAGGCGTCGGAAATGGCACTGGCATCATTTAATGCCGCGGTGCCGACAACGCTCGGCGGATCAGCTGATCTAACTGGCTCAAACAACACCAAGACGAAGGATCTCGTGCCATTGACCGCGGAAGACTATAGCGGTCGGTATCTTTACTACGGGATCCGCGAACACGGCATGGCTGCTGCCATGAATGGCATGACGCTCCATGGTGGTGTGATCCCGTATGGGGGAACGTTCCTGGTCTTTTCTGATTATTGCCGACCTGCGATCAGGCTATCAGCACTGATGGGTGTGCGGACGGTCTATGTGATGACCCATGATTCCATTGGTCTTGGTGAAGACGGCCCAACGCACCAGCCGGTTGAGCACATGGCGGCCCTGCGGGTTATACCGAACCTTGATGTTTACCGGCCTGCAGATGCGGTGGAAACCGCAGAGTGCTGGGCTTTGGCGCTCGCCAATCCCAATCGACCAAGTGTGATTGCCTTGACGCGCCAGTCATTGCCGCCCGCGCGGCTTATCTTTGAAGAAGCAAACCTCTGTGCCAAAGGCGCGTATGTGCTCGCTGAAGCGCCGGATCCTCATCTTGTGCTGATTGCCACCGGGTCTGAAATAGGGCTTGCCCTTGAGGTACAAAAGGACCTTGCGTGCGAAGCCATCCGTGCACGGGTGGTCTCCGCGCCTTGCTTTGAACATTTCGCGGCGCAAGATGATGCCTATAAGGCTGAGGTTCTGGGTGACGCACCGAGGATCGGCATAGAAGCTGCGGTCCAGCAGGGGTGGGATCTTTTCCTGCGCCCACAGGATAAGTTCATCGGAATGACCGGTTTCGGTGCATCGGCGCCGGCTACAGACCTATTTGACCATTTCGGGATCACAGTCGCTGCCGTCACTGACGCAGCGCATGCGCTATTGTAGGAGGACAGATAAATGGCAGTACGTGTCGGGATTAATGGGTTTGGCCGGATCGGCCGACTGACCTTGCGGTCGATGGCAGAGCACAACCGCAGCGATATTGAAGTTGTCGCGATCAATGATCTGGGGCCGGTGGAAACCAACGCTCACCTCTTACAGTATGACTCCGTTCACGGACGATTTCCAAACGAGGTAAAGACGACAGAAGACACGATTGATGCGGGCATGGGCCCAATGAAAGTCTTTGCTGAACGGGACCCGTCAAAACTGCCATGGGGCGATCTAGGGGTGGATATCGTCCTTGAGTGTACGGGTATCTTCACGGCGAAGGAACAAGCTGCCCAGCATCTGGCGGGCGGTGCTAAGCGGGTGCTCATTTCTGCGCCGGGTAAAGATGCCGACAAGACGATTGTCTTTGGCGTTAACCACGACGAACTCACCAAAGAGGATGTGATCGTCTCCAATGCATCGTGCACGACCAATTGCCTGGCACCCATGGCGAAAGTCCTGAACGACACGGTCGGGATCGAGCGCGGATATATGACAACGATCCACGCTTATACCGGGGATCAGCCGACCCTCGATACAATGCACAAAGATCTTTATCGCGCGCGGGCGGCGGCGACGTCCATGATCCCAACCTCGACGGGTGCTGCAAAGGCCGTGGGACTGGTCTTACCAGAGCTTGCCGGCAAACTCGACGGGTCTGCGATCCGCGTACCGACGCCAAATGTTTCAGTGGTGGATCTCGTCTTCACTCCGAAACGAGACACAAGCGTTGAGGAAGTCAACGGTGCGATCGTGGAAGCGGCCAACGGGCCCATGAAAGGCATTCTCGGGGCAACGGAAAAGCCGCTTGTTTCTGCTGACTTCAACCACGACGCGCATTCATCGACTTTTGCGCTGAAGCAGACCCAGATCCTGGAAGGTAAGCTGGTCCGCGTTCTTTCCTGGTATGACAATGAATGGGGCTTCTCTACACGCATGAGCGATACGGCGTTGGCGATGGCCGCGCATCTTTAACTGAAGGGTCACGGATTGCGGCCCATAAAGATGACAGGCCATAAAGATGAAAGGCCATAAACGGGCAAGGTAACTGCCTTTTTCCGAAGGGGCCGACGGAAAAGGGAAGGTCACCGAGTATTCATGGAAGGGTGGGTTGCAACCTCTAACTGGTTCGCCCAGCCTCTGAAAAAAGGCGGAAATGTCTGACGTCTTTTGCGTGACAGGATCGAACATACAGGAGGAGAGTATGGTTTCGTTGACTGGACAATTGAAAATTCGCCGCGGCGGACAGTTTGCGCTTTTCTCGGGCCTTGGGTTTCTGCTTGTCAGCTGCGGCCAAGAAGAAGCGACCGTCGCCCCAGAACCGGAAGAAGTTGAACCGGTGACGATAGATGAAGCCGGCATGGCGGCGGGCGAGGAGGTTGAGCCGATCGAAGCCTCTAATGCACCAGCGTATGTGGGCATCTGGTCGGCCGACCCCGCTTGGTGTGAAACCCCTCCTGGAACCGCGGATCCTGCGCCGATCGCCATTACCGAAGGTGAGATGATCGGTCTTGAAAACGTCTGTCGGATTGGGTTCATCGATGAGACGGGACCTAACAATTGGTCAATCGAGGCTATCTGCGAAGGCGAAGGCGTTGAATACACCGAAGTCCGTAATCTGACGGTTTCAGGCGATACGCTTGCAATGTCCATTGAGGACGCCACGCCAACGTCTTTCGTGCGTTGCCTTTAAGTTTTCTTGCCCATTGAGGCAATTAGCTGTTCATCTCGCAGTGCGGGGTGTGTCTAACATTCGGGGCCCAGTCCGGGCGCCTTAGGTAGAAGGAATAATCGCTGCGATGGCGCGCTATCAATCACTTGCCGAAACCGATTTCGACGGCAAGCGGGCGCTTGTGCGGGTCGATTACAACGTCCCCATGGCAGACGGGGCGGTCAGCGATGCAACGCGGATCGAACGATCACTCCCCACCATCAAAGCCCTCCAGGAAAAAGGGGCGAAGACTGTCCTGATGTCCCATATGGGGCGTCCGAAGGGTGAGCAGGTTGCAGAATTCAGCCTTGCGCCTGTGGCAGCGGAGCTTGGCCGATTGATCGGCGCACCTGTTCCGTTGGCGGAGGATTGTATTGGTCCATCGGCGGCTGCCATGGTCGATGCGCTCTCGCCCGGGGATGTGGGCCTGTTGGAAAACACCCGGTTCCACGCAGGCGAGGAAAAAAACGACCCAGAGTTTGCCAAGGCGCTAGCGGCCTCCGGTGATGTGTTTGTGAGCGATGCTTTTTCTGCCGCTCACCGTGCTCACGCTTCTACCGTTGGCGTTGCTGAATTTATCCCCGCAGTAGCGGGCAAAGCCATGGAGCGGGAGCTGGATTATCTGGCTGCTGCTCTGGCCAATCCGACAAGGCCCATGCTTTGCGTTGTAGGTGGCGCGAAAGTCTCTACAAAGATCGAATTGCTCTTGAACCTTGTTGGCAGGGCTAACATCCTTGTAGTCGGCGGCGGCATGGCAAATACATTTCTTTATGCCAAAGGCATTTCCGTTGGGAAGTCCCTCTGCGAACCGGACCTTGCTGATACCGCCAGGGAGATCATGGCTCAGGCCGTAGCAAAAGGCTGCGAGATCGTCCTACCCGTTGACGGTGTCGTCGCGAAAGAGTTCAAGGCCCATGCGGACCATCACGTGGTTGCAATCGACCGTGTTGGTGCGGACGATATGATCCTTGACCTTGGGCCGGATAGCGTTGACCTGATTGCCGAGCGGATCTCCCGCGCCAAGACATTGGTCTGGAATGGCCCACTGGGCGCTTTCGAAATCGCACCTTTCGATACAGCGACTGTTGAAGCGGCAAGGTTTGCTGCAAAGCTTGTCAAAGACGGCGCGTTAACGGCGGTCGCGGGCGGCGGTGACACGGTCGCTGCGCTCAACCACGCAAAAGTCGCCGATGACTTCACTTATGTGTCTACAGCGGGAGGTGCGTTCCTGGAGTGGCTAGAAGGCAAGACCCTTCCAGGCGTTGAAGTGCTATCGGTGGACTGATTTTTGCTTTCGAATTCGGGACGGGAGAATAAGAAATGATGAACCTTGAGGAACTCAATAAGATTGCCCTCGCCATGGTTGCTCCGGGCAAAGGCATTCTTGCTGCGGATGAATCCAGCGGCACAATCAAGAAGCGGTTTGACTCAATCGGCGTCGACTCAACAGAAGATAATCGCCGGGACTATCGGGAGATGCTTTTCCGTACCGAGGCGGCGATGCAGGACCATATCTCTGGTGTCATTCTTTTTGACGAGACAATCCGCCAGAAAGCTGCTGACGGCACGCCGCTTGTTAAGTTGATCGAAGATGCCGGCTCGATCCCGGGCATTAAGGTCGACAAGGGGGCAAAGGACCTTGCTGGCGCAGAAGGCGAAAAAATCACCGAAGGTCTCGACGGCTTGCGCGAGCGTCTCGCGGAATATCATGAGCTCGGGGCGCGGTTTGCGAAATGGCGGGCCGTCATCGATATCGGTCGCGGTGGCGACGAAAGCATGCCATCCGGGTACTGCATTTCAACAAATGTGCATGCACTTGCACGCTATGCAGCCCTTTGTCAGGAAGCAAACATTGTCCCCATCGTCGAGCCGGAAGTGCTCATGGACGGCGATCACGATATCGACCGGTGCTACGAAGTTACCGAATTCACGCTGAAGGCGCTCTTCGACGAGCTGTTCGCTCAAGACGTCGCCCTTGAAGGCACCATCCTGAAGCCGAACATGGTGATTTCCGGCAAGAAGTCCCCGGATCAGGCAAGTGTAGCAGAGGTTGCCGAACGAACCGTCAATTGTTTCCGCCGCACGGTGCCGACGGCGTTGCCCGGGATCGTCTTCCTATCCGGTGGCCAATCTGATGAGGAAGCGACCGCGCACCTCAATGCCATGAATGCGGGGTACAAAGATCAAATGCCGTGGGCACTGTCTTTCTCCTATGGCCGGGCACTTCAAGCGTCACCTTTAAAAGCATGGAGTGGAGAGACCGGGAACGTGCCGACCGCTCAGGCCGCGTTCGCACATCGCGCCCGGATGAACGGGTTGGCTCAACTTGGAGATTGGAAGTCTTCATTGGAAACGGCAGCTTAAACGCGCAAATTACGTCGGTCAGGTTTCGTGCCTGAGCGGTCTTTCACGATGGGCATGAGTGGGGCTGAGTAAGGCGTGACTCCGGAGTGATGCATCAAGAAGCGCCCTCATGTCTCACTCTTTCGAGTACTCAAACTCGATGAAGTAAACATTTCGACCGGAACCGTGCTTTGCGGTTCGCAAGAGATCGACAGTACCTTCGAAACCAGATGCCTTTGCCATGGCTGGCGTTACGTTCTCCAGATTTATTTGTCGGATTGACGTCACGTGAATAAAACCAGGTGCGAGGGGGTATCTTCCACCCACTTTGACCCTTGGCGACTGCCAAATACGGACCGAAGACGTGATTTTTCCTTCACGGATCGGGTCCCTTAGCCGTTTCAAGAATTGCATTGCCCAGGTTTCTTTCAGGTCGCTTCTGCGCGTTGCCACTGGAAAGTATGATTTCGTTGATCATATGAGGAACGAAAATGCGGGCAACATGATGAAACCAAATCGACAAATAATGACACGGCTCGTTGCCGGCGTGATTGGCGTGGTTTTCAGCCTTGGCCTTGTGCTCGCGATCCTTCAGCCAGAGCGGATTTGGGCGGTCCTCGCTGCCATTGTGTTTTTGCCGCTCGCCATCGTTCTCCTGACGGCGTGGTGTCGGCGAAAAGGTGAGGGGTTTGCAGATCGCCACGCGGGAAAGCTTCGGGCGGGGATTGCCGGTGCCGGGGTCGTGATCTCAGCGGCTCTATTGATCGGTGTCCTTGAGCAAACCGGCGTCATTAACCCAGACCGAACTGGTTCCGGTTGGATCAGGATACTCGTGTTACTGCCGGGAACCATTGCCGTTACGTCGGAACTCTTCAGTGACTGGCTCTCCAAAAAAGCTGAGAAACCTCAGGACTAGTCTCTGCAGGCTTGGCATTTTCAGCACTTTGCATGGGTCGTTTTGGCTTGACTAAATGTCGCTTACCTCCCACGTTTACGGTAAGTAAACTGGTGAGTGTAACATTATCCAAACCTTCAAGCCTGCAGGAGAGTGACTTCATGGGCGCCCGCACACTCAATGACCATGTCCCGGAAAAAGAGTTCGTCTGGATCAACGGGTTTGCTGCCCCACCGGCCCCGCGGGTACGCCCAATTAGCGCCCTGGTGTCTGTCTTGCGGCTCATCCGGAACAAGGAAGATACCAGCCTCGTTTTCAGGGCGATTGCTGACCTTGCGGGCAAGGCGGGCCACAACCAGTTCCGCAAATTCGTGGGCACGGTTTATGGCGCAAAAGTCGTCAAAGAACCGATCAAAATGGAGAACATTCTCTCAAACCGTGAATGGCTCGCTACGATGCCGGAGGGGAGCTTTGGGCGGGCCTATTACGACTTCATGGTGGGCCAGGATCTTACCCCTCAAGGCCTGTTGGCGTCAGCGAGAGATGCAGGCTTTGATCTTGAGGCGGACACTCAGTTCCCGGAGTATCAACGCCTGTTCCTCCATAATAGCGTTATCCATGACGTTATTCATGTGCTTACCGGGTACGGGCGCGACGCGCTCGGTGAGATCTGCAATTTGGCCTTTACCGACCAACAGCACCACAGTCCCGGGTTCAAATTAATCATTGCGATTGGTGTGCTCGCCCAAAAGCGGGAGGCTTGGAAAAGCCCGATCATCGCATCGGTTCGCCAGGCGGCTGAGATGGGTCGGCAAGCGAGGTTTATTGCAGGAACCGATCTGGTCCCTCTGATGCCGCTGCCCCTTGAGGATGCACGGGCGCAACTGAACCTCATCGAGCCGACGGTCTACAATGGGATCCCGCAATCTGTGAAAGACAATCTGTTAAAGCCCACACCGTCGCCGGAAACGGGCTATGGTGACGACGGACTTGCGCCGGTAGGGTCGTAAGCCAGCAGGGTCGCAGGTAAGTCAAGACCCAAACAAGCAGTGGCGTCACCGGGTGGCCCACTTACAAGAGTTGGTCTGGACAGTCTTCCGATGCCGCGATAAGGCGACAGGCCATGACGGCTTGCCAGCTTTATCTTATCACTCCGCCGGAAATCTCCGATCTTGACGAGTTTCTGACGGCTTTTCGCGCCGCGTGCGAGGCGGGCCCCATTGCCTGCATCCAAGTCCGACTAAAAGGACCGGCTGCGACAGACAGCCATGTGCTTGACGTCACCCGCGCCCTCATCGCCGAAGGTGCCCCGCGGGAAATTGCCGTTCTCGTGAACGATCGCCCGGATCTGGCGAAGGCAGCTGGCGCCCATGGGGTCCATATTGGTCAGGAAGATACGCCTTACGAAGCGGCACGCGCGTTGCTCGGTGACGACGCGACCGTTGGGGTTACCTGCCATGACTCTCGCCATCTGGCTCTTGAGGCAGGTGAAGCGGGGGCGGATTATGTGGCCTTCGGGGCGTTCTTTTCCACCTCCACGAAAGAAGCATCGACCCGGGCAAGCGTGGATCTTCTGCGATGGTGGTCCTACGCCACCACCGTCCCGTGTGTCGCTATCGGGGGGATCACGCCGGAAAACTGCGAACCTCTGATTGAGGCGGGGGCGGATTTTCTCGCTGTATCCGCAGGGGTGTGGCACGACCCCGATGGACCGGGCGCAGCGTCGGCAAAGTTTGCCAGGCACTTAAGTCGGCACGGATAATGCTTATTGCCCCTTGAGCGTCGCGGGATAAGATTATCCCGCTTAGAGACAAGGGTAGTCCCATGACGTCGGTAACCATTCGGTGGTGTCTCTTTATTGGACTGACGCTGTTTACAGCTATCATTGCCTTCTCCCCAGCCCATGTTCCGTCTCAGAACCAGTTCGGGTCCGTCACGCCGCTTGGAACCGACCGGACCGCATCTGTTGCCGAGGGTAATCGTGCTACGACCGGCGATCGCACTTCGACGGACCGTGCGCGAGAGAAAGACGCCGGTGGAAACGAGGCCGGCAACCAAACCGATGCTTCGTTTGCCGATACATCAGTGTTAACCGATAGCGATGAGTTCCGCATTACTCCGCCAAAATCCACGAACTCTGTCATTGCTGATGCAAATGCGCTTGCCACGGGACAGAGCGGCGCGCAGCTTCCCGGTATTCTCGGCGACAGTTCGCGAAGCCCGGCTGCCGTCATCAAGCAAGCCTATGACGCCTTAGTGGCTAAAGAGTTCGACAGGGCGTTCCGTCTTGCCGAACCCATGGCTGAAAGGGGGCATGCGGATGCCCAGCATCTCGCTGGCTATCTTCTGGAAAAAGGTCTGGGTACGTCGCAAAGTCTTGGACGTGCTTTCCGTTTGTACAAGGCTGCCGCTGCCCAAGCGAACACTGACGCCATGTTGGCGCTAGGGGACATGTACCTCAAAGGCATGGCCGTGGAACAGGACTTCGGTGAAGCGTTCAAATGGTTTGAAAAGGGCGCGGACTATCAGGACCCGCGCGCCAAGTCGCGCCTTGGTGCGCTGTATGCTGATGGCCTGGGAACGAAGCAGGATCTTGTGAAAGCCATGGCGCTCTTCGATGCGGCTGCATCGGAGAATGAAACGGAAGCAATTTTTGCGATCGGGTTTGCTTACCTGAACGGAACCGGAAAGCCCCAAGACGATCAGCTCGCGTCAATCTATTTCAAGCGGGCCGCCAACAATGGACATGCCATGTCTGCCTACCAACTGGCCAAATTGCACGATGCCGGTGTTTTGGGCAGCCGCGATCCCGACAAGGCGCTGAAGTATCTCCTCATGGCTGCGGACAAAGACTATGCCCCAGCTTACACCGCCCTTGGGCTATTGGCACACCGCGGAGATGGACAGGGAACTGCAGTTGAGTGGTTCGAAAAAGCTGCACAAGAGCGCGAGCCGGAAGGCATGTTCTTTTTTGCAGTCGCGAACAACGAAGGGGATGGTGTCGAGGTCGATCAAGCGATTGCGCGCAAATACGCCGTGCAGGTTGCAAATCATCCCGGTGCTGATGAAGAGCTGAAAGCTAAAGCGCGCCATCTCATTGGTGAGATCGATGCATCACAAGCGTCTATGGCAACACTGCGCGACTGACGCACCGCAGAAAAGTGTCATAAACGTTTCACAGAGAATCTTCTCCGTCGCGGACCAGTCTGCCTTGATCTGTACAGGGTCCATCCCCATTTCCACGGCATATCAGAAACAATCGAATGAGGGAGAGGCTATTGAACCCAGTCAGGTTTTTGCTCAAAATTTTGTTGGCTCCGTTTCGGCGGATCCTCCGTTTCATATTTGGTGTCGGCGGGCGGACCGTCCGCAAGACAAGCGCCGGGGCTGTCGCTCAGCGGATCAAAGAGACGCCTCCGGAGGAAAAACGAAAACCTGACAAGGACCCAGACGCCGATGCGGCCGGTCCGGAAGATGATCCCACTTTTTCCCAACACGCCTCCCGGGGTTTTTTGTTCACCCGACTGGAACGTCCCTCGCTGGTCGAACGGGTAGCCTCGGACCTGATGATCGAAGAGGCGCGGGAATATGTTGCCCAGGCGGATACTTTTTACACGTACGGCTTTCCTCTTTTTCCGCGAGCCGACCAATTCTATGAGGAAGTCGAGCAGGACTATCTTGGCGTGGTTCTGGGCCGACAAAATGGTGGGACCGACGCGAACTTTCTCGATATTATGCGGAAATTCCGGCGTTCCCTGAACAGCAACACGGCGCGTTTATATCTGGTGTTCACGCCGGCCTTTCTGGCGATTTGTTTGGCTTTGGCGATTCTGGGCGAAAGCCTCGTTGTTTATGTTCCGGGCGCAGCGAGCATCAATGAGCAGGTGCGCTTAGCCTTGCCGCTTGTGGCAGCCGTGGTCGTTGGTTTCGTTGCGATGCTGATTTTATATCACTGGCCATACAAGATTACGCAGCAACAGAACCTTCTGGGTCTCGACAATTACGTGACGTCGAAGTTCAGCCGGATCAATCAGAAGTTTCAGGTCGCCAAACGCCGGGCCATGAGTGTTGAACGCACCAAGCGCATGCATGAAATGGATGACCTGAAAGAAGAGGCGGGCACCTGGACAACTGCGTATCACTGGCTCGCCATGCGGCTTTATTTCTGTGAGACCTGCGTTCGAAATGCGGTTTATCAAATTCGACGCAACACGGTGCTCTATGCGTTTGGCGGGGTCATTATCTGCCTACTGATTGGTCTCGGGGCGGCTGTCGCTGTGAAACTGACAGCACCGACCCTGGTCAACCCGCCGTGGATTGTCGCGGCGAGTCTTGTCTTCACGATTGGCGCTTATGCTGTAATCATGGGCCGGGCGACGGCAGACACCTTAAGCGTGCTTGAACCGCGCGAGTGGAACCGTTTCCATCTGATCGATCTGCACGCGACCATGCGTGAGCATGTGGGCGAGGACAAACAGCAGATCGTCACCTTCCGTGACCGCAACCGCATGGAGTAGGCCGCGCGGGATCGGGTCACGCCCCTCGGGTCCCCACGAAGAGCTTGGCGCTCTTGACACTAGCGAGAGGGTTGCCTGCCAAACGACCGATATGGGGGAGGAAAGGACGCTCGCAAAGAGTGGCGATTGACCGTGTTTGGCCCATTTTTTGCCGTTCACAAGAAGAATGGTGAGCGGCTTAAAACGCCCTAAGTCGGTCGCTCAACAAGTTGCACATGGATGAGTTTGAAGCTTTCGTTGGCGCTGTTCGTGGACTTGTATCAAGCCTTCGCCCGACAAAGCTCTCTAAAAATCCGTTCCAAGATACTGGGCCGTAAACACCAAGCTATTGACCGCCGCGTGTGCAATCATTAGCGGCCAAATATTTCTGCGATAAACAAGAAACAACACACCAAGTGTCACACCAATCATACCGGTCACAAACAGGCCTCGCCAGCCTAGATAATATACATGGCCAAGGCCGAAAATCAGTGCCGGGAGGACAATACTGACCACAATGGCGACAGCAGAGTTGCCAAGAACATCCCGCAATCGAGAAATCATATACCCCCTGAACACCAATTCTTCAGCAGGGCCCGCGAACCATAAAATGGCAAGCCAGAACAGGAACAACGGCGTATTGCCTTCTAGCTTTCCCCATCTGAGTTGCGGGTCAGGTTGTTCAGCAGTGAATATACCTATGTTCAAGGCTTCGCCCAGTAAAGCGATGCCGATACCAGAGGTTAAGATCACAACAAAGGCAAGAATCGTCTGAGGCAATATCAATAGGACGCCTTTAGGCCAACGCACTGGGACCAAGCCAATTTTAGAAAGACTGATATTACGGTGGCGCAGATACGCCACCACAACGATAAGCACTACGGCTAATGTCAGAGGGCCGGCAAACCGCCAACTGATTTGGTCGAAACCAAGCCGAATGAGGTGGAGCAATATCAAGAAAGCCGTGATTTCCAAAAATATATGTGTGCGTTTTGGGTGTGTCATCTTTTTCGTTTCTTCTAATGATTAATTCTGTGAACCGATGGTTTTGAGCCAAAACCTAATTGAGATCGGAACGCTGCGTCTATTTCACACGGCGTTTGGCTCCAGGAGAGTTCGCCATTCGGTCTTTTAGCGGATTATTATCGAGCGCTTGATCTGCTTTTTGGATCGCAGCATCGAGATTGATGCCAATCTCTGTGAATAATGCCTCATAAGCGGCCGTTAACTCCGGAAGAAAAGACTGCAACTTCTTGCCTTCGCTCAGTCCGGACGCGGTCAACTGAATTATGCGACGTCGCGCATCGTTTTCATCTGGTACGGAGACGGCAAACTCATGCTCATACAGCCAGGCGAGTCGTTGCGCTGTCAGTTGATGGGAATACCTTAGACGGCCTGCGATATCCGCCTGTGATTTCGATCCCTCCGAATACAGTAGTTGTACGATCCCCATTGTTTTACTGGCGATCCTCAATCCCTTTTCAGGCAATGCGTCGGCCATTTGATCATACAATCGTTCTGCCAATTGTTTTGCGCGCAAAGCGAACGCGGCTTCCGTATCGAGAAACTGCTGAGACACTTGAGTCGTCCTTTCATCAATATATTGCGCAATCTATTGCGCAATATATTGATGAAAGTCAATTGCTATTGCTAATCCAAGGCTCCGACGAAGGCAAAATCACCGGCTTGAGCTAATCAAAGAATTAGACGAGCGGCTTAAAATCGCTCCACTATGGTCGCTCAGCATCGGCCTAGAACTGTCTATAATCGGCGAATTTCTGCCAATGCCCCAGCGTCCGCTTTTGGGCGTTATAGGTCGGTATGATTGAGTGCGGTCGGGTATAGTGTGCGAAGCTCACTTTCTTGCCTGCGTAAGGGCTACTTGCCTGCGTAAGGGCTATTCGATTTCCCTCGCTGTCTTCTATCTCACCCACGAATCCCGCTGTCCCAATATCCGTTTTTTTGTAAAGGACGCGTGAGCCAGCTGCGACAGTCCGCTCAAAGACAATGTCGATGTCTGCAACATCGAAGTAGATAATAGTCCCGTCATGCGACGGTTTGTAAACATCGCCCTTGGCCAATGCCCCGCTTGTGCCAGGACTAATGTCATCGCGCGGAAAGAAAGCCATCTCATAGCCATCCACGTTGTCTCGTCGAAGCTCTAGGTCGAACACAGTTCGATAGAACGCTATAGCGCGATCCATATCCGTAACCGGTATTTCGAAATGGAAAACGGGATTAGCCATCTGCGTATCCTGAGTTTGCGAGTCGTCCGTTCCCATCTGATCTGGCGACTGACAAGCTGTTAGCACAAAACAGCTAAGACGGCGGGTGCGAGTTGTCGATGCATCGAAACGGTTGATCCTTAAAGGCCAAATCTCGGGAGTCACCTAGTTGGGACGTCTACGATAACCTGTGACCGTGATGGGAGCAGCGGCGGGCTTCAAGGACTTTCGGCGCGTCGCAACCCGAATACGGGGGAAAGCGTCGACACCTGCGCCTCAACCGTCGCCCTCGCAGCAACCGTTAGCTACTGGATATGGGTCTGGAGCCAAGGCCGCCAGCCCCGAAGATCTATTTCTCCCGAGTGCGCCCAATAGCGTTTCCGTTTCGTTCCGAACGCTCTACTCTCTCTTGATGACCGACGTGATTCGTATTCTAGGGGTGGACCCGGGCTCGCGGGCGACGGGCTGGGGCATTATCGAATGCGCCGGCTCGCGGCTTTCTTTCGTCGAGGCGGGCGTGGTGCGCCCTGCGGCGAGCCTTGATCGCGCGGCCAAGCTGGCGGTGATCTTCGACGGGTTGCGTGACGTGCTCACCCGCCTTGCGCCAGCGGAAGCCGCGGTGGAGGCGACGTTTGTCAATGCAAGCCCGCGTGATGCGCTGGTTCTCGGTGAGGCGCGGGGGATTGCGCTGTTGGCTCCCTCGGTTTCAGGGCTCCCCGTCGCCGAATATGCCGCCAACTCAATCAAGAAGTCCGTGGTCGGACGGGGCCATGCGGGCAAGGAACAAGTTCAGGCCATGATCAAAGTGCTTCTCCCCGGCGCTGGGGCCCAGCCGGCCGATGCCGCCGATGCGCTGGCGGTGGCGATCTGCCATGCCCACAATCGTGCGCTCAATTCCCTTAAATCGATCAGGAGATCTGCATGATCGGCTATCTGGAAGGCCGGGTGATTGCCCTTGATGACGCCAACGCCATTATCAATGTGGGGGGCGTTGGGTACGAGGTACACGGAACGCCGCGGCTCTTGACCCGCCTTGCCATTGGCGATGACGTGGCGCTCCACATTGAGACCATCGTCCGCGAAGACTTGATCCGGCTCTACGGGTTTGATGGGGCCGCGGAGCGGCGCGCGTTTACCTTGCTCCAGAGCGTGCAAGGGGTCGGGGCAAAACATGCTCTGGCGATCCTCCATGTGCTGCCCCCGGATGATCTTTTTGAAGCGGTTCTTGCCGAGGATGTAACGGTGTTGTCCCGTGCCCATGGGGTCGGGCGCAAGCTTGCCCAGCGCTTGGTGACGGAGTTGCAATCCAAGGTTGGCGGCATTGCCAAGGCGGGCGCGGACTTAAAGCCGGTGGCTGTAAAACTCAAGGCAGCTGCACCGAATGAGACCGTGCCCGCTGGCGGCGGCACGATAAGAGCAGACGCGGTCTCGGCCCTCATTAATCTCGGCTATGATAGTCTGGAAGCGCGCCGCACCGTTTCTGCGCTGGCGGAGACGGAAGGCTCGCTGGAAGGGATCATCAAGGCAGCGCTCAAAGAGCTATCGGCAGCCTAAAGAAAATCGGTAAGCGGAATAAGAAATGAACGAACCGGCGAGACTTATTGAAAGCGACAGCCAGACCGGCGATCCCGATGCCGCCTTGCGACCGAAGGTGCTCGCAGATTTTGTCGGCCAACCTCAGTTGAAAGATAATCTGAGCGTCTTTGTCGGCGCAGCTAAGGCGCGCGATGAAGCGCTGGATCACGTTCTATTCCACGGACCGCCGGGGCTCGGCAAAACCACTCTCGCTCAGATTGTCGCCAACGAACTCGGCGTCAATTTCCGGTCGACCTCTGGGCCAGTGATCTCCAAGCCGGGTGATCTTGCGGCGCTGCTGACAAATCTGGAAGCTGGCGATGTTCTGTTCATTGACGAAATTCATCGCCTGACCGCGAGCGTGGAAGAAGTCCTTTATCCGGCCATGGAAGATTTCAGCCTCGATATCATGATCGGTGAGGGCCCATCGGCGCGATCGGTTAAAATCGACCTGCCGCGCTTTACGCTCGTCGGTGCAACGACCCGTTCGGGGCTCTTGACCAAACCGCTTCTGGATCGATTTGGCATTCCTTTGCGGCTGGAGTTCTACCGCGCGGAAGACCTGACCCGGATCGTTGAGCGGGCAGCGCAAAAGCTCGGGACTGAGATCTCGCCGGAAGGCGCACTGGAAATCGCCAAGCGCAGCCGCGGCACGCCACGTGTCGCCGGTCGGCTCTTGCGGCGGGTGCGCGATGTGGCAACGGTCGAAGGGTCAGGGATCATCACCGAAGAGATTGCCGATCTTGCCCTGGGCCGTTTGGAGATCGACCGGCTCGGTCTCGACCCGCTTGACCGGAAATACTTGTCGCTGATCGCAAAGCACTTTGCTGGTGGACCCGTCGGTGTGGAAACGATTGCGGCATCTCTAGCTGAAGCGCGCGATGCGGTGGAAGACGTGATTGAGCCGTTTCTCTTGCAACAGGGGCTTATTCAGCGCACGCCCCGGGGGCGGGTGATTTCCGGCACTGGCTGGCGGCATTTAGGGCTCGTGCCGCCTAAAGAAAATCCGGCTTCCGATCTTTTTGACGCGGGATAGGCAACCTTGCCGATAGCGCCGGGGTGTCTTCTGGAGGATTATCGGCGGAAAATCAGAGCGAGCCGGCTTGGGGCCTACGCCGTTGGTTGTCTTGTCTTCCATCGCTTCCTCGACTGCTTTTTTTACACCTTCCTTGATGGCGTCTTTTGCGCTGACTTTGCGACACCGAGTGTAGCTTTCCCCGCATACGATTTTTGATCACATCTTGATGGATGATACCGCAGGTTTCTTTAATAAGTGCGGTGGTCTAAAAGACCGGAAAAGGTACCGGTGAAAAAGCTAGGCGAGGGGAAAGCCATGGCGGGGAAAAACCTGAAACAAATTGCGTCGATTGGAGTGCTGGGGGCACTCTCTGCCTGTGCCACGTCGCAAATGAGCGAAAACGAATGCGCCAGCGCTGATTGGTCCAGCATTGGATTCCAGGATGGGGTGAATGGCGTACTGAAAGAGCGCTTCGATGAGCGGGCAGCGCGTTGCGCCGAGTTCGGATTTGGCGCGGATCGAGAGGGCTATCGGCTCGGCTGGGCCGATGGTGTGAACGCTCTTTGTAATCGCGGCTCTGGCTTCGCCTATGGGGAAGAAGGCAAAGCGTATCGCGGGGTATGTCCGCGGGAGATGGAACCGGAGTTTCTCACCGGATTTGTCTCAGGCAAACGCGTCTATGTGCTGCGGCAAGCGGTGGAACAAGCCCAAGGCGCAGTGACTAGCGCCGAGGCATCAATCGATTATGAGATTGGCCAGATAGAAAAATTCCGCAAGCGCATCGCAAATCCGGACAGCACTGAGGAAGAGGTCAAGAAAGCGCGCAAGCAACTCGATCGCGCAAGAGACGATCTGGTGTATGCGGAGCGTTCGCTCGATGAAGCGATTTATGAGCTAGGTCGCGCTGACGAGGCACTCGATACGGGGGTTGCATCCATTGACGGCTTTGAGGCGTCGGAAGCGGCTGCGGAGATTGTGGCGTCCCTATCTGAGGGCTATGGGCTCGCGCGGCGGCAATTGGGTGTGACCGCCTGCCGGGATGCTTCAACCCTTTACGTGGCGTGCGATTTGGCGCCTGGGGCGCGGCTCGTACCGATGGGCGAGCGCTATGGCGCAGAACCCGACCCGCTTGCTCTCGAACTGGGCGTTGAGCCGGCCTGTGCCGTTGGGCCTGGCGTCGTGCGCGCCTATGACCGGCAGGTTCAATCGTCCAAAGCGGCAAATGGAGATAGTCAGACAACGTCCTATCAGGCGTTTGATTTCTTTCCTTTGCGGCAGAATGGCCGTCCGGAGCGCCTCGCCGTTAGCGGGTTTGAAGTAAAGTACGACGCAGGCGGCCCAATCATTGATCGCTGTTTGCCGCCCAGCGGAACACGGTATTGACGGAAGAGCCGATGAGCCAGGACGACCTGCCGCCACCGCCTCGCGAGTTCCAGTGGCAAGTGCGCGTCTATTATGAGGACACGGATTTTTCAGGGGTCGTTTACCACGCGCGTTACCTGCATTTTTTTGAACGGGGTCGAACCGAAGCCTTGCGGGCGTGCGGGGTCCACCATTCTGAAATGCTAACGCGGTCAGAGCCTCTGGCATTCACCGTGCGGAACATGTCCATCGATTGGATCATTCCGGCACGGATCGATGATATTCTCGACGTCTCGACCCGCTTTGAGGAAGTGCGTGGTGCGCGGATGCTTCTCACTCAACTTATGCACCGGGGCGAAGACCTTATCTCGCGCGCCAAAGTCGAGGCGGCGTGCATGAACCTGGAGGGCAAGCCACGCCGGGTCCCGACTGAATTTGTGGGTCGGTTTACGGGGTGAGGCTCGGCTGAATTGCCCCTGAGATCCCAGAATCTTGAAATCCCAGAATCAGAATCTTGAAATCCCAGAATCAGAATCTTGAGATCCCGGGATCGAATGTCTCGGGACCAGGTTTTTCGGTACAGCGATCACCGGAACCGTCTCGGCGAGCCCACCCGTCTGACATTAATTCTTCGAAAGCGGCTGATGGTCGGCCTCAGTTAAAGGCCCTCGGTATTTTTGCTTGTTGCCGAGGGGTTTCCTCCGAAATTCGGTCAAATTTCAGCGATAATTCACCGATCGGGAGTGTTGCCCGGCCACACGCGATGTTAACCATGGTCCTTCAACCCATGGCCTGGCGTGTCTTGGCCGCAAACAATGCACTCTTGCGCCTGATACCAAAGGTGAGGACAAGCAGGGTTGCTGTCCGTATCTGAGGTATCTCGGCGCGGAATGGGTGTGCCAATGAAAGGCTTGAGGGAAGTTAAAGCGTATGGAAACGGAAGTCGCGATCGCAGCGGGCGAAAGCCTCGGCGGGGAATTCAGCTTGTGGAGCCTGTTCCTGAGCGCCGGCCTGGTGGTCAAAATTGTCATGGGCATGCTGGCCTTCGCCTCGGTTTGGTCCTGGGCGGTGATTATCGATAAATCGCTGCTGTTCGGCCGTTTGAAGAGCAAAGCCAACAAGTTCGAAGACACATTCTGGTCAGGCAAGCCGCTGGACGATCTCTATCGCAAGCTGGGTGATAAGGCCGACCATCCCATGGCGCGGGTCTTCTCCGCCGGGATGGGGGAGTGGTCGCGGGCAAAGGACGCGGGCAAATCAGAAAGCCTCGCGATCGGCGCGAAAGACCGCATCGAAAAAGTCATGAACGTGGCTGTGTCGCGTGAACTGGAACAAGCCGAGCGCAATCTCGGTGTTCTGGCGACTATCGGTTCGGCAGCGCCTTTCGTTGGTCTGTTCGGCACGGTCTGGGGGATCATGACGGCCTTCCAGGCAATCGCGGCCACGAAAGACACCAACCTTGCCGTTGTGGCACCGGGTATTGCTGAAGCGCTGTTTGCGACAGCCCTTGGTCTGCTCGCCGCTATTCCAGCGGTGATCGGGTACAACCGGTATTCTGCTGCGGTGAATTCTTACGCCGTCCGCCTGCAGGGGTTTGCGGATGAGTTTTCGACGATCCTCTCCCGCCAGCTTGACGAGAGGTCGCGTTAATGGCCGTCTCCATGAATTCAGGGGGTGGTCGCCATCGCCCCGGGCGGTCGCGCCCCATGTCGGAAATCAATGTGACGCCGCTGGTCGACGTCATGCTCGTCCTGCTGATCGTCTTTATGGTTGCTGCGCCTCTCTTGACGGTGGGCATCTCTGTTGATCTGCCAGAGACGAGTGCAGCCCCAATCGCTGAACAGGGCGAACCGTTGACCGTCACGATCACGGGCGAGGGTGTCATCTATGTTCAGGAAACCGAAGTCGATCTGGAAAACCTCGTGCCCCGGTTAGAGGCAATTGCCGTTGCAGGATATGACCAGCGGATTTTCATTCGGGGTGATCAGGCGCGTTCTTACGGCGAAGTCATGCAAGTCATGGGTCGGATCAATTCCGCCGGTTTTCGCCAGATCGGGCTCGTCTCCGATCCTGAGCTGAACTGACGATCAAAAGACGCGACGCTGACCTAAGCGAGGGTGTTGAGTTTCATGCGGGCAGGCTTTCTGACATCGGTGGTATTACATGGGTCGGCGGTTGCGCTGGCCTTTGTGTCGCTGCCGGAAGGCTTACGCACGACAGTCGAAGCCGAGCCCGTCATTCCCATCGAACTGATTGCCGAAGCTGAGCTGGATCTGACCACATCGGTTCCCGCCGCGGCACCTGAGCCTGTCGAGGAACCTGTGGAAGTCCCGGACCTCCCAGAGCCGGACCTCCCAGAGCCGGAGCCCATTGAGCCTGAACCAGTTGAGCCTGAACCAGTTGAGCCTGAACCTTCACCCGAACCTGAACCAGCTCCACCGGAGCCGGAGCCAGAACCTGAGCCCGCTCCTCCTGAACCCGAGCCTGAACCCGAGCCGGAGCCGAAAAAAACGGAGCCAAAACCGGAGCCAGAAAAAAAGGGTCTGGATCTCAATCGCCTGTCAGCTCTCGTCGACAAGGAACGGGAAAACAAACAATCTGCCAGCCAGTCTCCTTCTCAGGTGACAGAACAGGCCGATACGCCGCGCGCTGCCGTTGGAGCCGGAGATCGGCTGACGGCAAGCGAAACGGCCAAAATGCAAGCGGCGATCGCTGAGTGCTGGCAAGCAGGTTCTCTTGTTGGCGCACCTGAGCCTGAGCGGCTCAAGGTGCTTCTTGAGGTCCAGCTGAACCGGGATGGCTCGCTGCTTCGTGCCCCGAAAGTTCTAAACGGGACGCAAATCGCCCTGTCGGGCAACCGCTTCTGGAAAGTGGCGGAACAAAACGCGGTCCGTGCAGTCCAGGCGTGTGCGCCGTACGGGTTTTTATCTCCAGACCGCTACGAGACCTGGCAAGTCATGGAACTGAATTTCGACCCATCGGTTATGGCAGGGTTTTAATCGGAAAAGCTTTGAACCAACGGCCCGACTTCTGTCATTTTCACCTGGTATGGTTGGAACAGGCGCGCGGGCGACGACTGATCATCAAGACCACGGAGTGGACTTAACGTTATGAAAACGACCTTCCCAGAAATCGCAAACAAGTTCCTTGTGCTGATTTGTGCAGGGCTGGCGGGTATGGTTGCCACATTTGAGACCGCCTCAGCGCGGGTGCGGATCGATATCACCCAAGGCAATGTGGAGCCGATGCCGATCGCTGTGCCTGACTTTATCGGCGCAGACGACGAAATTCGTCAGCTGTCCCGGGACCTATCCGAAGTGGTCAATGCCGACCTTGACCGGTCAGGGCTCTTCAGTGTGATTGACCAGCGCGCTTACATTGAGACGCTGGAAAGCGTGAATGTCCGCCCACGGTTTTCCGACTGGCGGATCATCAATGCGCAAGTGCTGGTCGCCGGCGAAATTAATCCACTACCCGATGGGCGGATCGAGGTGGCCACCCGGGTTTGGGATGTGTTTTCCAATGAGCAATTGGGGGCGGTCTCGTTCAAGACACCGCGGGACAATTGGCGCCGGGCCGCGCACAAGGTTGCCGACTTGGTTTACAAGTCACTGACCGGCGAAGAGGGGTATTTCGATACGCGCGTTGTTTTTGTCCATGAAACCGGACCTAAACTGGAACGCCGCAAGCGGCTCATGATCATGGATCAGGACGGGGCAAACCCGGTGGCCCTGACCGATGGGCTCGATTATCAGGTCTTGACCCCGCGCTTTTCGCCGACGGAGCAACAGATCACTTATATGGCGCTGTTTGAAGATCGTCCGGGTCAGGTTTACCTTTTCAATATTGAAACAGGCGAACAGGAACAACTCGGCACGTTCCGGGGCATGACGTTTGCCCCGCGGTTTTCGCCAGACGGCCGCAAAGTTATCATGTCCATGGAGCGGGCTGGTAACTCCGATGTTTTCAAGATGGATCTCTCGACCCGGCGAATAACACGTCTAACTGACAGTGCTTCCATCGACACGTCACCAACTATGTCACCGGAAGGGGACCGGATCGCGTTTACGTCGGACCGCGGCGGGTCACAGCAGATTTATGTGATGAACGAAGACGGATCCGACCAGCGCCGGATTACGTTTGGGGACGGACGGTATGAGACACCAGTCTGGAGCCCGCGCGGCGATCTCATCGCCTTTACGCGCACTTACAAGGGACGCTTTTACATTGGGGTCATCCGTCCTGATGGCACAGGCGAGCGGTTGCTGACCGAAAGCTATCTCGATGAGGGGCCGACCTGGTCGCCGAACGGAAGGGTGATCATGTTCTTCAGGGAACCATCGCCGGGCGCCGGCCCCGCGCTATGGTCCGTGGACCTCACTGGTCGGAATTTACGACGGGTGCGGACACCAGCAGATGCGTCCGACCCTGCCTGGTCGCCACCACTACCCTAACGGGCGGTTCTATCGCTTTTGCTAGTGAATGGGTGGTTTGGCCTCAGTTTTGTCGAAAAAATGCCTCGAACACCGGTAAGGTTGCGTAACGTAAAATTCATCTGGCAGTCGATTCCCAGACGATTGATCGCCATGGCGGACGTGGCTAGGTTCGATAGCGCTGGTTAACCTTTCTAGAGTACCTTACCGGCGCTTTACCGCTTTTGGTGTGAATTCGTTAGGAATATTTGGTATGCGAATTTTGCCGTCGGCGGACGAATGAGTTTGAATAATTGAGTAGACGGGGGCTGAAAGTGCGGGGGCGCACTCGCTCTGGCCCGAACACTAGTGGAGCAGTGAGAACAATGAATTTCTCGAATGGCCTGAAAATGGTAGGTATCGCGGGCCTGTCCCTCTTGGCAGCGGCCTGTGCAACGAACACAACCGGACCGGACCTCGCTGAGCGCGCACCGGACACATCCAGTGCTGACACCCGTCCTCTGGGACCGGTTCCAGGCAGTCAGGAAGACCTGGAAGCGGCTGGCAACCGGGTTTATTTCGGTCTCGATCAGTATTCCCTGACGAATTCTGCCCGTCAGACCCTGCAAACCCAGGCAAATTGGCTGAAGAAATACCCCGACAGCAAAGTCCTCGTGGCAGGCAATTGCGACGAGCGCGGGACGCGCGAATACAACCTGGCGCTGGGCGCCCGTCGCGCTGCTGCCGCTCGCTCTTACCTTGTCAGCCTCGGCGTTGACGGCAACCGGATTTCAACGGTTTCCTATGGCAAGGAGCGCCCGCTGGACCCACGCTCGACCGAATCAGCATGGTCGAAAAACCGGAATGCGACCTCAACGCTGGTCGTACCGAACAGCTAAGCCTTGCATTACATGAGTTTAATGATGGCGCGGGGCGTTCCCGCGCCATTTTTTTAGCGTAAGAGGAAGTGGTAAGGGCACAATCGCGCCATTGTCGCGCCATTGTGGTGGGGCGTGGCAGCGAAGCCATAAAATTGCCGGATGGCCCATGATACATCACTCCGTGATAAATCTGATGAGACGATCGACCCCAAGTTTGAGGTACGGACCCATGATTGCTTTGACCCATTTTCAGCCCCTTCGTCCGCTATTGCGCTCAACACCGCACCCATCACTGGCGGTGGCTCGGTACGGTGCCGTTGCGGCGGCCCTTGCTGCGGTGGCGGTCGGATTGCCCAGCGCTGCATTTGCCGAATCCACCAAGAAGCGCGTCGAACGGCTCGAGGGACAAGTCACAGAGCTTCAGACGGTGACAGAGGGCACCATTGCCGCAACCTCCCGGATCGATCAGCTGGAAGGCGAAGTTCGCACGCTGACCGGCGTCATTGAGCGGCTTGAATATGAATTGGGTCAGGCCAATGCACGGCTGGACTCCATGGCATCGATCCTGGCTGGCGATGCCCCGTCGTTTGCGCCCATGGGCACAGTTGTTCCCGGTCAGGATGGTCAGCTCACGGTTGATCCTGCGACCGGTGTTCCCTACGGCGTTCCGGTTGACTTGACGGGCCAGAATTCGGCCGCCCAAATCCAATCTGCGCAGACGTCACCATCTGGCCAAGATCTTGCCGGCGAGACCTTTCCCAACGGCGATCAGAACCAGCAGGGCTCCAGCTTCGGTGTTGAACTACCATTCGACCCGGTGGAAGCGTTTTCTTATGCGGATACATTTCTCCTGCGCGGCGAGCTAGAAAAAGCGCAGCAGGCCTTTGAGCTTTATTTGGGTGCATTCCCAAGTCATCCGCGCGCTGCCGATGCTCAATTCCGGCTTGGCGAGATTTACTTGACCCAAGGGGACAATACCGGCGCTGCCGATGCATTCATCGCGCATATCCAAAACTACCCGAATGATCCGAGGGCGGCGGAAGCTTATGTGAAGCTGGCATCTGCTTTTGGCCGGATGGATCAGCCTGCTGAGGCATGTGAAGTCTTGAAGACGATGGAAACCAGCTTTCCCGGCGCGCCGCCTGAGATCACCAGCCGCGCAAACCGCGAGCTGGCCCGCAACAATTGCAGCTAATCGGCAAGATCGCATTCCCACCAAAAGCGTTGGGCGTCGGCGCTTCAGAACTGAGCGTTTGACGGTCGATGCGCAAGCGAGCTGATACGTCACTCGATCAGCATTTGCATGGGTTCTGGCGGGCGAATGGGTCGCCTCGGCGCCTGATTGTAGCAGTTTCCGGTGGATCTGATTCGATGGCCGTGCTGGTGGCGGCGCGGCGCCTTCACGCCTCTGGCGTTATGGTCCGTGCGGTAACGATCGACCACGGCTTACGGCCGGAAAGTGCCCGCGAAGCCGAACAAGTGGCAAGCTGGGCACGCACGATTAGTATCCCTCATGAGACGCGGATCTGGCAAGGGGCAAAGCCAGTTTCAGGCTTGCAAGCGGCGGCCCGCCGGGCGCGTTATCAATTGCTGGCGGAAGCCGCCGCGGACGTAGGCGCAGGCGCGATCGTGACCGGTCACACCGAAGACGATCAGATCGAAACATTCCTTATGCGGATGGCGCGGGGCAATGCGACTGGCGGTCTGGCAGGCATGGCACCGATCAGGCCTATCGCTGCTGGCGCGGGTCCCGTGGCTGATTTATGGAGACCCTTCCTTGGCGTCTCGCGGGAGGTGTTGCGGGCCTATCTGGGTGCCGGCGGGCAGGCCTTTATTGATGATCCGTCGAATGAAGATGAGCGCTTTGAGCGTGTCCGCGTGCGCAACTGGCTGCGCGGTGAGCAAGTCTGTCCGGATGAGGACGCCTCCAGCCCTTTCAAGAGAGACGATCTCGTCTCAAGTCTCCGACGGGCCCAAGAGGAAGCAGAGCGAACCCGCGCTATTGAAGACCATCTCTTTCGCCAGCAGGGCGGCGTTATCTACCAATGGGGCGGCATTGGCATTCGCCTTTCTTTTCTCACTGACCCTTCCGCCAAGGGACTAACCGGCAGGCTGATCCATGCGGTGAGCGGGGCGGACTATCCGCCGTCCCCTGATCAGATTGATCACCTTCTCAGCCATCTAGAGGAGGGCCAATGCCGCGAGAGTATGACTGGTTACAAGGCGAGCCTCGGCGGTGTTCTGATTGAAGTGCGACCTGAAGATCTCATCTTCTACCGTGAACCGGCGCAGCTGATTGGCAGGGCGGGGATCGCCCCCGCCGCTGACACGCCCATGCCATCGGGCTCATCTCTCCTTTGGGACAGACGGTTTATCGTGACCAATAATGGCGCGAGCGAGGTCGTTTTGGCGGTGTTGGGGGAGCAGCAGCAGATTTCGCAAGATTTCCAAAAAGTGCCGCTGTACCCTCTGCACCTGACACCAGGGGCAGCGCGCGCGGCGTTGCCAGCGCTCAAAACGTCACGCTCAGAGGCTGACGGCAACGCTTTGCGCCGCCAGGTTTATGTGCAACCGCTTGTTCGTGAACGCTTTTTTGACGGGGTCATCCGCTTTTGAGCCCTTGCGTAAACAGAACAGTGGGAAATAAGGGCGGTGGCAGGTGACACAAAAGTGAAGCGCTCCCATGGAACCTGACCATCTTAACGCCTATCTTACCCCCTAACGGTAGCTTGGCCGGACGGGCGTTGGCCGCGACGATCCTGACGCGTTTGTGCCCCCCGCGCTGGCCACCAAAGACCCGAGAAGGAAGTAAATCCGAATGAACACGCGTAACCTTGTCATCTGGGGCCTCGTCTTTCTGTTTTTCATCATCATGCTCCAGATGTTCAACTTCAGCCCGTCTGGACAGGTGCAACAGTCGCTAAGCTATACGGAATTCGTTCAACAGATTGATGCGGGCGGCATCAAGAGCGCTGAAATTGACGGTGAAAAAATCAGCGGCGAACTCAGTAGTGGGCAACCGTTCCAGACGTCGATCCCGTTCCTGGCAGGCGCCGATATTGCTGAGCGACTGAACGAGGCTGGGGCGCAAACCAAGATCACACCTGAAGAAGAGCTGCCCTTGCTGCTGTCTGTCCTCTTCAATGTACTGCCATTTGTGATCTTTATTGCCTTCATTTTCTTCATTATGCGTCAAATGCAGGGTGCTGGCGGCAAGGCCATGGGCTTTGGCAAAAGCCGGGCAAAGCTGCTGACAGAACGGCACGGACGCGTCACTTTTGAAGACGTTGCTGGTATCGATGAAGCCAAGGAAGAACTGGAAGAAATCGTCGAGTATTTGAGGGACCCGATGAAGTTCCAGCGCCTTGGCGGGAAGATCCCTAAGGGTGCGTTGTTGGTCGGCCCTCCAGGGACGGGTAAAACGCTCCTCGCTCGGGCAATCGCTGGAGAAGCGAATGTGCCGTTCTTCACGATTTCCGGTTCGGACTTTGTTGAAATGTTTGTGGGCGTCGGCGCGAGCCGGGTGCGCGACATGTTCGATCAGGCCAAAAAGAACGCGCCGTGCATTATCTTCATTGATGAGATCGATGCTGTCGGTCGTCACCGGGGTGCAGGTCTCGGCGGGGGTAACGATGAGCGCGAGCAAACCCTGAACCAGCTCCTGGTTGAGATGGACGGCTTTGAGTCCAATGAAGGCATTATCCTGATCGCGGCAACCAACCGGCCGGATGTTCTGGACCCGGCGCTTCTGCGCCCGGGCCGCTTCGACCGTCAGGTTGTTGTGCCGAACCCGGACGTTGTTGGCCGTGAAAAGATTCTATCCGTCCACGCCAAAAAAGTGCCACTGGCACCGGACGTGAAGCTGCGCACGATTGCCCGCGGTACGCCTGGCTTTTCCGGGGCAGATCTGGCCAACCTCGTCAACGAGGCTGCACTGCTCGCGGCGCGCCGCGGCAAGCGCTTTGTCACGGCCAAGGAATTCGATGACGCCAAGGACAAAGTCCTCATGGGCGCTGAGCGTCGGTCCATGGTGATGACTGAGGAAGAAAAAGCCCTCACAGCTTATCACGAGGCGGGCCACGCTCTCGTTGGATTGTCCGTGCCCGGTAATGATCCTGTGCACAAAGCGACGATCATCCCCCGCGGGCGTGCCCTGGGCATGGTTCAGTACCTTCCCGAGCGCGATCGCTACTCCATGACCTTGCAGCAGATGAAGGCGCGCATTGCCATGGCGATGGGCGGACGCGTCGCTGAAGAGCTGAAATTCGGTAAAGAGATGACCACGTCGGGTGCGTCTTCAGACATTGAGCAGGCAACCAAGATCGCCAAAGCGATGGTGACCCAATACGGCCTGTCCGAAAAACTCGGGCCGATCGCTTACGCTGAAGATGAAGGTGAAGTCTTCTTGGGACAAAGCATTGCCCGGTCCAAGTCGATCTCCGGCGAGACCGCGAAAATGATCGAGGACGAGGTTAAGAGCATCGTGACAGAGGGCTACGACAAGGCCCGTCAGGTGCTCACCGACCGGAACGACGATTGGGAAAGGCTCTCTCAGGCGCTGCTCGAATATGAGACATTATCCGGCGAGGAAATCGACGCCTTGTTGAGAGGCGAAGCGATTGTCCGGGAGGACCCGGCGGATTCAAACGATACACCGTTGCCGCCATCGGTCCCCGTTGCAGGCGCTCCGGCGTCGACACCGAAAGCTGACGACGATACTGGCGGCATGGAACCAAATCCCGCTTAAGCTTTCCAACACGCAGACTGTAGACGTTCAGGCCGATCTGCTGTTGCAGGTCGGCCTTTTCTTACTCAGCTGGTGCAAGCGATTCGCCTGGTAGTTTAATCATTCGGTCGATTATGACATCGGTCAGAAAGACCAGCCACAAAAAGCAGCCGGCGAAGGGGCCGAGGGGCGTGAATAGCGCAACAGGAATGACGATCCCTGCGATTGCGACGTATGTCGCGCTTTGCCAGATGCTGCGTTGGGTCAGCGCGCGTTCCGATTGGCTGAGATCCAGGCTGATTTTGTGGCTGAAGACATGGGCATACATCAGTGCAAAGATAATTTGGATGATTGCGGATCCCGCTGCATAGTAAACAATGATCTGCGCCGCCTGGCCCTGAGTCGAAAACCCCAATACCTGCATGCGAGTCCAGTCGCCCATAACGCCTAAAACATAGGCATAAAGACTATCGAGGATAAACCGCAGTGGATAGGCAACAAACAGGACAAGAAGTAGTAGAGTGGCGTTCAAGAAATAGATCTTCCTGTCTGCCATGCCGTATCGGCGGAAAAACAGAAAATGCGTGTTCCAGATATTGACCATCACGAAGAAGCTAAGGGCCACGGGCACGATGCCCCCAAGATGGAATTTAAGCGTGTCAAAAGTTGTGGGACTTGCAGTGGCGGAAATGATCATCCCGAAGGATAGCGCAAACACGATATCCGAGAGATTTTCAATCCGGGTGACGCTTTCGCCTCGCCAGCGAAAGTGAGGGTCATGGTCCAGGTGATCGGCAACAGCTTGTCTCAACATCAGGGCAATGCTTGTTTCAAAAAATTCAACGCAAGGCCCCTGTTGTGGTATGGGATCGGGTGACGGAGCAAGTCTTTTGATCGTCGTTTTTCACGAGTGGCGACACAGAAGACTTTCCTTTTTGCCCACAATCCTGCTCTTTTAGAGTGCCAAAGAGTGGAGATCCATCCACGGGGTGTGCCTGCTTTTATTGAGCGCGGGGTCTCTGAGGAACATGCGATGCACTATGAACGGATCTTTGAGGCTATCACTCCAGAACCAAAAAATGGCTGCCAATGACAACTTACAGTAGGCCTCGTCAGTGCCGTCCGCGCATTATGGGTATTGTCAATGTGACGCCCGATTCTTTTTCTGACGGCGGACAGTTCAGCGGAGCGCAGGAAGCTATCGCTTATGGATTGCGGCTCTTAGAAGAAGGCGCAGATATTCTCGATATCGGCGGGGAGTCAACCCGTCCGGGGGCAGAAGAAGTACCGGTGGAACAAGAACGCAGCCGCGTTCTTCCGGTCATTGAAGCGCTAGCAAGTAAGACCTCTGTGCCAATCTCTATCGATTCCCGCAAGCCGGACGTCGCAGAAGCGGCTGTTCACGCCGGGGCGTCCATATGGAATGATGTATCCGCACTAACATTTGATCCATCGAGCCTTGAGACAGCAGCGCGCCTCAATTGCGAGATCGTCCTGATGCATGCCAAAGGTTCGCCTGCGACAATGCAGAATGATCCGTTCTATGATGATGTTGTAAGTGAGGTGATCTCATTTTTGCGCGAACGGCTTAAGGCCTGTCACGAAGCAGGCATAAAAAAAAATCGATTGATTGCCGATCCTGGGATCGGGTTTGGGAAAAACCTCGACCATAATTTGGCTCTCCTGGCTAACCTTTCCGGGTTTGAGCCTCTGGGCGTGCCGCTGCTAGTTGGCGCCTCCCGGAAGCGGTTCATCGCTGCCCTCGACCAAGAAGGGCCAGGAGAAAGTCCAGATCGGGGTCCAGGGCAGACGCGTCTCGGCGGGTCAATCGCCGCGGCGATTATTGCGGCGGCAGCGAACGCCGCTATCGTCAGGGTCCATGACGTGGCCGCTACGCGCCAAGCCCTTAATGTTTTTTCAGCTGTGAAGGCAGGCGGCGCGCTCACGCCCGAAGAAGACATGTGTTAACGTGTCTCCAACAACCTCGCGCTAAGGTTGAATAAGTGCAATGGAGTTCGTTGATGCGCGGAGATAATGCAAGCCCGGTTCTCACAAAAACTGAGATGGCCGAGGACAGCAAATTGGTGGGCAACCGGAACCAAGACCAGGTCAGCAAAACCGCTGCGACGGCGGAGCGGGAGATTTTTGGCACGGACGGGGTGCGAGGGCTTGCCAATGCCGGCGCAATGACACCGGAAAATATCCTCCGTCTGGGGATCGCCGTAGGCCGGGCCTTTCGTAATGGCAGCCACCGCCACAGAGTGGTAATCGGCAAGGATACGCGTCTTTCGGGCTATATGATTGAACCGGCGCTTACGGCAGGTTTCGCGGCGGCTGGCATGGACGTCTTTTTGCTAGGCCCATTGCCGACCCCTGCCATGGCCATGCTGACTAGATCCATGCGCGCAGACCTCGGGGTCATGATTTCTGCATCTCATAATCCGTACCATGATAATGGTGTGAAGTTCTTCGGGCCTGACGGGTTCAAGCTCTCTGACCAAAAGGAGCTGGAAATTGAGCGGCTGATGGCAGACGACGCTACTTTGGGGCTTGCCAAGCCAGAAGCGCTCGGCCGCGTCAAACGGATCGACGACGCCGGCGCGCGTTACATCGAGTTCGCCAAGAGCTCATTCCCTCGTCGCTTGTCCTTGGAAGGGCTCCGGGTCGTGATCGATTGTGCCAATGGCGCGGCCTACAAAGTGGCCCCAACCGTTCTGTGGGAGTTGGGTGCTGACGTTAAAGAAATCGGTGTTGAGCCAGACGGCTTCAACATCAATCAAGACTGTGGGTCGACCTCCACCCGTCGCATGCAAGATGCAGTGCTGGAGTATCGCGCCGATATCGGTATTGCCCTCGACGGCGATGCGGACCGGGTGATCATCGCCGACGAGAAGGGAGCTATCGTTGATGGTGATCAGATTATCGCGTCCATCGCCACCTTCTTGAAAAGCCGTGATCGCCTCAAAGGTGGCGGCGTCGTTTCAACGATTATGTCGAACATGGCCCTTGAGCGATATCTGAGGGAACAGGATCTTGGCCTCGTGCGCACAAAAGTCGGCGATCGTTATGTGGTGGAGGCTATGCGAAAGACCGGGATCAACGTGGGCGGTGAACAGTCCGGCCATGTGATCCTGAGTGACCATTCCACCACGGGGGATGGATTAATGACCGGCCTTCAAATTTTGGCCGTTGCCGCTGGAAGTAAAAAACCGGTGAGCGAAATCTGCCACAGCTTTGAACCTTTTCCCCAACTTCTGAAAAACGTGCGCTTGTCTGACATGAGCATGGACCCACTTGCGCTGCCAAAAGTGGCTGAGGCTATTGCCGAGGGCGAAGCGTTGTTGGGAAAGGCCGGCCGACTGGTGATGCGTAAATCCGGCACGGAGCCGCTGTTCCGGGTCATGGGCGAAGGGGAAGATCACCGATTGGTGGAATCTGTCGTCGATGCCATTTGCGCCGCGATCAAAGAAGCCGCCTGATCCAGCTGCAAAAGCGTCGAATCTACGCGTCAATGGCTAGGAGTTAGCTTGGTTTGTTGCACCTGCGCCAGCTTGCCTGGAATTATTCTTTGCCGACTTTTGCCCAGCCAAATTTCCGTGCCATAACATGGTTAACGGGGATGGCAGATGGGGAGTCCGGTGACGCACGCTCACTCAAAAGATGTGGATAAGGACAGCTTGGCAGACGACGCGATTGGTGTCCGGGACGCAAGGGGCGCGCAAACTGTCACCGATCAATTGCCAAGTGGGCGCTGGCCGTCAATGGATGGCACCGTGCCGTTGCTTGATGAAGAAGAGACCCCGTCCAGTCAGGTTTGCTCCGAAAACTATCCGCTCCCTAATTACGACCCGCTCGTTGTGCGCGCCGAAATCGAAAGCCATGCCAAGTACGCCGCGATCAGGTACATCGCCGAGCCGCTTGCGAAGGTTCGTGAGGAGTTTGACGACTACGCTTCGTCGCTGGCTCATACCAGCTGGCTCCTCTGTGTGCTGATGTTATTTCTGATTTTTGTCAATCTCGATCAGGATGTAAAGACCTGGTATGAAGGCGCACTTGTGCCATTTGTACAAGCCAAACTAACACTGGATAAATCCGTAGACGGTTATTGGCGCGTCCAAGGCATGATCTCAGGATTTGTCTTGTTTGTCGCCGCGGCGCGAATCGCCTGGTCCTGGTACCAATACAATGTGAAGAAAGACACGATCCTGAGTGAGGCGAAACGGGACTTGGCGCTTCACGGTGGCAGCTTGCAGAGCCAGCTGCGCATTTTATCTGAACGCGTGTCAGGGGTGACATCTTCAGCTGGTCGCGATGCGGTGCGGGCGCTTTTGGAGAAGTGGCGTGAGGGCGAGGCGTTTCTTGTTGCCGGGTCCGATGAAACCGAACAGTTCTGTCGTCAGCTCACCATGAAGCTTGCCGATCGGACAAACTTTTCCGTCATCCTCTTTATTTTTTGGACTGCCTTGTCCGCGAGTTTGATTATGTTCGCCGTGGATGATCTGCCGACGGCCCCGTTAAAGGAAATCGCTGTCGTTTTGTTTGCGTTGTTTCTGACCAATGTGGTGCGCAACGGGCTTTATTTGAACGAGAAAGCAAAAGAGTTAAGCGCCAACCTCATCGCCTCGGCCGATGCAATCGGCAGCGATGGTACGCACCTCGATTTGCTGGGGTTGGCGGAGCGGCGCCGTGAAATACTGTGTGCTGATCCTTCGGCCTATATTATCGCGGCCCACGAGCATTTGATTTCGCACCACGAAGCAATTCTTGAGCAGGACCGGAATTTGTCTGCCGACCCTACAAATCCCACCAATCTCGCGACCCCTAACGGTGCGATTTGGTCCGATGTGAATGCAGTAACTGGGCAAATGGACACTGGCGAGGCATTTCCCGGAAAGGCACACCCCGGCACGGCTGCTAACACTGCCAAGATCGCAAGAGACCTGGGCTTTTCTCTGGAGAATCGTGCCCTTCGATAAACAGGATTGCCGCGCGGTGACTTGGCGGCCCAGGGTCCACTCCTGATTGCCCTCTTTCTTCCGTTCAGTCTTTAGGGAATGATGACCGCGACCCGTTTGGCAGGATCGCCGCAAGGGCGAGCCCGGCAAGGATCAGAAAGACGCCGAACACAAACACCGGCTGAATTGCCTCCACATCGATCCCAACCTTTGTTGAAAGACCCGGGGACAAATTGATCAAGAGTGCCGAAAGGCAGCAAACGATCCCTGTCCATGTTAGTTTGCTCGATAGCATTGGTCATCTCCCGCTTGCGCCATGGAAAGCGCCGTACCCGTCTCAGTTTCAAGTGATCATGGACATGAAATGCGGCGTTGGTCGGGACCCTCTAAGCCAAAAGCAAGGCCTCTCGCAGGTGAATTCATGACCGCATGAGCCGCTTCTTTGGTGGCTTGCGCGAATGGCGACCCCCGCCAAGGTTGGCTGGCCATTGCCTCAGATTTGGCCCATATCACTCTGATGACAGGGCGCGTTCTCATTATTGCCGGCTCGGACCCGTCAGGCGGGGCAGGCATCCAGGCCGACATTAAGGCGGTCACCGCTCTTGGCGGATATGCGATGACGGCAATCACGGCGCTAACCGTGCAAAACACGACCGGCGTCCAAGGGGTAATGGCGCTGCCGCCGGACTTCATCCGCCATCAAATCGACGCGGTCCTGAGTGATGTTGGCGCCGACGTCATCAAGATCGGTATGCTCGGCAATCGTGAGATCGCCGAAGCGGTAGCAGATGCAATCGATCTGCTCACAGACGAAATACAAGTGATCGTCGACCCGGTGCTGGTAGCAACGAGCGGCAACACGCTTTCCGATGATGGCGTGAAGCCAGTTCTGCTCGACCGGTTGATGCCACGCGCTGCGCTCTCCACTCCCAACGTGGATGAAGCGACTGCGCTGACAGGTGAAGCCATATCGTGCACAGATGACTTGCGCCGTGCTGGCGAGATCCTTTTTGCCATGACCAAAGCCCCTGTTTTACTCAAAGGCGGACACTTAAGCGGCGATAGCGTTGAAGACATCTTGCTGACGAGCGATGGCGCAACCTCTTTTTCGCACGCCCGGATCGAAACCACATCAACCCATGGGACCGGTTGCACCCTTGCCAGCGCTATTGCAGCCGGGCTCGGACAGGGGGCCACGCTCGGGCAGGCGATCAAACGGGCGCGGGCATTTCTGTTGGAGGCGATTCGCACCGCACCGGGCTTTGGCGCAGGCCACGGCCCGGTCAACCATGGCCACACGGTTCAGTCCCGCTGGCAGCGTTTTGAGGATTTCTAGGCTGTTGGCCGTTGCCAGCAATGGTTATGTCTTGCGCTTACTCTGCAAGCCCAAGGAGCCCTGCCCATGTCCCCCTTGCCCTATGAAATCTGGGATGTCTTTACCGAAACAAAGTTCGCAGGCAATCCTCTTGCGGTAGTCCATGGGGCCGATCGTCTGTCAACAGATGAAATGCAGTCGATCACTCGTGAGTTTAATCTCTCTGAGACTAGCTTTGTGTTGACACCGGAAGATCAAAGCCACGAGGCACGGGTCAGGATTTTCACTCCCGGCTATGAGATGCCCTATGCGGGTCATCCAACCGTGGGGACCTCCCTTGCCCTGGCGGCAAAGCGAAATCTTTCCGGTTCATTCATCCTGGGACTGAATGCCGGTGCATTCGAAATCGAATTGGAAGGTGGAGAGGAGGGCGAAGGGGCTGCCCGGACCGCGACGTTCACGAACCCGAACCTGCCGAAGGAAACCGGTCTCGCCCCTTCCGTTGAAGCGATTGAAACGGCGCTGAGCTTACCGCGAGGGCGAATCTCAGATGGTGATCACCGTCCACGATGTGTTGGCGCCGGTGTGGACTTTGTCTATGCCCGCGCTTCACTTGATGATGTTCGGGCCGCCCGTCTCAACAGTGTCGGGTTTGAAGCACTTAATCTCGACGAGATTGTTGGCGTATTGCTCTATGCGGAAGGAGGCGATACGCCGGGGGCAGACTATCACGTGCGGATGTTTGCGCCCAATGCAGGCGTGCCGGAAGATCCGGCGACCGGATCTGCTTCGGCGGCGTTGCCAGGTCAGATTGCTCTTGCTGGTGGTGTGGCAGACGGAAACCATAGTTGGACGGTCGAACAGGGTTTTGAGATGGGTCGACCCAGTATCATCAAAGTCAAAATTGAGGCGGCGGCGGGCCAAGTCACTAAAGTGCAGGTCGGCGGCTCGGCGGTGAAGGTCGCCGAAGGGACCTTGGATCTTTCATAAGGATTACTGTTTTGCTGCCATAGGCGCGATCTCTCCCGCGGTGCCATCCCCGGTCTCCAACGCGGGTAGCTTGGTCTTGCGCTGAGAGATGAAGACGCCGAGCAGGATAACGCTGAGGGCAACAAAGACTTGCGGTGCAAGCCTTTCGCCGAAAGCCATCGCCCCCAGCACCACAGCCCAAATTGGCGTCAGATAGTTAGCGAGCGCCATAAATCCCGCACCAGCTCTTTTGATCAGAATGATGATGAGGAAAGCCCCGAGGCCCGTCGGGAATATGCCGAGACCAATGACGCCGAGCACCGATCGCCAAGAGTACGCGTAGGCATCAAACTCGGCCAGCATTAGGGCAGGGGTCGCACAGATTGCTGCGCAAAGAAGCAGTCCAGCGGAAAAGACCCGTGGACGGATGGTCGGTGCCCGTCTGGAGATCACGGCAGAGACTGCATACAGAAATGTGGCCAGCAAAATCGCAGCCTGGGCGAGGAGCGATGTGCCGGCTGCGCCAGAGACGACCTCAGGCCCCATGAGGATCAGTACGCCGATAAACCCCATAATGAAGCCAATGAGCTTTCGACCTGTCAGCGCTTCCCCTGCGAAGAGAAAAGCCAAGAACAGCGTCCAGATGGGCATAAAAGCCATATAGACCCCCGCGAGCCCGCTCTCCACATATTGCTGCGCCCACGGAAAAATCAGGAAAGGGATCGTATTGCCGATAATGCCGACAGCCATCATCCAGACCCATGCCGTATGAAGGCGAGGGCCATTTTGCGTTCTCACTAGAAAAGGTGGGAAACGACGCCCCTTCATCCGCATCAGAAAATACAAAATTCCTGCTCCGACCCACAGACGACCAACGCCGACAATCGCTGGCGGGATTGTCTCAACGGCAAGGCGGATCATGGAAAACGATGAGCCACCGATGATAATAATCAGCCCAAGGAGCAGCCAATCATACGATGTGGGCTCGCCGGTAGGGGCGGACGTTGGCGACGGCGTTTTCAAAGGGCTCCCCAATTCAGATGGATGTAACGCTGTCTACGACTTGGCGATGGGTTAAGGCCACCCGGTGTTTGCGTTGCGCCACTCGTTTGGCAGGTCACGCAGTGCCATGGGCGATTGTGCTCAAAAAGCATTTTGTTGCAATGCAGAAAAATTAGTTGACCGGTAAGGGGATCAGCGTAAAGGTCATCTTGGGCCACGCCTCCCCAACGGGGCGCGACCTATCTGGAAGGATAGGAGTTAAACATGCCAGATCTACCTTCGACGCGCCCTGCGCGTCCTCATTTTTCATCCGGGCCTTGTGCCAAGCGTCCTGGATGGCGCCCTGAAAATCTCGATACCCAAACTTTGGGCCGATCCCACCGGTCGTCCATTGGGAAGGCGCGATTGCGTGAAGCAATCGACCGGACCCGCGCGGTCCTTGAAGTCCCCGACGATTATCACATCGGTATTGTCCCCGCGTCCGATACGGGCGCAGTGGAAATGGCCATGTGGTCATTACTCGGCGAGCGCACCGTTGACCTGCTCGCCTGGGAAAGTTTCGGCGAAGGCTGGGTCACCGACGCGGTCAAGCAGTTGAAGATCGAGCACCGCACCTTCCGGGCCGATTATGGTGAGTTGCCGGATCTCGCGGAGGTCAACTCTGACCACGATATCGTCTTCACCTGGAACGGCACCACGTCAGGGGTCCGGGTGCCAAACGCCGACTGGATCGCGGCTGACCGGAAAGGCCTGACCATTTGCGATGCCACGTCAGCGGCTTTTGCCCAACGGCTCGACTGGCCGAAACTCGATGTGGTGACATTCTCATTCCAGAAAGTGCTCGGCGGTGAAGCTGCACACGGGGTCCTGATCCTCGGGCCTCGCGCGGTTGCGCGCCTCGAACAGTACACGCCGCCGTGGCCCCTGCCGAAGATTTTCCGCCTCACCAAAGGTGGCAATCTGAATGAGGGAATCTTCCAAGGCGCGACCATCAATACGCCCTCCATGCTGGTCATCGAAGACTATATTGACGCCTTGAAATGGAGCGTCACCGTTGGCGGCTTGCCAGCGCTGATTAATCGGGCCGACGCGAGCCTTGAGGCTCTTGAGCGATGGGTGAAAGAAACGCCGTGGATTGATTTCCTGGCAGAAGACAAGACCGTGCGGTCAAATACATCCGTATGCCTCAAAATTGTTGACCCCGATTTCAACACTCTTGAAGAAAAAGACCAGCGCGCGTTCGTCAAGCAGATGGAAGCGCTTCTTGCCCAAGAAGAAGCTGCATTCGATGTGGGCGGCTACCGCGATGCACCGCCAGGTCTTCGGATCTGGTGCGGGGCGACCGTAGAGACCAGTGACGTGGAAGCACTTTGTCCCTGGCTCGATTGGGCTTTTGCAGAGGCGAATGCCTCCCACCTTTGATTGCTGGCTTATTTGGTCTTTGAGATCATCCGCCTTCGCGGAGACGAACTTGAAAAGTTTATCTCCGCATCAAGCTGAAAACACTCAACTCAATTCAACACTGGAGATAATCCGTGCCAAAAGTACTTATATCTGACGCATTGAGCGAAACCGCCGTCAAAATCCTGGAAGGGCGAGGCGTGAGCGTCGCCTATGAACCGCATCTCGGCAAAGACCCGGAAAAATTGGCCAAAGTCATTGGCGAGTTCGACGGCTTGGCAGTGCGCTCTGCAACCAAAGCGACCTCTGATCTGATCGCCGAAGCGCAAAATCTGAAAGTCATTGGCCGCGCCGGGATCGGCGTGGACAATATCGATATCCCGGCGGCGACGGCTGCAGGGGTTGTCGTCATGAACACGCCCTTTGGCAATGCCATCACGACCGCTGAACACGCGATTGCCATGATGTTCTCCCTGGCACGAAGAATTCCGCAGGCGAACCAATCGACCCATGAGGGCAAATGGGAAAAGTCCAAATTCATGGGGACCGAACTCTTTGGGAAGACGCTCGGGATTATCGGATGTGGCAATATCGGGGCAAATGTGGCCGAGCGGGCCAACGGTCTTAAGATGCGGGCGATTGCCTATGATCCGTTCCTATCGGATCAGCGTGCCGTTGAGCTTGGTGTTGAGAAAGTCGAACTCGACGAGCTCCTTCAACGGGCTGAGATCATCACCCTCCACACGCCGTTGACGGATCAAACCAAAAACATCCTTTCGGGAAAAGCGCTTGCCAAGACCCGGCCAGGTGTGATGGTGATCAACTGTGCCCGTGGCGGTCTGGTTGATGAAGATGCACTCAAATCAGCCCTCGACAACGGGCATGTGGCGGGCGCAGCGCTCGACGTTTTCGCGGTGGAGCCAGCGAAAGAGCACCCATTGTTCGGGCACGAACGGGTGGTAGCAACGCCGCACCTCGGCGCGTCCACCAAAGAAGCTCAGGAAAATGTCGCTATCCAGGTGGCGGAACAAATGGGTGATTATCTAGTCCGGGGCGCTGTCACGAATGCGCTGAACATGCCATCGATTTCCGCGGAGGAAGCCCCCCGCATCAAGCCGTTCATTTCGCTCGCCGAAAAGCTCGGTGCCTTCGCCGGTCAATTGACCCAGAGCAGCATCAAGGCAATTGAGGTTGTTTATGCCGGGCACGTTGCAAAACTCAATACAAAGCCCTTGACAGCCGCTGCCGTTGCCGGGGTGTTGCGTCCTGCACTCGCTGGCGTCAACGTTGTCAACGCGCCGCTGGTCGCCAAGGAACGCGGGATCGCCATCGCGGAAACCTATCGCGATGAGGCGGGAAACTTTGAGAATGTGATCCGTCTTCGGATTGTTACAGAGAACAATGATCGGACAGTCGCAGGTGCTATCTTCGGTGCGGTGCCCCGGATCGTTGAAATCAATAGCGTTGAGATGGAAGCGAGTATCGCGCCCCACATGCTATTCGTGACGAATGAAGACAAGCCTGGCTTCATCGGATCCCTTGGCCAGACGCTCGGCGAGGCAGGCGTTAACATTGCTACGTTTAACCTTGGACGCTCCGCCCCGGGAGAAGATGCTATTGCCCTTCTGGCTGTTGACGAAGAAGTTCGAGATAACGTCCTTGAGAAAGTCCGTGCACTTACCTATGTCAATCAAGCCAAGGCACTGGAGTTCTAGGAGAATTTTTCTTCGAGATAACTCGAGTAAAAGCAAAAACGGGGCGCTAGGCGTCCCGTTTCTTGTTGTAGGTTACAGCCCTTGGCTTAGGCAAGCGCGATGCCGCCACCGCGGATGCGGATACGCTCACCGTTGAAGCGTGTGAGTGTAAAGCCGTCAAATTGCTCATTGTACGTCCGGCTATAGTCGGCAAGGATCGAAATCCCCACTTCTTCGCCGATGAAATTGCCGAGCCCGTCAGAGCGGTAGTGCATCCCGGCGCCATCCCGACCATGGGTGATGTTACACGCCAGCTTGTTGAGTTCCCCACCGACGGTTAGCGGCTCGCCAGTCCATGGAATGAGAACTGTACCGTCGTCGTTTGGCTGAACCGGGTCAGGGAAAACGAACGTGTCATCGAAGTATCCCTTTAAGATCGTCGCGGCCGCCGCGGCGAAAGTCGAATGCCCGCCAGGATAGGCAGGGTGCGCCGGGCTGCCTTCCGGATAGCCCATGGGCAGAAGGCCGCGATCGTCCGCTGACGTGGCGGCTGCATTGATGCGTGCGAGGGCATCTGAGTTCAAGACATCCGGATGAAGATCATAAGTCGCCAGACCGCGCTGCTGAACATTCACTCGGCATGCATACGCCTCCGGGCGTACCCGTCGGTGCACTAACCATTTCTGGTACCATGCCGCCGTCAGGGCATGGCGCGGCCCCCGTGTCATCAGGGCAAGGGCGTCCGCAAGCCCGAAATTGACAAACCCGTCCTGGGTGCCCGTGCCTTGGTAAGGGAATGTTGGATCATAGGCACCAAGCTCATTGAGGATCATGGCTGCATAGGTGCCCGACTGGATCGGGAGATCCACATGAACGAATTCACCAAGTTGACGCAGAGAGTAAAGAAACGTCTTTGTGCTGTCGAATGTCACTGAAAATGTTGGCGGCGCGCCATTCTGGATCGCGAGATATTCATCAAAGCCTGTCATGAACTGGTTGACGGAGCCTTCCGCCACTCGCGGATATCGCTGGTCAAGTTCAAATGCCCCGAGGAAGAAAGGACGCACAAGGAACTGGCTCATAAAGGGGCCGGTGGTGGCGCCAGGCAAGTCACCTCGAAAGAGTGATTGCGGTGTCACCTCCCCACCAATGCTGGCGAAAATATCATTGCGGGAAAGGGCATTCAGATCAGCAACAGCGGCGGCGATCAATGGATCGGTATCGTAGCGGGTATACGGAATATCCCGGCACAGCGAATACCAATAGAGTTCGACCATCTCCGCAGCAGTTTCGGCGGAATTGAATGTCGGTGCCGCTGCCATGCGGCCGGCGTGGGCATCAAGGCCGCCCAGCTCAAATGAATAGGCCGCTTGCGGGCTCACAAGCCCAATGCGTCCCGCTAGGCTCGGATTGCCGACAATGATATTGTCAAAGTCCGCCGGGTTACCACTATCCAAAGCGTCCAGATAGCTCTGGTAACTGGCTGGTACCACCTCGCCGAGGGCATTGTGTTCCAGTGATTTGGAAAAGCTGCCGATAAAGTTCGGATACAGCGCTTCGTCACCATTATTGAGCTGATTGAAGTTTGGCGTGGCGTTAAAGTTCGCATTCGCCGCTTCCATCCGTATCGCGAAGGCTTGGTCGGCGCGGGTGACTGACGAGACCCCGAAGACGTTCCCGGCATTGCCCGTTGGCAAAGGTGTCGGGTTCATCGATCCTGGGGTCGGGCCAGGGGAAGCGACAGCCGAGCCGTCGCTGCAACCACTTAGGAGACCGCCGCCTACCAAGGCCGCGCCTGCGATGCCGTATTGAAGCATCGAGCGTCGACTCAGATCGTTTGGCGTACCCTCGTCGCCTATATCAATCTGAAAAGTGCCTGTATCGGTTAGGTCGGAATCTTTGTGCCTTCTGTGCATTTACATCCCCCAATTCTACTCGGTCGGCTTGTCTCCCTAAGGATGCAAGTTTTCAACCGATAACGTGAATGTGATCGCTCTATGGCTAGGCCAAAGTGACAAAATTACAAGTAATAAATGCAAAAGACTGCAGATTTATTCGGCGCTCAAGGACACCCTAGAATAATAGCCGGTGAACCAATCACGCCACTCGCCAGTGTCACTGTTAAGTTGCTGAAAATGTTGCTTAATTCGCCCATCGGCAAGAAGGGACCAAGTCCCGGTGAAGGAAGCCGAACGGCCATTGTGATAGTGAATTTCCCCTGTCAGGACCATGTCACCATCGACACTTAAACCGCCGGTATAGTCGATGACCGCGCCGCTAGAGACCCAGACCTGACGCCATGTGTCCTCGATGGGGTCATAAAAGTTCATGCTCTGGCCGGTGGACCCGCTTGCCCCCTCCCAGCGTTCCAAAATGAGACAACCATTTTCAGCTGACGTGATCCGGTTGACCCCAACATGCTTGCCGGATGGGTCGGTCACATCCCAGGTGCCAAGCCAGAAATCGAACTGCCGGTAGGCTTCCGATGAACAGGCCGATTGTTGCGCGTTGGACGGGGTGACCGGTGAGGTGTTGGTCTGCGCTGAGGCTTCTTGCCCGCCGACCAAGACAATTGCCGCGCTCAATAACCCCAGACGAAACAAAACCTGGCGACGAATGTCGGCGCGGAAGGTGGGTTTGCGATGAATGCCTTCTCGACGAAAGGCCTTGCGGAACATGGGAAAGCAAGAATCAGGCACGCGCAAAACTATTGGTATCATGATTGATCCCCTTTAGTGCCGAGCCCTTGGGTTGGATCTCAGCGCGTTCCCTCTCGTATGTCCAGTCCGACGGTGAAAGCTGGCCATTTTGGCTTTGACGCGGCACAACCTCCGTGATTGCACTACCCCTGGACATCAACTCCTTTAGACGGTTTCGATGGGCGCTGTTTCTTCTTTGTTTGTCCGCAAGGTCATCGCCGCTGCAAGTGAGACGGCGGACAAACCGTCCTTGTTGAAATCCTTCGGTCTCGACCCCGGAGACGGGATTGACATGGCCGTCATGGTCGACAACGAGCAGTACTATGCCTTGTTGGAACACCTAGCTGAGTGCGACCGCAATGGCGTCCGGTTTCAACTGAAGGCGGGCGCCTCCATGCGGTGTGATGACTATTCCGCCTTCGGCCTTGCCTGGAAATCCGCCCCGTCAATCCGCAGCTCCTGGGAACGTGCTGAGCGTTTTGGCAAGTTTCTCCAAAATGTTGCGCCCTACCGTGTTGAAACCCATGACGACGGCGCCTGGTTCACCATGGTGAGAAAAGGCGAGCGCCGCGGTCTTCAACTATCCAATGAAGCGACCCTCGCCAGTGTTCTGTCAATTTGCCGCGAGGTCTCGGATGCGAACTGGATGCCGTCAGCGATAAATTATCAGCATGCGCCCTTTCAGGATGTCAAAGTCTATGAAGACCATTTCCGTTGTCCGGTCACGTTCAACGCCCCGCGCAATGGTATCTTCCTGACCAACGATATCCTTGATGCGCCTACTCGGCTGGGGGACGAAGGCCTCTCGCGGTTCTTTCTGGCGCACCTGGAAACAGAACTGACCAAAGTCATGGCTGTCCAAGCAGCGGTAGAAGGTAACCTAAAGGATAGGTCGAACGAGCATTCCCTTGCCCAAAGGGTGCAAACTGAAATCTCCCGGTCGTTAAGCGAAGGCATCCCCAAAATGGAAAATGTCGCTCTCGAACTGGGTCTCAGCGCTCGGAGCTTACACCGGCGGCTCAGTGATGAGGGCGTTTCGTTCAATGCGCTCGTTGAAAAAAGCCGGCAGCGGGTTGCTCAAGAACTTTTAAAAGACCCCACCTACTCCCTGGCAGAGATTGCGTTTCTGACGGGCTTTTCTGAACAGAGCGCTTTCAGCCGCGCTTTTAAGCGATGGGTCGGGCAAACACCCGCTGCCTTTCGCAAGCAATCTCTCATCCCGGCCTGACAACCATCGGGTTCTGAAATTGACTTTGGCGGCGCCGGTCAAAAGCACGGCGGCAGCGGTCAAGAATAGACTGCATGACCGTCCTATCTCTTTCCTCATTGAACACCACCTTGAATGACGGGAGAGACTGACATGCCAAAGAAAATCTTTATCTGGGTCGCCCATCCACGCCCTGGTAGTTTGTGTACGGCCATTGCCGATGCGTATCAGGAGGAGGCAAAGCGCAAAGGTGCCGAAGTTCGGCGCATAGACCTTGTTGATATGCGATTTGATCCGCATTTTGAGGGGTACAAAGGTGCGGCAGCCTTAGAGCCGGATCTCATCGCATGGCAGGAAGCGGTTGGCTGGGCCGATCACCTTTTTGTGGTTCATCCCTATTGGTGGGGCGCGATGCCAACACAAGCAAAAGCGGTGCTTGATCGGGCGCTAACGCCGGGCTTTGCCTACAAGTACCATAAGCGCGGCGTGAAATGGGACAAGCTCCTGACCGGCAAGACAGCTGACGCGATCATCACGTCTGATACCCCACCGCTTCTGGACACCTTCTTGTACAATAAACCAGCGCGCCGTGTGCTGAAAAACCAGGTGCTTGGGTTCTGCGGTATCGCCACGCGGAAGATGGTCCAGTTTGGGTCGGTCAAACTTGCCACGCCGAAGAAAATCGAAGGATGGCTCGCAAAGGCCGCTCGGATGGGTGGCTCCGCAGCCGCTCGCATCAACTAAGAAACGGACCCGCAGGAGATCATCATGGAACTGAATACCTTTGCGTTCATCAGTGTTGACTTTGCCATCTTGAGTGCCGTCACAGGCGGCGTTTTTCAGGCCTTTTCTGACTTTGTTATGCGCGGCCTGCTTGCGGCTGCGCCGAAAAGCGGGATCGATGCCATGCAGATGATCAATCGAACGGTGATGCGCTCGACATTTCTGGCAATCCTATTGGGATTAGGCCCAGCGTCGATCATCTTTGCCATGTACAGTGCGGCCCATGCGGCGAGTGATGTAAGATTCTGGATCTTTCTGGCGACAGGGATCTATTTGATTGGCGTCTTGGGGGTGACCATGGGGTTTAACGTTCCCATGAATAACCGACTCGCTACGCTTGATGCTTCGGCGTTTGAGGCAATTGGTTATTGGCGCGAGTATGGCCGAAACTGGACACGGTGGAACCATGTGCGGACCATTGGGTGTGTCGCGGCGTCAGTTAGCTACTTGATTGCTGCGGCCTTAAGTGTCTGACGAAGGCTTGGCGGTTGCGGGGCCAGCAGGTCAATAAATCAAATCAGTAAATTGGCCGGGACTTCGATCGTCCCGGCCTTTTATGTATTTTGCAGGATGCAAGTGCGCTCGCTTAATTTGCCTTAGACGGATCAATACTTCCGCTGACTGCACCGTTAGCGAGTTTGGAAAGATCGCCATCTTCAATGCCCAACTCTTTCATGAGGGCATCGAGAAGAGGGGCCTGGGTCCGGTATCGAAGGGCGGCGTTCACTGCCTGGTCCGCAACGCCGACGCCGCCGCCACCATTGTTGTCCCCACTGCCAGCGGACCCGCCATGGAGGCCATCCACATGGAGGATCTTGATGCCTTCAATGCGTTCCATCGGCTTAACCTGCTGTTCGATGATCGCGGGCAGGGCCTCAATGAGGGCTTGCTTGATCTGCATAGCGATTTGTTCCGCTGACAGAAGGTTTGCTGCCTCGTTGATGGCGCGCTTGCCGTCGGCTTCCACCGTATACATGGCATTCATGGCATCGGCCCGCAGTTTCTCTGCCTCGGCCTCACCCTGCGCTGTAATACGTTCGCGTTCGGCAGTGGCCTCTGCTTCAATACGAACTGCTTCGGCTGTGTCGGCAGCGGCGATTTTCTCAGCTTCTGCAGCGACCTGAATTGCGATTGCCGCTTGCTCAGCAGCCTTGCGGGCCTCGATCAGCTCGATTTGCTTTTCCCGTTCGGCAATCTCAGTGGCATGGGTGGTCGCAACTTGTTCTGCCGCACGGGCAGCAATAGCGCGCGCTTCGTCTGCGGCGGCATCAGCTTCTGACTTTGCGCGGGATTTTTCAGCCACGGCAATGTCACTGTCCTGTTGGGCCAGTTCCACCTGTTTTTCTTTTTCAACGCGGGCGGCTTCAACGGCCTGCTCTTTTTCGATATCCCGCTCAGCAACGACCCGGTCGGCTTGAATGCCCGCTTCGCGGACTTGTTGCTGGGCAACGATTTTCGCTTGTTCCGCCTCGCGCTCACGTTCTGCCTGTTGCTGGGCGATCTGGGCCATTTGTGCAGCCTTGCGGATTTCAACTTCCCGCTGTTGCTCCAGGTTCGCGTACTCACTATCCCTGGCAATCTCTAGGCGTTGCTGTTCCGCATCAAGATTTTTGCGTTCAATCTCGACTTGCGTTTCCTGTTCGATATCATTGCGTTTCTTGCGGCGCGCTTCGATTTCTTCTGTCAGCTTGGTCAAACCTTCCGCGTCAAAGGCATTGTCCGGATTGAAGAACTCTTTAGACGTCTGATCGAGGCCGGTGAGTGAAACTGATTCCAGTTCCAGGCCGTTCTTCAGGATATCTTCAGAGACTGCCGCCTGCACCTTCTGGACGAAGTTCACGCGCTGCTCATGGAGTTCTTCCATGGCCATTTCGGCCGCAACGGCGCGCAGGGCATCGACGAATTTGCCTTCTACAAGTTCCTTCAGGAATTGGGGCTGCATGGTCCGTTGGCCGAGCGTCTGGGCGGCATTTGCGATGGCTTCGACAGTGGGCTGTACACGGACGTAAAACTCCGCCTGCACATCAACCCGCATCCGGTCATGGGTGATCAGGGCCTGGTCATTAGCACGGCGCACTTCCAGGCGCAGCGTATTCATGTTCACCGGGATGATTTCATGGAGGACCGGGAAGACGAGTGCGCCGCCGTTCATGATGACTTTCTGACCGCCGAAACCGGTTCGAACGAAAGATATCTCTTTCGAGGAGCGTCGATAAAGTCGTGCGAAGACGAGACCCGCAATCAAAAAGAATAGGACGACGACGATCAGACTCATCGCGATTATGTTCAGCTCAAAATCAGGCATATTAGGCTCTCTCCATCGGGTTTGGGGGCGAGGTCAATTGCGTTGCGTATTGCCTTAAGCGGCCTCGTCAGCGCTGCCTCTTGCCTTTTCAGGATTTGAAGCAAGCGCCGTGCTTTCATTGGCAATGACCAGGTAAGTCGCTCCCTTTTTTTCAACAATCAGAACGTCATCGTTCTGGGTAAAGATGTCTTTTTCCCGGTCTGGCTCTACCAGGATGTATTGAACGGTGCCCTTGGCATCCCTGAGCTTTGCTTCTGCGGGGGTGCCGGCCTGTGCGGTGCCGCGGATCACCGTGGCAACTCGGCCCACAAAGCTGGCAGTGGAAACCGCATCTGTTTCTTCTTTGGGCATAACTCGGGCCATGCCGAGCCCAATCGTTCGTGTGCCAAACAATGCAGCAACAAGTGCCAAGGGGATGGCGATAAGCGTTGGCAGAAAACCGCCTAACGCTATGGTCGATAGGTTCTGAACAGCAATCCCCGACAAGCCAAATGTCCCGCAGAATGCAGCGAGCAGGATTAAGATCGGCACTTTGCCAACGCACAACCAGGAAAGGCTTGCGGCGATGATGCCCTGGCCGCCCGCGTCAAGGCTCGGGCTATCACCATCCAGATCAAACTCCAGGCCGCCGTCGAAATCGGGTAGGGCTCTGTCGATTATCTCCGATAGGCCGCCGCCCATCAGTAGACCAATAATTTCCAGAAAGGCCAGGAACGCCATGAACCCCAAAGCCGCGGTGAAGGGGCTGAGGCTCGCGTGGAACAAATCCATCATTGTTCTCCCATTAGCCCGTCATGTAAGGCGGCGATCCGCTGGTCCAGATCGCGTAACCGTTCGCGTGATCCCACGCGTGGGCCTTCGTCCAAGTCAGTGATCAACGCCTCTATAGTTAAGATTTCGTCTTTCAGGAGGTCCAATTGCTGACGGTTGCGGGCGAGGTTTGCAGACCGGCCAGACTTTTCCGCAAGTGCGGCACGAGCGAGATCCTCTCGGCCTGCCTCAAGTGCCTGCCGGGCCAAATCGTTCAGATAATCAGGATGGAAATCAGCGCTGGCAAATGCCTTTGAAAGGCGATAGCGCTCTACAAGTGCGCGGCCGAGGCGCGCGCGCAAGTCTTCCAATGTGTCTTCGTGGCTAGGGCGAGTTGTCTCGGCCGCTTGTTCCGGTGCCGGAATTTCGAGAAATTCCGTTAATTGTTCAGCAATAAGGGATTTGATGCGCGCAAGTCTGTTTCTAGCCATCTCATCCCCTTTCGATATTGAGATGGTGATAGCAAGGCTTCATTTCAAGTAAGTGAACCTGGTTTGACTGGATGTGTGCGGGCAGAGAACCCCGATGCTGCCTGCGTCAAGTCGATTGACGGCGCCCTAGAAGAGCGTAGGGTGCGCGTCGATTCGTTAAACGGCGTTTGCTCGTTTCATCCTTTCAAAAAAGAGGTTTTTAATGGCTGACGTGACCGTCATCGGCGCCCAATGGGGCGATGAGGGAAAAGGAAAGATCGTCGATTGGTTGTCGGCGCGCGCCGACGTGGTGGTCCGCTTTCAAGGCGGGCACAATGCCGGGCACACTTTGGTCATCGACGGGCAAGTCTATAAATTGTCCCTCCTGCCCTCGGGTGTCGTGCGCAAGGGCCGTCTCGGCGTGATTGGGTCTGGTGTTGTCGTGGACCCAGAAGCGCTCCTGGCCGAGATTGATCGGCTTGCGGACCAAGACGTAAAGATTACGCCTGACAACCTCGCCATTGCCGAGAATGCCTGTCTCATTCTGCCAGTGCATCAGGAACTGGACCAGATGCGCGAGACGTCCAATTCCGGTGTCAAAATAGGCACGACAAAGCGTGGGATCGGGCCTGCCTATGAGGATCGGGTGGGGCGGCGGGCAATCCGAGCCATCGATCTTCTCCACGAAGAGATACTTCCTGAGCGGATTGAAAACCTCCTGGTGCACCATAATGCCCTAAGGCGCGGCAACGGCGCGGCTGAAGTTGACGGCGCTCAGTTGTTGTCATTTCTGCAAGGGGTTGCGCCGCGTATCGCGCCCTTTGTGAAACCGGTTTGGCGCTTGCTGGACGATGCGCGCTTGACAGGTAAGCGGATCCTTTTTGAAGGTGCCCAAGGTGTCCTGTTGGATGTCGACCACGGAACCTATCCGTACGTGACCTCCTCCAATACGGTGGCGGGCCAGGCGGCAACCGGTTCAGGGCTCGGTCCGCGTGCGGTCGGGTACGTTCTTGGTATTGTGAAAGCCTACACGACGCGTGTCGGCGAAGGCCCGTTTCCGACGGAGCAGGACAATGAGATTGGCGAACGGCTCGGCACGCGGGGCCATGAGTTTGGGACGGTCACCGGGCGAAAGCGTCGGTGCGGCTGGTTCGATGCCTGCCTTGTGCGCCAGTCCCTAAAGGTCGCCGGTGTCGACGGCATTGCGCTGACCAAACTGGACGTACTGGATGGGATGGAAAAAATCGATGTCTGCGTTGGCTATCGCATTAACGGCAAGATGTACGATTATCTCCCTGCCGGGCAGGGCCAAGGCGTCGAGGCGATCTATGAGACGATGGATGGCTGGTCCGGATCCTCAGAAAAAGCGCGGTCATGGGCGGATTTGCCTGCGGAGGCCGTCAAATATGTCCGTCGCATTGAAGAGCTGATCGAGTGCCCTGTCTCGTTGGTTTCAACGAGCCCGGAACGAGACGATGTGATCCTGATGCGGGACCCATTTCAGGGGTAGAACTCTCGCGGTTGTGAGATGATTAACGCCAAGTGGTAAGGCATTTTCAACGAGCAGCGGCTTATGACGCCGTTTTACGAGAGACGAAGGTGCTCAGGGATGACAGAAAAAGCGACGGTGACAAAGAAAGCCACTTTGTCAAACAAAGATAAGATCTTCTGGGGGCTGATTTTCGCCGGCCTTTTAGGGTTTGTCATGTATGGGCGTGCGCCCGCCACAAGTGCTGAACAAACCTTCACCGGCGAGCCTGAGGTGGTTGCGGTTACGTTCGCTTCCGCCTGGTGCTCTGCGTGTAAGATCGTCAAGCCGCGGGTGGTCTCTGTGATGAGTGACTTCTCAAATAGCCCTGTGAAGTTCGTCGAGCTTGATTTCACTTTTGGTCAGCGTACAGAAATTCGCGAAATTGCCGTAGAGAACGGCTTCACCTTACTCTACGATAAGCTGGCAGGCTCAACCGGGTTCACTGTTCTGGTCGATCGGGATACGGGTGGCATTATCGATACGCTCAGTGTCAATCATAACGAAGAGGCCATGCGGCAGGCAATTGACCGTGCACTGACAGTGGCTACAGCGCCTGCTGCAACACGGTCCGAAGCGGCCGGTTGACCGCGGCGACTGAGGCCATCAACGCCCTGATTCTACTCGGCGCAAATTTAGACGATTTTTCTTGCTGAACGCCCGTTTTTAGGGCATTCTTAAACCGTTCCGAGGGGCGTCCCGCCTGTCGCCATTAGACGACAGCTCGTGCGACGTGCATCATGTTGATATCCTGCGGCCACACCCCCTCATGGAAGGCCGGTAACAGGGTGCCTATCGGCAATCAATGCGCGCCAGGGAGCAAGGGCATTTGGGACTGAGAGTGAACCCTTTGAACCTGATCCGGGTCATGCCGGCGTTAGGGACGGGACTAAAATGCAAAGCCGCATTCCTCACCGCGAGGGCCCTAAAGCATGCACGCGGTGAGGGGCGGCGATGCGGTAAGTTTGTAAGTTGCGAGTTGGTTTGATGTTAAGTTGTGTGCTGATGAAATGGCATCAGCGCGCTGCGTTTCTGTGCGCAGATGTGTCTGCCCTTCTGAGTAAAGCTCTGTTCTATGGATTGTCTGGTGGCCTGCATGGTCGATCCGTCAATAAGGGGCAGGTCTGGCTCGAGCCGAAGATCAGTATCCGAACGGCCTCATTTTCAGCTGCATTTATCTTATCGGTTTTTGCTGGGATCGTATTGATCTGCGGCGCGACTGCCTTTGCTGGTGAGCCGTCAATAGCGAACGGGCCCATGCCAAAAGCCACCGAGGCACGGCATGGTGAAGAAAGCGCACCAGGCTGCCGTGAAGCCACTTTTGAAGATCACCCCTACATTGTCTGCCGGTTTCATCCCGACCATGACGATATTCGCCTGTTTTTGAATGATGACGAGGGCAAGCCGCTTCGGCACTTCACGGCGGTTAATGAAACTCTGGCGGCAGGTGGAGAGATCCTAAGCTTCGCGATGAATGCCGGAATGTATCACAAGGACCGATCACCGGTCGGGCTCTACGTCGAAGGCGGTCAGGAAGCGAGCGCGCTTAATTTGAACAAAGGACCCGGCAATTTTCATATGCTGCCTAATGGCGTGTTCGTCATCTATCACGAAGCATCACGCCAGACGGCTATTGTCCATGAATCAAATGACATGGCCGCGTTCTGGGACGTTCAAATGGCAAAAGATGCGACTGCCTATGCGACGCAATCAGGCCCGATGCTGGTCATCGACGGCAAGCTGCATCCGCGTTTTTTAACGGACTCAGAAAGCCTGAAACGCCGCAATGGCGTCGGTGTGCGCAAAGACGGCACAGTCTTGTTCGCGATTTCTGATGCAGCGGTGAACTTCCACGAATTCGCCCGGCTTTTCCGGGATGAGCTTGATTGTCCGAACGCCCTCTATCTGGATGGGACTATCTCGCGGCTTCATGCGCCGGAACTTGGTCGGTCAGACCCCGGCCTCGCCATGGGCCCGATTGTCGGCGTTGTGGAGGAGAGGTAGTCAGAAACGATCACCTTTCTGTCTGTCTTAAAACTTAAAAACCCGCCTCGTATTCTCTCGCAGGAAAAGCTCTTTCTGCCGATCATCCAGATCCAGACTATCGAGCCCGTCAAGGCACTGCTTCGGCGTCAGCATAGGCCAGTTGCTGCCGAAAAGAATATGTTTGGCACCGGGGCCTTTCATCAACGCCACAAAGTCCGGCGGCAGACGGTGAAGTGCGTAGGCGGAGGTGTCCACATAAAAGTTCGGGAACTTGTACATCAGGCTGGCGACTTCGTTCGTCCAAGGAATGCCTACATGGCCCCCAACAACCACGAGTTCTGGAAAATCAAGCATGACATTCTCAAGATAGGGTATCAGCCTGCCATATTCCGATGTCTTGAGCGGGCCAGTGTGACCGATCTGTGTGCAGAACGGGATCCCCGCCTCAATGCACGCGGCATAGACCGGGTAGTACTTTCTGTCGTTGGGAGGTAGTTCCCACAACCACGGTAGGATCCGTACACCCACAAACCCTTCCGCCGCACGCCGCTTGACTTCCCGTGCAGCGCCCATGGGATCGCGCAAGTCCACCGACAGAACAGGCTTCAGTCGCCCGCCTGACGCCTCGGCATTAGCAAGGGTCTCGTCATTTGAAATCAACGCGCCCTCCGGCCCATGCCAAGCAGAAATGAGACCGGTGGAAATACCAGCCTCATCCATGGCGGCAAGTGTGGTCTCGACCGTCTGAGCGATTTCGTCGGTCTGGCCCGTCCATCGGAGAATTGAGGAAAGCCATGGCTGCGCCGCCAAGCGCGGCGTTGTGATCTGCATCCAGGCATCAATAATTTCGGGCATCGACGCGTCAGGCATTACATCTTCGGTCATGGTGTCCTCGGCATTTTATTTGTGGAAACCGTATCACCGTGCGCGCAAGCGTCGACGGAATTATGCAGTTGACTGCACTCAGGTTCCATCAATTGCATGTTTTTTTGTGGGGCGTCCCGCGCGGCTTGAAAGCAAGCGATGTTGTGCCAAATAGTGCGGTGTTCTATTTTAATCGCCATACCTTGTCCCACTTACATCACAATGGAAATCCGATGAGCGCAGCTTCAGAAACTGATAGTCGCCTTCCCGTAACCGTACTTTCAGGCTTTTTAGGCGCCGGCAAAACGACATTGCTAAACCGTGTGCTGAACAACCGTGAAGGGCGGCGGGTTGCTGTCATTGTTAATGATATGTCCGAGGTCAATATCGACGCCGATCTTGTGCGCGCTGGATCGGAGTTGAGCCGCACAGACGAAACGCTTGTTGAAATGTCCAACGGGTGCATTTGCTGCACACTGCGCGACGATCTTCTGGAGGAGGTAAAGCGGCTCGCTGCTGAAGGTCGGTTTGACTATCTGTTGATCGAATCAACGGGAATTTCCGAGCCTCTGCCGGTCGCCGCGACATTCGATTTTCGAACGGAAGAAGGCGAGAGCCTTTCAGATGTTGCCCGGATTGATACTATGGTCACCGTTGTTGATGCGGTGAACTTGCTCAAGGATTTTGCAAGTCACGACTTCCTGCGTGACCGCGGTGAGGTCATGGGAGAAGAAGATGACCGCACGCTTGTTCATCTTTTAACAGACCAAATTGAATTTTCGGATATTGTCATTCTCAACAAGGTCAATGATGCCCGACCCGAGCAAGTCGATGCGGCGCGAAAAATTATTCGCAGTCTGAACGCGGATGTTCAAATCATTGAGACGAATTACTCAGAGGTGCCGACGGATGCAATCTTGGATACTGGTCTCTTCGATTTTGAAAAAGCCCACGAGCATCCGATGTGGGCAAAAGAGCTATACGGTTTTGCAGACCATACGCCGGAGACGGAAGAATACGGAGTGACATCCAACGTTTACCGTGCGCGCCGGCCCTTTCAGCCAGAAGCAATCCATTCCCTCCTCAATGGACCATTGCCAGGGGTGATCCGCGCCAAAGGGCATTTCTGGATTGCGACCCGGCCAAATTGGGTCGTGGAGTATTCACTCGCTGGTGCCCTTTCGAGTGTTTCACCTCTCGGCAATTGGTGGGCCTGTGTCCCCAGTGAACGTTGGCCCGAGGGTGAGCAAATGGAAGCTTACATGAAAGAGCATTGGCAGGAGCCTTATGGTGATCGCCGACAGGAAATTGTTTTCATCGGTACGGGGATCGACTGGGCAAAGTTAAAAGCACGTCTGGATGCTGCGTTGTTGCCTGAGATTTACGACTACTCGTTAGACAAAACGCCGGACTTGGCAGATCCGTTCCCACAGTGGACCGCTCAAGCCCCACATTAAACCAAGGTCCGACGCTAACCCAACGCTCACTAAGGACAACTCAGTAGACGGCACGGGCACCAACAGAGATGCGCCGTCTACGGCCTAGTTGGCGCGATTACGCCGCTGTGCTCTAACCGGGAGGGGTTAACCCGCGCTCCCTTCTGGATTGAGCTTGTCTTCCGTCCGCGTCGCAAAGTCGTCTGGCGAGTGGCGCTCGCGCAGTTGCTTGGCCGGGTCTCCCCAAGCGCGGTTGACCATGATCGCGCGCTGTACCGCGGGGCGTGAGGCAATATCAGCAGTCCATCGCTGAACGTTCTTGTAGTCTTCTACGGATAGGAACTCACCCGCACTGTAGAGCTTGCCTTGGGCAAGAACCCCATACCAGGGCCAGATCGCCATATCGGCAATGGAATAGTCCGCACCCGCGATAAAGGCATTGTCCGCCAGTTGCCGGTCGAGGACGTCCATTTGCCGTTTGACCTCCATGGCGTAGCGATTGATCGGGTATTCAAATTTTTCCGGGGCATACGCATAAAAGTGACCGAACCCGCCGCCGAGAAATGGCGCAGATCCCATCTGCCAGAACAGCCAATTCATGACTTCCGCGCGGACGGGGCCATTTTTCGGAAGAAAGGCGCCAAATTTTTCAGCTAAGTGAACGAGGATAGAGCCCGACTCAAAGACGCGGACTGGTTCAGCGCCGGACCGATCCAACAGCGCGGGGATCTTGGAGTTCGGGTTGACGTCGACAAAGCCGCTCCTGAATTGATCTCCCTCCTGAATATTGATCAACCAAGCATCGTACTCAGCCTCTTTGATCCCTCTTTCCAGGAGCTCTTCAAAGATGATGTTCGCTTTGACGCCATTGGGCGTTGCTAGCGAATAGAGCTGGAAAGCGTGCTCGCCCACGGGAAGGTCTTTCTCCGTCTTGGGTCCTGCGACCGGTCGATTGATGGACGCGAATTTCCCGCCGCTTTCCTGATCCCAGGTCCAGACTTTTGGCGGTGTGTAGGATGTCTGTTCGCTCATGTTCTGTTTCCTGACGTTTTGGGTCTCGTTACTCACAGGCGTATGCCATCTGAGGAAGCTCGGCAATGCGCGCGTGCAGGCGATATAAGCCCGTCCAACGGCATTCATACTCACGATCGTGCGAGGCCTCCGCCGCCTGTTGAGCGGAAGTTGCTGGGCTGGCGTTTTGCGGAGGGGTGGCCTACATCATTTCCGTCAAAGGGAGAAAAAACCATGTCCAGATTAGAGAACAAAGTCGCATTGATCACTGGCGCAACCGGCGGCATTGGCGAAGCAACCGCAAAGCGGTTTCTGGACGAAGGCGCGCGCGTCATGCTCGTCGGTCGCTCTCAGGAAAAACTAAATGAGACCATGGAACGTCTTGGGAACTCAGCAAATGCTGCGATCAGTGTCGGCGATGCGGCTGACGAGGCAGCCACCAAAGCGGCCATTGAAAACTGTGTCGCCAAGTTTGGCGGCCTCGATATTGTGTTTGCCAACGCGGGTACCGAAGGCGACATGAAGCCGGCAACGGAGCTTACCGTGGACGAGTTTCAGTCCGTCCTGTCGACCAATGTCATTGGCGTTTGGCTGACCATCAAACACAGCGTGGACGCCCTAAGAGCCCGTGGTAGCGGGTCGATCATCGCGACCTCTTCGGTCGCGGGCACAATCGGGTTTCCGAACATGTCACCCTATGTCGCCAGTAAACACGCCGTGTGCGGCATGGTGAAAACATTCGCCCTTGAACTCGGACCTTCGAAAATCCGTGTAAACGCTGTCGCCCCCGGCCCCATCGACAACCGTATGATGGGCTCGGTCGGCGATCAGTTGGGCGGAGAAGGGGCTGCCCAAGTCCGTGCCCAGATTGAAGGGGCGGTCGCCCTTGGTCGCTACGGCACCAATGAAGAAGTCGCGAACCTGACGCTATTTCTTGCCAGTGACGAAGCGAGCTACTGCACTGGCGGGTATTATCTCGTTGATGGCGGCTACGTCGCGGCGTAAGTGCCCGCACGGCAATCCTCTGCGGGGTCAGAGTTGGGCTGACCTCACAATCGTCACGACAAACATCAGTGAGTATGATATCGCTGCGGCCCAAAGGGCACGGACAAAACGCGTGCGCTTTAGATCACGCAAGCGAGATGCCTGGATGATCTCGGTAGAAATCACTTCCTCCCAGTTGCAGCGTTTGATCTCATCCTGGAACTGATCGACTGAAACCGTCTTCGCGTTGGGAACATAAAGTGTCCGCATGGAAGGTGTATCGATCGACCATCGGCTCGGATAAAGGACCCGGGCAAACATGATTAGCGGAACAAAGATAAGGAGCCATGCGATGATCAGACGGACGGGTAGGGCGCGAACCGCTTCTGGTGCGCTCCCCGCACCCGCGGGCAAAAGGTCTGCAATACGCTGGACGATATCAAAGGCAAAGATATAGCCGACACCAATGATCTGGGCTTTGGTATCGTAGGACCTTACCGTGTCCTGCGCTTCTTTTAGAGCCGCCATCAGGCTTTGTGCCTTCAGCGGCTCTATTGCGGTATCTTCATTATGCATAAGAAGGGGAATAGCCCTTCTTTTTAGCCGCGCATACGCGCGCGCATGGCTTCCTTGTTTTCTTCCTGAATGGTCGTCCAGGTCGCCATTTGTTCATCGGAGAGGATGGCCGCAACTCTCGTGTTCGTCTCTTCACGGAGCGTGTCCATCTCAGAGCGGAATGCCTTTAGCTCGCCGCGCCGCTTGCGCATCTCTTTGCGGCTCATTTTTTCGCCGGTGACGTTATAGGTTTCCATCAGCTCCTGGCGCTTTTCAAAGTTCTCCTTGAGAATTGGCTCCAGAGACGTTTTTTGGTCGTCCGTCAGGTTCAGCCGTGCGCTGTTTTCCTGAAACCGCTCTTCAAATTGAGCGCGCTGCTCTTCGCTCAGGTGTTCCTCGCCAGCAATTGCAGGCGATGTCGCAACGATAAAACTTGCGAGGCCAGCTGCGATGACTGGCTTAATGAATGACAGGTCCATGATTTTCCCTCGTTAATTGCGTTCACAATGAACTGACAACATCATTAACGCGTTGCCTTGCGATTTCCGTCGCACCGATTTTCGCCAACCGACCCAGGAGGTCAGCTGACGCAGCAAGAGACTAACTCACTCAGATGTCAAGTTTGTGTAGACCCGGTCGATGTATCCGCGCACGCCGCTCTCGTCGCCGCCGATTTCCTTGTCGAATTCGGCCGTTGGCGCGGCAGCCATGATCTCCTCCATGGATTTGCCCTCGTCCACCAAGGCCGCGATGCGGCCGCGGGTGATCTTCAGTATCTCAATATAGCGCGCGAACCGGGCCTTGTCCGCGACCGGCCCATGGCCCGGTATGACGACCGTGTCATCATCGATCTGGGCAAGGACGTTCTCGCAAGTAGCGATAACACCGTCGATCTCGCCGCCATTGCCGGCATCCACAAACGGATACGCCGCATTATGGAAGACGTCGCCCATATGAACGGCATTCTGTCCTCGGAAGATGACGACCGTATCGCCGTCGGTGTGGGCCGCGCCATAGTGGAGGAGCGAGACCTCCTCGCCGTTGAAGTAAAAAGACATGGACTTTTCATACGTGACGTCGGGGAGGGCATCAGCCGGGTAGGCCTGCTGATCATAAATCACACCGATGCCCGCTAGATTGATCAGTGTCCCCGTCCGCTGCATCTCCCGCGCATTCTTGTGGGAGACAATCTGCGTATCCTCTTTGCCAAGAGTAAGATTGCCTTCCGCATGATCGAAATGGCCATGGGTGTTCACGACGATGTCGACCTTGTCGCTGGCGATTTCCTTGAGCGCGTCTTTGATCTTCGGCATTAGCTGGGGGAACTGGTCATCCACAATCAGAATGCCGTCTTCACCCGATGAGACGGCGATATTACCCCCGAAGCCGAACAGCACGTGAAGCCCGTCTTTGATTTTCTGGGTCCTGATTGGAATTGCATCGAAGTCCACGCCGAACATGTCCGCGAGTTCTTCAAGCCCCACTGGCTCTTTCGGCGCCTGCGTGTCGTGAGCGAACGCCCCGGAAAGAAAGCCCGTTGCCATCCCCGCCCCAAGCAGCGCGGATGCCGTCAGATTGGAGACCTTGGACCGGATCGCATTATTTGTGCAGCGCATTGGACGCTCCCCCTCGTTGATTGCGCGCTGAGCTTAGCAGGGCTCGCGTGGGGTGTCACAGATCGTTTATGGTAGCTGCTCGGCCAGCCGGTTTTCCTTGCGCGCTATCGCGCCATTTGTTATCCACAGTCCCGTATTCCGAGGGGCGCGGGACGCCGCCCGCTGAGATCCGGTTCGTCGCTTGTGCGACAAGGCAGCCGGAGCACCCTTTGAACCTGACCGGTTAGCACCGGCGGAGGGACGGAGCGCGCGAACATGATCTCTATCCAACGCCAAAGCTGCCGCATTGCAAGGGAGCATGAACTATGGGTCATAACGTCATTACGCGTCTGACGAAGATCATCACTAGTGCATTTGTCGCGACGGTAGCAGGAACAGCCCACGCCGAGCCGGCGCACGAGACCATTGTCCCCGAAGGTTGGGAGCGGGCTTATGAGGGCCTGCACTATGCGCCAGCGGTCAAGGCAGGTGACTTTCTCATTCTGTCCGGCGTTGTCGCTGGCCTTGGTCCGGATGATGATAATCCGGCGCACATGGACGAAGAAGCGGCATATGTCCGCGCGTTTGAGGCGATCTCCAACATTCTGGCGGCATCCGGCGCGACCTGGGCTCAGGTGATTGAGCTCGAAACATTCCACACGGACCTTCCCGCCCAGATCGACACCTTCGCAAAGGTGAAGGACCGCTATATCAGAGAGCCATACCCCACCTGGACAGCGATTGATATCGATCGTCTCTACCCGGACCGTGGCCTCGTGGAGATCAAGATCACGGCCTATATCGGCGAGACCGAGAAGAACTAGTGGCTATCCATGAATGAGATCCAAGACCTATTGATGGACGGCGAAGAGGTGTTGTGGGAGGGAAGACCGAAAAGGTTGCCTCGAAAGTTACTACTCGGATTAGCCGCTTTACTATCGATATCAGGAATCGCCTTCGTATGGCCTGTCGCTTACGCTCTGCATACTGGTGACATGTCTCATTTCGAGAATGCATCTTTTGAGATCAATGGTGAACAAATCACGGCGGATACGGATGAGAGTGTTCTGCGAAGCGGACTCTGGATATCGGTACTTGTCCTAGCACCCTATACAGTCTTTGGGATCGGTTGGGTCTATATGAAATCCAGAGAGCTTTATGCGGTGACCAGCGAACGGTTGATTGTCGTTAGTCGTTTTCCATGGAGGCGTTTGGCCTTCATCAACCCGTCACTCATGCCAATTGTCGAGTTGAGCGGTGGGAAAGAGATTGGCAGTTTGTCTTTTCGCGGTGCCGAAGCAAATCTGTTAGACAAGCTGTTGGCCCTTTATCGCATTCGGCTCGTGGAATTCACGAACATTCATCGCCCAGGTGAGATCCAGAACCTCATTGCAAAGACTTTCAATCATTCGACCCAAAGGTCATAAAAAATGAACAAACACACCCCACAATCTGAATTCAAGACACCGGAAGTCACGACCGGGCCGCTGCCGTCCTCGCGCAAAGTCTATGTCGCGGGCGAGATCTATCCTGACTTGCGCGTGCCTGTGCGCCAGATCGATCTTCATCCGAGCGCAGATGAACCGCCAGTACCCGTCTACGATACCTCCGGTCCGTACACGGATCCAGCGATTTCCATTGACGTTGAAAAAGGCCTGACGCGTCACCGCACCCAATGGATTAAAGAGCGGGGCAATGTCGAGGAATACGAAGGTCGCGAGGTCAAGCCGGAAGACAATGGCGGCGCGACGGGTCAATACCTGGCGCGGGAATTCCCGATTCGCAACCGGCCTTTGCGGGCTTCGTCCCTTGGGACGTCTTCAATAAAGGCTCCTCAGGATGAGGCGAAAAATCGCGCGCCAATCACCCAACTTGAATGGGCCCGCGCCGGGGTCATCACCCGGGAGATGGAGTTTATCGCGATCCGCGAAAACCTTGGCCGCAAGCAGATGGTCGAAGGGGCGCAAGAGCGCGTCGCGGCGGGCGAGAGTTTCGGCGCGGAAATCCCGCCCTTTATCACGCCGGAGTTCGTGCGTGACGAAGTCGCTAAGGGCCGCGCGGTGATCCCGTCCAATATCAATCATCCGGAACTGGAGCCGCAAATCATCGGGCGGAACTTCCTGGTCAAGATCAATGCCAATATCGGCAACTCGGCCGTCGCGTCTTCGGTTGAAGAAGAAGTCGACAAAATGGTTTGGGCCACCCGTTGGGGCGCGGACAATGTCATGGACCTTTCAACGGGCCGGAACATTCACAACACCCGCGAATGGATTATCCGGAACGCGCCGGTGCCCATTGGCACGGTGCCGATCTATCAGGCGCTGGAGAAAGTGAACGGCGTTGCCGAAGACCTCACCTGGGAGGTGTATCGCGACACGCTGATCGAGCAGTGCGAGCAGGGCGTTGATTATTTCACGATCCATGCAGGCGTGCGCTTGCCTTACATTCACTTGACCGCAGACCGTGTCACCGGGATCGTCTCCCGCGGTGGGTCGATCATGGCGAAATGGTGTCTGGCGCACCACCGGGAAAGCTTTCTCTATACGAACTTTGCCAAGATCTGTGAAATCATGCGGGCCTATGACGTGACGTTCTCGCTGGGTGATGGGCTGCGGCCGGGCTCGGTTGCCGACGCCAATGACCGGGCCCAGTTTGCAGAACTGGAAACCCTCGGTGAGCTGACCAAAATCGCCTGGGAGCATGGCTGTCAGGTGATGATCGAAGGTCCGGGCCATGTCCCCATGCACAAGATCAAGATCAACATGGACAAGCAGCTGAGAGAATGCGGTGAGGCGCCATTCTATACGCTTGGGCCGCTGACGACTGACATTGCGCCGGGTTATGACCACATCACTTCAGGGATCGGTGCGGCGATGATCGGCTGGTTCGGCACGGCCATGCTTTGCTATGTGACGCCTAAGGAGCATTTAGGGTTGCCGGACCGCGATGACGTCAAGGTTGGCGTGATCACCTACAAGCTGGCGGCGCACGCGGCGGACCTCGCCAAGGGTCACCCGGCCGCGCAGATGCGCGATGACGCGCTCTCCCGGGCCCGGTTTGAATTCCGTTGGGAAGATCAGTTCAACCTGTCGCTCGACCCTGAAACCGCGCGCGACTTCCACGACCAGACCTTGCCGAAGGAAGCCCACAAGGTGGCGCACTTCTGTTCCATGTGTGGGCCGAAATTCTGTTCCATGAAGATCACCCAGGATGTGCGCGACTATGCCGACGGGCTCTCCGACAATGAGAAAAAAGACCTGGAGCGAGCAACGATCGAGGCCCGCGCCGGGATGGACGAGATGTCAGAGAAGTATAAAGAAATGGGTGCGGAGCTTTATCTGCAAGCGGATGCAGTGAAGAAGGCGAACGAGAGTTTGTAAGGTTACCCCCTCAGTCTCGCGGTGCTCGGCAGGTCCTCCCGCGCGCGAAATCGCGCATTTATGAATTGATCGCCTTCGCGATCGAGTCGGTGCGCGAGCTCTTCGTAATGTCCAGTGACGTGCAATGAACATTCTTCCCCCGTCTGCCGGGGAAGTGCCCCGTAGGGACGGTGGCGGGAATGGTCTTATGCCTTCCAGTCATAGCCAGCGGGGTAATCATCCTCGACACACAACTCTAACCCACATTTAATGCGCACAGGTTGCGCTACGCACAAAATGCGCCTATATAAGATCACCCACGGCGATGGGGGATGCGTTTGATCGCCTGCCGCCCGTGACTTTTGAGAAACTGAAAAAGGAGGCCCATCTTGGCCAAGAAGAAAGTGAAAGCCCTGAAGAAAGAGATCCGTTCACGCAAGAAAACGATCTCGCGTCAGGAGTCCAAGCTTAAAAAAGCAAAAAGAGCGCTGAAAAAAGCTGCCTAATTGCACATCCTAGATGTGTATGCGAAGGGGCGACCCTTCGCGAAACCTCATTGAACCCGCCGGTCCTTCCCGCCCCACCGCCATTGGTAAACGTGAAGGATTTGGCGGGTTTTTTGCGTTCATATTCGTGTTTGTGCTCCTCACGCGTGAAAGCCCGTGGGCGGATTTAATAAGCACTTAAACATGATCGATCAGACTGCATACCGTCATAGCAAAGTGGGGAGGCAAGGCAGTCATGACGAGCAAGCGAAGATATCGTTATCGGGAATTCAAGAATGCCCGGATCGCGGCGGGACTTTCCGCGATCGGTTTTCTGGGGCTCCTCATGGCGCTCAAGACGCCTGCTGTTGGCTTGTCGGTCTTTTTTGGTTGTGTCCTGGGCATCATCGCCATTCAGCTGATGGACATGGGCCCTCGAAACATCCTCAAAAAAGTGACCGTCTGGATGTTGATTGTCGGCGGTGTCGGGGGGCTATTGGGACTATTCCTGACGCTTCTTCATCTCGGGGGGTCGGTGGACTGGGCCGGGATGGGGCCATTTATTCTCCTTGCTAGCGTAATAGCGCTCGGCGGCGGCATCTTTCTCGGTCGACGCCTTGACGCCGCTACCCAGGAAGATCCGTATACTTCTAAAAAGTCTTATCTCGCCTGGCGTCTTGAATTGATCAACAAGCTGACGCGGGAAGAACATCTGGCCTTTAAGAAGGCAACGCCGGAAGAAATGCAGGCGGCTCACCATATGTCATTAGACGAACTGCGTGAGATGGCGGTAGAACTCGCGGCTCGCTAGAGTGGGGCGATAATGCTGAGCGATGCATTATGGTTGGTCTGGTCGACGGCCCGGTTCAGATCGTTCAGGAGGTAGCCGCCTTCCAGGCTGAACAGGCGATTTGCTTTCCAGCGCAGACCCACGAAAGTCCGGTTCTGATCGTAACCAGCCTCCGCGCCGAAATCTGTATCATTCAGTGCAATGAAGGTTTCGTTCCACGCGGTCGCGGTCCAGCGCGCATCCAGCGGTTTTGAGTAGCGGAAGAATTGGCGCAGGCGGTAGCCTGTCTCGTCGCCAGTATTGAGGAAACGCTGCTCCAGGCGGGTGCGTCCGGAAAGGCTGCCCCACTGGCCGCCAGCGATCTTGTAGGTTGCCTGCTGCCAGATCCGGTGTTCGGTGATGTTGTCCCGGCCGTCGGCACGGGATTCAACCCAGGCATAGCCCGCCCAGAGAGAGACACGATCGTTCAGCTTGTAACCGATCCCGGGGCGGATGATCGACACGCCAAGGCGCGAGACGTCCTCTGAGTAGCGGGCGTGACCATCGAACCAAAGGAGCGTGCGGCTGTCTTCCGTAACCGGACCGTTGGAGAACAAGGCTGTCCAGAACTGCGTATCGTCCGCATGGGCCATGTTGGGCGCGGCGAGAGCGATGGGACAGGCGGTCAAAAGCATACGAAGGCGGTTAGGCACGACGGTTTTTCCTGGTTTTTCTTTTTTGACGACAGAAGTGCGATGGGCGAATGTCTTTCAATGGACATATCTACGCCCATCTGATTGGCTTGGTTCGGGCGCAATTGAAACCATCGCAGCTTACAACCCCTGGGACCTTGCTTCCACCTTCTGTCGCTTGGGGCTCACATCGTTGCAAACATAACGAACATGTAACCTATCCAACGGGTAATCCTGAAATGCCGCTTGCGTCCGCCAATAGCCCAGCGGTGGTCTCCGGTCTTTGTGTTGCAGTGCAGCCGATCTGGCTGAGTTCGTTGATGAAAAACGACAAAAAATCACAAACGCGTGTTCCAATTGACGGTGGCTTGTGGAAGTGTCCCGCCCGTTTGCTTTATTCCAACTCACATCTTTGTGGAGATATGACTATGAAACGTATGTTGATTGCCGGGGCACTCGGCGTTGCTGGCATTGCGCTCGCGGCTTGCGGCGACGCAACCGAAGCTGAAAAGGCCGCTGAAGAGACCAAAGAAGTGGTCGAAGAAGTCGTAGAAGAAACCGAAGAAACCGCTGGTGACGCAATGGACGCAGCGGATGAGGCCGCAGGCGATGCGATGGACGCTGTTGAAGGTGCCGCGGACGACGCTATGGACAAAGTGGAAGAAGTTGTCGAGGACGTCGAAGAAGCTGTCGACGGTGACAACGGCGGTCGTTAATCGCCCCATCTAGTTAAGCGAAGGGCGGCTCTGCTGATCGGCGGGCCGTCCTTTTTTACATCGTGTGTTATGGCATTTGCTCCCGCATACCGCAGACGTGTCAGTAGTTTCCGCCCACAAAATCGATCAGGATGATTGAGCCGTCCGCGGCGCGATCGATGAATGGTCCGCGATATGTTTCGCCGTCTGGAAATTGAAACTCGATGACGCCTTCTTCGTTGGGTGTGGCGGCATCGAACGCTGACCAGTCGGTGATGGTTGGGAAAATGGCCCTGCGATTAGCCGCGAACCATTCGCCAGAAAGCGCGGTGCCAGGCGCAGCTACCAGTGTGACCTCAGACTGAAAACGCGTGTCGTCCTGACGGGATGTCACCTCCTCGTAGGTGATCTGATCCCAGTAGAGATCTACCGTCACATCAAAGGGGTAGGGGCCAGCCTTAACCACTGCACCGCCGCCCACGGCCTTGTCGAAATAGTCAAATGCGACACCGCAGTCGCTGGTGGGCCCGACCAGGTCCGCGACCATTTTGGCGAGCATGGCACTGGCGGCTTCTGCGCACAGAGGCTTGGCGCCGAGGGCGGCTTGCTCGTCGGTGAGGCTTTCCTGCGCGGTCGCAGGCGCCACGTTGAAGCAAGTAGCGGCGAGCGCTGCCATTGCCGTGGCTGCGTAGTTGATTTTAGTCTTCATGGTTGATCCCCTTTGCGGTCCCGGTTCAGAAAAGTCCAAGATTTGCGTGCCCCGAACCGTCGTCTCTGAACCCTGTTTCCCAATACCCTTCCGCTTGCCTAGCATGAAGAAAGACGCGACGCCTAGGTTGATCGCCAGCTCTGTTTTGGTCGCTTGCAAACCAAGTTGGCCGTAACGCATCTCAATTCCTTGTTTGCACGTATTGTCTTGAGTGATCTGAGGAGTGCTTGAAATGAAAAAACCCGCGATGGCATTTGGACTTTTCATGGCATCTGCCGCGTGCGCTGCGGAGAGCGGCGAACGGGCAGTGAGCGATCCAGCACCCGCGTCGGTAGATGCGGCCACAACCGCTGCACCGCAAGCGGGGCCAGGCGCTAATATCTCTTCTGCAACGAAGTCAGCCCATGCGTTTACGTTTACCGGGATCGCCGGCGATCCGTTGCCGTTGGAGCAATTCTCCGGTCGCCCGGTCCTGGTCGTGAATACCGCAAGCTTATGTGGGTTTACGGATCAATATGGTGGCCTGCAGTCGCTTTATGAAACGTACGAGGAAGACGGGCTTGTGGTGCTTGGCGTGCCGTCCAATGATTTCGGCGGACAGGAGCCCGGTCAAGCTGGCGAAATCAAGGAATTCTGCGAAACTAATTTCAATGTGCGTTTTCCGTTGGCGGACAAAGTTGTTGTCAAAGGAAACGGAGCCCATCCTTTTTACCAATGGGCGCGCGAAACCCTTGGGGCCGACAATGCGCCTAAATGGAATTTCCACAAATACCTGGTGGGGCCGGACGGTGGGCTGGTAACAGCGTTCCCTTCTGCCGTTGAGCCAATGTCAGCTGAAGTGCGCCGGGCCGTGGAAGCCGCGCTCTCAACCTCGGCCAACACGCAGGGGCCTATCGCTCCAGGGGAATAGGCCGGTCCCCTTCGGTTGCTGCGGGCCGGAAATGGCGATAGCGTTGCGACCGTAAATCGGGAACTTGAGGGGATATTAATGAAACGTGCAATCCGTGTCGCCGGTCTGATGGCCGGTGCAGCAGCTTTTCTTGCCGCTTGTCAGACACCAACTACCGGCGGCGGGTCGCTTGCCATCAAGGATATGGCAACGCCCGCGGAACAAGTAGCGGCCCTGTCGGCGCTTTCCAAAGCGCCGGTTACATCGGCGGCGATGACCCAAGCGGATTTCGAAAGCCTGACAGCTCTTGCACCCTCGGTGTCGATTTCCGTTGCTGAGGCGGTGCCCGCTGCCGACGGGGTCACGTTCAAGAATGTCGTCCTCGCCGGGAAAGCCGACGATGGGACCGATAACAAGCTCCGCATTCAGATTGATGAGCTGCGCGCCTGGGGCGTCGACGAGGTAGCGCTCGGCGCATTCATGGAAGGTGAGGCTCAAACGGTCGCGACAATGGCCGACCGGATCGAAGCGACCGGCGTTCGCCTTGTCGGGCTTGAATCTGTTTACGGACCAATGATTGAGGCCTCCAATGACATGTCTGTTGCCATGGTGGAAGGAATGGCTGGCGAGGAAGCTGCTGCAGAGGCGGCTCTCGATCTTTCCCAGACAATGGACAGATACGATGTGTCGATGGATCGCCTGGTGATTGACGGGCTGCGCTTACACCCTGTCACTGATCCGAAAACGCTGACCGCCGAAAGTCCGTTCATGGCCTATTTCCAGCAATTGGCTGGCCTCAGCATGGTGGTGGGCGGCGATCTCATGACGGGCGAAGGCATCGTTGTGGATATGACGATGAGGCAGCTTATCTCTGAACAAGACAAAAGTGTCGCTTTTGATCAGACGATGGCGTTTAAAATCGGGTCATTTGGGTATCAGAACTTTGATCGCGGCGATGTGGAATTTGCCTCTTTCGCTGACGCGGGGTTCGTGATGGATATTGCGGTGCCGGATGAGAATAGCGGCGCAAACATTCCCATGTCGCTGGATTACTCGATGGATTATTTCACCATGTCTGACTACGCCACCACTGGCCTACTTGAGTATCTGGTGCGCGGAGAAGCGCCGCCCATGTCGGCGACGGATCTGATGTCGCTTGGCTCATGGAAAATATTCGGCGAAGACTACCAGATGAATGGCGCGTCGCTCTATTCGTCTGCGTCTTCTTATGTGGACTTCGGCAAGTCGCACTGGTTGATCCCGACCGAGATCAAATACGGCGCGGATGATTATACGATCGATGCTGAAGGTTTCATGGATATGATGGTGAGCTCGGTCGGTGCGGCTGCCGGTCAAAATGGCCAGTCTGCGGGGGAAGCTGAGCAAGCGCTCGCCCAGTTTGAGGCCGTCAGCCAGATCCTCGCTGAGAATGGATTATCCCAGATTGTCACCGACTATGACGCAGCAGTGAATTGGAACCCTGACAACGGTCAGCTGACGACGTCGATGGATGCGGCTATGGACGGAGTTGCAACGTACAAAGACGGTATTGATGCAGTCCTGCCATCTTATGCTGCCCTTCAAGAGCTGGCACCGGCCGAAGGCGAACCTATGGACTTTGCCTCGTTTACCCCGCTTCTTGTTCAGACTGCGGCGCTTGGCGGGATCTCCATGGAACTGACCGATCTTGGCCTGTTGGACAAGGGGTTTGGGGCGACGGTCTCATTTGCAGGCCTGGCTGCCGAAGGCGGAGATCAAACTGCTGCCGGGATCGCGGCGATGTCGCCTGAAGATTTGCGGGGCATGGCAGTTGGCATGGTTCAATTGTCTGCGCTTCAGGCCGCGCAAGTCGCGCCGATGCTCGGCGAGTTTGTGCCAGCCGTCGGCGCTTTCCTGGGAGATGGCGGATCGCTGAAGATCGCCCTTGATCCAGCTGAGGGAAATGTCCCGCTGATGGAGCTCATCGGTACTGTCCAGAGTGGGCAGGCGACGCCGCAGGATGTGCTCGAGCGCCTCGGCGCGTCGGTGACCCACACGGCGCCAGCGGAGTGATTCAAGGCGAAAGGTCAGCATTGGCGGGCCTTTCAAAAACTTATCGAACACCAGGCAAAGTCCCTTATGATGGTCATCCAGTAAAGGACTTTGCCGAGAGTACGATGAAGCTGAACCCGGTCTTTGCCGACCGCCCCCATTCGATTTTCCCGACCATGTCGGCGCTGGCTCGCCGCCATGGGGCGATTAATCTGGGTCAGGGGTTCCCTGACGAAGATGGCCCTGCGCCGCTTTTGCGCGCTGCATCCGATGCCCTCGTGGCAGGACCAAATCAGTATGTGCCGGTGGAAGGTATCCCGGCTCTGCGTCAAGCGGTGGCGGCAGCCCACCAGCGGTTTTACGGGATCGACCTTGATCCGGACACGAATGTCGTGGTGACCGCTGGCGCAACTGAGGGCCTTGCGGCAGCATTCCTGGCGTTTTGCGCACCAGGCGATGAAGTCATTTTCCTCTCGCCGTTTTATGAGTGCTACGCCCCCCAAGCTGAGGCAGCGGGTGCCCTCTGCCGGTTTGTTTCATTAACGCCGCCACATTGGCGCATTGACGAAAGCGCGCTGCGCGCCGCCATCAGCCCACGCACGAAACTTGTGGTAATCAACACCCCTCATAATCCGACGGGCCATGTGATGGACGAAGACGAGCTTGAGATCGTGGCCCGCGTCGCCCGTGACCATGACCTGATCGTTCTGTGTGATGAGGTCTATGAGCACATGGTCTTCGATGGCCGCCCCCATCTGCCGCTCATGGCGTTCGAGGGCATGGCGGAGCGGTGCGTCCGGTTCGGGTCCGCAGGCAAGACGTTCTCCGTGACCGGCTGGCGCATTGGCTATGCATCGGGGCCGGCTTCGCTGATCGAACCATTGAACAAGGCACACCAGTTCCTGGCTTATACTTCGCCAGGTCACTTGCAGCAGGCCGTGGCGCAAGGATTGGGCTTCGATAATGACTATTTCGGCGGCCTGACACGCGGGATGCAGGACCGCCGTGATCTCTTGAGCGACCAGCTGAGCAGGGCAGGATTCGACGTCCTGCCGTGCGAGGGGACGTATTTCCTGTCCGTGGACATCAGGTCCGTGGGTCGGGACGATGACCGTGCTTTCTGCGCGGAAATCACCGAACATGCTAAAGTCGCGGCTGTGCCGGTGTCAGCATTTTATCACCCCTCGGAAGAAAATGTGCCGAAACACCTTGCTCGGTTTTGCTTTGCCAAAAAGCCGGGGATACTGACCGAGGCGGCGCGCCGTCTGGCGACATATTTCAGGTAAGGAGAAGACGGTGGTAAAAAGTAAGGTTATCCGGGGGTCTCTCGTTATGGCTACATTAGCCCTGATCATTGCCGGTTGCGTCGTGAAAACCGCAACGAGTGTGGTGGGAGCTGGCGTTAAGGGCAGCGTGAAAGCCGGCGGCGCGGCCATTGATGCCACCGCAGATGTCGCTGGCGCCGGGATCGATGCGGTCACACCCGACGATGACGGCAAAGCCGCTGACGATCACGGTCAAAACAAACCCCATAGCGCGAATGATCACCACGAAGATGGTCATCATAGCGACGATCCGCGGCCCTTTGATGAAAAGCGCGATGCCATGGCCGATGTCGATGCTGCGTTTGAGGCCGCCTCTGTCAGTGGTAAAAACGTGTTGCTTGTGCTCGGTGGGAACTGGTGCCATGACAGCCGCGGCTTGGCCCGCAAGTTTGAAGAGCCAGAGCTTTCAAGCATCATCGCGGACAATTATGAGCTTGTTTATGTGGACGTGGGCTACCGCGACCGCAATCTCGACGTGCCGCGCCGGTTCAAAGTGATGGAGCTGTTCGGTACACCGACGGTTTTGGTCCTTTCACCGGACCAGCGTTTGCTCAACGAAGACACTGTCCATGATTGGCGTACGGCGGATTCCAAGCCCTATGACGAGACGCTGGCATACTTTCAGGACCATGCGCGCTCGCGATAGGTAGGCTTGGCATCTAGGTTTCTTGGTCGGAAAGCACGTCTATAAGGGCGGGCAGGCTCGCACGCCAGTCAGGTTGGTCGATGCCAAAGTCGGCCGCGATCCGGCGACAATCAAGGACGGTGTAGAGAGGTCGCGTGGCAGGTGTCGGGTACTCCGACGTCGGAATATCAACAACATCGACCGATTTCTTGTCGGCAAGAAAAATCGCCCGCGCGAAGTCGGCCCAGCTGACCGCCGGCGACCCCTGGAAATGATAGAGGCCCTGGCCGCTCTTTTGTTGCGCGATCTTGAGGCAAGCAGATGCGATTGCATCAGCCGGCGTCGGTCCACCGATTTGGTCAGCGACAATCGTCAGTCGGTCACGGGTCTCAGCAAGGCGCAGCATGGTTTTAACGAAGTTGCCGCCATAAGGAGAATAAACCCAAGAGGTCCGCAGGATCGCAGCGCCCGGGCATGCTGCAAGAACGGCCATTTCCCCTTCAAGTTTGGTTTTGCCGTAGACACCAAGCGGATTCGTTGGTGCATCTTCGGTGAGAGGGCTGTCGCCGCTCCCGTCGAAGACATAATCGGTAGAGATATGCACAAACCGCGCGCCCACGGCCTGAGCCGCGGTCGCCATTTCGCCGGGAGCATGGGCATTGATCTGCGCACAGAGCGCTGTTTCGTCCTCAGCCTTATCGACAGCTGTATAGGCCGCGGCATTGATGATCGCTGCGGGCTTATGGGTCTCGATCGCCCGGGCAGCGCTGCCCGTCTCGGTCAAGTCCGCTTGCGACCTATCGATGGCGACCAGCTCTAAAGGCTCGGTTCCTTCAGGGATTTGCTGTGCGGCAATGAGGTCTTTCACGCATCGACCAACCTGACCGTTGGCACCGAACAAAAGGATTTTCATCGGTCAGCCCTCGGTCGTCTAGACGGCGCAACGGTTAATCGAAGAGTGGAAATCAAGGTTGAGAAAACTGGTGGAGCTAGGCGGAATCGAACCGCCGACCTCTTGAATGCCATTCAAGCGCTCTCCCAACTGAGCTATAGCCCCGAATGGTCCACCCACTATTAAGTGCGACCATCAGATTCAGTGTCGGCTCGCAAGATATGCGGTTCCCAACAGATCGCGGAAGCTAGCCGCGAGGGTCTGAAGACGCAAGTGAAAACCAGCAGGCCGATCGAATTAATGGACGTGCGGCCTAGACTTCGTCGTTGCCATCATTGGTGGTGACAATATTGGAGACGTCGTCGCTGTCGTCGTCATCGTCGAGCAGGGAGCCGTCGTCTTCGTCGTCAATGTCGATATCGATGTCTTCAATGTCCTTGAGCTCATCTTCTTCTTCATTGTCTTCGTCGTCGTCTTCGTCCATGCCAGCCTTACTCTTGGCGGCGGGCGCAAGCTTTTCTTTCTCTGCTTCCTCCAGGCTGGTTTCTGCCTCTGGCTTTTCATCTTCTTCTTTTTTTTCCACCGGTGTGTCATCGGGGCGGGGCTTGCGCGGCTTCAATAGAGCTTCCGGCACGAATTCATGGTGGCATTTCGGGCAGTGGGCCGGGTTTTTGTTGAGATCATAAAAACGGGCGCCGCATTCCGGGCAATCTCGTTTGACGCCAAGTTCAGGGTTCGTCACGGGCAACGTCATCCTTGTTGTGTTGGTGAGGTCGAATTGAAAAGCAGCGCGTCTGTTGCCACGGGTGGAGCCTGCTGTCAAAACGCGATCCGCAAAACGGACAGGAAAAATCGTCTTCGGCGCGGTTTGAGACACGTCTGAGCGCCGCGGGGCATTAACCCCTTAAAGGGGCGAATCGGGGCGTGGTCATGCGGAAAGACCGAGTGGATTTTAAGGAGAATGGCGATGTCGGGATTAAAGGCAATGCCGGGGCGCGCCCTTGCCGGGAGGGTCCAGGTGCCAGGGGACAAGTCGATCTCTCACCGAGCGCTTATGCTTGGTGCCATCGCTCAGGGCAAAACATCCGTACACGGCCTCCTTGAGGGCGAAGACGTCTTGCGGACGGCGGGGGCTTTACGGGCCATGGGCGCGCGGATTGAGCGAGACTATCGAGACGGAAAGAGCCTCTGGCACATTGAAGGTGGTCGCCTGCAATCGCCGCAAGCGCCTGTCTTCTTTGGAAATTCCGGGACTGGTGTGCGGCTGATGCTGGGTCTCGCTGCCGGGCAGGGTATCGCCATGCGGGCAGACGGTGACGTTTCATTGCGATCGCGCCCGATGGGCCGGGTCATAGACCCCTTGTCCAAAATGGGGATCGCGATTTCATCTGAGGGCGGAAAGTTGCCTCTTACCCTTGAGCCACAGGCGAATGTTTTCCCGCTTGACTATCGCTTGCCGGTCCCGTCGGCGCAGGTGAAATCGGCGGTATTGCTCGCAGGGCTCGGTTGTGACGGGGAAACGGTCATTAGGGAATCCGCCCGCTCCCGGGACCATACCGAGCGCATGTTGAAAGCCATGGGGGCAGATCTTAGCGAAGGCTCGGAGGCAAACGCGGAGACCGGCGAGGCAGAGCATGTGATCCGCTTGCGCGGTCCGTCGCGGTTGAAGGGGATCGACATTGAGGTGCCAGGCGATCCGTCATCGGCGGCTTTCCCTGTGGCCGCGGCTCTTATTACGCCGGGCTCAGAAGTCACGGTTGAGGGTGTACTGATGAACCCACTGCGGACGGGTCTTTTCAAGACTCTGAAGGAAATGGGCGCTGACATTGCCTTTGCAAATGAACGCGATATTGGCGGCGAGGAGGTTGCGGATATCATCGCCCGGCACTCTCGCCTGAAAGGGGTCGCTGTGCCAGCTAGCCGCGCGCCTTCGATGATAGATGAGTATCCGATCCTCGCCATCGTTGCCGCCTTCGCTGACGGGGATACGTACATGCCCGGCATTGAGGAATTGCGGGTGAAAGAGTGCGATCGCATTGATGCCACTCAAGGGTTGCTCAAAGCAGCGGGGGTCGAAACTGATGCCGGTCCCGACTGGCTTCGGGTGATAGGTCAGCGCGAAGTCACCGGGGGCGCAGAAGTCTCCACGTTTAACGACCATCGCATTGCCATGAGCGGGCTCGTTTTGGGGCTTGCCAGCAAAAGCCCGGTTTCGATCGACACCGGAGCGATGATCGCCACCAGTTTCCCGGCTTTTTTGCCATTAATGCAGGGGCTCGGTGCGGTGATCTCTGAGAGGTGAACGCTTGAACCGGTAAGGCGTTGATGTTGGTACTTGAATTGTGCCCATAGTTCCGCCAAGACCGCCGGCGTTATGAGTTCAACACAACCGCCCATTGTTATTGCTCTTGATGGTCCTGCCGCTTCGGGGAAAGGCACCCTCGCTCGGTCAATCGCCGCGCACTACGACTTTGCTCATCTGGATACCGGGATCCTTTATCGGGGCGTTGCGTGGATCATGCTGAACGACCGGGAGGATCCGGAAGATGCCGCTCGGGCCGTCAGGGCGGCAAAAGAATTCTCGCTTGAGAAGATCCGGGGCGCGGCCATTCGCACCCCCCAGGTGAGCGCCGCCTCAAGCATTGTCGCGGCTAATCCCGGTGTTCGCGAGGCGCTCCTTCAGTTTCAACGCCGGTTTGCCGAGACCCCTCCCGGTGAAAAAAAGGGTGCCGTCCTTGATGGCCGCGATATCGGGACAAAAGTGTGCCCCGATGCGACAGTGAAGTTTTATGTGACCGCCAGCCCCGAAATCCGTGCTCAGCGACGCCACGAAGAGATGATTGCTGCTGGCCGGGAAACCACTTTGGCAGACGTTCTCGCCGATCTGAAAGTTCGCGATGAGCGCGATGCCAACCGCGACGACGCGCCCATGGTGCAGTCAGAGGATGCGGAGTTGCTTGATACGACCTCCTTGAGTATAGAGGGCGCATTCGCGGCAGCGCGCCGCGTCATTGACGACGTGTTCCGTCGCCGCGCTCTTTAGATCTGCCCTTGCGTTAGCGGGGGCAAATCCAAGATCAAAGACGACAGGCAAGCGGACTTCTCGTTTTTACGGCTGGGATTCTGTCCGGGACCCCGCGTACGCGCGGCTAGTCGTGGAACACGTTTTCTGTGTGTCTCGTCATTGGCGCTTACCGTTGTCATTTGTTGAAACCTAACAGGAAAGATCGGCGTGAAACCGTCCTGCCCGTGCGCCTAGAAAAGCCGGGCCAGGAAAGACCGCTGGAGACAACCAGTCGGCAAGAAATGCTGAACGACCCATCAAGGAACCCATCAGACGTGTCTGAAACTGAAAACTTTAATCCGTCCCGCGACGACTTCGCGGAAATGCTCGAAGCCTCAATGGTTGAGCGCGCCGACTTTGAAGACGCCGTTGTTAAAGGCGTTGTCACGGCGATCGAAAAAGATATGGCCGTTATTGACGTAGGCCTCAAAACCGAAGGCCGTGTCCCCTTAAAAGAATTCTCCCAACCAGGTCAGGACGTCTCCCTGAACGTCGGCGATACCGTCGAGGTCTACGTGGAGCGGATCGAAAACGCCGTTGGCGAAGCGGTTATCAGCCGTGAAAAAGCGCGCCGCGAAGAGGCTTGGGAACGGCTTGAGAAGCAGTTCGAGGCCGAAGAGCGCGTCGATGGTGTGATCTTCAATCGCGTCAAAGGTGGCTTTACGGTTGATCTTGGCGGCGCTGTTGCCTTCTTGCCGGGCAGCCAGGTTGATATTCGCCCAGTTCGCGATGCGGGCCCGCTGATGAATATCACGCAACCTTTTAAGATCCTGAAAATGGACCGCCGCCGTGGCAATATTGTTGTTTCTCGCCGTTCTATCCTTGAAGAGGATCGGGCAGAACATCGCCAGGAAGTTGTCCGTGAGCTGACGGAAGGCGATGAGCGCGAAGGCGTCGTTAAGAATATCACCGATTATGGCGCGTTCGTCGAGCTCGCTCCTGGTGTAGACGGTCTCCTCCACGTAACCGACATGTCCTGGAGCCGGGTCAATCACCCGTCAGAAGTGCTTAATGTTAATGATACGGTTCGTGTCAAGATCATCAAGATCAACCCGGAAACTCACCGTATCTCCCTCGGCATCAAGCAGCTGCAGCCAGATCCATGGGAAGGCGTGGCGGCGAAATACCCAATCGACGCTAAATTCAATGGCCGTGTCACAAACATCACCGATTACGGTGCGTTTGTTGAGCTAGAAGACGGCATTGAAGGGCTTGTCCACGTCTCTGAGATGAGCTGGGTAAAGAAGAACGTCCATCCGGGCAAAATTGTGTCGACCTCTCAGGAAGTCGAGGTCATGGTTCTCGAAGTCGATGAGAGCAAGCGCCGGATTTCCCTTGGGCTGAAACAGTGCCTCAACAATCCGTGGGAGTCGTTCGCAGAAGCGCACCCGATCGGGTCTGTCATCGAAGGTGAAATCAAGAACATCACCGAATTCGGTCTGTTCGTTGGTCTCACTGAGGACATGGACGGCATGGTCCACTTGTCGGATCTCGACTGGAATCGTCCAGGTGAAGAAGCGATCAAAGACTTTGAAAAAGGTCAGTCGGTCCAGGCGAAAGTTCTCGACGTTGATCCAGAAAAAGAACGTATCTCTCTCGGGATCAAACAAGTTGGCTCCGATCCAATTGAAGCCGCTGGCGATATCCGCAAAGGCGCCGATGTAACCTGTACGGTCACAGCCATCGAAACCGGTGGTATCGAAGTTCAGGTTGGCGGCGAAGGCGGTCCAAAGGCCTTTATCCGCAAATCGGACCTTTCCAAGGACCGCAACGAACAGCGTCCGGAGCGGTTTGCCGTTGGTGACAAAGTCGATGCGCGGGTGACCGCTTTTGACAAAGCCTCGCGCCGGATTTCGCTTTCGATCAAAGCCCGTGAGGCAGCGGAAGAGAAAGAGGCCGTGGAACAGTATGGGTCAGCTGATTCAGGTGCATCGCTCGGCGACATTCTTGGCGCTGCCCTCAAGGAAGAAGGCGACAAAGAAGAGTAAGGCGAACTAAGTCTTTACTCTCATTGCTAATTGGGCCGCGCGGGTGAGGTATCTCTCGCGCGGCCTTTTTTATTTTTAAGCGGTGTACAGATAAAATCTGCCGCTCTTGACCAGCTGACCTCCGACACCGTAAGCGACAGGTTCTATGCCCGAGCTCCCTGAAGTTGAAACCGTTCGTCGAGGTCTCGCCCCGAGTCTTGAAGGCGCGCGTATCGTCTCTGTTGAGACCTCGCGCCCGGACTTGCGCTTTCCATTCCCAGAAGGTTTTGGGCAGCGGCTTGTAGGGCGAACGGTCAAGGCGATGGATCGGCGGGGAAAGTTCATGCGCGCGCATTTATCGTCGGCGGAGACGTTGGTCCTCCATCTTGGGATGTCGGGGCGCTTTTCGGTTCTTCCGGTTGAAGGCAAGGTTTTGGCGCAAGCGCCGCGTTCCGGCTCGCTCAATGAGGTTTTCCATTTCGCCGGGAGCACTGACCCGAAGCACGATCATGTCAAACTGACCGTTGAAGGACCCGTTGGGGCGGCAATGATCGTCTATAATGACCCACGGCGGTTCGGGTATATGGATCTCGTGCCAACCTCTGAAATCGAAGAATGCGCGCATTTTCGCAGCATGGGCCCAGAGCCGCTCAGCCCAGCCTTTAACGCGGCGTCATTCACAGAGCACCTTCGCGGGCGGACCACCTCGATAAAGGCGGCGTTGCTTGATCAGCGCTTTGTTGCAGGAGTAGGCAATATTTATGCCTGCGAAGCCTTGTTCAGGGCCGGGATATCGCCTCGTCGAAAGGTAGGAAGTGTGGCGGGCAAACGGGCGTGCCGGCTTGTTCCCGCGGTCAAAGAAGTGCTGACCGAAGCCATAGAGGCGGGGGGTTCATCTTTACAGGATTTTGCGGGGTCTGACGGCGCTTTGGGGTATTTTCAGCACCGCTTCACCGTCTATGACCGCGAGGGCGACGCTTGCTATACGTGTCAAAAGCCAGTCCAGCGGCTCGTCCAAAACGGACGCTCCACGTTCTTTTGTGCCAGTTGCCAGCGATAAGTTTTGCCAGCGATGAGTTGCCCGCGATGAACTCCCGGACAACAATCTTGAACGATGGCGTCCACGTGAGGATATGAACCTTCCTCGTGGGAGATTTGCCCGATCAAGGCATTTTTTTCATTTTCCGCGATCTTTAGTTGACGCCCTTGGCTTGCTTAGCTATATCCCCGCCTCCAGCGCAGCCAAGGTGCGCTTATCATTTGATTTCACGGGTTATAACGACACAATGGCCAATACTTCCTCAGCGAAGAAGATGGTTCGGAAAATCGCGCGCCGGACCGATGTAAACAAGTCTCGACGCACGCGCGTGCGCACGTTTGTCCGCCGCGTTGAAGAAGCGATTGCATCTGGCGATAAATCGGCCGCCGATTCTGCATTGAAAGCGGCGCAGCCGGAAATGCACCGTGCTGTCACGAAAGGCATCTTTCACAAAGCAACTGTGTCGCGAAAGCTCTCTCGTCTTTCGTCGCGCATCAAGGCTCTGTCAGCTTAGATTGACACCCTCTGTGTAAAGACGGAATCGTAATTCCGATTTCAAGCGTGCATTAGCATTTGCTAGGCGCGCTTTTTTTATGCAACATTTCTCGATAAATAGTATCTAGCAAGCGCACAAATTGCAGGACGCACAAGTTGCACTTTGGTGTATTCACCCGTGTGGAAATATAGCTTTTTGCGGTAACTGCTTGATTCGTTTCAGAATGACAGAACGCAAGGTAAAAATGCATCTAAAAAGTGTCACATTGCTTAAACGGACGCTTGCAAAGAGAGCTTTCTCGCCATAGAATTTAACGAATACGCCGGGTGCTGACAAACCTCGGAAGCTGAGTAAATAAGCGTACAAACTAACGGGCAGACATTAAATTGCTGCTTAGGCGGAAGAACCGGCAAATTTGCTGGGCAGATATTGGGGCAGTTGATGGGACGGTTAGGCATCATAGAATTTGTCGACCATTTTGTTGTTTCTCAGGATCCTGTCGCGGTTTTCAGTATCTATCCAACAGCCGTTCTGCGATTTTGATGTGCACATTCGCCGCCGAAGATTAGGCGGGCCTTCTCTTAAATTCAGTAGCCTTTAGAGCGCCCTTAAGCGCCTTGAGGATCTGTGTGACCAAAAAACGTGGGGTTATCGATGACGGACGACACTGTCGGCGGCATAGACAGGAAGTTTTCGGCGTTTCGCAAAACGTTGATGCAAAGATATGGTAAGGCGGTTTACGATTCTTGGATGTCTGACTTGGATTTTGTTCAGGCGACGGAGCATTCAGCAACGCTATCGACGGGTTCGGCTGTCAAAGCTGAACGCCTTAACCAGCAATTCCGACCGGGCTTGCGGATGGCGTTTAGTGAGCATGTGCGACCGGTCCAAAATCTGTTGATTATCAAGCGTCAGGCATTGGCTGCACAGGCGCGAAAAGCGAGCGTGAAGAGCCAAAGTAACAATGGTGTTTTAGTCCGTGACGATCATGGTGCTTCAAAGTCCGGTGTTAGCGGGTTTGACTTTGGGCCCAAGGCTGAAGCAACGACTTTGCAACCAGAGCGCAAAGAAAACGCCGAGCCTTTTCGTCGTGCGCTTGATGTGGCGGCAATATCTTCGCCATTGGATGAGCGGCTCGTGTTTGATACGTTCGTTATCGGCGAGAGCAATCTGCTTGCCCACGCGGCGGCCCAACGCGTCTTTGCCGAAGGCCAGTCCGATCTGATTTACTTTTATGGTGAGTCCGGTGTCGGCAAGACCCACTTGCTCAACGGGATCGCTCATAAATGGAAGAAGTTATATCCCGAAAAACCGTTTGCCTACATCACGCATTCGGGCATGCGTGACGGTTTTTCCAAGGCAGCGCTAACAAATAATCTTTATGCGTTGCATCAGGATTTGCTAAAGCGCGAATTGATTTTGATTGACGATATTCATCTACTCATCGGGAAAACGCGTACCCAGGAAGAAATCCTAAACTTGGTCAATGCATTCGCGACGACCGGTCGCCAGATTGTCATTGCGGGCGAGCACAAGCCTTCATTACTAATTGAAGAGGGGCTCAATGAAAAGCTTGCAGACCGGTTGTCTGGTGGGTTATCCGCTCCTATCAGCAGGGCTGGTGAGGATTTGCGTATCGGCGTCCTACGGGAACGTCGCGATCGTCAGGGTAGGGCAGAAATCACCAACGATGCTTTAGAGTTTATTGCGCGTCATTTTAACACCAGCATGAGAGAGGCTATCGGCATGTACAATCATTTGTCCCTTGCATATGACCAGACCAATCGCAAAATCGGTGAAGCCGAAGCGCGAGCGGTGCTTCAGCCGCAAATGCGGGAACGGTCAAAAGGGGCAAGCGTAGAAACACTCTTGACGGCCGCAGCAGAAGCTTTCGGCTTGACTGACGCTGATCTAAAAGGCCGGGCTCAACCACAGCGCATCGTCCGTGCCCGCCATGCTTATGTGATGGTGGGGCGGGATTATCTCAACGAGTCCTTCCCACAGCTAAGTCGGGCGCTAGGGCGTGATCACACAACGGCTATGTCAGGGTATCAGCGGGCGCAGGCGCTTTATGAGCGCGAGCAAGATTTCCGCGATAAAATCGATCAGATCCGGGCTCAAATCGGGCTTTGATTAGGGGTGCTGCTGCTCGACTTTCGGCATTGTCAGGTCGAAGGCTGAGCCACTGAAAAATTGACGTTTTTCGAGCCAGTGTTGGGGCGTGAATTCGCTTTCGACACTGGCTTTTTTGTGTTGTTTTCGGCTATACTGTACGGCCTAGTCCGGGTCAGCGATTCGACCTTTTCGCCATGGCTAATTGTTGGTGTCACTGGCGACTTTAACGGATCAAAAATTGATATCCGGCGGCAGTTCACTGGAGTCTGGCGTGGGGTCGGCCATAGCGTCCCAAGCCCAATTTTTCAGCCGACTGTCGCTATGTAATAGAAAGTAACGTGCCCATATGAAGGTCACCATTGAACGGTCTGCGTTGGTCAAAGCTCTTGGTCACGTGCAAAGTGTGGTGGAACGGCGGAATACAATTCCAATCCTTGCGAATGTACTGATGCAGGCAGATGGCGGCACGCTGACTTTGACTGCAACCGATCTGGATATTGAGGTTTCTGAAGCCGCCCCTGCGGATGTTGCTCTCAAAGGCGCGGCGACGGCCCCGGCGCTGACACTCTATGAGATCGTGCGCCGCTTGCCTGATGGGACGCAGGTGCGTCTTGAGTTATCACAAGAAGAAGGACGCCTGCAGGTCTCCGCGGGTCGGTCTCATTTTGCCCTTGCCGTTTTGCCGGACGAGGATTTTCCAACCCTTGCGTCAGATACGCTCGACACCCGCTTTGCCCTGTCACGCACTGTCTTGAAGCGGCTGTTTGACAAGGCGCGGTTCGCCATGTCCCAGGAAGAAACGCGGTATTATCTGAACGGTATTTATCTGCACCCGCAACTTTCCTCTGAGGGCAATGCCTTGCGTGCTGCTGCAACTGACGGGCACCGCTTGGCGCGCATAGATGCAGAGCTTCCCGATGGGGCAGATAAAATGCCCGGCGTAATTGTCCCGCGCAAAGCAGTAGGTGAGTTATTGCGGCTAATCGACGATGCAGAAGACGCTATCGAAGTTTCTGTGTCGGAGTCCAAGATCCGGTTCTCATTTGGGGCCGGGCATCTGACCACCAAGCTGATCGATGGCACGTTTCCAGACTATGAACGGGTTATCCCGAAAGACAATCCGAATACCCTCCGGGTGGAGACGGCTGATTTTTCAAAAGCGGTTGATCGCGTCTCGACGGTTTCTGCGGACAGGACCCGATCGGTGAAAATGGAACTGGAAGCCGATCGCCTGCGGCTTAATGTTAATAATCCGGAAGCCGGCAGCGCGCTAGAAGAGCTCTCCGTGGACTATGGCGGAAGTGACATCGAGATCGGATTTAACGCCCGGTATCTTCTCGATGTGGCGGGGCAAGTTGACGGAGAAACCATGGCCTTCAGCCTGGCCGATCCTTCGTCACCAACGGTGATTACCGATGAAGAAGATCCGACCGCGCTTTATGTGCTCATGCCCCTGCGGGTCTGAGGCACCATTGGATCGGATGATTAGTTGAACGTGTTCAGTGGACACATGTTTGGAGCGCAAGGGGCGGCAATCCGCCTTTATGCGTGCGCTGACAAAAGGCGACGCTTCCGGAAAGCTGGTGGCAGATGACACAAGTCGCAGCAACTCAAAGATCGGCTGTTCAGGTCGTGGCCGAGGGAACGGCTGAGCGTGAGCGGTCGTTGCCTGAGAGGTCGTTGCCTGACGCGGTGCACCCTGCTTACCGTGCTGCGATCCGTCGACTGACATTGACGAACTTTAGGTCTTACGACTTTCTCGATCTCGCTCTCGATGGTCGCCCTGTTGCCCTTGCTGGTGCAAACGGGGCTGGCAAAACAAATATTCTGGAATCGGTTTCTCTTATCGGGCCGGGGCGCGGTCTGAGGGGCGGGCGCCTTGCGGACTATCCGCGCCATGGCGGATCAGGCGGTTGGTCCGTGGCAGTTCGTTTAGAAGCCAGCGACGATGAACGCCGGTTGGGTGTGGGCGCAGAGGCCCATCAGCCCGACAAGCGCGTTTGCCGGATTGACGGTCGTTCCGCCAGTGGGCCTATTGCGTTTGCCGATCACGTGCGGTTTTTGTGGCTAACGCCTGCGCAAGACCGCCTCTTTATGGAAGGGGCCGGCGAGCGGCGGAAGTTCCTCGATCGCATGACACAAGCCCATGACCCGGCCCATGCGCGAGCTGCGAATACCTATGAAACCGCCATGCGCCAGCGCCAGAAGCTCTTGGAAAATGATTTGGGAACCGATGACGCCTGGCTTTCCAGTCTAGAGATGCAGATGGCAGAAGCGGGCGTTGCTGTTGCGGCGGCCCGGCGCGAAATGGCAGCGCTCCTCGCGGAACACAATTTGAGCGACGACGGCGGACAAGGGGCGGTGTTTCCCGCGGCGGATATTTCCCTTCAAGGCGATATTGAAAGCATGCTCGATGAGGCACCGGCAGCCACAGTGGAAGATACGTTCGCAGACCGTTTGCGCGCGAACCGGCGGCTTGATGCGGAGGCAAAGCGGGCAACGCTCGGGCCTCATCGGTCCGATCTTTTGGTAACCCATCGTGCAAAGTCCGAGCCTGCGCGCCTTTGTTCGACGGGGGAGCAGAAAGCGCTTTTGATCGGCCTGGTGTTGGCCAATGCTTGTACCCTCGCCAAGCGCCAGGATTGCCCGCCGCTAATCCTCCTCCTAGATGAAATTGCCGCTCACCTGGACCCTGCCCGGCGGGCTGCCCTTTTCGATATTCTCGATACCACCAAATTCCAGTGTTTTATGACTGGTACAGACCATCAATTGTTCGAAGCGTGGGGCGAGCGAGCCCAACTCTTTACTGTCTGCGATGGTGTTCTCACCGAAGCGCGCTAAGTCAGACTCATAGATTAGACATAGAAAGACCAAGCAAATGGCCGAGCCAGCTGCAGAAAATCTCCCTGAGCAAGAAAATGCCGACTACGGTGCCCAATCGATCAAGGTTCTCAAAGGCCTCGATGCCGTCCGTAAGCGCCCGGGCATGTATATCGGGGATACCGACGATGGGTCGGGCCTCCATCACATGGTTTACGAAGTTGTCGACAACGCGATTGATGAAGCACTGGCTGGGTACTGTGATGCAGTTGATGTCATACTTAACGAGGATGGATCGGTCACGGTGCGTGACAACGGCCGCGGCATCCCGACGGAGATCCACCCAGAAGAAGGGGTCTCCGCCGCACAAGTTATCATGACCCAGCTCCATGCGGGCGGGAAATTCGACCAGAACTCCTACAAGGTCTCCGGCGGCTTGCACGGCGTTGGTGTTTCAGTTGTGAATGCCCTGTCAGAGCGGCTAGAGCTGCGCATTTTCCGTAATGGCAAGGAGCATTTCATGCGTTTTGCCCTCGGTGAGCCGGATGGTGACCTTGAAGTAGTTGGGGACACTGAAAAATCGGGGACGGAAGTCACCTTCATGCCGTCCGATACGATCTTTACCGGGATCGAATTCGATTTTGATACGCTGGAACACCGGCTGCGCGAGTTGGCATTCCTTAATTCAGGCGTCGCGATCAATCTGAAAGACGAACGACGCCTGGAGCCGCGCGAAGAAGCGATGTTATATGAAGGCGGTCTCGTCGCCTATGTGAAGTATTTAGACAAGACTAAATCAGCCCTCATAGGCAATCCAATCGCGTTTGAGATTGAAAAAGATGGGATCACTGTCGAAGCAGCTTTGTGGTGGAACGACGGCTATCACGAAAAGGTCTTGTGTTTCACCAACAACATCCCCCAGCGAGACGGTGGCACGCACCTGGCGGGTTTCCGGGCTGCGCTGACGCGGATAATCAACAATTACGCCGCAGAAAGTGGAATCGCGAAAAAAGAAAAAGTCAGTCTTTCCGGTGATGATGCGCGCGAAGGACTGACCTGTGTTCTCTCGGTAAAGGTCCCCGATCCGAAGTTCAGCTCACAGACAAAAGATAAGCTCGTCTCCTCTGAAGTGCGCCCCGTTGTAGAAAGTTCTGTTTCCGAAAAGCTTGGGGGTTGGTTTGAAGAAAATCCCCAGGAGGCCAAAAAGATCGTCATGAAGATCGTCGAGGCAGCCATGGCCCGGGAGGCAGCCCGGAAAGCGCGTGAATTGACCCGGCGCAAGTCGGCGCTCGACGTGGCCTCGCTTCCCGGCAAGCTTGCAGATTGCCAAGAGCGGGACCCTGCCAAAGCAGAGATCTTTATCGTCGAGGGTGACTCCGCTGGCGGCTCGGCAAAACAAGCGCGCAACCGCGAAAACCAGGCGGTCCTGCCCTTGAAGGGGAAGATCCTCAATGTGGAGCGGGCGCGCTTTGACAAGATGCTTTCCAGCCAGGAGATTGGTACCCTGATTACTGCCCTTGGGACGGGCATTGGCCGGGACGACTTCAATCCTGATAAGCTGCGCTATCATAAGATCATTATCATGACGGACGCCGACGTAGACGGCGCCCACATTCGCACGCTTCTGCTCACCTTCTTCTTCCGCCAAATGCCGGAGCTAATTGCGCGCGGCCATCTCTACATTGCTCAGCCGCCGCTTTACAAAGTGGCGCGCGGTAAATCTGAGCAGTACCTGCTCGACGATGAGGCTCTAGAGAATTATCTCTTTACGGAAGGTGCAGACGGCGCTGAACTCGTCCTTAGTACGGGGGAGGTGATGATTGGACAGGACCTTTCCGACATCATCGAAAAAGCCCGCGCTGTGCGCCGGATCATCGACCAGTTCCCAGCGCGGTACAACCGGGACGTCATTGTCCAGGCGGCGCTTGCCCGGGGCCTAACCGAACAGCCGAGCGATGCCGAAGCGGCGCAGGCCATGGCGGACAAGATTAGTAAGCGCCTCGACATGATCGCCGAGGAGTTTGAGACGGGCTGGGAAGGCCGTATTGATGAAGCGGGCGGATACGTCTTTGAGCGCGAACTTCGTGGTGTGCGCGAGCGCCATGAATTGCCGAGCGATGTTCTCGTCTCAACGGATGCCCGTCGCGTTCAAGAGGGGCTTGATCCGCTTGCTGAAGCCTTTGCGGAGCCGGGCACCTGGCGCCGGAAAGAGCAGGCCCGCCGCGTGACTGGGCCGAACAGCCTTTTACGGGCCGCACGCGCTGCAGGTGAAAAAGGCACCAGCAATATCCAGCGCTATAAAGGTCTCGGCGAGATGAACCCCGACCAGCTCTGGGAAACGACCCTCGACGAAGATGCGCGCTCGCTCTTACAGGTGAAAATCAAAGAGGCCGACGAGGCTGACGATATCTTCTCGCGCCTCATGGGTGACGTTGTCGAGCCGCGCCGCGAGTTCATTCAGGACAATGCCCTCGCGGCGGAGCTGGATGTGTAAGCGGCCAAAGTTTCCAAGGCCGGGCCACTAAAGCCGGGCCACTAAAGCCGAGAAAGTCCTGGCTCTGACTTTTTGCCAAGCCAGGCGTCTTTCATCATGGAGCGTGCAAACTTCGCAGCGCTTTTATCGCCCTGCGCCTTGTAAGCTTCGCTGAGCCCATAGAGAGCCCAGCCATTGTTCGGACTCTTCACGAGCGTTTCCATGAACAATTGCTCGGCTCTGGCGGTCTCGCCATTCTTGAGGGCCAGTGCGGCAAGAGTTTGCTTTGCGGGATAGTACCAATAGGGCGGCTCGGTGTAGTTGAGCCCGGACTGCAGAATGTCAGCCTCTTCCATGGCCTCGATAGCAGTCTCAAGATCCCCCTCGCTGTCGGCGATGCGGGCCAATACCGTCAGGTGCGCGATCTTTAGAACGTCAATACCCGGAATATTATTGTTTTCCAGCACGGATAGATCTGTGTTCGTGAAGATATCGCTGATGGCAGCCGCTTCTGCTCGTGCCTCGTCGAGCCGGCCCAAGCGCGCGAGGGCCTCACCGCGGGCATAGTGCCAGATGCCAGCGACAAAAGGGACGTCCTCAGGTTTCTCCAGCGTGAGGATGTCCTCCGGATCGGCAAACATCACTTTGGCGTAATATGGTGCTGCTTTGATCGGCTGAGCCAATGGAATTTCCGCCGCGAAATTTAGAGGCAGCTTGTCATCAAGCTTCTCAGCCATGGAGAGAGAGGTGGCCGCATCACCTGCCATCATGGCCGAGGTCATGAGGAAATGAACATTGTGGGTGTAGTACCCATATTCATAAAGCGGGCTTGATGGGCCGCTCGCCAGAAACGCTTCGTCGGCGGCGACACCATCAATGTTCACATTCAGCGACTTTTTAAATTCTCCGATCCGATAATAAATATGCGATGGCATATGAATGAGATGGCCGAACCCAGGCGAGAGGGCAGCTAGTTTGTCCGCATACGGTGCGGCCCGGTAAGGGTCCGTCGTATTCTCTGTCAGGTGGATGTAAAGGTGGATCGCCCCCTGATGGTCAGGGCTTCTGGCAAGAACGCCCTCAAGGAGGGATAAGGTGCGATCACTTCGACCCTTTGCGGCGCGCCCGTCGGCCATCCAGTAATCCCAGGGCTGGGTGTCCATATTAGCTTCGGCGCTCAGTATCGCGATGAAATCGTCTTCCGGGTACGTTAGGGCCACCGCGTCCATGGCGTCGGCAAAGGCAGCATCAAGGGCTGACCTGTCAGGACCGGCGTCTTCCTTGTACCGTGCAGCAAGGGCATCAATTAATGCTTTTTCTTTTTCCGTGCCCGTCTCTTTTAATTCTTGCGCCTTGGTAAGGGCCGCCATCGCCGGCGGGATGGCGGTCGGATCCATCGGTGCATTGATGTTGGGGCCCAGAGCGAGTGATTCGGCCCAGAAACAAATCGCGCACGCGGGATCTGCAGTTTGTGCTTCCTTAAAGGCCGCGATCGCTTGGGCGTGGTTGAAGTTCCACATGTGACCGATGCCAGCATCGAAATAGGTTTGCGCGTCTGGCACGGACGTGGAGATTTTGTAATGGATGCTTGGCAAGGGCGTTAGTCGGCCCGCGACGGGCGCGAGCACTTCCGCGGAGTTTTCCGGGTTCGCCGCCGCGCTTGCGATCTTCAAGAAGAAGGCGCGGCGGCGCTGCGCATCCCCCGTGTTACCGCAAATCGACTGAGAAATGAGGGCCGGGCTCACAAAGGCTGTTGTCACCCCATCGGTACTGGTAAAGTGGTCAGAGCCGTTCCATTCAACGCCAGCTGATAATCCAAATGCACCCGCAATTGCGGCCAAAGATGTTGAAATCGCAAGTTTCGTTTTCATCAGACACGTCTCCCCACTGTCAATTTTCCCAAACTGGGCGGATGAATATCGAGATGGTTAGTAACACGATTGCCAGCGAGCGTCAGCGTTGAAAATCAGCTTTGCCTGCGCCTTTTCAGAGCCTTTTCCAGTGGTCGCGACCTATGCTTTAAGGACCCCATGGCGGAAAAGTCTTTTGCGAACATTCACGAATACACGGTCGGCGAGCTTTCCGGGGCCATCAAACGGACCCTGGAAGATGGATTTGGTTTTGTCCGTGTGCGTGGTGAGCTCGGCCGGGTGACCCGCGCGGCATCGGGGCACATGTATCTCGATCTGAAGGACGACAAAGCGGTTCTGTCCGGCGTGATGTGGAAGGGCAATGTGGCCCGTGTCTCCATCAATCCGGAACAAGGCATGGAAGTTGTCGCGAGCGGGCGGATTTCCACTTTTCCGGGCCAATCACGATATCAGTTGATTATCGATTCCCTGGAACCTGCCGGGGTCGGCGCGTTAATGGCGCTGCTTGAGGAGCGCAAAAAAAAGTTTGCCGCCGAAGGGCTTTTCGATGTGGACCGCAAGAAGCCCCTGCCATTCCTCCCTGAAATCATTGGAGTTGTAACGTCGCCTTCTGGCGCCGTCATTCGTGATATCCTGCATCGGCTGCGGGATCGTTTTCCGCGCCATGTGCTCGTGTGGCCGACCCTTGTCCAAGGCAAGGGCGCAGACCAGACCATTGCGGGCGGCATCAAGGGCTTTAATCAGCTAAACCAGGACGGCGCTATTCCGCGTCCGGATGTGTTGATTGTGGCGCGCGGCGGCGGCTCCCTTGAAGATTTATGGTGCTTCAATGAAGAAGCGGTGGTGCGCGCGGTTGCGGAAAGTGAGATCCCGGTGATCTCTGCGGTCGGTCACGAAACCGATACAACCTTGATCGACTATGTCGCAGACCGGCGCGCGCCAACGCCGACCGCGGCAGCTGAAATGGCGGTCCCGGTCCGGACCGAACTGCTCAGTGATGTGATCAGTTTGTCTCAACGCCTACTTACGACCCAGGGCCGGGCGATGGACGCGCGACGGAACGAAGTGCGTTCGGCGGCAAGGGGCCTCGGTCGACCAGAAGACCTGCTTGCGACACCCTCCCAGCGCGTGGATCGCGCGAGCGACCGCCTGACGGCAGCGCTCAAGGCGCGGTCGGGCGCGCTTCAAACCCGGCTCGCAGCGGTGGGATCCAAGCTCGGCGTGCCGCTTCTTGCAGCCAGTTTGGAGCGGATCCGCAGTCGGACAGCGGCATTGGCCTCTCGCTTGGACCAGTCCCAAAAGACGGCGTTCGCATCACGCCAACAGGCCCTCAGTGCCACTAGGCTAAGTCCGGTGGTATTGCTCCGGCAGTTCGAAGAGCGCAGCCGGGACCATGGCCGCCAGTCGGCTCGGTTACTACGATTGGGTCCTGGTCTCGTCAAAGCGCCGGGGGACCGTCTTTCTAAGGCGGGGGGGCTATTGGAGGCGCTTTCTTACCGCAATGTCTTGGAACGTGGCTTTGCATTGGTGCGGAACGGTGAGGGCGCGGTGATTGCCAGTGCGCAGGGCCCCGCCGACGGGCAGACGGCTATGGTCACATTCAAGGATGGTGACAGACAGATTGTTTTTGCAGGGCCTGCCGGGGAAAAAGCTGCGTCCCGGCCCAAGCCAGCAGAAAAGACCAAGGCAAATTCGCAAAAACAGGGGCAACGACTAGATCCCAAGCGGTCCACTTCTAAAAAAACCGTCCAGACCTCACTATTTGACGAGAACTGACATATCCTGTTGAGGTTTCGCCTGTTCACTTGGTCATGAACCGCTTTGGGTCATGAATCGTTTTGGGCCTTCAAAGGCGGGACACGGCGTATCAAATTTGTGAGGCATGCACATGGTAACGGGCACTGAATTTGAGGATGAGGGCGAGGCCCTCGTTGAGTATCTTGATGCAGAGTTCAATGTGCTGAAGCCTGGACGCTTTGTGCGTTGTGCGGTAACCGGCCAGAAGATTCCGCTGGAAGCGTTGAAGTATTGGAATGTCGATACCCAGGAGGCCTATGTGGACGCCTCCGCCGCCATGACTGGCTTCGGGTACAAAGCAAAATCCTGACAAAGAGAGTCACTGACAGAGCAAATCCAAGGCGAGGGGTAAAGCCGAATGGCACCGTCAAAGCTGATCATTTTCGCTTGCGTTTTGGCCGGGACCGCCTGTGCAGCGACGCCAGGTACGCAAGGCTCTGCTGTCACCGCTAGAGATGATACTGACGTAAAGTCAGAGACTGCCGCGCTATTTGCTGATGCGGTGGAAGACGTCTCCACGGCAGCGGATGTATCTGGCACTGATGTGAATGAAGCGGATCTAGGGATTGTCCGCACAAACGCTTCGCCCCCCGAAAGCGGTGTTAAACTGGTCGCATTTGAAGAAGCCTCCGTCGATCCGGAGAAACAGCAAGCCTTTGAAGGGGCCATGGCGAGGGCCACCGAACGCCAACGGGTTTTTGGCGATGCTGCGCCTTCTTTATCCCTGGACGGACAATTTACGCAAGGCGGTCTTGTCTTTGGTCAAACGAGGCCCGGCGCAAACGTAACTCTCGATGGCACGGACGTTATGGTCAGTAATGACGGCAAGTTCGTCATCGGGTTTGGACGGGATAGTGATTTGTCGTCGCTTTTGGTGCTGACGCTTCCCGATGGCGCGGTCGAACGCCGGAGCATTGATATTGAAGACCGGGAGTTCAAAATTCAGCGCATTGACGGCCTCGATCAGTCGAAAGTCTCCGGTTTTACCGAAGCACAACTCGCTAAAATAAACGAGGACAGCGCCAAAAAGGAAGCAGCCCGCACGAAGACTCAACCGGCAACGGATTGGGCCGCTGGTTTCGACTGGCCCGTCATAGGCCGCATCAGCAGCGTTTTTGGTTCCCAGCGTATTCTGAATGGCGAGCCAAAAAGACCGCATTCCGGTGTCGACGTCGCGGCGCCGACGGGTACCACCATTCGCGCGCCAGCCGGTGGTATCGTTCGCCTTGCCGAAACCGACATGTACTTCGAGGGTGGCCTTGTCCTGCTCGACCATGGCCATTGGCTTGAAAGCGCGTTCCTCCACTTGTCACGGATCGATGTGGCACCGGGTCAACGGGTCGAGAAGGGCGATGTGATTGGCGCTGTGGGGTCGACTGGCCGGTCCACAGGCCCCCACCTTCACTGGAGCATCAAGTGGCAAGGGGAGCTTGTGGACCCGCAGCTGGTCGTCCCCCCGATGGATCGAAAGTCGCCCTGATTAAGGGATCTACCTGAAACCTTGCAAAATTTGTTCGGTTTGTAATTGACAATCATTCTCATTCGCGACATGATGGCAAAATAGCTCGTGGGAAATTGCCTGAATGTACGTTTGTATCTGCAATGCGTTGAAACAAAAGCAGCTGGAAGGCGCAGCGCGTGACGACGCGCGCTCAGTGGCCGAAGTCTTCCGCAAATGCGGGACTAAGCCCCAGTGCGGTAAATGTTTGCCGGACGTCGCCGACATGATCGACACTGCTCGAAGTGCCGACGCGCCGATTCCGGCCGTTGCAGCTGAATAAGCTTAACCTCACGCTCCGTTTCTTGAGTGGTCTCGTTTTTCTTTGGTTGGTCTAGGACACCGTCTGACGGGCAGGGGTGGTGAAAATGAGCGCTTTCATCCTGAGACTGATTATCAATACCTGACTTATTGATTTTATTCTGGCTTTTTTTGCGCAAGTGAAAATCGCTTGCAGATCTATTCCTTGTACTGAAGCGTTTTGAAGGTATGGTCGCGGCAACGCGATGACGTCATTTGTGATTCTAAAGAGAGGGATAAGATGAAGGGCGATCAGAAAGTCATTGAATATCTGAATAAGGCGCTGAAGCTGGAGCTTACGACGGTCAACCAGTATTTCCTTCACTCGCGCATTTTGAAGGACTGGGGGCTCAAACGGCTCGCCGCCATTGAGTACGAAGAGTCAATCGATGAAATGAAGCATGCGGATCATTTAATCGAGCGGATCTTGTTCCTTGAGGGGTTGCCGAATGTCCAGGACCTGGACAAGGTTTATATCGGCGAGAACGTTAAAGAGATTCTAGAGTGTGACCTGAAGGCGGAACAGCGCGCCCATCCGCTGTACAAAGAAGCGATCGCTTATTTTGAGCAGATCAAAGACTATGTAAGCCGGGAGCTCATGGCGAGAATCCTTGAATCTGAAGAAGAGCATATCGATTTCCTCGAGACTCAGCTGGGGTTGATCGATAAAGTAGGCGAAAAGAACTACATGCAAAGTCAGATGCACAAGGGAGATGAGGGATGATGAGAATGGGCTGGATGAGGGCTGTTGGTGCGGCAACGTTATTGGCGTTCCTGGCAGCGTGTGGCGCCCAGACAGCCCAATCCCAAACTGATCCGCAAACTGATACCAAGACGGATTCCCAGTCCGATTCCCAGTCCGATTCACTTCCCGCGCCCGATGACGGCGAACCTGCTGACGCGGAGCCGGGCGAAACCGGCGGCATGTGTGGCGGCATTGCCGGTATCGCATGTGGTGCGCCCGGCGACTACTGCATGCTTGAACCTGGCGTGTGCATAAGCATCGCGGACGCGAGCGGCGTGTGCACGCCGAAACCGGAGATGTGTACGCGTGACTACCGGCCTGTGTGTGGTTGCGACGGCAAGACCTATGGCAATGCCTGTTCTGCGGCAGCTGCTGGTGTAAACGTCGCTGCGGAAGGCGAGTGCGCTGAGTAAGTTAAGGGTTTGAGCCTTTCTTTGGCCAGCGACGGTGCAGCCAGAGCCATTGCTCCGGGTGCGCCCTTATCTCGGCTTCGATCGCATCATTGATCAGTTGGGTGAGTGTGGCCACGTCTTTGCTTGTTTCGCCGGTTGGTGTGAACGAAATCGGCTCACGGATATAAAGATCGAAGTGAGCCCCGCGTCGCCTTACAATGCTCATGGGCACAATCGGCACATTGAATTTTAATGCGAGCCTGGCAGGCGCCGGGGCTGTCATTGCCTGGCGTCCGAAAAATTCCGCTTCGATACCATCGTTCAGTTTCTGATCCACTAGCATGGCAAGGGAGCGCCCTTCGCGCAGGGTCTCAATGACGGCACGGCCGCCGCGTTTGCCCTTGGGAATTTGACGCCGGGACATCACCGCCGCCCGGAGGTTAATGATCAGCTCGTCAATCAACGGATTGTTAGCAGCTCGATACACAACGCCGTAGTCGAACCCCCATTTATGCACGACTACCGACATGGCTTCCCAGTTCGCCATGTGGCTGGAAACGAATATGACGGGCGTGCCATTCTCCTTAAAAGCGTCGAGCTGTTCCTGATTGTAGATGGTAATACGCGAGTCTTCCGGGCCAGGGATTAGCTTTTCCAAATGGGCCATTTCTGCCGCCGTCCGCCCGAGGTTTTCCCAAACTCCTTTGATGCACTGCCTGATCTTATCCTCGCTCCAGTTCGGAAAAGCAGCACGCAGATTATTATCCGCTCGCGCCGTAATTGGTTTCAAGAGCGGGCCAACCTGTCTGGTGAAAGTGCCAGCGAGGGATGACGAGGCGTCAATTCCGATCAGGCGGAAAAACGCGAACAAGCCACGCATGGCGATGTACTCAACGCGGTGCATCAGTGTGACAGGTCGGTTGGTGCGCCGCTCTGGCAGTTCAATCTCTTCTGCCGCATCAATGTGGGTTGCCTCAGCTTGGGACGCTTGCTGGGAAATACTCATGGGGCGGACCACCCTTCTCCACGATCGATAAACGCCATCACGTTCTGAACAAAAGCAGCTTCCTCTTCAAGGGTGATGGTGATCGGCAAGACAGCAATGTCAGCGCGCTCACCTGCCGGTAAACGCATCAGATCTTTTTCTGTTGTAAGAAGTTGTGCACTTTTGGCTTTGGCTTTCTTGCGCAGCTCTCGGAGTTCTTGAGGCGAAATCCGATGATGGTCCGGGAAGGCCACATTGGCAACTAAGTCCGCGCCCGCTTGTTTGGCGGTCTGGAAAAACCGCTCTGGATTGGCAATGCCGCAAAACGCGACCACCGGTGTATTCGCGAATGACACCATTGAGCTCACATGGGCCCGCCAGGCAGGAGGCGCGGCGATCAATGGATTAGTTCCGTCCAATTGCACCACAAGCCCGGCGCGAGAGGTTGCCATTCTTAAGGGTTCACGGAGCGGGCCTGCAGGAAATACGTGGCCATTCCCGAAGCTCGCCTTTGTGCCAAGGAGAAGAATGTCCAGATCTCGCTCAACACTGGGGTTTTGAAATCCGTCATCCATGATGATCAGCTTGGCATCTTTCTCAGTGCAGAGCTTTGCTCCTTCGATCCGCGACTTTGCGACAATAGTTGGAAAGTGTCGGGCAAGGAGAAGTGCTTCATCACCAACATCCTCCGCACCATGATTGGTCAGATCTACGAGGAGCGGTCCAGGCTCATTGCCACCATAACCTCGTGTCAGAAAAAAGATCTTTCCGCGCAAGGCCTCGTGTTGCACAAGGATTGCTTTGGCAAGAGCAATAGAAAATGGTGTCTTGCCGGTGCCGCCAAGTGTCACATTCCCAATGCAGATGATTTTCGCATTCGCGCGATAGCCCTTTGTATAGCGATGTTTCAGCTGCTGGGCGAGGGTGTAGGCGTGTCCCAAAGGAGAAAGAGCAAGAGCAATCCCTCGGGCCAGGAGCGCGTCAGATTTCCAGAACCAGGGTTCCTTCATTCCTGGATGGCTCGTGCCGCTTGGCTTAATCGCGCCATGAGGTCCTTGGCTACATTAGTGAGGACCCGTTCAGCGCTCGCTTCTGCGGCGTTCTTGGCGGTGGTCGCCATGGCGGCGCGGGTTTTTTCATCCCCCAAGAGCCGACGAACAGCGGTCGCAAGTTCGCGTTCATTGCGCACCAGCGCCGCCCCGCCTGCCTGGCGCATTTCGCCATATGTCTCTACAAAATTAAATGTATACGGACCATGGAGGATGGCACATCCAAGCCGCGCAGGCTCAAGAGGATTGTGCCCGCCCTTTTCAACCAAGCTGCCGCCGACAAAAGACACGCTGGAGAGTCGATAGAAGAGACCAAGTTCTCCTAATGTGTCGGCGATATAAACTTGCGTATCGTCTGTGAGGTCGCCGCCTTCTGAGCGCAACATGCATGTGAGCCCGGCACCGCGGCCGATTTCGCGCACTGTATCGCCTCGCTCCGGGTGCCGCGGCGCAAGCAGGGTCAACAAATCCGGAAACTCATTGCGCAAGATCTTATGGGCGTCAAAGATGAACTCTTCCTCACCCGGATGACTGCTGGCGGCGAGCCAAACCGGCCGCGTACCAATGGCGCTGCGCATGGCGGCAAGTTCAGTGTCATCCACCGGCAGGGCGGGGGCAGAGTTTTTCAAGTTCCCATAAGTGGGAACATCGCGTCCTGAAAGGGTTTGAAGCCGCTCAGCATTCTGATGATCTTGTGCGATGATCACGTCAAAAGAGTCGAGCAGATAGCGAATCGTCCCGCGCCGCTTGGTCCATGAATCAAATGATTTTGGCGAAACACGGCCATTGACCAACGCCATAGCATCGGTGCGCGCCCGCGCGCCGAGAATTAAGTTCGGCCAGAACTCTGACTCAACAAAGACCGCAGCATCCGGCTGCCAGTGGTCAAAAAAGCGTTCCACGAATTGTGGGTGATCGAGCGGAATAAACTGGTGAATTGCCCGCGCAGGCAGGCGTTCCGCCATCAGGCGGGCGGATGTCACGGTGCCTGTTGTCACCAGAAACGAAAGCGCTGGGCTCAGTTCTGACAGGCGCCGAACCAGCGGGAGCACCGATAGGGATTCCCCGACGCTTGCCCCGTGGATCCACAAGAGCGGGCCTTCCGGGCGGGTCGCCCCGGCGGTTCCCTGTCGTTCATCGATCCGGTCCGGATCTTCTTTGCCCTTTTTCAATCTTTGGCGCAGCGCCATGCGCGCGACAGGTCCCGCCATCCGGCTCGCGGCACGGTAGGCGCGCAGGCTCATGGGCTCTTCGCCGTGATCAGAATTCTGTGCAGCCTCGTGGGCTGGAGTGGACGTCATGGACTACCCGTGACCTTTTTCAACTTACTCGCTCGAGTTCGCTTTCTAGCCGGGTTGGTGCTCTAGGAGGCAATCCCGCAAGCGCGTGCATCGGCAGTTTCTTGCGCCTCGGCAAGGGCAGATTCAAGTGCCGTCTTTGCTGTTACGATCGCCGCCGCATCCGGATCTGCTCCGATTTCTATTGGTGCCAAGGCGACGAACGCCCCTTTTGAGAAGGGGAGAGCCAAGTAAAACCGGTCCCACGTATTCAGTCGGCGGTGGCGGGAGGTCGCATAGGCCATCGGCAGAATTTTTGCCCCCGTCTTCGCAGCCAACCGTAGAATTCCCGGCTGAACGTGTTCCCTTGGGCCTCTTGGTCCGTCCGGGGTCATCCCGATGACACCTCCTTCACCAAGGGCTTCGATCATTTGAAACAGGGCGGGAGCACCGCTCTTTTCCTTGAATGACTTTTTTGGGTTTGCCGCTGACCCCCGCACAAACCGAATACCAAAGGGCTCAACACCGCGAGCGATGATTTCGCCATCGCGGTGGGTCGAAATCAGCATGTAAACTGGTCGTTCTGTTAAGGGACGGACCACTGGGACCATTAAGAGCCGGGCGTGCCAGAAGGCGAGGATATACCCTTTGCTGTCGGCTTCAGCGGCGGAAAGATGCGCCTCACCGATCATCTCCCAGCTTGTGGTCCGGTTCACAAGCCGGATATAGGCGGTGATCAGCCATGACGCGATGGCGACCGCAAAGGGGCTCCTGAGGGAATTTTTGAAGATTTTTCCGAATGGCATTATGCGACAATTATCTCACTGGCGCAGCAGATTGCTCACGCGCCGATGCGCGTAGAAAGCTGATCTCGTGACGCCCCGCAACCCATCTGCGCAACTTGGCGCGACCCTTCAGGATTTGGATGGCAAAGCCAATTCGGAAAAGGGGCCTATTGAGGGTTCGCGTCCCGATGCGCGCCCAGGTTCGAGCCCGAGTTCAAGTAAGACGCTCGCGGTGCGGTTATGGCGGTCTTATTTGGGGCGCTACTGGCCAATTCTGTCGCTCTCACTGATCGCCATGGCGATTTATGCAGGCTCGGCGAGCTTGATCCCAGCAGGCGTTGAATGGATCAATCGGGCGCTTGGCGGCACGTCACCGGGCGCCGGGCTCTCGCCGCGACGGGTGGCGGTCTGGGGACCGGCAATTGTCCTTGGCCTTGGCTTGGTCAATGCCTCGGCCCAATACCTTCAGTCCCGCCTTTCTGCGAAAGCAGCTCTCAGCACTCTGAAGGACTTACAAGTCGACCTTGTCGCCAGTCTCAATCGTCTCGATGATGCCCAAGTGCGTGCCTTCGGAGCGGGGCAAATCATCTCTCGTCTGACAAATGATGTTACGGTGCTGAGGGAAACCTTGACGCGGGCCACCACTGCCGTGCGTGATCTCATGACACTGGTTGGTCTGTGTACGGTTATGGTGTTTTACGATCCGGTGCTGTTTGCCGTTGTCCTAGCAGTTTACCCGATCATTGGCTGGCCGCTCATGTACATTGGCAAGTTTCTCCGGCGCAAATCCGCAGACGCCCAAGCGCAAGCTGGTGAAATTGCGAGCCTTGCGGGCGAGCTTGTGGAGGGGGCACGGACAATCAGGGCGTTCGGCCTGGAGGGGGCGTTTGCTGAAAGGGCTGGCCGACAGTTTGAACGGCGCCGTGCGGTCCTGGACCGTATGGCGCAATATCGGGCAGCCAATGAGCCTTTTGTGTTTTTCGTAGGATCAGTTGCCCTCGCCATTGTGATTGCGGTTGTCGCCTGGCGCATTAATGCTGCTGCGCTTAACCTGGAGCAGTTCTTTTCGTTCATCATTGCCCTCTTGCTGATGTCTCAGCCGGCGCGGGGGCTTTCGACGCTGAACGCCGTCGCCCAGGAGGGGTTTGCAGCGTTTGAACGGCTCCTTCGCGTGATTGACACTGAACCGGAGATTGTCGATGGGGCGGATGCGCGTGCACTCACGGTCGAACAAGGCCGTATCGATATCTCGGATCTACACTTTTCGTATACGGATGACCGAGCTGCGTTAGCGGCTCTCTCACTTGGAATTCCAGCTGGCAAGACCGTCGCACTTGTGGGGGAATCAGGGGGCGGGAAATCGACCCTCTTTAACCTGCTGCTGCGTTTTTATCGTCCAGCAAGAGGAGAGATCACGATCGATGGTGTTGCCATCGACAAAATTGCGCTTTCGTCCTTGCGCGAAGCGATCTCGCTCGTGAGCCAGGACGTGATGCTCTTTGACGATACCGTGGCTGCCAATATCGCTTTCGGCAAGATCAGTGCCAGCCAAGAAGAAATCGAGGCAGCGGCGAGTGCTGCCTCCGCCAATGAGTTCATTTTAGCGCTGCCCCAAGGGTATCAAACACCCGTCGGCGAGCGGGGGAATTCGCTTTCTGGAGGCCAACGACAACGAATTGCCCTCGCGCGTGCCTTCTTAAAGGATGCGCCTATCCTGCTGCTTGACGAGGCGACTTCCGCCCTTGACGCGGAAACCGAAGCCCAAATCCAGGGTGCGATTGACAGACTTGCGCGTGGCCGCACGACCATTGTGATTGCTCATCGTCTGTCTACGGTCAAAGATGCCGATCTCATTGCGGTTGTTGACCGGGGTCGCGTTATTGAAACCGGCACGCATACAGAACTGATGGAAGCAGGCGGGAGTTATCGCTCTCTGGTCGAGCGCCAATTGGGTTAGGCTTACTCTCGCCGCAAAACAATATCCGTCAGGACATTGCCCCACCATTGGGGCGTAAACTCATTTTTTGTGGCAGTCGGATCGTACTCGGTCGCGGCCCAATTGAGAAACGCATCCGGATCATTAAGGGCAATATCACGTTCCCGGGCGTGGGCGATGAATTTTTCAAGGGCAAAATCAATAACCCCGGTTTTGCCCTGCCGGATATGGCCGTACCGCCGTGATAAGTGAACCATCGCTTCAGGCAGGGGGATATTTTCCTCAAAGAAAAGATAAAGTGTGGACATAAGCCCGGCGCGGTCAGCCCCGGACTTGCAGTGAAGAACAGCTGGATAGGTGATACTCGCAAACAGATCCCGCGCGCTTTTCAAAAAAGCGTGTGAGGGTGCCTCACGGGAGTAAGCGCGTATTGTCACGAGGTCGAGCCCGAGATCGCGGCAGGCTTCTTCTTCTAGCAGGTAGAAGCCCGTTAGTTTGTCCCCACGCAGATTAATAACCGTTTTAATGCCCCGTTCTTTCCATTGGCTCAGTTTGCGCGGACCCGGCTGATACGTGCGCCACAGCTTGCCTGGAGAAACCTCATGGGTGTTGTCGTAGAAATTGCGCAGGATCCCATGATCGCCCCACGTCAAGGCGCGCTGCGCCCGTTGACGACCTGCGGGTGTCTGGAATTCTTCGCGGGAAAGGAGTTTGGGCATCGCCCGACGATCAGCGCTGGGACTGGCCTAAAACTTTCCGTCCCCGTCCGGATCAAGCAGCTTGTGCAGGTGAACAATGAAATAGCGCATATGGGCGTTATCAACTGTCGACTGGGCCTTGCCGCGCCAGGCTTTTTCCGCAGCTGCATAATTCGGATAGACGCCAACGATGTCGAGCTTCTCCAAATTCTTGAAGTGAACCTCTTCCAGGTTTTCTAGTTCGCCGCCAAAGACCATGTGCAAAAGCTGCTGTTCCATTATCAAAATCTCCTTCAGTCGCCAGCGATCGTCATTTCACGGATCAAAATGCTTGGTGCATTCGTGGCGCCGCGAAATTCAAGGTCGTTTGCCGGTATTAGGTCGCGATACATATCTAAAAGATTGCCTGCAATCGTGATTTCGCTTACGGGGTAAGCAATCTTGCCATTCTCAATCCAGAACCCACCGCAGCCCACGGAATAATCTCCCGTGTTGGAATTGACTTGGGGCCCGAACATATCAGTGACGAGGAGGCATGTGCCAGCATCTGTTTGCAGATCGTCAAGGCTGGCGGTGCCTGCTTCCAGGTAGAAATTCGTGGTGGATGCGCCCGGCGCGCCGCCGGTGCCGCGGGTTGCTCTTGCATTGGAATCAAGGCCGAGCTGCCGCCCATGGGCAGAATTCATTATCCAGTTAGTCAGCACACCATTTTCAATGACCGCAAAAGCTTCCGGGGCCAGACCTTCTCCATCAAAGGGGCGCGAGCCATGGCCCCGTTTGCGGAACGGGTTGTCTTGAACGTTGATCGCCTCGCTAAAAATCTGTGTGCCGAGCTTGTCTTTCAGGAAGCTGACGCCGCGTGCGATTGACGCCCCGTTGATGGCACCAGCCAGATGACCAAGAAGGGAACTGGAAACGCGATTTGAATAGATAACCGGTGCGGTCTGGCTTTTTAGTTTGCGCGGGGAAAGGCGGGCTATGGTGCGCTCACCAGCGCGTGTGCCGATTGCTGATGCCTCACGCATGTCTTCAAAATGGGTCTTGCTGTCATAGTCGTAGTCGCGCTCCATGCCGTTTTCGTCTTCAGCAAGTACGCTTACCGAGACCGAATGACTGGAGCCGCCAGACTCCCCGAAAAAGCCGTGGGAGGTGGCGAGCCATTTGCGGCCTTCGCCATAGGAGGCGCCTGCGCCTGAAGAATTGCTGATGCCTTTAACGTCCATTGCCGCCTGTTCGCAGGCATGGGCCCGTTCTTTCAGGGTTTCCGTGCCCGGTTCTTGGAAATCGCCCAAGTCGAGATCAGGAAACGGGCCAGTGGCAAGGCGCTCTTGTGGGGCAAGGCCGACAAAAGGGTCCTCAGGTGCGTTCTTGGCCATGTCCGCACACCGGGCGACGAGAGTTTCCAAATTGGCAGAGGAAAGATCTGTGGTTGAGACACTCGCTGACCGCTTGTCGCAAATCAGCCGGACACCGAGATCGGTGCCTTCGGCGCGCTCTACATCTTCCAACTCGCCCAGGCGGAAGGAAACACTGTGGGAAACGGAATGGAACAGGACGGCGTCCGCAGCAGTGGTTCCATGGGATTTTGCAAGGGCCAGAACTTTGCCCAAGACATCTTCGGCTTTTGATTTATCGATCATGGCATGCGGCATACAAGGGCGCGGACAAGGGTGCAACCGGGCCACCCGGTGAGGCTCGTCAATGCCTCAGGTCGCGACCTCTTCCATTGCGCCGTTCACCCACTCCTGCATGGCGGGGCTGGACCAGACGGCATCCATCCAAGCCGCGATCTCAGGACTTGTCCCTACGGGCCCATAAGTTCGGAACCTTGAGACAACCGGGGCGTACATGGCATCCGCAATGGAAAAGGATCCATAAAGAAATGGGTCGCCGGATTTATTGCCATAGGTTTCCAGCGCTTCCTGCCAGAGAGCGAGGATACGGTCGATATCGCGCTGGACCCCGCCGGTAGTGAGATGTTTCAGGCCTTCGCGGACAATGGCCATGGGCCAGACCGTGCGGAGATTGTCAAAGCCCGCATGCATTTCGCATGAGATGGACCGGGCATGGGCGCGCGCACCCGCATCCGATGGCCACAGATTTTTGTCTGGGAACTGATCGTTTAGATACTCCAGGATCGCAAGGCTCTCCCAGATGATCCGGTCGCCATCTTTCAGGACAGGAACAAGGCCAGTCGGCGAATATTTCTTTAGGTCCGCCCTCGATGTTGGGAGGTCGAGCAGGACTTTTTGCTCCTGGAACGGAATACCTGCCTGGCGCAAGGCGAGCCATGGCCTTAGCGACCAGCTGGATAGATTTTTATCACCGATTACAAGAGTGAGATCAGCCATGGGCGCTTTTCCTATCTGGACTGAAGATAAAAGTTGGCGATCCACTGGGCCATTGCGCCCCGGTCCGACCGGCCGTGCAATGTCTGGAGGCCGTCATCGACGCGCTCTTCCGGGATCCTGCCTCGACGAAAACTCAGCAGCGCGCGCGCATAGTCGTGGGTAAATTCCGGGTGCGGCTGCATGGTCAGGATCGGTGCGTGGGCGTAGCCAAGAAGGCCGTTCGGGCAAAACTCAGATCCGCCAAGACGGATCGCCGTCTCAGGCAAGTCGACAACTTGGTCCTGATGGGAGACGGCGCACGTCACCCGGCCAAGCGCTGGTGTCAGATGGCCGCCATTGATTTCAATACTGTAGCTATGGGCACCCACGCCCCATCCTTTATCGACCTTTTTCACGGTGCCGCCGAGGGCCTGAGCAATGATCTGATGGCCAAAGCAAATACCGACCTGAGGCCGGCCAGCGGTTGCGCAATCGCGGACGAAGTCTTCCAGGGGCGCAATCCACCCATGGCCTTCATAGGCGCCGGCGGCCGAACCGGTGATCAAGACACCATCTACCTGGGCTACCGGCGGCATTGCTTCCCCGTCGAATACCCGGTGCCTGGAAAACGAAAAGGCGGGGGCGATGGGCCGCAGCATCTCTTCCATCATCTGGCCATAACCAGGAAACTGCCCTTGCAGGGCGTCCGGCGGTTCGCCGGTTTCAAGAATAGTGATGTGCATGGACTGGGCTCTGACCAACCTCGGGAAGTCCAAGGCCAATATTATTAAGGATGGGTCTTGTCGATGGTCTTCCGGATAATCGGCGGGAACCGATTTCGGTAGCGTAGCAATGACTTGTTCAGGTCTGGCCATTTTGTGCGCATGCCCCTGATAAGCCGTTGAAAAGCTGGAATGTATGGGGCCAGAAGCGCGAGCCCGATCGTGATCATGATCAGGCCAAAAGGGAGAGGCAGAGGCAAAACAATCAGGCCGGAAAGTAGCAGGAACAAACCCAGTACCTGATGAAAGATCGGCAGCATTCCTGTCCTTACACTCTCTACGCTTTTCACTCTGAGAGGGCTGCAACGCGCCCGCCTCACGCTCGCCGAATTCACGAGTCATTTTGAGCGTAGGCCTCTAGCTCGGGAGCGTAAAGTGACAAGTGCCAAATCTTGGTTAACCATACGCCTCACAATCCCGTTGGAAGCTTGTATCCGGCTTCTCAGACAGAATTTACGGTAGCGCACTGGCCGATCCGGTTTTGCCGCGCGTAGCCGCGCCGACTTGCCCTCTTTTTCTTGTTGCGTTGACCAACTAGGTCGGCAGACCTGACGTCAGGAGCAAGCCTCGCCATATGACCAACAAGACCGCCCCTTATAAATCGCTTCGGGAATTTCTCGAAAAGCTCGAAGCCATGGGGGAACTGGTGCGCGTTCAAACGCCCGTTTCCACCGTTCTTGAAATGACAGAGATCCAGACCCGCCTGCTGGCAGAAGGAGGGCCTGCTGTGTTGTTTGAAAAGCCGGTTCTCGAAGACGGCTCTATTGGCGAGATGCCGGTGCTGGTCAACTTGTTTGGGACGGTCAAACGCGTTGCCCTTGGGGTCACGCTCGGCGGGGAAGAGCGTACCGATGCGGCAGCGCTGCGCAGCGTTGGCGAGACACTTGCGTTCCTGCGCCAGCCGGAACCGCCTGCGGGGCTGAAGGACGCCGTTGGCCTGTTACCACTCGCAAAAACCGTTCTTTCCATGAAACCCGCGAGCAAAGCCTTCGGTACGGCACCCTGCCAGGAGATTGTTCAAACCGGCGACGACATCAACCTGGATGCCTTGCCGATCCAGACCTGTTGGCCCGGTGAGCCGGCGCCATTGATCACCTGGCCACTGGTGGTCACGAAAGGACCATCCAGCGCCAGGGAAGATGATTTCAATCTTGGCATTTACCGCATGCAAAAACTTGACCGTGGCCGGACGATCATGCGCTGGCTGCACCATCGCGGCGGTGCCCAGCAACACCAGCGCTGGCGAAAGGAAAAATCAGAGCCGCTGCCCGCCGCAGCGGTTTTAGGCGCTGACCCGGGTGTCATTCTGGCGGCGGTCACGCCGGTCCCCGATACCCTATCGGAGTACCATTTTGCAGGGCTTCTCCGTGGACGGAAGGCAGAGCTTGTCGACTGCAAGACGATCCCGATCAAGGTGCCCGCGGAAGCGGAGATTGTTCTCGAAGGGCATGTCTCGCTGGAGAATTATGCCGATGAGGGTCCTTATGGAGACCATACCGGATACTATAACTCCGTTGAGCCATTTCCCGTCTTTACGGTGTCGGCGATCACCATGCGCAAAGACCCGATTTATCTGTCGACTTTTACCGGCCGGCCACCCGATGAACCGTCCGTACTAGGCGAAGCCCTCAATGAAGTTTTTATCCCGCTCTTGCAGCAGCAGTATCCAGAAATCGTCGACTTCTGGCTACCGCCGGAAGGGTGTTCATATCGGATCGCTGTCATCAGTATGAAGAAGGCTTATCCAGGTCACGCCAAACGGGTGATGATGGGGGCGTGGTCGTACTTGCGCCAGTTCATGTACACGAAGTGGATTATCGTGGTGGATGACGACATCAACGCGCGTGACTGGAAAGACGTTATGTGGGCGATTTCAACGAAGATGGACCCGGCGCGCGATATCACCGTGATTGAGAATACGCCGATCGACTATCTCGACTTCGCCTCGCCGGAGCCAAATCTGGGGTCAAAAATCGGGCTTGATGCGACCGATAAACTCCCGCCCGAAACCCACCGGGAATGGGGCGAGGAAATCCGTATGCGACAGGACGTCATCGACCGCGTGGATGCGCTCTGGGCCGAGCTTGGCCTCCCCGGGTCAGGCAAATCGATCTGGTGACCTGGCTTGCATGCAGTCGAGATCGCCTTCGTCCCACGATTTGTATGGCCTCGGTAAGGGCGGATTAACCAGCGCTTAACCCTCGCACCGGAAAAAGTATGAGTGGCGGATAGTTGGTTAGATGACCTGATGAGAAACGCCTTTTCAACCAATCCGACATGGCGCGCGCCCTTCCGGCTGCTTAGCCGTGCCATGCCACTTTCGCTCCGCGGTGCTGTCGCTTTGCTCGGGCACATTTGGATTGGAGCAACAACACCAGCGGCGGCGCAATGGGAAATTGAATCAGGCGAACGCACGACGCTCAGCACATTCGGCGCAAACGTTTTTACCACAGTGACATTTGACCGAACGTTCAACACCACGCCAGTTGTCGTTGTACTCGCAACGAGCCAAGGCGGCGATCCATCGGATCTCCGTATTCGGAACATAACTTCTTCGGGTTTTGAGGTGACACCCGTGGAACCGCCGGGGAATGATGGTCCCCACGTGTCAATGACATTCCATTATGTTGCCATGACGCCCGGCGTCCACATCCTACCGACCGGTGAGACGGTTGTTGCCGGCACGCATACCACGTCGACGGTCCAACGCGCTGGCGTTGTGGGTGGACCGTCGGGGTATGACACAGTTAGTTTCGGGACGAATTTAGGGGCAAATGCCGCGATTGTAGCCTCGATACAAACAACGAATAGTGAGACGGCTTCAATTCCCGGTGCACCGTCAACACCGTGGTTGTCGGTTGTGATGGACAATCCTTCCGCGACGTCAGTTCAAATGGCCCTTGAGCGCTCCGAGGTGGCAAGTGGAACTGTCCTTACCGAAACGATCGGCTATATTGCATTTCCCACTGGAGCTTCTGGGGGCTTTGAGGATGTCACCAATACAAATGTCGATTGGAGTGCGTCGACGACGTCAAATTCCGTTGTAGGCTTCGACAATGCATGTGTTACAAACAGTTTCACTGGTTCGTCATTCAGTTCACCCCGTGTTGTAGCGGGAAAGGTGACTCGCAATGGCGGTGATGGCGGCTGGTTTCGGCGATGTTCCTTGTCCGGAACGCAGATCGGCTTACAGGTCGACGAAGATATTGCCAATGATGGCGAGCGCAGCCACACAAACGAAACGGCGAGCTTGCTCGCTTTTTCAAGGTCCTTCCATGCAGAGTTTCAGGGACTTTTGACGGCCGCCAAATCTGTTGAGATCATGGAAGACCCGGTGAATGGGCCGATAGGGGCTTTCGCAATCCCGGGCGCGCGGGCGCGCTACACCGTAGACGTGACGAGCGTCGGAAGTCTCCCAATCGATGATGGCAGTGTGGTCTTTATCGATGCGCTGCCGCCTGAGACAAGTCTGATTGTGGCAGACATTGCCGGTTTCGGCTCGGGACCTGTTCTGTTTACGGACAGTTCCAGTGGCCTCACATACAATTTTTCAAGTTTGTCAAACTTGAGCGACGACATTTCATTCTCAAATAATGGGGCGATCAGTTTTACCTACACACCTACTGAGGGAGGAAATGGTGCTGATCCGGCCGTCACCCATATTCGGATAAATCCGCAGGGGCGCTTTGCGCCGGAAACGAGCGGGATAACGCCCGCCTTTCAGCTCCAATTCGACGTTATCGTCGAATAGCGATCTTCTCATTTGCCAACAAAAAGCAGCGCCGCATTTCCACGCGGCGCTGCTTCCAATTTTCATAAGCCTGATCGGGTGGCTTAGTTCTTTTTCATCACCATGCCGGCGAGCGTGGAGAGAACGCCGCCGCCGACGCCGCCTTCCAGGAAGCTCTGTACCATTTGCATGACTTCGTCTGATCCGAGCAGTGCACCGAGCCCTGCTGCGTCTGCACCAGCACCGGCACCAACGCCGCCAAGGACACCGGTGATGACGCGCGACAGAAGGCTCCCTTCTTTGCCGCCAAGGAATTGAGAAATGATCGGTCCAATGATTGCCCCACCAGCACCGCTCAACAAAAGTTGTGTAAGATCCATGATAATAGCCCCAATTTGTTTCGCCTTACACGCGAGTTCGAAGCCTGCGTGCAAGGCAGTTTCTACTCCCACCGTATTGAGGAATATCGAAAAAAACCGACTAAGTCGAGAAGCTTACCTTTGGCGGTGTAAGTAAAAAGAGCCACACTTTTTGCGTGCATTCAACCTTTTGCCGGCTAGTCAAGGAAGTAACCAACCCATGATTGTGCCTGGTTTAAGGTGACACGCCGTATCTGGTGTTGAGCGGGCGGTGCAGTTTACGCTTTATCCTTCCGGCTTGCCCGCCTAGGCGGCTGATTGGTCAAACTCACCGCGTTCAAAGGCTTCGCGCAGTTTGAACTTCTGGATCTTCCCTGAGCCAGTCAGGGGCCATTCATCCACCCAGATCCAGAAGACGGGTGTTTTTTGAGGCGAAAGCCGCTCCCGGATAAATGTCTTTAGAATTTTATCATCCGGGCGCTGCTCATTATTTGTACGCATGAAACAGGCGACTTGTTCGCCCCATTTTGGATCGGGTACGCCAACAACCGCGCATTCTTCAATGGCATCATGTTCAAGCATCGCGTTTTCAATCTCGGCGGGAAAGAGGTTTTCACCACCGCGAATAATCATCTCCTTGACTCGGCCGGTGATCGTCACATAGCCGCGCAGGTCCATGCGGCCAAGGTCGCCGGTATGGAGCCAACCGTCGGTATCGATCGCTGCAGATGTGGCGTCCGGCTTATCGTAATACTCTTTCATGATCAGGTAACCACGCGCGCAGATCTCGCCCTGTTCACCAATTGGGAGGACGGCATTGCTTTGTGGGTCGCGAATAGAAACCTCCGCGTGCGGGACCGGCTGACCAATAGTCTCGGTAAGGTCGGTATCGCTGTCCTCATACCAGGCTTGCGTTATGACAGGCGAGGCTTCTGTTTGTCCGTAAACGATCTGAATAGGTGCGCCAAAAACGTCGCGGGCTTTGCGGCAAAGCTCAGGGGCCACCATGGATCCGCCGGACATGACCCTTTCCACCGAGGCCATGTCATATCCTGAACGTTCAACCTCCTCGATAAGCGCGACCAGCATGGTCGGCACACCAAGGACGAATCGGGATTTCTCCCGCTCCATGACTTTCGCAATCATAGCCGGGTCAAACATGGGCGCCAGCAACATCGTCGCGCCGATCCCGAGGCCTCCCAACACCAAAATGGCGCAGCCGGTTGTGTGAAAGAGAGGCATGTTGTGAATGAATGCGTCTCCCGGTTTCAGGCCGGCCCGGGTAATCGTGTCATATCCGTTCTGAACCAGACCATGGTGATGGAGGAGGGCACCCTTGGGAAAACCCGTCGTGCCCGACGTGTACTGAATTTGGACCGGATCGTGTGGCGAAATCGTTGGGAGCGCCTGGTCGCTCGCGCCAGCGAACAGGGCCTCGTGGTCATCCAGGCGGATCAAGTGTTTGATGGCAGGGAGGTCGTTGCAGACTTTGCGGGTAATCTCGCCCATGGGGTTGCCGCGGAAATCCTCGGTGAAATAAACTGCCTCTGAGCCAGATTGTTCGAGGACATAGGAAAGTTCGCGGGGCTGGTAGGATGGGTTCACCGTAACAAGGACGTGCCCGGAAAATCCGCACGCCAGTTCAAGCAGGATCCATTCGGGAAGATTGTTGGCGTAAACCGCAAGGCGGGCGCCGCGTGGGTGTCGCTCGCCAAGGGCGCGGGCCAATCGCTGGGCATCGCTCAATAATTCCTGATACGTCCATTCGCGCCCGATCGCGCCGTCATAGCCGAGTTCGCGCAACGCCAGGCGATCAGGGTCGGCAGCGGCCGATTTTGCAAGCATCTCGCCAATAGTCATGGCGTCCGGCAAGGGCCCGCCATGGGCAGGAAAATAGGATTCCGTGAGGTCAACCTTGTACATGACGCGTCTCTCCCGTGCCCGCAGCGTCAAGCGCTGCGATTATTGCCTCCTCACTGCCGAGCGAGGAGCTGTTTAGGGAGAGGAGCGTAGTCCAAATTCGGGTGAAGGCAATGATGCTTAACTGACAATCCGTCTACTTGCTTCGCGGACCTAATCCTTGTTCCCCGGTGCGCGTTCGGCGCTTGGGAAGAACAAATAAGCCAGCATCAGGATATAACTGGCATAGTCCCAGGCAATAGCGAGCGCCCAGATATCTGAGAAGATATTCGCATTCTTCAGGACCGCATCGCGGGGGGTTATCGTGGAAAGCGTCGCTATCCGCTCTTCATTGTAGACGACGCTCTGAGTGCGGGACTTGCGCTCTTCCTCGACAAATTCGACAGGTTCCTCGCGGAATAGTTCATAAAGGATCGACATGCCGCGAGCCGGGGAGATCTCTTCCGCCGACGGAATAGGCTCTGGCGGCTTGGCCAGTTTCTGGCGCCGAATAAGGGACTTGAGCGCCGTCTCGACTTGATCTGAGTAGGCGTCGATGGCGCGCTCGGAGCGCTCATTCAGGCTGACCGGCTTCGGGTTGGCGCGCTGGAAGGTCGCCAGTTGCTGCTCCAGGAGCCGCTCAATCCGCAGATCCCCGCGCCAGCGGTTCAAAACCGCGGTGAACCCGTTGAAGTCGGTCTCGAACTCGCGTGCCCAAAGATCGTAATTGTCGAAGGCGTTTGCCGCCAGGTGGGTCTTTAAGCGCTCGGTGACTTCCTCGCAGATCCCTGCGTCATAGGGGCTAAAGCCAGAGGGGTCTTCACCTTCGATCAGAGCACTGACGGAATCCTCCATGCTCTGAAGCCACTCGGCGACGCCTTCGAAATAGTCCGACACCTTACCCCGGCCGGATAGCCCGGTCTGGGTGCCGCGCTCGATTTCATTCCGGGCCGCCCGCGAGACATCGTTCACCGACAGGTTAAGGTCCGCCAGAAACAGAAAGTCCCGCTGGCGATGGGCGGTGATGCCGGAGCATTCCGACTGCAATCGATTGATCTCGTAGTCATAGGTGTACCGCACCGCATCGACCCCGCCGATGCCCACGACCGTCGTCCACGTCGACACAAAGAACAGGATCGTTGCCAGGATCGGGATCAGGATGAAGAGCTTAATCGCCCGTTCCACAAAGAAGACCGCATCCCCTGTCGGCCCTTTGCCGATGCCCCGGAACCAGTCCCGATGGCGGACGAGTTCCGCGCCGCCAACCCAGATGGCGACCGCGAGGAAGAAGACGAACATGCCGAACGCTGGCGGCAGGATCGCGTTGCGGAAAAAGTCTTCGGTTTCCTGGGACGTGATCAGCGAAAACCCGATGGCAGACGACACGCCGCTGAAGAAGGCGGACGTCGTCGCGACCACAACAAATAGCCGATTGAAGAGGGAAGAACCTGTCAGGCGTTTGGAGGTCATGATCGCCCAGGTCGCCAAGACCAAGAGGCCGATCACCAGCGTGGCTCCACCAAGGGCTGCCAAAGGGATGTTGGCGATTGTCGCCGCGCCGTCGGCTATCGCGCTTTCCGCCGCGCTACCCACGTCATCAGTTCCATCCTGAGCCGTAACGCTCGCGCCAGTGAAAAAGCCACCCAGAAGCCCGGCAATTACTGTGGAAAACCCAAGAGCGCGGCGCCCTAAGGCGCGCGATTGCGCCTCTTCGCCTGTCCCCGTCGCCATCAAACCCCAACTCCCCAGTTGCGTGTGTGCGGCAAGCTAAGCGAGGGCGTTAACCATGTCGAGGGGCCCCTGATAGAGAATGTCCACGGCGCAGAGGATTGTTGTTAGACTGCATCTGCGCGGGGCCAGGTGCGCCTTGTCTTCTCCGCTCGCCCTACTCCCCCTCAAGCTCAAACGTAAGAGCACGCTGAGTCGTGCGGAGTTCTGAGCCCTCCGCAGGCGGATATTTCCATTTCACAACGGTGTTGAGCACCGTGCGGTTGAAGCAGGGGTCCGCTGAGGAAATGATTCGCGGATCGACGACCTCTCCCGCAGGTGTCACGTCGAACTCGACAATGACCGTGCCGGTAGCCCCTTTGGTGGCACACCGCTGCGGGTAAGCGGGCGGGAATTCAACAACAGGGCCACCAATGGAGGGGAACTTTATGGTCGGGCCATCGCCCCTTGGGCCGGAACCAGGCAGGTCCCCCGCGCTCGGATCCGGGTTAGGTACGACATCAATGATGTCATCAATGACCCGGTCGGGGCCTTCGGGGACCTCGGTCAGATCCGGTGGTTCTGTTTCGCTGTCGTCCGGATTTCGCTTTATGGGTCGCGGTTCCGGCGGCTCGTAGGTAATTGGGTCAACGTCCGTGATGGTGACTATTCCGATGCCGTCGCGCGGTTCGATCAGTCCTTTCATGGCGATGAACAAAAAGACGGTAATCAGCGCGGCGATCGGAATCCCGATAATCAGTCGTGCTAGCATTTTGTGTCCCCAATACTCAAAACGGCCAGTGCAAAAGGAAACTGGCAAGTTCAATTGCAGGCCTTGCATTTGAGATTAGAAAGACAAAGCCGACCCCGGTCGATAGATGCTACCATGGGAAATCAAATGCGCCAATTTTCTGAAATTGTGGATCTTGCGGCTAGCCGAAAAGGCGGGCGCGAAAAACTCATGGCGATGATCGATGGGCCCAAGTCGAAGGCGGCACTCACCAAGGTGCCAGACAATGTGTGGCTAGCGGAAATGACCCGGCGGGTCTTTCAGGCCGGATTTAATTGGTCAGTAATCGACAAGAAATGGCCGGGGTTTGAAACGGCATTTGACGGCTTCGACCCTGCGCGTTGGGCAGGTATGAGCGACGATGATCTCGATCGTCTGTTAGCGGACGAAAGCATCGTGCGCCACGCGAAGAAAATTCTGTCTGTTCAGGGAAATGCAGCCTTCATCCTCGAACTCGCCGAAGAACACGGCAGTGCGGGGAAGTTCTTCGCGAATTCAAAGCCAACGGAATACACTGATCTATTGCTGGCCCTGAAGAAGCGCGCCCAGCGCATGGGCGGGACAACAGCGCAGTACTTCCTGCGTGGCATGGGCGTTGATAGCGCGATAATCACCGACCATGTGGTGAAGGCACTCGTGCGGGAAGGCGTGGTCGACAAAGCGCCCACTTCCGTGCGCGATCTCACAAAATGTCAGCAGGCGTTCAATCAGTGGATGGACGATGAGAGCTTAAGCCTTACCCATGTTTCACGGATATTGGCGATGTCGGTGGATGAATAGCGTTCAAACTCAATCAGAGCGACCGAACTTTGCCCAAGTTGGCCGCTCGGCGTTTTGCGGGAAATGGCCAAAAACTGACGCTGCCCTATCTATGTCGTGAGCGACAGGGAAACCGCCCTTACCTGTGTGAATGGATCATCTAATCCAGTGCCAATGAACTTTGTGGTCTGAAAGAATAGATTGCCCCAGTGTCATGGTAACTTTTTTTCCGTTAATCACAGCCCAGACCTTTTGTGTATTGAAGTGGTGGTTCGGATCAGCCATTAACTCTCGGGTACTCCAAACACTGTACGTTTCAATTGTGTTCACTTTAGTAGGGGGTGTGGCTAGTCTAACCTTCTCTTGGCGATTGAATTTTTTCTTTCCCTCTGGCGTATCGAGAAAATCCAGAAATGAAGCGTATTCCGGCTCTTCAATGCCGAATGGGTCCCACTCGGCTCCGCCGCCCATACCAAGGTCAGAAATCCCTCTTGAAAGTAAGTCGTTTACGACGCGCAAGGGCGGCACGGGGTTCCCCATAAACAAGTACGAATCTGCATCACGCAACAAATCAGAAAGATCACCCCTCCGAGGCGCTGAAGTGCTTCCGTCGTCGTCGGCGACAGGAAACATGTATCTGTAGGCGATTGACCTCAATTCACCGGCCATGATTGCACCTTTGCTTACACACCGGCCAGACTATCATGGTGCATCGCACGATCGTTTTGAGTCAAACACAACTATCGCAGCTTCCCACGAGCGTCTTTAACTCGCCCAAGTTGGCCGCTCGGCGTTTCATTGCTAACGACCGCTTCTGGCAATCTCCGGTCGTTCTGATTGAGCCTTGACCTAAGACGGCCTAGCTCTCTTTCGGATCAGGACCGTACTGGTTCGGGCCCGAGGTGCCAGGCAAAAATCCGTTGTCGATCAGGATCCAGATGCTCGCAAGAGCGAACACAATCCAGGCAGGCCCCTGCCATCCGCCAAAGCTGTCGCCTTCGAGGACGTTAAAGAAGGGCCCGATATAAAACGGCAACATGATCGCGACGATGAAGTAGAAAATCCAGCGAGGCCGGTTGCGGTCGTTCAAGCGCTTACTTGTGAGGGCGAAAAGCGGCACGGCGATCAAAAGGCTGGAGATATCCACTGCAAGGTTAGTTGGCGGCGCGGGGTCGATCTCTATCGAGTAAATTTCCGGCTGCAACAGATAGACGATCAGCATACTTAACAAAAATAGAACGGTATTGGCGATCCACCAGGTGCGGCGTCGGATGCGGCCACTAAAGTCCAAGAGCAAGGATCGGATGCTTTCCATTTCACTTAGTCTCCCTGGTGCGCGATATCCGATCCGTACATAAAATTATGGCGGATGCGTTCCCGTGTAAGTGTAACGGTGAAAATCGTTTCGGGGAAATTAAAATCTGACCGATCCCGACCCTTAATCTATGCTCTAAAAAGAAAAACCCCCAAGACAGTCTCGTCTCGGGGGTGCACGTAGAAACAAGATCGCGTCTTGCGGCTAATATCGGTAGTCGTCCTTTTTGAACGGGCCCTCAAGGCCAACACCAATATAGTCGGCCTGTTCTTCGCTCAGCTTGGAAAGGTGGGCGCCGACTTTATCCAGGTGCAGGGCGGCCACTTTCTCGTCCAGGTGTTTCGGCAGAACGTAGACTTCGTTCTTGTACTGATCGCCTTTGGTCCAGAGCTCAATCTGGGCTAGAGTCTGATTGGTGAACGAGGCTGACATCACAAACGAAGGGTGACCGGTCGCGTTGCCAAGGTTCAAAAGACGCCCCTGGGACAAGAGCAGCATGCGCTTGCCGTCAGGGAACTGGATCATGTCGACCTGGTCTTTCACATTGGTCCATTTGAAATTCTTCAGGCCTTCGACCTGAATTTCATTGTCGAAGTGACCGATATTGCCGACGATCGCCATGTCCTTAAGCGCGCGCATGTGATCAACGGTCAGGACGTCCTTGTTGCCCGTTGCGGTGATCACAATGTCCGCCCGCGGCGCGGCTTCTTCCATGGTGACAACCTCAAAGCCGTCCATGGCGGCTTGAAGGGCGCAGATCGGGTCAACTTCCGTGACCATCACACGCGCGCCTGCGCCTTGCAGCGAAGCAGCGGAGCCTTTGCCGACGTCACCATAGCCGGCAACGACAGCGATTTTGCCGGCCATCATCACGTCCGTCCCGCGACGAATACCGTCAACGAGGGATTCTTTGCAGCCATACTTGTTGTCGAACTTCGACTTGGTGACTGAGTCGTTCACATTAATTGCCGGGAAAGGCAGCGTGCCCGCTTTCTGGCGCTGGTAGAGACGCAGGACGCCCGTGGTGGTTTCTTCCGTGACACCCTGAATGTTGGCTTTGACCGTTGAGTACCAGTTCGGCTGTTTTGCGATACGGCGCTTGATCGTCGAAAACAGCGCTTCTTCTTCCTCATTAGACGGATTATCCAGAAGCGACGGATCTTTTTCCGCGTCCGCCCCAAGCAGAATCAACAGCGTCGCGTCGCCGCCATCGTCGAGGATCATGTTGGCGGTTTCACCGTTTGGCCATTCGAAGATCTTGTCAGCCAGATCCCAGTACTCTTCCAGCGTCTCGCCTTTAAACGCGAATACCGGTGTGCCCTTTGCGGCGATTGCGGCTGCGGCGTGGTCCTGGGTTGAATAGATATTGCACGAACACCAGCGCACTTCAGCGCCGAGGGCTTGCAGCGTCTCGATCAAGACAGCGGTTTGGATGGTCATGTGCAGTGAGCCGGCGATGCGCGCGCCTTTCAGCGGTTGGTCGGCGCCATATTCTTCGCGGGTCGCCATCAGCCCCGGCATTTCGGTTTCAGCAATCTCGATTTCGGTGCGGCCCCAGTCGGCAAGGCTCAGGTCTTTAACGTGATAGTCGTGGTGGGCGGGCGCGGTCATAGTGCGGACATTCCTTTTTCTTGCCTCATAAAGAAGGCGGTGGGTTCGCGCTCGCTATAGCAACGTCAATCGCGCGCGCCAAGAGACATATAAAGATTTCTTTATATCTTTTTGGAGGCCTTATCGCCTATTCGCCGCCGGGCGGTTATTGTCGACTTGGTGGCAAGCGGTAGTTTGGAGATAATTGTGAATAAGTTATTGATTTTACTCATTCTTTTCCTGCTTCTGGGGTGTGCGACCACTGTGAGCCAAACGACTTATCTGCCGGATTCGGCGGATTTTAAGGGGTTAAGGATCTGTTTGCCGGAAAAGCGACAGGCGTTCGACTTGGTGTCGGGCACACACAACGAGATTGATGTGTTGGACGATAAGGGTGACCCATACCGGCTTGCTTTGGTTGAAGGGTGCGGAGGCCCACGTCTTATCTATGCTAGGGAGTTGGAGACTGATGAGCTTTGTATCGTTCAGGGGTCTTCGATCTATTTTGTGCCGGCAGATGTGGCCCAGACCGCATCAGAAAGTGGCGCTCGGACCGCGACGCGTCTGCGGTGCGTTGTAAAACAGGTGGCAGCCATCGATTATTTGACTGTCAGTTCCGGGGAGTAAGTCTGTTTGGATGCCTCAGATTGCTACTCCAACCAGCCGGATGCAGCACCGAAAAAGGCCAACGAGACTGCCGTAATTTAATTGGTAAACGGTGCATTAAGCCTGTAATTTTAAGTGTCCTTAGCCCAGCGCGCGCCATCTTCTTGGCATGAATGGCGCTCGGGAAAGAAATCCTTACCTGACCGGACTGCTGGTGCTTATCGCACAGCTGGTCCTGTCAGCGTTTGTGCCGGCCTATGCAACGTATACGGTATTTTACTATCAGGACGGACGAACTCTCAACAGTATCGCTGATGCTGAGGCGCTGATTGCGTCCACAACGCCGGTGGCGGTGCAGACCCTGCCGCAGCTCAACATCGCTGAGGTAAGCACAAATGATGGCAATTTCCGGAGCAGCGTGACCCCTGTACCACTCTCGGTGCAGAGCAATTATGCGATCTTTGCCCAGGGGACTCTGCCCATCACCACGGCGGGTGACTATACTTTCAATATTTTTTCCGATGACGGATTTTCCCTACGCATCAATGGCGCGGAAGTGGCGGTCCATGATCGCCCCCGCGCACCGCGGAGTTCGACTGAATCCAGCATTTACCTTCCGCTTGGGTCTCACGATATCGAAGTCGTTTATTATGAGCGGACCGGGCGGGCTGTGCTTGAGGTGAGCCACGCTCTCGGCAATTTTTCCAACTTTAACGCTTCGGCCTTTGCTCTCACCACCAGTTCGGCGCCGGAGCCAAGCCAATGGGCATTGATGATTGTGTCATTTATTTTGGTAGGGTGGCGCAGGAAGACCCTGAAAACTGGTCGACGTCAGGCGGAACCGGAAGTCCTCTCCAGCTTCAAGATAGCATCAAGCCCCGCCTTATAGTCCGGGTAGGTGAGTTTAAGACCGAGGGCCTCTTTCATGCGAGCATTGCTGACACGTTTGCTCTCAGAGTAAAAACTCCGGCCCATTTCAGATAGCTCTGCGTCTTCAATCGGGATGAGCGGCGGCGCGTCGACACCAAGCAATTGGCAGGCGTACTCCGTCACGTCTTGGGGCGGCGCCGGTAAGTCATCGGCAATATTAAATAGATCGCCTGCGGATGGATTGTTCAAGCTGGCATGGAGGGCGCTGGCAATATCGTCCACATGAGCGCGGCTGAAGACCTGGCCTTCCTTGTAAATGCGCTTGGCGGTGCCGGCGCGCACGCTATCAAGCGCTGACCGACCCGGTCCGTAAATGCCCGGGAGGCGAAAGATCACAATGGGGAGATCGAACTCTACGCCGAAAGCGGCCCAGTCCGCTTCGGCCCGCACTCGCGCTTTGCCGCGATTTGTCGTGGGCTTAAGCAGGCTGTCCTCGTCGACCCACGCCCCATCGTGGTCGCCATAGACGCCGTTTGACGAGAGGTATCCTATCCACTTCAGGTTTTCGCGAGCGGCGATCACCGCTTCTCGGGCAGCGCGATAGGCGGGGCAACCGTCTTTGTCCGGGCCGGTGGAGATGAGCACAGCCGATGCCTCAGAAAAGGCCTCTTGCCCAAGTGTTTCGCCTCCCCAGATGATGGGGTTGATTCCAACCTGCTTTAACTTTTCTGCTTTGTCATGCGACCGGGTCGTCCCCGTTATCGTCCAGCCCTGTGGCTCAAGACGACGGGCGAGGGCGGCAGCAGTGTAGCCATAACCAAGGCACAAGAGGTGAGTTGACGTGGTCGGATTTGACGGCATGGTGCGAGCTTAACGAGACAGCGCGCGGATCGATAGAGCGACAAAGATGAAAGAGGACGAACGGTGGTAAAAATTCTTAGAGTGTGCCAGGCCCAGTTGGGGAAAGTTGGCATGGTGGTCGCAATTGCGACAGTGGCCCTGACCGTCGAGGCGACTGCCGCGACGATTGCCGGCGTCTATAACACCGGACTTTCTGATGTCGATGAAGATGAGACCGGCACGCTCGATATTCGCTTCCATCCGTGCAAGGACGAGCCAGACGAGACGTGTGGCACGGTTGAAGCGGCGAATAACCCCTCCAATCCCGACGCGCCGGATGTCCTGCCGGATGGCTCCCCCCTTGTTGGCTTTACCATGATCAAAGGGCTTGTAGACAAGGGCGACGGAAAGTTCCGCAAAGGGAAAATAAATGCGATCGATGAGTCCTTCGATAAAGGCAAAATGGTCTGGTATGATGTGAAAATCGATGACGAAGCTAGCCAGTTAAAAGTCAAGGGGTGCGTTAGGTTCATCTGCCCACGCACCATGTATTGGCAGAAGATCAGCGACTGAAAATACCCCCGATCAACCATGCAAGGGCGAGCCTTGCCAATGATAAATGCGAGTATTTATTGGGATCGACATGCCGGAGGAGGTTGCCGACCGGCTCATGGCGATGCAACAGGGGCTGGACGGCGCGCGCTGGGTGCCGTTTGACAATTTCCACTTAACATTGGCCTTTATCGGCGACGTTGATCCGCCTGACTTGCGCGATATTAATGAAGCTCTAAGTACCATTGATCAGCAACCGTTTGATCTTGAGCTGAACGGCGTGGGTCATTTCGGCGATCGAAAGCCTCACTGCGTGTGGGCTGGTCTTCGCGATACGCCGGACCTGACAATTCTGCAGTCAAGCATAGTGACTGCGCTCGGACGGTTTGGGATCGCCCTCGATCGGCGCAAGTTCAAGCCTCATGTGACGCTCGGGTATTTGAAAGGGTTAAGCCAGGAAGAGGTTGAGCAGTGGCGGATTGCCCATGCCCTGGCATCAGAGCGACCGTTCCCTGTGACCGAGTTTCATCTGTACCGATCACACATGGGTCGAGCCGGATCGGTCTATGAGATCTTGGAAACCTATCCGCTTTCGTTTTCCAGATGATCTAGAAATCCTGCCGCGCCGCTTTCCACCAGATCCAAAACGCGTTCAAACCCATCCGTACCCCCATAATAGGGGTCCGGCATTTCGCGGGTCTCTTCCGGGGAAAAATCAAGATACAAGCGGATGTCGCATTCGCGATTCGGCGGAGCCATGGCCAAGAGATCGCTCTGGTTCCGCAAGTCCATGGCGAGCAGATAATCGAACTCGTAGAAGTCAGAAAAATCCACCTGCCGCGCCCGTTGCGGTGTTAGGTCGTAGCCTCGACGCTTAGCGGTATCGATCATGCGCTGGTCAGGTTGCTCGCCTTCATGCCATCCGCCGGTACCCGCTGAATCGACGTGCACGCGCAAGCCCCGTGACCTCGCCATGGCTTCAAGGACGCCCTGCGCCGCAGGGGAACGACAAATATTGCCGAGGCAGATAATTAGAACTCGTTTCATTGACTGGGCCAGTTTGAACGTCGGGTCAGTGCGATTGAACGCGATCACCATGGCGTGATTGCCGGCCCATATCAATTCCGCCTCTGAAGAGTGTGGTTGTCATTGTGGGGTGGCCCATAGAAAGTGAGCCCTGCGCCTCTGGCGCGTTTTTGAAACCCCTGCGCCTCTGGCGCGTTTTTGAAACCCCTGCGCCTCTGGCGCGTTTTGAAACCAGCAAACTGGAGACACCCGTTTCATGTCGATGTCCGAACCGATTTCACAGCTCGCCAACGGCGCGTTTAGCCAAATGTTTGATGCCATGGAAAATATTCTTCAGAAAGCGGAGGATCATGCCCGCGCCCAGGATCTGGACGAAGGCGTCATGCTCGCCTGGCGATTGACCCCGGACATGTTCCCAATGGCACGCCAGATTCAGATTGCCTGTGACGTACCTGCCCGCGGTCTCAGCCGGTTGGCGAATGCGGACTTGCCAAGTTTTGAAGATACTGAATCGGACTTTGCAGGGCTGAAGGCGCGGGTGGCCAAGGCGCGCGACCATATCAATGGCCTTGATGTGGTAGCGATCCTCGCCGACCCCGAAGGGACGGTCGTCGTGCCTCTGCGCGGTGAGGACGTCACCATGCCGCGGCAGCTGTTCCTGTCGCAGTTCATCATGCCGAACCTCTATTTCCATGTCTCGACGGCCTATGCCATTTTGCGCACCATGGGAGTTCAACTGGGTAAGGGAGATTTTCTCGCCCGGTCATTGTAACTCCGCCCCAAATCTGGAATGCGGCCTACATGAAGTACCAATCCATCTTGATACTGACGGGATCAGGAATTTCAGCAGAGTCCGGCGTCGCGACTTTTCGTGACCCGGACGGTGTCTGGGCGAAGTATGATTACCGCGAAGTTGCAACGCCGGAAGGTTATGCAGCGAACCCGGCGCTGGTGCATGAGTTTTATAATGCCCGCCGGAAGGGGCTGGTGTCAGTCGAGCCAAACCCAGCCCACAACGCATTGGCCAACTTGGAAATGACCATGGGGCGCCGAGGCGGCACCATAACTTTGGTCACCCAAAACGTCGACAATTTGCACGAAAGGGCCGGATCTAAATCAGTGATCCATATGCATGGGGAGCTGACAAAAGTGACGTGTACCTCATGCGGTGCCGTTGCTCATTGTGACGAAGAGATTTCTGTGGAAACCAAGTGCGAGGCTTGTGGCGAGATCGGCACTATGCGTCCTGATATCGTCTGGTTTGGGGAAATGCCAAAGTTCCTTGATGAAATTGGCGCGGCGCTTTTATCCGCGGACGTCTTTGTTTCAATCGGTACGTCCGGCTCGGTCTACCCGGCGGCAGGCTATGTTTTCGAAGCTGAGGCGAGGGGCATCCCGTGTGTTGAGCTTAATCTTGAACCGTCGGAGAATGCGGCGAGTTTTTCTGAGGCGCGTTACGGCAAGGCCGGTAAAATTGTGCCGCAGTGGGTCAGTGAAGTGTTAGGGGACCAATAGCTTATGTCGCGCCCGATCGTGCCGCCGCCAGTGATTGGCATCGCTTTTGGGGCGGCAATGCTATTTGTCCAACGAGGACTTCCGCAATTTCAGTTGGATGTGCCTGGCGGCCGAATTGCGGCCATCATTGTTGCTGTCATTGGTCTCAGCATCGAAGTCGCAGCAGTCGGTCATTTCTTCCGGCGCAAGACAACCATTAACCCCCTCGCACCAGACAAGACCCAGCATCTTGTTGTCGAAGGGCTTTATAGAGTCACGCGAAATCCAATGTATTTAGGGATGGCGATCCTGCTCACAGGATGGGCACTCTGGCTCGGTAACCCAATCAATATTGCCTTTGTCGCTTTGTTCGTTGTGGTTCTGACAGAACTCCAGATCAAACCGGAGGAAAGGGCGCTGGAGGCCAAATTCGGTGAGTCGTACCGGGACTATTGTCAACGCGTCCGGCGGTGGGTTTAGCGACTTCAAATCGACGACTTCTAAATCAATTTTTCATTGCAGAAACAAAACAATCGTTTTTGGTATTCGTTTTTAGAGATTTTGCTCACTAATGATTTAATTACCTAATTAAGAAAGCCTTTGTTTCCCCTTTTTTGATCGAATGCTCTCAAGGCTTGGAGCTAATCGCTGAGCTATGAACCGACTTGTCCAATCCAGTGATGGCAACATCGCGATTCTGTTCGCATTCTTGTTACCCATTCTTATGGCGACAACAGGCGCCGCAATTGATTTCTGGCGCGTGAACAACTCAAAGGCCGGGCTTCAGGAGATCGCGGACACAGCGGCAATTGCAGGTGCGCGTGAATACGTCTTAATGGGCAAGCGGCCTAACGTCAGCAATCACAAATCTCAAAATAGTATTCCTGAGAATGTCGCCAAGGCGCGCGCTAATCAGCTCCTTGATGGAAGCTCAATCAGTGGCGTGACCGTCGTGACGTCTTCATCGGACACAAATCGGTCCGTGACGGTTGATCTGGAGCAGTCAATTAAGACGTCATTCCTCACAAGCATGTTCAGGGACTCCTTCACCGTGGGCGTCAAGGCTTCGGCATCAAGCCGCGAAAACGCGAGTCTCTGCGTTGTTACGTTGAACCCGAGCAAAGACAACAGCCTCTTGTTGAAGGACAGCGGAATTCTGACCGGGGCTGCATGTGCAATTCATGTCAATTCCACAGCCACAAACGCGCTCGGCGTGATAAACAGCGCTACATTGACGACGGCAGGTGCTTGCACGAGCGGTGGCTATGATGGTCCTGACGGAAACTATTCTCCGCCGCCCACGACGGATTGCCCGGTTCGGGAAGATCCATTGAGCCAACGTGTCATTCCCGCTGCCGGTGTCTGTAGCGGTGCGACCACGGATTTGAAGATCAACAAAACAACCACGCTGTCGCCTAATACATATTGTGGAATCATCAGACTAAATGGAAACGCTAAGGTAACTCTTGATCCAGGTACGTATCATTTTATTGACGCGGAACTGAATGTCTCCGGTAACGCAGAATTATCTGGTTCCGGCGTCACACTGGTTTTCCATGGCACTGGATCGCGTTTCATGTTCACCGGGTCGTCATTGGTCGACCTTGAGGCACCGGACTCTGGCGTAATGGCGGGATTGCTTGTCGCCCAGAACCGTAATGTCAGTGACGAGCCGGTATTTGAAATCAAGAGCAAGGACGTCGACCAGCTTGTAGGGACCATCTACTTGCCCAAAGGTAAACTCTTGATCGATACAAACAACAAAGTCGCGGAAGCGTCCGCGTTCACCGCAATCATCGCCGATGAACTGTGGGTCCATAAATCAGCGAACCTCGTCATTAATTCCGATTACGAAGCAACAACGGTTCCCTTGCCCGCAGGTCTTGCCGGCAGTGCCGGCATGGTGACCTTGCGGGAGTGATTACGAACCTACGCAGCAGGAGCGGCACTCGCGTCGATGGTCTGGGATCGTGCTTCGCGGTCGGCTTTCTTCATCGCCTTCTGGAGCTTTTCAAAAGCGCGGACTTCGATCTGGCGCACGCGCTCCCGTGAGACGTTGTAGACCTGGCTCAGCTCCTCCAGCGTCGACGGATTGTCTTTCAGTCGACGCTCAGTGAGAATGTGCTGCTCGCGTTCATTCAGGGTACCGAGGGCTTCCTGAAGGAGTTGCATGCGCATGTCATGCTCGTCTTCCACAGCGAGCTTTTGTTCCGGATTGACCGCGTTATCGTCAACGAGCCAGTCCTGCCATTCGCCGCCGCCTTCTTCGCCTTTGCCGAGTGGCGCGTTCAAAGAGGCCTCGCCGCCGGACATCCGACGGTTCATGGAGATGACGTCGTCTTCGGAAACGCCCAGCTTGGTGGCGATATGCTCGACCTGATCCGGATGCAGATCACCATCATCGACGGCGTCGATCTGACCTTTGATCTTGCGCAGATTGAAGAAGAGTTTCTTCTGAGCTGCGGTCGTACCGATTTTGACCAAGCTCCAGGAGCGCAAGATGTACTCTTGAATTGAGGCCCGGATCCACCACATCGCGTAAGTAGCAAGGCGAAAGCCTTTCTCTGGATCAAACCGCTTCACTGCCTGCATCAAGCCGACATTGCCCTCGGAGATAACTTCACCGATGGGCAGGCCATAGCCTCGGTAGCCCATGGCGATTTTTGCCACGAGACGGAGGTGACTGGTGATGAGTTTCTGGGCCGCATTTGGATCTTCATGCTCCAAGAAGCGCTTGGCGAGCATGTATTCCTCATCTTTTTCCAGCATCGGAAACTTCCGTATTTCCGATAAATAGCGGGATAGCGAACCCTCCGGCGTCAATGACGGCGCCGTTACAATATCTTTGGCCATAATTTCCTTAAGACCCCTCTATGAGCGAGCCCCACACCTGCTCGAGGTTGGATATGGGGAGGGTTGAACAAATTTCAAGGACGTCTGGTGTACGCCCCCAACGCTATCGCGGATGGGGCTCTGCGTCAGCTAGCAAGGGGCCCGTTGTCACACTCTCGTGACGCTAAGTGACATTCTGGGAAACCCCTCGCGCGGCAGTCGGTGCATCAAAAGAGGCGAGCTGATCAAAGCTCCTGCAACGCCTCCTGGAGCCTGCGGAAATCCTTTGGTGGTTCTGCAGTAAACAGAAGCTCCTCACCGGTTGTGGGGTGCAAAAACCCCAATTCGCGGGCATGGAGCGCCTGCCGTCGGAACGTGCCAGCAATATGAACGGCCCGACCCGCCGCCCGACCTGCCGCATCGTCTTCTTCAATGTCTGAGGCCTTCACACCAGGCAAACCGGGCCCGCGGCCGTAGGTGGGATCGCCAATCAGAGGATGTCCGATATGGCTCATATGGACCCGGATCTGGTGGGTGCGACCGGTTTCAAGACGACATTCCACAAGGCTCGCGACGGCATCTCCCGGCAGTTTGGCGTGCCCGCGACCGTAAAATTCCAGGATCTTGTAGTGGGTCACCGCATGGCGTTGATCCGTTCGCGTACTGTCCGGACCCACCACCCCCATCTTCTTTCGATCGCCACCAAGCCGAGCGAGCGACGCTTCAATCGTACCGACCGACGGCCGGGGGGCGCCGACAACAATCGCGTAATACGCCCGCTCGATATCGTGCTTTGCAAAGGCCTTGGTCAGCACCTGATGGGCCCGGTCGGTTTTCGCCACCACCATGACGCCGGAGGTTTCCTTGTCGAGGCGGTGGACAATGCCAGGGCGCGCAACCCCGCCAATGCCGGACAGCGTTTCGCCGCAATGGGCAATCAGGGCATTGACCAAAGTACCTGACCAGTTTCCGGCGGCCGGGTGCACCACCAGCCCCGCGGGTTTGACGATGACAATCAACTGGTCATCTTCGTAAAGCACATTAAGCGGAATGTTCTGAGGTTTCGGGGCGGCAGGCGTCACGGCCGGCACTTCCAGCCGATACGTCTCGCCCTCGCGGATCTTCCACGAGGGATCGGTGAAAACTGTCCCATCCCGGGACAGTTGCCCGTCTTCGATCAGGGCCTTCAAGCGCGACCGGGTCAGCGACGCAATTTCATCTGACAACCATTTGTCAAGCCTTGTTCCGCTATGATCAGCGTTAACGAGGAATTCAAGGGCCGCCTGCGGGGGCAATTCGTTGGGGTCGTCGAGCAAGTCGTCCATGGCAAACCAGCCGATGTCATGGGTTACGAGAGGTGTCAAATGGCGAGCGTTAAGAAGAGCAGACCGACGGAGACCAAAGAGGCCGGGGGCAAGTTCTACTGGTGGAAAAGTGGGACCGCGGTGAGAACCGAGCCTGAGGTCGAAGATGGCGACAGTCCGACTTCTCAAGAAACCTTACCCCATGATGACGAGCGAAACGGTCGAAGCGCGCCGAGGAGCGGCGAGCAAGAACGCGAAGATCGCTACTCCAAATGGGTCCGTGACGCAGATGAGAGCAATGAGTTCTTTCGCGACGGCCGCGAGCGCACGGGGAGCCGGCCGACGCCAGAACAAGATCGGGATAATGATCGCCGGGATAGTCTTCCCAGAGAGGATGCGCGTGCTGAAGTCGAGCGTGTCGAGGAACGAGGGCCCAATCCTGGCAGATCATTCCGAGCCCTGGACTACCGTGATGAGCCTGTAGGCCTCGAAGATAGGGTTTCCAATCAGGCGCCGCTTTATGATGAAGGTCGCGCCGACCGCGGGCCGTATCGTGACGAGCCTTCCGTAGGCAGAGTTGACGAGCGTGAATATCGTGAAGAGTATCCCGAGGTGGATCAGCGACCAGACTTTGACCAACGTTCTGGCGATAAAGATCGCGACAAGTATCGCGCCCACAGCGAAGACGTCCGTGATGAGGATTACCGCGATGAAGCAAGTCGCGAAGGCAATTATCACGACGAAGACTACCGCAATGAAAATTTCCGTGACGAAGATTCTCGCGACCGGGATGGCCGTGAGCAGGAAAGTGTTGATACTGATTATCAAAGAGATGATCGCGGCTACGATGATGAAGAGACAATCCGTGTAGAGCCGATCGAGGATGATGGCTATCGCGGACCATTCTCAAATTTCGACCCGAGCCGCGACCGCTATGGCCGCTTCATTGACGCAGACGACGCAAACAAACCGAAATTCACAAAATCGGTGATCGTCGCTGCAGCAACTGCGCCATTTGTGTTCGTGGTCGCAACTGTCGCTGGCCTTGCCCTCTTTGGTCCGGATGAGGAAAATGTGGCAGGCATTGCTGGATCGACTTTAAGCCAGTCAGCAGCGCTTTCCTCAACGGGGTCTGGCGCAGCGACGTCATCAGAGGCTGGTGGGAGCACGTCGGTTGCCGGCCAGCGCGCCATTCAAGCAACGCAGGTTTCAAACGCGGGGCCCGTTTCGCAAAATCCGGGCCCGGTCATCGTGCCGTCCGGTGCAGATATTCTGCATGTTTCCCTTGATGGTGACCGTCTTGCCTTGACGGTCACCGCAGAGGGCGGGGATTTTGTGATGCTCTACGATACGCGGGCGGGATCCATGCTGGGGCAAATCCCGATTGGCCGCAGCGCGTCGGGCGTTGAAGAAATCTCCCTTTCCAACGTCACGCCAAGTCGGAAAAACAACTAATTCAGTTTTGAAGACGGCTGATTGCCCTTGTGGAGCCGGATCAAAAATCTGGCTCTCTTAGCTTGTTTTTTCGTAAATCAGCGTTTGCGTCGGGAACGGAATGGTGATGCCGTCACTGTCGAGGCGTTCCTTGACCTTCTGAGTCAGGTCCCACTTCACCGGGAAGTAGTTGCCGCTGTCCACCCAGACGCGGCAGATGATATCAACGGAAGAGTCCCCGAGATTATCCACGGCGATCGTCGGGGCTGGATCCTGATCGATCCGTGTGTCCGCATCGACAACTGATTTGATGGTTGTCATCGCTTTCTGCAGGTCGTCATTGTACGACACACCAAAGGTCAGGTCGACCCGGCGTTTGGGGTAGGCGGAGTAATTGATGACCGACCCGCTCCAGACTTCACCATTTGGGATGATGACTTTTTTGTTGTCGACTGTTGCCAGCACGGTCGTGAAAAGATTGACTTCTTTCACCGTCCCTTCGTGCCCACCTGCCTTAACATAATTTCCAACGCCAAATGGCCGAAACGCAAGAAGCATGACGCCCGAGGCAATATGGCCGAGGGTCCCCTGCAAGGCCAAGCCGATCGCAAGGCCAGCCGCCCCCAAGATCGCCGCAAAGCTCGTTGTCGGTACACCGAAGACACCAAGCGTGGTGATCACCACTAGCGCAACAGCCGCGTAATAGATCAGGCTGGAGAGAAAGGATTCCAGGGTCTCGTCAAAATGGGAAGTCTTTTTGAAGTAGGCCTTTGCCCCGTTGCGGATTCGCCCGGCGATCCATATGCCGACAATGAAAACTGCCAGGGCGCCAATCGCATTGAAGGCAAGAGGCATTAGCGTTTCGATCGACTCCGTTGCCATCGTGGCAAGGGTATCGACATTTTGAGTGATGTCTTCTGTCGGATTCTGCATTGGACCTGTGCCTCGGCAATTAAAACTCGGGAGGAACGAACAGCTGAACGCTATGCGCATCGGCGGTTTACAAAACGGCACGCCCAAAGAAAAGCCGCCCACGATGGCAGGCGGCTTTATTTCATGATTTTTTCAAATCTAATTCCGAATGGGCGCGATCTTAGATGCTGAAGTCTTTCGGGATGAACTTCAGCGCCACGCCATTATTGCAGTATCGAAGGCCGGTCGGCGCTGGGCCATCTTTGAAGACGTGACCCTGATGGCCGCCGCAACGAATGCAGTGATACTCCGTACGGGGGACAATCAGTTTGAAATCGGTCTTCGTCTCCAGGCGCCCCGGGAGATAATCAAAAAACGATGGCCAACCGGTGCCGCTGTCAAACTTCGTCTCGCTGCTGAAGAGCTCGTAGCCGCAGCCTGCGCAAGCGTAAATGCCCTCGCGTTTCTCGTCATTCAACGGACTGGTGAAGGGGCGTTCGGTGCCCTCCCGGCGAAGAACGTTATAGGCTTCAGGGGAAAGCCTTTCTTTCCATTCTGCATTGGAAAGCTGCCACTTGTCGTAGTCGGGAATCGTCGATGTATCGCTCACGTTTTTCTTCCCTGATCTGGCCGTGGCATTGGTCCCAAGGGAACCTGCCGCAAGGAGGGTGGATGTTCCAATGAGAAAGGCCCGGCGATTATTATTAGTCATGGGTGTCTTACGCTCCTAAACGGAAATCTGACCGGTCTGGTACGCGCATCAAAACAAACTTGCCAATAACAAGGCTGCGAGAAGGATTAACCCCGCGTCGCGATTGGATTTAAAAAGCGCCAGACACTGGGCACCATCGTCGATATCGAGCCGCGCAACCTGCCGGAACAGGTGATATCCTCCAGCCAGCAATACGAGATAAAAGCCTGACCCAAAACCGGAAATTAGCCCGGCCACCACAAAACACGATACCGTGAGGGCGTAGAAAACCGCAACACCCATGGCTGAATGGGCCCCCAGTGCCCTTGCGGATGAACGGACCCCGATCAGGGCGTCGTCTTCCCGGTCCTGATGGGCGTAAATCGTGTCATAGCCGAGGGTCCAGAAGACACCTGCCACATAAAGCAAAATAGCCGCTGCCGAGAGCCCGCCCGTTGCAGCAGCATAACCCACCAGCACGCCCCAGTTGAACGTGAGCCCGAGCCAGGCTTGGGGCCACCAGGTAATCCGCTTCATGAATGGATAGGCGGCGACAAGGGCGAGCGAGCCGATCCCGAGAATGATCGTGTACTGATTGAACTGGATCAAAACGCCAAGCCCAATCAGGCATAAGACAATCAGAAACGCCCAAGCTTGCCATAGGGAAATCTGCCCTGCAGGCAGGGGCCTCAGCGCGGTTCGCTCAACTTGCGCGTCGATGTCTCGGTCGACGATGTCGTTATAGGCGCACCCGGCCCCGCGCATGACAAATGCGCCGATAGCAAAAAGCGCTGCGTGATAACCAAAAGTCAGGATTGAAGAGCCGCCGGTTGCCAGTGCAAGGCTCGCTCCCCACAAGCACGGGATCAACAGAAGCCATGTCCCGATTGGCCGATCCGCCCGCATCAGTCGCAAGTACGGCTGGAGGAACGATGGCGCCCGATCGACCAAGTTGCCCGGCACGGCGTCCATTGGGGCCGCTTCCACCGGGGCTGCCTCTTTAAGGGGGGCATCGACCAGTGTCGCCTCCACTGGTGTCGCCTCCACCGACTTAGCGTTGGGCGAAGACGCTGTGGGCTCAGGGGAACTGGGTCGTTCTGTCATTGGGCACACATTCGTTTGATCCGGCCTTTTGATCCGGCCGTTCGATAAGGCCGTCAGCTCGGGTTGAAACTCATCTAATCCCGTAACGCTGCCAGAAAAAGGCTACCAAAACTTGTCTTCGGCTATCCTTTTGTCGCGGCGATCATAATCTTAGGCGTCTGGGTGGAATTCTCTTGTGAGCGCCGCTGATACCCATCCCAGAAAAAACTTATCGAACACCCCTGCGGACGGCCCTACAATGCGAAGGCTATGATACCACGCCTCTATCTCAACGCGGATCTCCCTGTCGGCAGCCAGGTGCCTCTAAAGCCCGACCAAGCTCATTATCTGCGCAATGTCCTGCGTCGGGAGGTTGGGGCAGAGCTCTTGCTATTCAATGGCCGGGATGGGGAGATGGCCGCAAGCCTCACCGACATCAGTAAAAAAGGCGCTGTCGCGTTTATTGAGCGCCAAACCCGGCCTCAGCCGGTTGAACCTGACGTTGAAATAATCTTTGCGCTGATCAAGCGCGGGCCGCTTGAGTTTATGCTGCAAAAGGCAACAGAACTAGGGGCGGCCCGTTTCCGGCCCGTGACAACGGCGCGGACTAATCGCGAGCGCTTTAACAAGGACCGGGCAATATCAATCGTTCAGGAAGCCGCGGAACAATGCGAACGGTTCACTGTGCCCGCGTTAGCTGACCCCATTTCGCTGGAAGACCTGCAACAGAATTGGGAAGAAGACCGTCCATTGGTCTTTTGCGATGAAGCGGGCGAAAATCCGGAAGCTCCGTGGGGTGGGCCGTCTGGGCGGGCATTGCCAATGCTGGAGGCGCTGAAGGCAGGGGCCGCATCGATAGATGCTTCACAATCTGGTGACAAAGCGAGCCTCCTGATCGGCCCGGAGGGCGGCTTTTCCCGAGAAGAACGCGATGAGCTGCGCGCCAAACCTTTTGTTTGCCCTGTAACACTGGGCCCGCGCATCCTCAGGGCAGATACCGCTGCCATTGCGGCGCTCACTCTTTGGCAGGCGGCAAAGGGAGATTTGAGGCGCCCATGACTGCAACTGCCCCCTTGGCCTGCCCCTCAATCGTCGATAAGCCCACGAGCCCATGTGCCGCAGTGGAATCGCGCGGCGTCAAATTCTGCATCTGGAACCCATGCGATGGCTGAACCCTTCGATAAATCCCGCCCCATCGAGTCCATCAGTGAGCTGACGGCGTTCCTTGCCAGTGGCTCAAAGCCAAAATCCGACTGGCGCCTCGGGACCGAGCACGAGAAATTCATCTACTGCCGGGACACCCTAAAGCCGGTTGGGTACGAAGGCGACAACGGCATTCGCGCCATTCTTGAGCGGCTGTCAGCGCATACCGGATGGGCGGTCATCAATGAAGACGGTCATCCTATCGGTCTGAAAGGGGAAGGGGCATCGGTCTCCTTGGAACCCGGCGGCCAGGTGGAGCTTTCCGGGGCGCCGCTCACCAATGTACATCAGACGTGCACAGAAGTTCATCGCCATCTCGAAGCGGTTAAAGCGGTGGCTGACCCGCTTGGAATTTCGTTCCTCGGCATGGGCCACGCGCCGTTCTGGACCCGGGCTGAGATGCCGAAAATGCCGAAGCAGCGCTATGACATCATGCGTGCTTACATGCCGACCAAAGGCGACCTCGGCCTCGACATGATGCATCGCACCTGTACCATTCAGGTCAATCTGGACTTCGCTAATGAACCAGACATGGTCAAAAAGTTCAGGACGTCGCTGGCCCTGCAACCGCTCGCAACAGCGCTTTTTGCCAATTCGTCTATCGTTGAAGGCAAACCCACGGGCTATGCTTCCTGGCGTGCCCACATCTGGACGGACACTGATCCGGATCGCACGGGGCTATTGGATTTCGTCTTCGAAGATGGGTTCGGGTTTGAGCGGTATACAGACTACATGCTGGACGTGCCGATGTATTTTGTCCGCCGCGAGGGCCGGTTCATTGATGCATCAGGCCAATCGTTCCGCGATTTCCTCAACGGCGATCTACCTGCCTTACCCGGCGAGCGACCAACGTTGGAAGACTGGGAAGACCATCTGTCCACCGCGTTTCCGGAGGTTCGCTTGAAGACCTTTTTGGAGATGCGCGGGGCCGATGGCGGACCATGGGGCCGGATTTGTGCGTTGCCTGCGTTCTGGGTGGGACTTCTTTACGACCAGACCGCCCTCGATGCGGCGTGGGATCTGGCCAAGGACTGGTCAGTCGCCGATCGCCACCGGGCCCGAGACGACGCGGGGCGCCTTGGGCTGAAGGCGGAAGTCGCTGGGCGCTCCTTGAAGGATATCGCCCTTGATGTGCTTGAAATTTCCCGCGCCGGGCTCGCCAGCCGTGCCCAGCCCGGCTCGCAATGGGCCGATGAGACACACTTCTTAGAGCCGCTCCAGGAGATCGCCGAAAGCGGGATCACGATGGGCGAGCGCGATGCATCACAATTTTCGGGTGGCACAGCGCCGTCGCCAGCGGATTTTATGGAAGAGAACGCGTTTTGATCCCCATCGCTCTCATTCCCAACGCATTCTTCTCCAGCGCCCTCTTCAGTAAACTTGCAAGCTAGCGTCGATACCCATTGCCTCCAAAAGCAAACTCCAAAATGAATTCAACCCAAACGCTGGATCCTTTCGGCGATGTTTCCGCGGCGACGCGGGCCCTCTCACGAAAATGCGTTGGCCTAAAGCACGCTGTGACAACAATCGATGCCCCATTGATCCGGCGGCGCGAGGGGGGCTTCGGGGGGCTTTTCCGGATTATCGTGGAACAGCAGGTCTCGGTGCCGAGTGCGCAGGCAATCCTTGTCCGGTGTCAGCAAGCTGTCGACACGACCGATCCCGATGCGGTGATCGCCCTTGGCCAAGCCGGGCTTTGCGACTGCGGTCTTTCCCGCCCGAAAGCGCGGTACATCCACGGTCTGGCGGACTCGGTCGTCGAAGGGCGCCTAAATCTCCCCGGGCTCAAGGCGCTCAACGATGAGGAAGCCACTGATTACCTTTTGCAAATCAAAGGGGTCGGCCCATGGACCGCGGCCATTTACCTACTTTTCTGCGAAGGGCGTGTCGATATCTGGCCGGTCAAAGATGTGGCGCTCAAAGCCGCCTACAACGCAGCGGCGAATTCAGAGTTGTCACAACTAGAATTAGACGAAATGGCCAGCGACTGGGCGCCGCACCGCGGCATCGCTGCCCATGTTTTATGGACATTTTATGCGCATATTCGCGGCAGGACACCTATATAGTGGCTAGAAAGCTTCAGATTTGGCGGTAATTGTCAAACAGATGTCATGAAGAATCAGCTACCACTTCTTTCGTGCCTATATGTAGATTGCAGGCACACAAGGAAGTTGTCGTTTGCTAAGGAGACCTGAGGGTTCAGTTACGCGACTAGACATATTCCGATGCCGTCAGACGGCGACATAGCGGGTTATTCCCGGATAGGTGTATCATGCAACTAGCGCAGCAGCAGCAGGCACCTGATGGGTGTCCAGCTCTCGTCCTCAATGCTGACTTCCGGCCATTGAGTTACTTTCCTCTTTCTCTGTGGTCGTGGCAGGACGCCTTGAAGGCTGTTTTCCTTGATCGTGTGGATGTTGTCGCTCAGTACGAAACTGTGGTTCGCAGCCCCTCGTTTCAAATGCGGCTCCCATCAGTGGTGTCTTTAAAGACGTATGTGAGCCATTCGCGCACACCAGCCTTTACGCGCTTTAACGTGTTCTTGCGAGACAGTTTCACCTGTCAGTATTGCGGATCGACCGAAAGGGATCTTCTGACATTTGACCACGTCATTCCGCGCTCGCGGGGCGGGAAGACCACCTGGAATAATATCGTGACGGCTTGCAGCCCCTGCAATCTGAAAAAAGGCGGGCGCATGCCCGAACACGCGGACATGATCCCCAAACGGCGCCCGCGCCGGCCGACCATGTTTGAACTTAATGAGCGCGGAAGAGCCTTCCCGCCACATTATCTCCATGAAAGTTGGCAAGACTTTCTGTACTGGGACTCTGAACTAGAGCCTTGATTTTTACAGGCGCTCGTTAGCCCCTCGCTGAGTCATGACGCGCTTGATCGATCCTCTCTTCTAAAGGAGGAGGTTAGGGTGTCTATGCAACCTGTCGACACGTAGAAGTGGTCCGTGACCGGATCAATGGACTAGACTAGTTTTTGTTTGTGCTGCTATGCGCTCTCAAGTAACCTGGATAAAAAATAAAGAAGGGTTGATCTCAATGACCAAAGAACTCCCCGTCGTACACATGTCGCGCCGTGATGTTATCCGCGGACTTGCCACCGGCAGCGTTGTGGTGCTTGCGCCCGGTTGTACGTACAATGAGGAACTAGGTCGTAGCCAGCTTCTATTTGTCTCTTCTGGGCAAATGGCCCAACTGGCCGCTTCCGCCTGGACCGACCTGAAGAGCCAGGAGCGGGTGACAAACAATCCCCGATATTTGAGCCGCGTTGAGCGGGTCGCGCCGGGCGTGATCCAGGCCGCAGGCGGAGATCCGCGCCAATGGCAGGTCGAGGTTTTCCAGTCAGATCAGATCAATGCCTTCGCGCTTCCTGGCGGTAAGGTCGGGTTCTACACGGGTATTCTCGACTTTATGGAAAGTGATGCGGAGATTGCTACCGTGATGGGGCACGAAGTTGCCCATGTGAATTACAATCACTCCGGCGAGCGTTACTCTCAATCGACCCTAGCCCAGACAGGGCTCAGCGTCGCGCAGGTCGCTTTGTCTGGCAATCAGTACCAGAGCCAAATCATGGGTGTGCTTGGCATGGGTGCATCGCTCGGTGTGATATTGCCGTTTTCCCGCAAGCACGAGCTTGAAGCTGATAAGTTTGGTGTGCGTTACATGCATCGCGCAGGCTATGACGCTTCTGAGGCGCTTCGATTTTGGGAAAAAATGTCTGCGAATAAAGCGGGCGGCGGGCCGCCTGCCTATCTCTCCACACATCCCTCTGACGCGACGCGGATCGCGCAGCTTAAACGGGAGATTGCGTTGCTCTAACAGGGCGTTGTGGCGGCCGAGATTGCAATGCGTAATTCGCGAGAATTTACCGCTATTCGGCGCTTGCAAACAGCTAAAACGGCGACTAGTGTCCCGCGCCTGCGGTCAGGCGTTCCAGATGGGCCTCGCCTGACGAAACAATGTGCCGCCTTAGCTCAGTCGGTTAGAGCGCTAGATTGTGGATCTAGAGGTCCCCTGTTCGAACCAGGGAGGCGGTACCACAAACCACTTAAATTTAGTTTTCCCAAAATTGCGGGTCAATTCCCTTGACCCGGTATTGAGGACGAGATCTCGAAAGGCGGCAACGCTTGAATTCAGTCGGCTCGGGAGAACCTATTCAATTCTGATTTATCGATCAGCAACCAGAATAAATGCGCTAGCCAGCGTCGTCCCAACGAGAAGAAATGCGTATCGAAAGTCTCCTGAACAGGCAGCAGCTGACATCACCATGAAATGGATGAGACCAGTGCTGGTCGTCATCATTCCCACAAATCGTGTTGGGCCTTTTGCCAAGAGCAGAAAATAGAAAAACATCAAGACGCTTGCCAACATGTAAATCCATTGTTCGTGAAAGATTTTCACTTCATACGCCATGAACTCGCCATACTGACGAAATGTCTGATTGATATTTCTATCGGCTTTTTCGATGTCAGGCGCGTCTCTGAAAATGCTAAAGTAAAATGGCAGGAGAACCTTGTTGTCCAGGCCCCATAACGACTGTGCTACGCCCCACCGAGATTGCAAGAAGGCACCGGGGTACATTGTAACGGCGTTCTTCCATGCGTCTGTAATCTCCGTTGCATCTTCGTCACCTTCCGGTCGCCGCCAAAAATATGGGTTGGTATCGGTTGGAAGGTTGTTAAGCCTGAGCATTCTCATGCATGTCCGGGCTGAAAAACCGGCGCGAAGATCTTCCACGGAGATCTCGTCGTTCATTTCGGTAATTACTGGCGGCAGCAGACTCAGATCACCGGTGGTGATGCTGATCGAAATGATGTCGTGAAGCATTGCCACGGAAGACGGATAACTGCTGGTTTTTGCAAGGACATCATTCGTGCTTGTTAATGAGACGTAATAGGGGACAAAGATTGTCAAGCTTACGCCAAGGCTTGCAGCAGTTGCGATGGCAAGTCGCCGGAGCGAAAAACTCTCATTCTTTTGTATCAGTCTCGACAGCAATAACCAAAACAGAATAACGCCAATTGGCGCAGCCATATCATGACGACTAAGTCCGGCAATGAACGCCATCACTCCGAAATAAATAAGGTAGCTGAGTTTCTGTTCGTAAATGTAGCGCGCCGCAAGGCCGATCACGATAAGCAGTAATGAAAGGGCCCATACAGACTTCCAGAGGGCACCAATCGTCATGAATACCGGCGGAAAAAGCGCAAAAAACCATAAAAATCCCGTGACGCGACCCCGGCGCTGAGATAGCGATGTTGCGAGAAAAGTAACTGCAAACACAAACAAGATGGTTTGCGTTACCAACACACCAAACTGGCTGCCTGGTGTCATATGTTTACCGATCGCGAAGAACCACATCATGATCGGAGGATGATAGAAGTTAAGGCGGTCCAGGCGGTCGGCGTTGTTAAATATTGAAAATGAATCCGGAGACATATAGCCGGGCTTATGCACAAACAAAATCAATAAGATCAGCAGCGTGGCTGATCCAAGTGGGTGTTTGAAAAAGTCCCAGAGCGGCTTCCAAATCGGCGAAGCTGCGTCCGTCTTCATGCAACGTTTTCCTTGGTTTTTTCGACTTCTGGTTCGATCTCAATTGTTGGCGCTTGGACCGCAAAGCGCTCTGCGCTGTTCAGCACATGACGTGAGCTTGGCTTGATTTCAAGAACAGACCAAAACTGGAACGCAAACAAAGATGGAATGAGGCGAGCAAAAAAGTGCCATACTCCCCCGACGGATTTCCAGAACCAGTTATCGCCGATGAGCACGAATGGTGGACCAACGCCAACAGTCTTTAGTTCCTTGAGTCCAGTTTCAACGTAGAGGTTTTTGAGCGTGCTCTTGGTGAACAATCGTCTGTGGGTGATGTCGAGAATGCCCCGATGCGCGTAATTAAATCGGCCGAGCAGGAGACCGAGGCGCACAAAGATAAATGCGACATTCGGTGTTGAGATAATCAGCTTGAGTGGTTTTTTTCCGTCGTACTTTTCACGAAGCTTGATAATGAACTCTTCCGGGTACGAAAGATGTTCAATGACATCCATAAGTAAGATGACGTCATAATCGTCTAAATCAATTTCATCGTCGATGTTCTCAAGATCAATTTTGATAAAGCGATCGTATTTATGTTCGTTTTCATCGCTCGGTGCGTAAAGGTCGGCGCCGGTTAGGGTCAGGTCCTTGCGATCCCGCAATACAAATGGCGTGATCCCATTGCCGCAACCAAGATCCAGCACAGATTTCAGGTCGGGGTTTTCATTCAAATAATCGCGGGAAAGTGAGTGAGTTGATTTAGGATCCTGATCTTTTGCTTCATAAACGCGGTTTTCTTCACGCGGGTATTTCAATGAGACGAGCATGCCTCGTTTCTGGGCAGCATAAGCGACTGTTTCTCCCATTATATCTTTTGCGTACTTCATCCCGTCCACGCGGCAAACCTCATCGCCGTAATGGGTGGGGATCGCAAACTCTTTGACCTTTGCATCCAGGTGCAACGCCTGAAGAAGAATCTGTGTATCGAAGTGGAAATCGTTCGTATATTGATCAAGCGGTGTCCGTTGCAGGAAGTCCAAGCTGTAGGCTCGGTAACCAGTATGGAATTCACTGAACGAACTTCCCAGAATAGCATTCTGGGTCCGCGTTAGTGTCTGATTACCGAAGAATTTGTAAAGCGGCATACCGCCTTTAAGGGCATCGATCCGTTTGAGCATCCGAGAGCCCAATACTACATCGTTTCCGGCCTCCAACTCCTCTAGAAAACGAGGGATCAATTCGGGCGGGTACTGCCCGTCGCCGTGGAGCATAGTGACAGATTCAAACTTGTTGTCGATGGCGTAGGCGTAAACGACTTTTTGATTGCCACCATAGCCCTGATTTTTGGCAAGCCTGATAACTTCGACGTTTTTAATGCCCGTCTCAGCACAGTGCTCGGCAGCTATCTTGGCTGTATTGTCCGTAGAACCGTCGTCGGAAACCAAAATGAACATGCGATCGGAATTGATCAGATCGCGTGGGATCCGATCAATCACGCTGCGAATATGGGCTTCTGCTTCGTAGGCGAGAATGGCGAGGAGATGCATGGGATTTTCCGGGACTAGTAGATGTTCAATTCGTTTGCTGAATTCTTTTTGAGGCAAAGGAGAGGCCAACAAGCGCAACGACACTTAGAGCGATTCCAATCAGCGCAGACGGTCGTGCCCCTGGGTCGTTTAATTCCAAGAGTGAGTTAAGCGAGGCGCCGAGATAAGTCGCGACCAGTGCGTTGGGCCAAGCGCCAAGGGCCGTTCCAAGCAGGACCCTCTGTTTCGGGATTTCATAATACTTTGCCGCGACGCAGAAGAAGAAATTTGGAAGCACCGAGACTTGCCTCAACAGCACAACTTTGAAGAGACTATCGAACAATGTGGAAAAGCGTTCGAACTTGTCGCGATGCTTCGCGATCCAGGTTGAATTTCGAGTGATGCCAACACTGGTCAGTATCAGCGTTGACAGAGTAAGACTTCCGGCAATCACGGCAGATCCGGTGAACACGCCGAACAGATAACCCATTGAAACGGAAAAAGCTGAACCGAAAGGAATAGGTAAGGAGACAACGACAGTCATCATGGCGACAGCCATTATCAATGCCGCGATCAGGTTTTCGCTCGCCAACGATTCAATCGTTTGAAGGATTGCAAGAGGGTCGGGCATCAATGCGTCCTAAGGTTTCGAATAGCTGTGCGGAGAACACTGTATCTGCTGCCGCGCCCTCGAATTCGTTTCGGTTAACAGAGAACGCGCTCTTGGATCAAGCTGTTGCGCCGCCGCGCCGAGTAGCAACAATTAGAAGCAAGCGATATGTGGAAAAATGGCGACACGGCACGTGGGTCCACATTATGTTCGATTGATAAACCGCCTTGTGAAGAAAGGTTACGGATTCGCAATATTTTGGATCCTATCGATTTGAGTTCGAAGTTGGAACTTAAAAACGAGTCCGAGACAGCTTTTGCCCCTAATCGTATGACAAAGCTGGACGCCAAACGTTAGGAATGGGACGGATATTCTAACGAAAAGAACGAGGCGACTGGCTAGGCTCTACATCGCTCCGACAACTACGAAGGCAAACGCCGCGGCAAAAACGACTGCCCGGAGCTCGCCCCACCAGGAAATAGGAGCGTATTTTCGCGCCGCCTTGCGGATGTACGGCAGTGCCATGATTGGTGAGATGGCGGCATAGACAATCGCTGGTTCGAGCCCGAAGTTTATATAGACGATCGGTGTTCCGATCATTAGGGCGACGCTGGCGAGAATGTTTGCCGCGAGGAAGCGTCGGCTTTCCCCCGCAGTCAAAACAATTATGTGCAGTAGCTTAAATGGCTTGAACATGATGCCAACGGCGAGAAGCTTCATGAAGTGACTGACGCCTTGGTAACGCTCTTCATAAAGTAAGCCGATGCCAAAATCGGCAAAGAGAAAAATGCCAACACATAAGGCTGCGGCTGCGGCATCGGCGCCCAACCGCAGGCGGGCATAAATACGGCCAATATCAGCAGGTCGCTCCCGGTGCAGTTCCGCAAAGAGCGGGTAGCTCACTTTGTGAATAATGGAATCTGCGAGGCCCTTGACTGCCATAATCCAGATTGTTGCGACCGCATACAAACTGAATTCTGAAAGCGGCATGAACCAGCCAAACAGAAACTGATCGCCCCTTGCTACAACTGCCGACAAGGTCGAAGACAGCATAACCCATTTTCCGTAGTCGAATATTTCCGTGAAATGGGTTCGGTCGAATCTAAAGCTGATCGGAGGACCCTTGAGCCAAATGTGCGAGCCGAGGGTTTTGATTAATGCACCGACGATTAAGCCGGCTAAGAGCGAGTAAACCCCCATGCCAGACCATGCGCAGGCGATCATGGCAACGATCCCCAGTCCTTGGGAGACCAAATCAAGTTGAGTAATTGCCGCGAGCTTCAGATCCCGTTGGTACAGGGGGATCCGAATGGCATCAAACCCTTTGATGAAAATGACCAGCGAAATCGCAGCGAAAAACCAGGGAAGCCGATCGTCGGCATAAACCGTGCCTTCCTTCAAGACACCAGCTTCTTGGAGGGGCCTGATACTTAGAGCAACGCAAACGAGTAAGACCGCAAGCCCTGTGTTGCGGGCAAGCTGGATCACAAACGCCGTGGAGAGAAAACTGGGATTGGCGCCTTCACGGCTACGCATGACGCTACCATTGATTCCGAGGTCGGTGAACATCACGACCCAGTAGAACAAGCTTGTGGCAACCGACATGAGCCCGAAGGCAGCCGGGTTCAGCAGCCGGGTCAGCACGAGATTTGAGCCAAGTCGCATGACGCTTGATGCGCCCAGCCCTGCGACGGCCCACCCGCCTGCTTTGGCGACCCTGCGTCCAAGGGACTCCCGGCGGGGTCCGGCAGGCGCGGTGCTTTCCGAAGATGCAGGTGGCGCAATCGTCACTTTAGTGGTTCTTTCAAGATGTTAACGTTTCCGCCGCGGCGTCAGTGCCCGTCGTATCGATTAAGGCATTAACCTACTCTTTATGAAACCGGCGAATATCTGATTGGCACAAGTTGTGCCAGAAGGGTCCGATCGGAGACCTCAAATACCATGATTGATCGCTACTGTTTTGTCATCGGCGCAATGAAAGCTGGCACAACCAGTTTGTTTGACCATTTGTCAAAACACCCGGAAGTTGCCGTTGCCAATCCCAAGGAGGCAGGCTTCTTTGCATTTGATAGTGTCTACAGCAATGGGTTCGACTGGTACGAAGGTTTATTTTCATTTGATCCGGCCAACCACAAGGTCGCAGTCGAAGGGACAACTGATTACTCAAAATTCCCTCACGCAGAAGCGGCACCGAGGATAAGGGCTTTCGCTGAGACCCGGGACGTCAAACTGATTTACATCATGCGCCACCCCTTGCGACGGATTGAATCCCATGCACGGCACACCCAGGCTAAGCGAGCCGAACTGGGGCGAACAATATCTGACAGGGCCGACCATAGCCTTGATGCTGGGGTTTCTTCTCTCTCTCTCGACGCCAGCCGCTACGCCATGCAGATCGACCAGTACCAAGACTTTCTGGTAAAAGACCGTCTCAGGCTTTTTACCCTTGAGCGACTGCAGCGGGAGCCGGTCGCCGTTGTCGAGGAGATATGTGAATACCTGGAAATTTCATCTACAGTGATATCCGCTGACGTGAAGCAGAAGAACAAGGCACCGGGCGTTCGGTACAATGACGAACTAAATCTTGCTTGGCGCATCGCGGCATCGATTGCCCCCTTGAAGGCGGCTGTAAAAGCCGTAACGCCAGGGGAGTGGCGCCACAAAATGCGACGCAAGGCCAGAACAAGCGAACCTTTAAATGGACGTTTTAAGTTAACCCCTGCGGAAGAGGCGGCCCTGCTGTCAGAACTGGCACCAGACCTCCTAACACTAAGCAGTCAATTTGGTATCGATATCAAAGCCGAATGGAACATCGATCCAAAAGCTCTGAGGGCGGCGGCGTGAGTCAGTTATTCCTGGCCAAAATAAGGTGCCGTTATGCCGACTAGTCTTTATGCAGCCGGTTTGATTTCCGTATGCGCTGTAATCGCCTTCGGCGTTCTCCGGTTTGTCCTTAAAGAGACCATCGACCCTCGTCGGATTGAAAGACTCGGCCTTGTTGCGATTGTAACGACGTGCTCGACGTTTTTGGTGCCGAACTACTGGCTCGCGCTGCTGGTTGCTTGCGTTGCTGTTTTTGTTGTTACCATGCGAGAGCCTTTCAAAGTGGCGGCCTTTATTGTGGCCGTCTTCAGTATGCCCGCCACGTCGAAGCTCGTTCCTGGATTTGCCGGAATAAACTACTTTTTGGCGTTGAGCCCGGCGATGGCCATGTCCGTAGTATTATTAACGCCGTCGTTACTTCCAAATAGGCAGCCGTTGGCAGGCAAATCGTTTACTAAAGCTACTGATCTCACCTATTGGGTCTTATTTGTGATTGTCTCGGTGCTGGCCTTTCGCGATGTATCAGTTACAGCGGGCTTACGCGAGATTACTGTCTTCCTTCTAACAAGCGCTTTTGTCTATGCCGCCTTTAGCCGAGTGGATTGGACAAAAGAAAACCTGATACTCTTGTCCTCGGCGTTCGTTGGGCAGTTCGTTATGATGTCGCTGGTTGCTCTCCATGAGACTGTGATTGGTTGGCACCACTACTATTTCGCTTTGACGAATTGGGATATCGATTTTATCCGACGTGTCGAAGTGCGCTCTGGTCTTTCAAGGACGGTCGGTACGTCATTCGGCTCAATTGCATTCGGCGCAGGGTTCATGGTGGCCATGACGTTTGCCCTTGCTCTCCGGGCCTATATCAAGCCAAAGGTCGCGGCGACTGGCGGCTTTCTCGCGATGCTGGCTGGTATGGTCACGACGGTATCCCGTGGGGCCTTGATCAGCATGGTTGTTTCCATCGTGGCATTCGTCGGAACCGGCAAAGCGGCATTCAAACGCCTCGCTGTAACGGGCATCGCAGGCGTTTTCGGCATGGCCGTTATTTCGCTCACGCCACTCGGGAGAGACTTGCTCAATATATTGCCGTTTATGTCAAATGATGAAGACGTGACACTAAATTATCGCGCGCAACTCCTAGAAGTTGGATCTGGCGTCGTCATGAAGAACCCCCTTTTTGGATCGGTTGGCTACATGGATGATCCGGATATGGAAGTTCTCCGTCAGGGGCAGGGGATCATCGACATTGTCAACTCCTACCTCCATTTTGCACTGGACTATGGGCTGATCGGCCTGACGTTGTATTTGATCATTCTCTCCTCTGCCCTTTGGGGAGGTTGGCGCAGTATTAGCCGCATTCGGGTGATTGACGGGGAAATGGCAGTGTTTGCCCAAGCTGTATTTGCCGCCACCCTGTCCCTGGCCGTGCTTTTCGCCTCAACTACCATGCGCACCGGCCAGTTTGAAGTGATGAACTGGGCTCTAATCGGCATGTGCGTTGGGCTGGCGCGGAAATCACGTTTGATGTCTGTCAAAAGCGCATCGGCGATTGCGACGGCTCCGGCGTCTGAAAAAGCCCTGCATAACAGCACTGGTCTCGAGGATGCCGACAACGAAAAAGCGGGCGCTGGGACAAAAACTAGACGCCCGACGCTTACACGCAGCGAGAGCGAGCGGGTTCCGGCGCACCTGAGGCAGTATCTGAAGACGATGCAATCTTAACCGTCCCAATTGGGACCAAGTGTTAAGCATTTCTTTGGGCTTGTCCTCTCTAATTGAAAAGTCTGTTAACCTTAAGGCACGGTAACAAAGGTCCGTACTCGTTGGACTGTTTTTGACGCCGCGCCGTGATGGATTGGAATAGCCCATGCGGCGCCGTGCGTATTTCTTAAGTCTGTGTGTGTTGGGGGTTTCAGCCCTTGAGCCAGTGATTGCAAGCAAGCAAGTGAGCCAGGTGGGATCGCTCTACCCGGCGTCCGACAAGAAACTAAAGCAGTCACCGATTGGCAAAGCGCTTGGACCCGCCGCCTTCTTTCTGTCTCGGACAGATACCGATAGTGAATTTCAAGCTGCTATTCGAGACGCGATCACCGCGCACCCGTCGTTCGGGGTCACGCTCTCTGAGCGGGGCGAGGCACGTGCGGCAATCCGAGCAGAACGTGCTGCGCTCTATCCGCGTCTGTCGGCCTCTGTCGACGGTGACTATGTCATCGCCCGAAATTTTAATACGGGTACAGATAATGTGGTCGATTCCCTTTTGCCGGGTGGTCAGGTCAATGTCGGCCTCAATGCCAGCCAATTGATCTATGATGGCGGCGCAACCTTCGCGCGGATCCGAAGTGCGCGGGCAGAAAAAGATGCAGCCGACCAGTCCCTGAACAGCCGGATCGATCAGCTGGCGCTCTCGTCAATTTCTGCCTTCCAAGATCTTGCCGTGCACCAGGCAATCCTCGCTCTCGGAGAAGAGTATATTCGCCGTCACGAAAAACTACTCAAATCAGTCCAGGAACGCGAACGCCTGGGGGGGGGGACAAGGGCAGACGTCATGCGGGCTGCCGGCCGCCTTGCAGCGGCGAAGGTGCGCGTTTCTGAATTTCGTGAAAGTACCCGTTACGCTGAAGTTCGTTACCGAGAGTTTTTCCCAACAGACGCAGGGCGCCTGCGTCGCCCAAGTTATGAAAGCCTAGCTGTTGGGGATACCGATGAGGCAATTTCCCTTGCAATTCAGCGCAATCCTGATATCGCCGCGTCGCTTGCTCGCCATGCAGGTCTCAAAGCGGAGCTGAAGGCGGTGAAAGCAACCCGGCTGCCTGAGGTTCGGGCGAACCTCAGTGCCGTTCAATTTGACCTTCTGGAAAACGCCGACGATTATGACGTCCGAGCAGGTGTACAAGTGAATTATGATCTCTACGCCGGTGGTGGCCGTGCCGCTGCCATAGCTGAAGCGCGCGAGCGCGAGAAACAGGGCAGTCTAGAGCGGGACCGCATTCAACTGGAAATCAAACGGGACGCGGCATTAGCTTTTGCCCGACAAGAAGCAACTCAGGCGCGGGTCGATGCGTTAGAAGCTGCACTTGTCTCCAACTTCCAGGCCCGCGATCTCGTTGCGGCTCGCTTCCGCGCCGCTCGCGGCGATTTGATCGATATTCTGCAGGCGGAAAATGACTGGTTTGAAGCGGGCGTCGCCTACCTTGCTGGCCTTGCGGATCGAGACATGGCGCTCTTCGAAATGATGGAGTTCACCGGCGATCTGCGGCAGCGCTTTTCACCGGCAGAACAGGTGTCGACAGCTCCAATTCAATAGAAGGCAAGTGCAATGCTGACGAAATTGCTGCCCGAAGACCATTGGCTGGCAGGACCTGTTGCCCGCAATGGTAAGATCTATGGTCAGGCCATCTTGGCCGCCGCCCTCATAAACTTCCTCGGGCTATTTTCTTCATTCTTCATCATGACGGTTTATGACCGTGTCCTGCCAAACAATGCGGTGGAATCCCTCGTGGCACTGACGATCGGTGTGATGCTGGCACACCTTTTTGACTTCGGTCTAAAATCCGTCCGCGGTTATTTTGTGGATATCGCCGGCCAACGCCTTGATGCAATTGTCGGCAACAAAGTCTTCGACCAATTGATGTCCATGCGACTGGAAGCCCGCAAGGGCGGGGTGGGGGCGATGGCGGGCGCTGTTCGGGAGTTTGATCTCCTGAAGGACTTCTTCTCGTCGGTAACCCTGGTGACTTTGGTTGATGTCCCTTTCATTGCCCTTTTTGTTCTCGCAATCGCGATGATCGGTGGGCCAATTGCCTTTGTTCCCGCAGTCGCCATAGGTGTCGCGATTGGGGCGTCGTTGCTATTGCAGCCGGTGATCCAGCGCCATACAAAAAACGCCATGGGCAAGGGCCGCGCGAAGCATGGTGTGCTTATCGAAGCTCTTGCCGGCCTTGAGACTGTAAAGACTGCTGCGGCGACGGACTTGATGAAGAAGCGCTGGCAAACCGGCGCGTTGACCGAGGCAGCGACCTCGACGACGGGTCGATTTCTTAATCAGTTTACGGTCAATTTAGTTCTCTTTTGCCAGCAAGCCGCCCAGGTCGGCATTGTGGTTGCCGGTGTCCTTCTTGTCGGTGATGGCAAAATGTCCATGGGCGCATTGATCGCATGTGTTATTCTGACGGGACGGGCGATGGCCCCCTTGGGTCAGGTCGCAAACCTCTTAGGGCGTATCAGTTCAGCGCTTGCTGCTTACAAATCGCTCAACACGCTGATGTCGGAAAAATCTGAGAAGCGAGTTGCTAAGGCTTATCTAAGCAGGTCGTCTTTTCTCGGACGGATTGAATTCCGAGATGTCAGTTTTTCCTATCCTGATGCACCCCAGCGGGCCCTTGACGATGTTTCATTTGTGATCGAACCCGGCGAGCGAGCAGCTGTCCTGGGACGGAATGGGTCCGGCAAGTCGACGATCGTGCGTCTTGCTCTCGGCGTATACGAACCAACCGATGGCCAAGTCCTCATCGACGATACCGATGTCCGGCAGATTGACCCCTCAGATCTGCGCAAAGGGATCGGCGCCATGCTTCAGGATGTGTGTTTGTTTAGCGGGACCATTCGCGAGAACATCACCCTCGGCCTTGAAGGTATTTCCGATGAGAACGTGCTGAACGCAGCTCAAATCGCCGGTGCCCATGAGTTCATCGGGGCGACGAAAGACGGATATGACATGATGCTCCGAGAGCGGGGCGAGGGGATTTCCGGTGGCCAAAAGCAAACGGTGGCGCTTGCACGCGCCCTTGCGAATAATCCCAGCATCTTACTTTTTGACGAGCCGACCAGTGCCCTCGACAACCACGCCGAAGCCCGCCTTATCGCCCGGCTGCGCGAGGCAGTGAATGAGCGCACGCTTCTTCTTGTCACGCACCGAATGCCGTTGCTGAAACTGGCTGAGAAAATCATCGTCCTCGATCGGGGTCGGCTTGTTGTTGAGGGACCTCGGGAAAAGGTCATACGGGCTATGACGGGACGGGCGCCTGCGGTTGCAGATAGCGCCCCTAACCTTCCAAAAGAACGCACCCGAATGATTAACGCCCGAACGCGAAGGAGTGCGGCATGAATGATCACGCGAACACCGCCGACCTTCTAGATGAACAACTTCCCGTCGCACCGGCGCGCGCCGCTATCGTTTTTCTTTATCTCGTGACAGGTCTGATCGTTGTGGCTTTGATTTGGGCCGCGACAGCCAAACTTGACATGGTCACGCGGGGGCAAGGTCGGGTTGTGCCATCGACCCGGCTTCAGGAAGTGCAATACCTGGAAGGGGGGATCATCAAAGAAATCCTGGTTGCACCAGGCGATGAGGTTGCGAAGGGGCAGTTGCTGGTCAGCCTTGATCCCAAACAAATGAACGCTGAGTTTTTGCAAGGTCGCGATAGTGCGAATGCTCTACGCGCACGGATTAAACGCCTTGAAGCTGAGGCGGCAAATGAGCCATTGGTTTACGGATCAACCTTGGAGCGGCAAGCCCCTGATATTGTCCGAAAAGAATTGGCCTTGTATGAGGCAAGGCGGCAAGAGCGCCAAAGTCAGTTGAGTGTTGAGCAAAACAAAGTTCGCGATGCCGAGGCCGCTGCAGAAATCGCTAATCGCGCATTCGATCTTGCCACTGAAGAGCTGGAGCTCGTCGAGCCACTTGTTAAAAAGGGTATCGAGCCGCGCATAGAGCTAATTCGTGCGCGCCAACGCCGGGCGAGCGCTGAAGGTGATCTCCAAAGAGCCGAGATTGCAGTGGAACGGTCGAAAGCGGAGCTCGCTACGGCGACCCAAAACCTTAAAACAGCAATCGTCGACGAACTTGCTAAAGCTAAGGCCGAACAAACGGGTTTTTCGGGTGAGTTGCCGGCCTTGCGGGACAAAATCGATCGGACCGAAGTGCGCTCGCCCATCGCAGGTATCGTCAATCGGGTGCTTGTTTCCACCCAAGGCGGTGTTGCAGCGCCGGGGGAAACGCTTGTCGAAATCGTACCCCACGGGGAAACCCCATTGATCAAGGCACGGATTAAGCCTGCTGATATTGGATTCCTCAAAGTCGGCCAGTCCGCACGTGTTCGCCTGACGGCATATGATTCAGCTATCTATGGCGCATTGGATGCAGTGATCGAAACGGTCAGTCCGGATGCCATTGAAGATGAAAAGTCCGGAGAAAGTTACTTTGAGATTTTGGTGCGTACACAGTCCGTTGCATTGCGCCGAGGCGACGCCGTTCTGCCCATATCTCCCGGCATGGCAGCAGAAGTAGATGTCCTCAACGGCAAACGTACAGTGCTGTCCTATCTGTTTTCCCCACTGGCCAAGGTCTCGAACAAGGCGTTCCGGGAATCCTGATCGGGACCCGATTCGATTTTGACTTGGACTAAAGCCGGATCAGGGCGCTTCCCCAGGCAAGGCCGCCGCCGAGAGCCGCAAATGCAAGCAGTTGACCTTCCTTGATTCGTCCGTCGTCGATGGCTTCCCGCAGGGCAAGAGGGATTGACGCCGAAGACGTATTGCCGTGCTTGGCGATAGTAACGATCACTTTATCCGGATCAATTTTCAGTCGCTTGGCGCAAGATTCAATAATCCTGACATTGGCCTGGTGAGGGACAAACCAGTCAATATCTGCCGGACCGACATCGCCACGCTCTGCTACCTCAAAAACGGAATTGGAGATTTCTTCAACGGCATTGCGGAACACTTCGCGGCCGTTCATGCGGACTAGGCCGACGGTTCCCGTCGATGAGGGGCCGCCATCTGCGTAAAGATGCTCCGCCTTCGTTCCGTCGGCTGCAAGATATGTGGCCAGAACGCCGCGTCCGTCGTCGCGCGTTTGAGCCGTGCCCTGGCTCAGAACCACGGCACCCGCGCCGTCGCCAAAAAGAACGCATGTGCCGCGGTCATTAAAGTCGAGGAAGCAGCTAAGTTTTTCAGCGCCAATGACGAGGGCATGTTTCGGCTCACCAGCGGCGATAAAGTTGTGAGCCAAGTTCAAGGCGTAAAGAAAACCGGAACAAGCCGCGGAAACATCGAAGGCAATGCCGACGGGGCATCCCAATTTCTGCTGAACGAACACCGCCGTTGAAGGGAAGGTTTTGTCAGGCGTGACGGTGGCAACAATGATCAGCCCGATATCGGCAGGCGTCAAACCGGCGTCCTGAAGAGCTTGCTGGGCTGCCTCAGTTGCGAGGTCGGAGGTAACTTGATCGTCGCTTGCAAAATGGCGCTGTTCGATGCCCGTCCGGGCCACGATCCAATCGTGAGATGTGTCGACAATTTTTGCCATGTCGTCGTTTGTGACGACTTTCTCCGGCAGATAACTCCCGACCCCGGCGATGACCGACGCGCGTGCAAAGGCCATGACGCCCCCTCTCACAAACTGAAGAGGTTTCATTATCTTTTTTGCGGCGCACGCGCCATTGTTATTTCCTGGCGCAGACTGGAATTTGATTGGCGATTCTAATTCAACAGCAGTCGTTCAGTGACGTTTTCTACTGGCATCGGCAGTCGCTGGGGGAAAGTGTCGTGAGTCCGGAATAGAGCGGGGAAAAACACCTCGGCTGCGACGCCTTGGCTCTATTGTCGTTTGCGGGACACAAGATATAGTGCATTTAAAGGATGGCGGCACTAAATAGTGTCGCGATGATTTCGTTTTCAGATCGATTCCAGACAGGACCTGACCATGCTCGATGCCGCTGATCCATTGCCAGTATTGCCCGGCCTAATGACGCCGTCTCACGCCTACAAACCATTTCGTTACCCTTGGGCCTATGACTTCTGGAAGCGCCAGCAACAAGTGCATTGGATGCCGGAAGAAGTCCCCTTGGGTGAGGATTGTAAAGACTGGGCGAACAAGCTGTCCGATGCAGAGCGGAATCTCCTCACCCAGATCTTCCGTTTTTTCACTCAATCTGATGTGGAAGTGAACGACAATTACATGGAGCGCTATGCGCGCGTCTTCAAACCAACCGAAGTGAAGATGATGTTGTCGGCGTTCTCCAATATGGAGACCATCCATATTGCCGCTTACGCGTTGTTGCTTGAAACCATCGGTATGCCGGAATCAGAGTTCACGGCCTTCCTTGAATACAAGGAGATGGCTGACAAGCACGACTTCATGCAGAAGTTCGGTGTGGAAACTGAAGAAGACATTGCTCGGACGCTCGCCATGTTTGGCGCTTTTACCGAAGGTCTACAGCTCTTTGCATCGTTCGCCATGCTGATGAATTTCCCGCGCTTCAACAAGATGAAGGGCATGGGCCAGATTGTGTCCTGGTCGGTTCGCGACGAGAGCCTTCACTGCGAAGGGATGGTCAAGCTATATCACGCTTTTGCCAAGGAAACGGGCGTTGTCACCCAGCGTGTCGCTGACGATATTGTTGACTGCTGCAAGACCGTTGTCAGCCTGGAAGACAAGTTCATCGACCTGGCGTTCGAGATGGGGTCAGTCGAAGGGATGACCCCGGACGATATTAAGAATTACATCCGCTACATTGCGGACTGGCGTCTCGGTCAACTGGAGTTGCCGAAGATCTATGGCATCGAAAAGCATCCTTTGCCTTGGCTCACGGAAATCCTGAACGGTGTTGAGCACGCCAATTTCTTTGAAGCACGGGCGACTGAATACTCTAAAGCTGCGACTAAAGGCGACTGGCACGGTGATGACGGTGTCTGGTCGAACTTTGACAAGTGGCGGGCTGGGCGTTCACTGACTGAGTCGGCGTAAATTGGACAAAAGCAGATTGGGCCAGCGCAGATTGGGGAGGCGCAAAAGTGCTGGCCCGTCTCGGTCCAAAGTGCATTAATAACCGCGGGCTGTCGTGCGGTCTATTTTCGGCTAGGCCGCTTCGCCCGTCTTTTCCGTTGTGAACTGAGATAATCCCCAAGTGGGGCATGCGAAACTTTTGTCCAGCCGCGTTTTCGTTCGGTGTTTTGCAAAATGCTGCTCTCGATTGTCTCAGCCCTCAACTCGTTACACCGCTCAATCAAGGATAACGGCAAGTTGGCTTTTCTTCTTTGCCTGCGAGCTTCGAGACGCTTTTGACGGGGAACATTCTTACGTGAGCTTTTTTGGTTCTCACCATAGTCGTCGCGTCGATCCTTCGTGTAGCTGAGCGCCTTCTTTTCCTGTGGCGATCTTCTTTACTTTAATGGCATGAGGAAATCTCGACTTCTAAATGAACCAACCGGTAGAATTCATTTCCCCAACCACCGCATTATCAGCGAGACCACAATGCTCAGCAAGACCATCGTCGTGATAGGCATATAAAACGAAAAGCCTTCGCGCTTGATGTGGATATCCCCCGGCAAGCGTCCCAGCCCCAGTTTGCTGACCAGAGGCCAGGCGATCGCAAGCACAATAAGCCCGATCCCACCGAGAATGAGAGTTTTTTGAAGGGGCGTCATTGCGGCGATATCGTCACGTTAGGCCAGCTTCACGCCAGAAAGTCTGTCGCAATGCGAGCGAACTGGTCACCCATTTCGTCGACCATTTTCTGTGCCCCTTCCTCCAACCGTTTCAGGTTTCTCTTAGAGGCGTCGTCAAGATTTGGCGATCCGTACCCGGAGGTCAGGTCATAGTCGAGGCGGTAATACCGGTCCTGAATGAGCTTTTGTAATTGTGCGTTGACTGCCCGAGCCTGGCCGTCGGAAATCGCCGAAATGAGCGGCGTCCGGAACCGGCCAAGCGGGGAAAGCCACTCAAAGAAACCCCAGCCTCGTGCGACATCAAAAGGGTACGGGTCGGTTAACCGTCCGGTGCCGATAGATACAACATGGATCTCATCATCCGGGTACAGCATAACAGCGTCGGCAAAGGCAAGCAGGGCTGGATCGTTTAGGAAAACACCGCCGTCGATTACCGTGCGTGTTTCGTTTGTGAGACCATCTGTAATCTGATGAGGCGGGAAGAAAGTCGGTGCCGCTGCTGAACCTGTGGCGGCATCTTTCAAGAGGACCCCGTTCGCAGGCTCGGTCACGCCAGCGGGCAGGTGTCCGTTTCGCACTGCCGCCTGATAGTCAGGACCGCCGCGGAAAAAGGCCGTCCCGCGCGGATCGATCGAGTAGGAACAAATCAGCAAATTTCGGCGCGCATCAGCAAACGTCATGTCGGCGAGTTCGTCGTCAAGAATACGGACCAAAGGGTCAGGACTATAAAGTGGTCCGAAGAACTGACGCAGGCGTCCGAAGACCGGGAGCCTGCACCAAAAACGCCGCGGGAAAATCTCGTTGGATCGGGTTCGATAGAGTTTGCGCAGATCAGCGGGCGATCGACGTGGCACCTTTCCGCCGTCCCCCGGTGCGGCAATTGCCGCAGCGATAATCGCCCCGGTGGAGGTCCCGGCAATAAGGTCGAAATGGTCGGCGAAGGGTTTGGCGCTGCCTGCTAGTTCCAGAGCGCGCGCAAGACCGTCCAGAAGGGTTGCTGCCACCAAACCGCGGACGCCCCCACCGTCAATCGCCAAGACAAATCTCTTTTTCGTCATCGCTGGACCTCCCGGATCCCGTTCACTCAGTCTGCCGCGGTGTCTTCTTCGCGCGTGGACATTCCCATCGCAGCGCCATATTAGGTGAGATCAAGGCGGCGACGTCAAATCAAGTCACTAATCTGAAAGGGAGTTCCATGTCTGCAGATCCCGAACGCATTACGATCCTTGCCCGCGAATTCACCGCTGCCGCGCTGGAATTCCACCGCGGGCGCATGGCGGAAAAAGGCTACCGAATGGAAGGCTCGATCACGCCGCGGACGTTCAAAATGATTGATGGCGTTGAACCCCCGAAGGATCTGTTCGACGGTGAACCGCTTTTTGCCGTCACCTTTGTTAAGCGCGACGCCGATATCTGAGGCGCCTCGAGCAGAGGTCGTCTGACAGATAAATGGCGCAAATTCGCAAAATTAATGTGGAGCGCGCTTTCGATCGCATTCCCGATCATTGGTCTCCACATATTGCTGCCCGGGTGAATGGCCAGGAAATACGCCTTGCGAAATTCGAAGGCGATTTCCAGTGGCATCGCCACCCGGACGTTGAAGAAGCTTTTCTCGTCGTCAAAGGCGCTTTCACCATGCGCTTTCGCAACCAAGATGTAGAGATGAGTGAAGGCGACCTGATCGTGGTGCCAGCTGGAGTTGAACATATGCCGGTCGCGGATCGGGAATGCTGGGTTCTGATGATCGAAAACGCCGATACCCTCAATACGGGTGAGACGATTTCCGATCGCACTCGAACGGATTTGCCCGAGCTTTGAAGGTTCAATTGACCTAACAAAAAAAGACCGCCTCTTTGGGCGGTCTTGAAGTCGCAGCGCGAACCGGGAGGGTTTTAGAAAGTTCGTGCTGGGGGTCATATCGCCACCGATTGTGTCTGGCATGCGACAAACGAGTGAATTGTTTTCGTCCAAGTGAAGGCACGGACCCGAGTCCTGTTTTGGGTTCCTTGATTGGTTGAAAACTAGCAGGTCGATGCACTTCCCCCTGACAGATGTGTTGCCGCGGCGCAGCGGCCTCGTTATGAGGGCGGAAAATCAACCTAAAAGCCCAGGATTTAGCGGAGCATCCATGTCCATTCTCGTCGATAAGAACACTCAGGTTATTTGTCAGGGTCTCACAGGAAGTCAGGGGACTTTCCACACCGAACACGCGATCGCTTACGGCACAAAAATGGTCGGCGGGGTAACACCTGGCAAAGGCGGTCAGACCTGGGTTGGCGAAACTGCAGCGAAGGGGACGGAGCTTCCGGTTTTTGATACTGTCGCCGAAGCCCAAGCCGCAACGCGGGTCGATGCCTCTGTGATTTATGTGCCGCCGGCATTCGCAGCTGATTCCATTTTGGAGGCGATTGCGGCGGAAGTCCCGTTGATCGTCTGCATTACCGAAGGGATCCCTGTGCAGGATATGGTTCGCGTCAAGCGGGCGCTTGACGGATCCGCTTCAAGGCTTGTGGGGCCGAATTGCCCGGGTGTTATCACGCCGGACGAATGCAAGATCGGGATTATGCCGGGCCATATTCACCGGGACGGCCATGTGGGTATCGTCTCACGATCGGGTACTCTGACCTATGAGGCCGTGCATCAAACGACCATGGCGGGCCTCGGCCAGTCGACATGCGTCGGTATCGGCGGTGATCCGGTCAAGGGGACCGATTTTATCGAAACCCTTGAATTGTTCCTGGCCGATGATGACACCCATTCCATTATCATGATTGGTGAGATCGGCGGTTCAGCCGAAGCGGATGCGGCCCGGTTCCTCGCTGAATCAAGCATCAAGAAGCCAACGGTTGGGTTTATTGCCGGGGTGACCGCGCCTCCAGGACGGCGCATGGGCCACGCAGGTGCTCTTGTTTCCGGTGCAGACGACACCGCCGATGCGAAGATTGCTGTCATGAAAGAGGCTGGCATTGCGGTTTCGCCTACGCCAGCCAGCATGGGCAAAACCCTTCTCGGCCTTCTCAACAGTTAGTCTGTCAACGGATTGGAGGCCAGGTCGAGGAAGGCTCATCTCCGGCCTTGGCGAGAACAAACTCAACTTGCGTGTGATACCCCATTGAATCGGGGCGCAATTGGCGTAAGTAGTAGAGGTCTGCCTTTTATTTGATCTCTAGATTGGTGTGCGCAATGGCCAAATTCGGCGAGGGCCCTGCCGGGGGCGCCGGTTCATCTACCTCACAAGACGAAACTCTCTTTTCCGGCTCGAATGCTGCCTATTTGGAAGCGCTTTATACCGACTACAAAAACGACGCTAAATCTGTCGAGCCCCAGTGGCGCACATTTTTCGATTCACTTGGCGATGGCGGAACCGCACCGGCCGAACCCAGTTGGAAACGTCAGGACTGGCCGCCCAAACCAAATGGCGATCTGACCGCTGCACTCGATGGTAACTGGCCTCAGGTGGAAGCGGAGCTTTCCAAGAAAATCGCAGCCCGCCCGTTGCCCGAAAAAGCCGTCAACGTCACCCAAGCGACCCAGGATTCCCTCAAGGCCTTGATGCTGATCCGGGCCTATCGCATTCGGGGTCATCTAATCGCAGACCTCGACCCGCTTGACCTGACTGAAAAGCAGATCCACCCGGAGCTCGATCCTTATACGTATGGCTTTACCGACGCGGATATGGATCGCGAGATCTTCATTGATCACGTATTGGGGCTGGAGACAGCGACGCTGAACCAGATCATGGATATCCTGCGGCGGACCTATTGCGGTACGTTTGCGGTAGAATTCATGCAAATTACGGATCCAGCCCAGAAGGCATGGCTGCAACAGCGGATCGAAGGCCCGGACAAAGACATCACCTTCACCGCTGAAGGCAAGCGCGCCATCCTCAACAAACTGATTGAAGCAGAAGGTTTTGAAAACTTTCTGCACACGAAGTATGTGGGCACGAAGCGGTTTGGACTGGACGGCGCTGAGTCCATGGTTCCTGCACTTGAACAAATCATCAAGCGCGGCGGCGCTCTCGGAGTGCAGGAGATTGTCATCGGCATGCCGCACCGGGGCCGGCTGAACGTCTTGGCTGCTGTGATGGGCAAGCCTTACCACCAGATTTTCCATGAGTTCCAGGGCGGCTCAGTCGTTCCTGACGATGTGGGCGGATCAGGAGATGTTAAGTATCACCTCGGCGCCTCGTCAGACCGGGAATTTGACGGCAATAATGTTCACCTGTCGCTAACGGCAAACCCCTCGCACCTGGAAGCGGTCGACCCGGTTGTCCTCGGCAAGGCACGCTCGAAGCAGGATATGATTGATGCAGGTGCGATAGAAACGCCGCGCACGCATGTATTGCCCCTGCTGCTTCATGGCGATGCGGCTTTTGCGGGGCAAGGAGTCGTCTCAGAGTGTTTCGGGTTCACCGGCTTGCGTGGCTACCGTACCGGCGGAACCATCCACTTTATCGTCAACAACCAGATCGGCTTTACCACCAGCCCGAAATTTGCTCGTTCGTCGCCGTATCCTTCAGACGTCGCAAAAATGGTGGAAGCACCGATTTTCCACGTCAATGGCGATGACCCTGAGGCTGTTGTTTACGCCGCAAAGGTCGCGACAGAGTTTCGCCAGAAGTTCGGGGCAGATGTGGTCATCGACATGTTCTGTTATCGCCGTTTCGGACACAATGAAGGCGACGAACCGAGTTTCACCCAGCCACTGATGTACAAGCGGATCAAGTCCCATGAGACGACCCGCTCGCTCTATGGCAAGCGTCTCCGCAGTGAGGGCCTCTTCGATGAGGCGGGACTGGAAGCTGAGCGCAGCAAATTCCGTGATTTCCTCGAGGCTGAGTTTGACGCTGGAAAAGAGTTTGAACCGGAAAAGGCCGATTGGTTGGACGGCAAATGGTCTGAGATCGAACAGCCTGTCGATGATGACCGTCGCGGCGAGACCGACATTCCCGTCGATGAGCTAAAAAAAACCGGTCAGCAAATTTGCAGCTATCCCGACGACTTTAAGGTCCACCGAACCTTGAAGCGTGTTTTGGACCAACGCCTGAAGACGTATACAGGCGGCCGCGATATCGATTGGGCCAGTGCCGAGGCTCTGGCGTTCGGCTCGCTGCTCCGTGATGGCTTTGGCGTTCGCTTGTCAGGGCAGGATTCTCGGCGTGGGACGTTTTCCCAACGCCATTCCGTTTACATTCATCAGGAAACGGAAGAAACGCACATTCCGCTCCGGCATATTGAAGGATCGAAGGCGAACTTCGAAGTGCACGACTCCAGTCTCTCTGAGTTTGGTGTGCTCGGCTTCGAATATGGGTATTCGCTTGCCAACCCGAATTGTCTCGTCCTGTGGGAGGCACAATTCGGTGACTTTGTAAATGGCGCCCAGGTGATGATCGACCAGTTCATCTCATCCGGTGAGCGGAAATGGCTCCGGCTTTCCGGTCTCGTGATGCTGCTGCCCCATGGCTATGAGGGGCAGGGGCCGGAACACTCCTCAGCGCGCCTTGAGCGGTTTCTGCAATTATGCGCGCAGGACAATATGCAGGTGGCAAACTGTACGACCCCTGCGAACTATTTTCATATTTTGCGTCGTCAGATGCGGCGGAACTTCCGTAAGCCCCTTATATTGATGACGCCGAAATCACTCTTGCGCCATAAGCTTTGTGTCTCCACGCTAGAAGAAATGGGCCCAGGATCCTCATTTCATCGCGTGTTGTGGGATGATGCTGAATACAAACCCGGGTCAACGATCAAGCTTGTGCCCGACAACAAAATCCGGCGCGTTGTGATGTGTTCAGGCAAGGTCTATTACGACCTGCTGGAAGAGCGAGAGAAACGCGGGATCGACGATGTCTATCTTTTGCGAGTCGAGCAATTCTATCCGTACCCTGCGCAGTCGATGATGAAAGAGCTGACACGCTTCAAGAACGCGGACATGGCCTGGTGCCAGGAAGAGCCCAAGAACATGGGAAGCTGGTTCTTCATGGAGCCGAATATCGAATGGACCCTGGAGCAAATCGGCGCCAAGAATAAACGGGCAAACTATGTGGGGCGGGCAGCGTCCGCTTCTCCCGCGACCGGGATTATGTCTCGCCACAAACGTGAATTGGATGCCTTCCTTGATGAAGCGCTGACGGTCTAACGCCAATCTTTATGGAGCTGGGCTGCGCAGGATGAGGCTGGCCCTTTTAGGAACTGGAAAGTAAATTCATGTCCACAGAAATCCGTGTGCCAACTTTAGGTGAGTCCGTCACCGAGGCAACGATAGCAAAATGGTTCAAAGCCGAGGGCGATAACGTCAATGCGGACGAACCGCTTGTGGAACTTGAAACCGATAAAGTCTCGGTGGAAGTCCCTGCACCTGCCTCTGGTGTTCTGTCAGAGATTGCGGCGAAGGAAGGCGATACCGTGGAAGTGGATGCGCTACTGGGCGCAATCGGCGGTGCTGCTAGCGCAGCTCCCAATGGGAGTTCGGCCAAGGCGAGTGCACCGGTGACCGAGGCGGCATCGACGGGCGGCGGAGGCCAGCAAGTTGAAGTTGTCGTTCCCGAAGGTGGTGAATCGGTTACAGAAGCAGATATTGGCGAGTGGCTCGTCAAAGTTGGGGATACGGTTAATACGGATCAACCAATTGTTTCGCTTGAAACCGACAAAGCGGCCATGGACGTTACTGCGCCGGTTTCCGGCGTTGTGCGCCGCCTTGAAGGCGCAGAGGGCGATACTGTCGAGGTCGGCGCGCTGCTTGCCGTGATTGAAGAAGGCGCTGCCGGCAATGGCAGTGCAGCACCGTCTGCGGCGATAACTGCAGCAAAATCAGCACCTGCGCCTGCTGCTTCAGCAGCTGCACCGTTGTCGCCGGCGCCGCGTCGGGTCGTTGCCGAGCGTGGGCTTGATCCCTCGCAGATTGACGGGACGGGTAAAGACGGTCGGATCACCAAGGCCGATGCTCTCAAAGCGCCATCAACACCGGCGCCCCTTGCTCGGGCGCCGGCCATGCCAGGTGAGCGCGAGGAGCGGGTGAAAATGTCCCGCCTCCGACAGACAATTGCGCGTCGCTTGAAAGAAGCGCAGGACACAGCAGCGATGCTGACGACATTTAACGATGTCGACATGACCGCGGTCATGGACCTGCGTAAGCAGTACAAGGATCTTTTCCTGCAAAAGCACGGGATTAAGCTCGGCTTTATGTCGTTCTTCGTGAAGGCTTGTTGCCATGCGCTAAAGGAAGTACCCGACGTCAATGCAGAGGTCGACGGCACGGACGTCATCTACAAAGACCATTACGATATTTCCATTGCGGTAGGTACGGACAAAGGCCTCGTGGTGCCGGTTGTCCGCGATGCCGATTTGATGTCGTTAGCAGAAATCGAGCTGGCCATTGCTGACTATGGCAAGCGCGCCCGCACTGGCGATCTCAAAATCGAGGAAATGCAGGGCGGCACCTTCTCCATTACAAATGGTGGGATTTATGGGTCGCTCATGTCGACGCCTATCCTGAACCCGCCGCAGTCGGGTATCCTTGGCATGCATCGTATTGAAGAACGCCCGGTTGTCATCAATGGCGAGGTAAAAGTCCGGCCAATGATGTATCTGGCGCTTTCCTACGATCACCGGATTGTCGACGGCAAAGGGGCCGTTACTTTCCTAGTGCGAGTGAAAGAAAACTTGGAAGATCCGCAGCGCCTGTTGCTTGATCTGTAAGCTGGTAGAAACGTAATCCATGGCAGATACAAAATACGACGTCGTCATCATAGGCGCCGGACCTGGCGGCTATAACGCGGCCATCCGCGCTGGTCAGCTTGGGCTGAAAGTTGCGATCATTGAAAAGCGTGAGACAAAGAAGCTCGGTGGTACGTGCTTGAATGTTGGCTGTATTCCGTCAAAGGCCCTCTTGCATGCCTCGGAGCTTTATGAAGCCGCACATAAGGACTTTGAGAGCCTTGGTATCAAGACGGGGAAAGTCTCTCTCGATCTTCCGCAGATGCTGAAGCAAAAGGAGGATGCCGTCGACGGCCTTACCAAGGGTGTTGAGTTTCTCATGAAGAAAAACAAGGTCGATGTTTTTCTTGGTAACGGAGAAGTCCTGTCATCAACCCGGGTGCTTGTCTCCGGTGATGATGGCGACAAAGAGCTGGACACCCAGCACATTGTCATCGCGACGGGATCGGATGTGACCAATCTACCCGGTGTAGAGATCGACGAAACCCAGATCGTTTCTTCCACTGGTGCGCTGGACCTTCCATCTGTGCCCAAACATATGGTGGTGATTGGCGGCGGCGTTATCGGCCTTGAGCTTGGCTCGGTTTGGCGTCGGCTGGGTGCCAGCGTGACCGTGGTCGAATATCTGGACCGGATCCTGCCGACCATGGATGGCGAAGTTTCCAAGCAGTTCCAGCGTATCCTGAAGAAACAGGGCATGGCCTTCCGATTGTCGACGAAAGTGACTGGTGTTGAAAAGTTGAAAACCAAGACCAAGGTCCATGTTGAACCGGCCAACGGTGGCGACGCAGAAGTAATCGACGCGGACGTCGTTCTTGTCTGTATCGGTCGTCGTCCTCATACGGAAGGACTAGGCTTGGAAACGGTAGGTGTGAAGACAGATCAGCGTGGATTTGTTGTAACCGATCACTTCCGCACGAATGTTGACGGCATCTGGGCCATCGGTGATGTCACCCATGGGCCCATGCTTGCGCATAAGGCAGAAGACGATGCCGTTGCCTGTATTGAGCTCATTGCCGGCAAAGCGGGGCACGTGAATTACGATCTCGTTCCCAATGTTGTCTACACATGGCCGGAGGTGGCTTCCGTGGGCAAAACGGAAGAAGAGCTCAAAGAGGCAGGCATTGCTTACAAGATCGGCAATTTTCCGTTCCTCGCCAATAGCCGTGCAAAAACTAATCATGAAACGGATGGTTTTGCCAAGATCCTTGCCGATGCTGAGACTGATCGTATCCTTGGCGGCCATATCGTCGGTGTTGGCGCGGGCGAGCTAATTGCGGAAATCGTCGCGGTAATGGAATTTGGCGGTGCATCAGAAGATCTGGCGCGTACCTGCCATGCCCACCCGACGCGTTCCGAAGCGGTCCGTCAGGCGGCCATGGCGGTTGAAGGCTGGGCGATGCAGATGTAGGTCGGACACCGCTGTATCAAGAATAGCTGACTACCTCATATTCAACGCCATCCCAATCGTCGAAGTAAAAGCGACGCCCCGGTTCATAGTCCCCATGATTGTGTGGCGTGAAGCCCGCGTCGCTTACACGTTTTTCCGTCGCTTTGATGTCGTCGACAACCACGCCGATATGATTGAAACCACCAATGTGGACATATCCGTTGGGAGCCTTCAGGTGGACATTCTTGGGCGCGTAAAGAGCCACATATCCTTCCTCAGTACCCACATGATAGGTCACGCCATCATCGATAGCCGGGCCCGACCAGCGGATTTCCCAACCAAATAGCGAGCACAATAGCTCAGCGGTGCGTTTTGGGTCGCTGACCGTAATGTTGACGTGTTCAAGAAAAGGCTGGCGCATGGGAAGCTCCTTTGATCGAAAGTGAAAGTGGGGTGGTGCTGCTGGATTTTCGTCCCCTACCTCTTTGAGGAAGCGGGCGCTGGTCGTGGGCCCAACGGTCCTGCCAGCAGTAGTTCGAAAGCCAGAATTGGCAGGTAATCCGTACAAGCTGTAAAACACTTGGCATCCTAAATGTCATGGTTGACCTCAAATTCTAACACGCTCGTCTGTCGTCAGGATTTCAGCGTGCAACCTCAACTTAAGTTGAGGTCAAGGGCTATTTGTGGGATATATGAAAAAAACTTCTCCGAAGTGCCTAGACGGCGTGCAATCGGGAAACTGCTATGAAACGTGACGATCTGATTTCCATTGGCGACCTTGCTGGGCGGACAGGCCTGAGCGTCTCGGCGATTCGGTTTTATGAAAACAAGGGCCTCATCGAGCCATTTAGAACCAGTGGCGGCCAACGCCGGTTCTTCCGTGCGGATATCAGGCGGCTTTCCTTTATTCAGATTGCGCAAGGGCTCGGGTTCACCCTGGAAGACATCAAGGAACAACTCGACACCTTGCCACTATCGCGGACCCCGACCGGTAAAGATTGGGAGATCATCTCAAGGAACTTTCGCCAGGTCCTTGATGATCGCATCACGCGAATGACCCGCTTACGTGACACACTGACCGGGTGCATCGGGTGCGGGTGCCTCTCTCTAAAGCGGTGTGCTCTCTACAATCCCGATGATCGCGCCCGGGAGTTTGGCCCCGGGCCCCGATATTTTCTAGGCGATCGACCAGAAGTTGAATCGAATAAGCGTGGTGGTGGGCAGCCGAGACCGGGACGGGCTTTCCCTGCCGCACGGAAAAAGTCCTGACGAGTTGCCGTCTGACGGTTTCAATGCGACACGATTTGGCTATACCTCGCCAATGGACATAACTCTTCCCGACGGTGTGGGCTTAATCGGCGTTGCAATGATTGTCGCCACCTATGGTCTTTCCCAGACCGGCCGCATGGCAATTGACAAGCCCGCCTATCCCGCAATCAATGCCGTGGGCGCTGTGTTGATTTTGATCTCCCTCTATTTCAGGCCAAATCCCGCCTCAATCGTGATTGAGGTGTTCTGGCTCGCGATCAGCCTGACGGGCATGGCCAGAACGCTGCTTAAGTCAAAGCCACGGGGAGAAAGCGGCGTCGCGGACGTTTCCGGGCCATCGGGACGGACAGGCTAGATTTCTTGCCGCAATCCGGCCTAAATTGCTGCGTTTAATCGCGTGGGATCGGGCTGTTCAGATCGGACCCCACGTTTTTTGTTGCATGCCGGACGGAAAAGAGCCGGCCGCCACCGGTGTCGCGGGTAAGCTTCGGGGGAAGCGTTGGCGCCGGAAGCAAGTCCTTGGAGGGATCATGACAGAAGCTGTCGCGACGCCAGCGCACACACCAACCGCGGACCGGAGCTTTTTCGGCCACCCGCGCGGGCTCATGGTATTGTTTTTCACTGAGATGTGGGAGCGTTTTTCCTATTACGGGATGCGCGGCCTACTGATCATTTACCTGACCCAGCACTTCCTGTTCTCAGACGAACGCTCTGCGGTGATGTATGGGGCTTACACGGCGCTGGTCTACATCATGACGATCATCGGTGGAACACTCGCGGACCGCTATCTGGGGTCGCGAAAAGCTGTCACCTTTGGCGCGATCCTGCTGGTGCTCGGCCACTTCGGCATGGCGTTCGAAGGCGAAGGGTCAAAGGAATATCTCACCTATAACGGCGCAGATTATCAGGTAACACTTGACGGCCGTGGTGGCGATGCGAACCAGATAATCATCTCAGAACGAGGTCAGTCGTTCATCTCATTTAACGAAGGCGCGACCGTAATGCTGGTCGACAACCCGGACGCGGTCGGATTGCCAGCGGAAGTCGCGGTTGCTGACTATACGACGCGGATCGAGAAAGAAGAGATGTATGTCAACATTCTCTATCTTTCTTTGGCTCTCATTATTGCCGGCGTTGGCTATTTGAAGGCCAACATCTCAACGATCGTGGGGTCACTTTACGAACTCAAAGACCCGCGCCGGGATTCTGGCTTCACCCTCTTCTATATGGGGATCAATCTCGGCTCGTTCCTGTCTTCTATATTCTGTGGCTACCTCGGCATCGTCTATGGTTGGAAGTACGGCTTTGGCCTCGCTGGCATAGGCATGGCCTTGGGGCTTGTTGTATTTCTCTTCGGTCAATCATGGCTTGAAGGGCGTGCGGATCCGCCGGATGCAGAGAAACTAAAACAATCTGCCCTTGGTCCAATCAATGTTGAATGGGCGTGTTATCTCGCCGGTCTGCTGATGATCGCCGTGGCAATGCTACTTGTGATGAATGCCCAGCTGATCCCCGATTGGTTTGTGGGCTCATTAGGCATTGCTGTATTTGTCTTCCTCGTTGCCTATGCGGTCGTCAAGCTTGACGGCGTTGAACGAAGCCGAATGTTTGCAGCGATCTATTTCGTCCTTGCACAAATTCCGTTCTGGGCGCTGTTTGAACAAGCTGGTTCATCCTTGAACTTGTTCACAGACCGGCTGGTGGATCGTACTGTTTTCGGCTGGTCTGTACCGGCTCCTGTGTTTCAATCTTTGAATGCAGGGTTCATTTTTATCTTTGCACCGATCATCGCTTGGATGTGGATCTCTTTAGCCAAGCGTAAAATGGAACCTTCCACACCTGTTAAGTTTGCCTTCGGCGTTTTCCTGGCGGGGCTAGGCTTCTTGTCTCTTGTTGCGGGGATGAAAGCATCCGGGGCGACGGGCATGACGGCGGTATGGTTTGTGTTTCTAATCTACTGGATTCATACCATGGGTGAGCTGATGGTTTCGCCTGTGGGTTTGTCGGCAGTCACCAAGATGGCTCCAGCGCGGGTTGTGGGGATGACAATGGGCGCTTGGTTTCTTTACTCGGGCTTGTCGAATTATCTGGCGGGCGTCATTGCGCGAACGACCGGTGCTGAGACGATTGGCGGACAGCTCACTGACGTCGCCGCAGCGAAAGCGGGGTACGCTGCGGTCTATACAAATGTCGCCTACGTGGCCATGGGGATTGCGCTGGTCATGTTGATCATCTCGCCGCTCATCAAGAGCTTGATGAAAATGGAAACGTCGGAAGCCGACCATGCTTTGGCCGGGGAAGCAGAGCTTGCTCAACCTGGTGCTGGCGGACTTGAGCCGCCAACCCGATAGCGCTTTGTGATCGTAAAAGAAGGGCCCGTCAGCGAAGCTGTCGGGCTTTTTCTGTAAGGAGACTGCCAATGCCGGACCGTCTGACGAAAATCGTAACCCGCGGCGGAGATGCCGGTGAAACCTCTCTCGGCGACGGGACCCGCGTGGCAAAAACGGATCCCCGGGTGGCCCTCCTCGGAGACATTGACGAGCTAAATTCATGGATCGGGGTCGTCAGGGCGAACGGGATCGGATCCGAGGTCGACGCGACCCTCAGCGGTGTCCAACACGACCTATTCGATCTTGGTGGCGCGTTGTGCTTTCCGGGGGTGCCGCTTCTCACAACTGCCCATGTAGAACGCCTGGATGGCGCGGCGGAGACGTTGAACGAAGACCTGCCGCCGCTGAAGGAGTTCATCCTGCCAGGCGGCTCATCATTATTAGCATGGCTCCATGTGGCCCGAACAGTGTGCCGACGGGTCGAGCGCCATGCATCCGGTTTTTTAGGTGGCGATGAAACCGCGGCCATGGCCTTGGCCTACCTCAATCGGTTGTCGGACTATCTATTTATCGCAGCTCGATATGAAGCCAAACGATTGACCATTTCTGAAACGCTCTGGGAGAAAGAAAAGAGCCTCGGCACTGTTTCCTGACTGTACGCCTTCTTAATTTGTGAAAAGCGCCATATCATCTGCATTCAGACTGTAGATATCGGCAAGTACGTCGGTTTCGAGAATGTCGTCCGGCGTGCCGTCCAACACCAAGGATTGCTCCGACAGTACCATGATCCGAGTGCAGAATTGCCGTGCGAGCCGCAAGTCGTGAATGGCAACGATGCACGTGCCGCCGTGGCAGGTGTGTTCGTGAAGAGCCGACATCACGGACAATTGGTACTTTGGGTCTAGGGCGGTGACAGGTTCGTCTGCAATAATGAGCGGAGCGCCGCTTGCGAGGGTGCGCGCCATATGCATCCGCGCTTGTTCGCCACCTGACAATGTCGACGCGCGCCTGTGCCGTAAATCCTCAAGGTCCATTTTTGAGATGGCCCCATCAATGGCGCTTTTTCCTTCAGATGAGAGCTTGGTTGTCTCTCCGTAGGCAAACCGCCCGAGGGCGATAACGGTTTCAATACTCATGTCCCAGTGCACGTCTGGCTGTTGAGGGAGGTAGCTGAGGGTGCGGGCCCGCTCCCGCAGCCGCGTCTGATAGACATCTTTGTCGTTGAGAAAAATGCGCCCTTTGGCAGGGGCCAGGACGCCGGCAAGTGCTCGCACGAGCGTAGATTTGCCCGCTCCGTTCGGGCCCACAAGCCCAATCAACTCCTGTTTTTGTGCCGAAAAATCGAGACCCTCGACTATCAACGCACGATCCAATGTCAGGGTCACGTTTTGGCAGGAGAGAATCGATGTCATCTGGCAAGCCGCCTCGTTGTTGCCGCAATCCAGATAAAGCCAGGGGCGCCAATAAGGGCGGCAACAACCCCCAGTTTCAGCTCTTGGGGAAACGGCAGTACACGGATAATTAAATCCGCCGCGCAGAGCATCGTGCCTGCGATAAGACCGGACGGCACCAACAACCTGTCAGGATTGTGGTGAACCAGCGGCCGTGCGACATGTGGCGCAACAATGCCCACAAATCCGATACTGCCTGCCAGCGCGACGCTTGCGCCAACGAGGAGGGAGGACCCTGCAATCACAACTGTGGTCAATATCCTCAGGCTGACCCCGAGTGTCGTGGCAGTTTCCTCACCGAGGCTGAGGGCCGCCAGGTCGCGCGCTTTCCAAAGAAGAAGGGCCAAGCCGACGCCGATGAAGGGGAGGGCTAAAGAAAGATCGTAAAACCCACGGTTTGCGACGGTGCCAAACAACCAGTTGACAAGGTCCGACAGAACGAAAGGGTTAGGGGCGAGGTTCATCAGTAGAGAGATGAGAGCGCCCGCAAAAGAGGAAAGACCAACCCCGATCAAGATGAGGCGCGTGGTGGAAACCCGTCCCGCGCCGAGGGCTAGGAGAGCCACGGTCGCCGCGAGCGCGCCGAAAATGGCGAATACCGGCGTTGCAACCGCAAGGTGCCCCGCCAAACCAAAATAGATCGCACCGACAGACGAAAGTGCTGCGCATGCGGAAACCCCCAAAACGCCAGGGTCCGCGAGAGGGTTGCGTAGTAGGCCCTGAAGAGCAGCGCCCGCAACCCCAAGAGCAGCGCCAGCGGTGAAAGCCACAAGGCTTCGTGCCAATCTGATTTCTATAAGGATGATCTGGTGTGTCGGGTCACCCTGGTTAGTCAATGCGGCCAGAGCTTCCCGGAAACCAATCGAGACTGGGCCGACAAAAATCGAAGACAGCACAACAAGAACGGCGATGGCCGCTAAGGCTGGTAGTATCGTTTGTGATACATCGGTCGTGTTACTTTCCGACATGCTGGCCCACCATTTTAGCGGCATTGACCGCATACCAGGCACTGCATCCGAGCAGATCCGGTGGCAATTCAATTGTCGTTGCGCGATTCAGGACCTGGCCAGCGGCGCGATGTCGTCTCAGCGACCAGTGATTCGCCTGCTCTGTCTGGGTATTGAAGAAAGCGGCAATCATCAAATCGGGTTGCTGATATAGGAGCGCTTCTAAGGGAAGGGCTGACCATCCGACTTTCCCCTCTCGTACCGCAAGATTTTCTACGCCGGCTGCGGTCAAAATTTCATGGACGAACGTCCCCTCGCCAGCGGTCACTTCGCCTGGGGTTATGTAGAGCGCCGAGGGACGGTTATTCGCGTTCGCCGGTCGGCTTTCAGCCAGTTCCGCCAGGCGGCTTTCAAGATTGTCGATGATCTGCTGGCCGCGAGCTTCCTGTTGGAGAGCTTCTGAAGCAACACGGATTGCCTGTGCGGCCCCGTCAAAATTTGCCGCATAAGGAATGGTCGTTACGGTGAGCCCAATCCGGGCCAGATGATCCGCATTGCCAGCCCACGACCTCATGACAAGATCAGGTTGGAGCGAGAGAATTTCTTCAGTATTAGGTCTAATTCTCCGATAGGGGAGCGCTGCTTCCCGCATGAATGAGAAGTCACGAGCCGCATCTGATGAAAGAGCGAGGATCTGTTCTGGCTCGGCAAGGGCCAGAACAAATTGATCTGTGCAAAAATCAAGTGAGACGACCGTTGGTTTGGTTGAGGCGGCTTGCGCTGAGGCAAGCGGGACCGCGAGGAAGCAAAGCCCCGCGGCCACCGTCACCAAAGCGGTCACTAGGGTCTTTATCAAAGCCGCCAACGGATCCCTCCGAAGGCGGAAAGGCCTGGTTCACCAAATCCTGACACGTCTTCATAAGTCGTGTCGGTTGCATTTTCGATGCGGCCATAAACCTGAAGCGCGTCTGTCAGATCGTAAGCCGCGCGTAAATCGACCCGCAAAAAGCTGTCATTCTCAGCGGGGAAGTCAGGCTCATCGCCATTAATCTGCAAGCTGGAAGAAAACGTCAACTTAGGCGTCGGGCGTAACGAAAGAATTGCCGTCCCGCGATGAGGCGGTATCCGTAATTGCCGAGCGTCCGTATCCTTGTCGATCGCATCTGTGTAGGTGTACGAAAGCGATAGGGACAACGCATCGGTGAAGTCGAGCTGCCCTTCCAGTTCTACCCCGCGCGAACGGGCGCGGCGAATGTTGAAATAGCCAAACCGGGCAAATTCAAAATCAATCTGGTCCCTGACGGACTGGTGATAAAACGTCCCTGCAAAACGATAACCGAGTTGACCCGCGCTGCCATAGGTCTCAATCCCGGCGTCGACGCCATTTGCCCGTTCCGGAGCGAGGTCAGGATTAGGAACAATGCCGAACTGTGAGAAATTCAGTTCAAAGAGGGTTGGCGCCCGAAACCCTTTGCCCCAACTTGACCGCAGAACAGTCGTCTGACGTGCCGTCCGATGCGCAACCCAACTGGCAGCCACGCGGCCCGTCGTTGCCCCTTCAAAATTTGAAAATTCATCCCGTCGCGCGCCGCCTGATAGCGTCAACCCGTCAATAGGCTGCCATTCCAGAAGACCGAAAACCGCGCCAGCTGTCGCGCTTTCATCGAAGCCGGAAACGTCGGCGGTGGTCTGTTCGATTTCAGCGCCGCCAATAGCGATCAACGCATTGCTTAGTCGGTACTCACCAATATAATCAGCGGAAAAACGGCTGCCGTCGCCGCGAAATGTTTCCACACCCTCATTGTTGTTCACTCGATCAATGGCGCTGTAGCCTGCCGTTGCCGTGCCACTGAACTGGGGACCCCGGTGATTTAGCTGAAGGGTGAGCGCGCCCTCGTCGGTCTTTTCCCTCTCCAGGGTGTCGTCCAGCAAAAACAGCGGTGGCGGAAAGCCATCGATTTCCGCCTGCGACGAGGAAAACCGACCGATCAAGGCCAGATCAACCTGGTCTGAAAGTTTCAAGCCGCTCCGAATTGATCCGCCAATTGATTTGTAGGCGTCGCGTTCTTCGCCCGCGCTCGCCCGGGAAATGCCGTCGGTCCGTGTGCCGGTGACAGTGCCCCGGAAGTAAGCTTCTGATGAGCTTTGGCTGATGGTTGCAGCACCTCGGGCGAAACCGTTTGCGCCGCCTTCAGCATAACCGCTGAGGGGCGCGCCGCCTTTCTTTGTGGTGATCGAGACGACGCCGCCGATTGCATCGGCGCCATAAACCAGACTTTGGGGGCCGCGGAGAATTTCGATTGTCTCGATGTCTGCAACATCTAGATTTGCAAAGTTAAAGCCCCCTTGTGGCGCGGTAGTGTCATTGACGACGACGCCATTAATCACCACCAACGTTTGGCCAGTCGTCCCGCCCCTCAATCGGGCTGACGTAATGCCGCCGAGGGAGCCGCTGCGGGAAATCGCAACACCTGGGGCATCACGCAGTGCATCTGCGATGGTTACATACTGTCGTTCAGCGATCATTTCCGCGTCGATGATCGAGACGGTCGAGCCGATCTCTTCTTTCAGGCGCGGACGACGGTTGGCGACGACGACAATCACATCGTCCCCGGTTTTAATTGCGGTTTCGACTTGAGCCTGATCATTGGTCACGGAATATTGAGGGCCCGCGTGGTCTTGCTCCTGGGCGAATGCTGGTCCACTCGAAATAGCTTTGGTGAGGGCAATGATGGAAATAGCCCCTGCACTGGCGCAGTGACGGGAAAGGGGTAGGCGGTTCATCTGGCGACTCCTTGTTTGCCTGTTTGCAAGTCGCCACGACGGATTTCTCCCGTGTTCCGAAGCTGGTCCCGGCCTCGAAAACGAGCGACAGTGACGGCAGGTCTCCGGGCTTTGCAGATCGTTGTGCGGACCTGCGCCTTCCCAGATCTGATTGGCCATAGCTGCTAGCCAGAGCCAATTACATCCAGTGGCGCGTGCAGGCGCACTCCCTGCTGACCGTTGCGGGCACAGCCGCGGATTTACACCGCGTTCCCTATTCTCCCCTTTTACAGGGCACCGTCGCGGGCAGTTATGGCACAAGCGGTCGGTCCCGCAAGGCCTTTGAAAAATTCGTTTCGTGTGGCCGTTGGACCCGCTAGGATATCGATGGGTTGAGGGACCTGGCGACTTTGAGTTCCGGGTGCAGGCCAAAGGGGAAAAGACAGGCCATGGGGGAGATTCGGATCGGCGCAAATGAGCGCGGGCGGCTGAAAGAACTGGCGGACAGTGTCTATGCCGGGCTGATCGTTGACCGTGAAACCGACCGGGTGAACGACGCACAGGACCTTGCGTTGACGCTCTTCCTTTTTTTGTTCGTTATTCTTGTGCTTGGGGCAATGGCGCTCGCCGAACCGCGATTTAACCTATCGGCTGAGCTTGCTGAAGCAGTGCCGGCGTTGAAAGACTTTGCTTATCCGACGGTCCTGATTGGCCCTGTGGTGTTGTCCATGCCCCTGGTGTTGTGGATCCGCAAACAAGTTTCCTCGGCAAGCTATAAGTCGATTGGACGCCTTATTGTATCTCTACGGAGCATTCGGCCGGGCTCGTCCGACGCAAAATCGAGCCTAAACGATCTTGCCTATTGGTTCCGGTTTGACACCAACCGGATCGCAGAAGAAGCAGTAGCCTGTTCCGGCAAGGCTTGCGCTTCCATCCTGCCTCGCCGATTGACCGACACTCTTGGTGAATTGCGCAATGGCCGTCCCGAGGAGCCTTTTCAAATTGTCCGAGGGCTGATGGAACGGAAGTATGCATTTTTGTACCTTGCCAACCGGCTTCGGTCCCAACGCCCTCACCCCATTCGAGGCGAAGAGGGAAGCTATTTCCGATTGGCGCGCGCCTATCGCAACTCCATCAAAGCGGCGATCGTCTTTAACGCTTTGGGTGCTGAAATGCGCGATGAATCACCCAATGGGGTTTATTGGAAGCGGGAGCATTTTACCAAGCGCGATTATCAGCACGTGCCTTTTTGGGATTGGTATGATTTACCACTCCGGTTCCGCACAGCTGGACCGCATATGAGGTGGCCGTTTACCGCTGAGGCAACGTCGGATGCGGAAATGCCATCATTTCGGCTGCTTTATTGTGTTGAAAATCCATGCAATCTAAAGCTCCGGGTACTGACGGCGAGGGACATCATAAAGGAATTCCCGGCGGCCTTGATTGAATTCAGTGATGAGTTCAAAGGCGATAGCGACGAGGTCAAAGAGTTGAGGAGAGGCCAGGCCGCTAAAGCAATTTGTCTCTTGGCGAATGCTCGGGTGCCGCTATTTGGAAAACTAGACATTCAGAGCTTTCTGCCTACGGCGAGCCGTGACGCTATCGAGGAGCCAATTTTGCGGCGATTGGATGGTGGCGGTATCGACCCGGAACATGCCGATCCGGACGATATCCTGAATGCGGATTGGGGCCTCAGATGGGATCCCAATAGGATCGTGCTATCGAAGCTCAACCCTTCGTCGGACGCAAATCTGCTTCAGGCGATCGCGGTGCTGACAAATGCGGTCAACATCGCCATGCGGACTACCGTGACAGAAGTGACACTGACCCGGGGCGACGCCATTATCATTGATAATCTGCGGGCAGTAGCCGCCAGGTTTGAACCCGACTACGCTGAAATTAGTTTCTGGAAGCGTGCACTCGGCGTTTCGCCGGAATGGTGGATGCGGGGGTACTATGGTTTCCGTCAATCTCGCGAAGTAGAAAGCGATCCAGAAAAGATCCGATTCCGGGATCTTGGGTGAAGCCGTCGCCTTGAATGTGTTGCAACCCGTGCGGCGATGTAGGCTTCGGTTAGTGAGATGCGGCGCGATGCGGGCACTCTAACGCGACGCCAACTAAGGGTTGAAGATGGTGACTACAACTACCTCGGCTTTCTGCGGGGTAATTGATGGCCGACCGGCTTCATTGCTTCTTGGGAGCAACTTGATTGAGGTCTATGGCAATTATGCACCACCAAAATAGTGCGATGCGTTCATGCAACATCGTTAACCGGATGTTATGAGAATTCACCGATTTGCTAAAATATCACTATTCGTCGAAACCCAAATTAGCTACGACGAATGCGAGCTTCGCGGCACGTGTAGACGGCGTTCCGCGCAACGTGTCTTACCTGAGGAGGGGATTACATGAAACTTAAGACGTCTCTTTTCGCCGCTGCCGCTGTCGTTGCGATGGCTCCAGCTGCACACGCTTACGAAGGCCTGTATGGCAAGATCAGCGCAGGCCTCTCCGTTGCCGAAGATGATCTTGACTTTGAATCAACCAGCGGCCCGGTCCTGTTTGACCAAGATATCGATTACGACCAAGGCGTCGCAGTCTCAGCAGCCTTCGGTAAAGCATACGCTTCCGGCTGGCGCGGTGAGTTCGAGTTCACCCACCGTTCGCACGACGCACGCCACATCCCTGGCGACAATCTTGGCTTCTCAGGTCTGCCAACGCAGCTTGACGGCGACGTCGATGTGCAAACATTCATGGTCAACCTTATCAAAGACTTTGACAACGAAACGATCCTTACGCCGTTTGTTGGCGCTGGTGTTGGTGCGGCTCGTGTTAACGGCGAATTGGCCGGCACGAACAATACTGCCGCTGGCGGCCCACTAGCCCTGGCAATCGACGATACGTACATTGGTTTGGCCGCTCAGGCGCTTGCCGGTGTCGGTGTTGAATTGGCTGAGGGCCTCAGCCTTGACCTTGAGTACCGCTACCTCTGGACGGATGAGCATTCATTTGACGGAACCGTTACCGCAAATGGTGTCTCGAACGCACTCGGCGAGTTCCAAACAAACTTCGGCGGCCACTCACTGATGGCGGGCCTTCGCTGGAACTTTGGTGCACCGGCACCCGTCGCACCACCAGTCGAATACAAAGACTGCTGGGACGGTTCGAGTGTTCCTGTCACGGCTGCTTGCCCAGAAGCACCAGCTGATGACACGGACGTTGCTCTGGAGCCAATCGATTTTGTTGTTTACTTCGACTACGACAAATCAAACCTGACGCCTGAAGCTTCGAACCTGATCCGCGAAGCTGCTGCTCGCGCACTTGAAGGCGACATCGACACGGTTGTGGTTTCCGGTAACACGGACTCCTCCGGTGGTGCTGCTTACAACCAGCGCCTTTCAGAGCGTCGCGCGTCTGTCGTTCGCGATGCACTGATCGCAAACGGTGTTTCTGGTGATGCCATCCGCGTTGAAGCAAATGGCGAAAACAACCCAGCTAAACCGACGCCAGATGGGGTTCGTGAGCCTCTGAACCGTCGGACCGAAGTGACGATTTCTTTCGAATAAGGCTATTCGCAAGTTGGAATTGGAAAGCGCGGCCCTCGGGCCGCGCTTTTTTCGTTTAAGTCGCGAGATCGTTTAACGTGTCAGGTTATTGTTCGCGTAGATCCGCCAAAACGCATCGAGGCCGCGTTTGATTTGTTGGTCGATCGCTGCTTCGAGATCGTCGGGCACATCGCCCAGGAGAACCCGTGAATAGAGCGGCTCTGTAATAAGCGCGCCCATTTGCCAAATCGCGGTGACCGGATCATCGATTTTCAATCCGGCTCGCGCGCTCGTTCGCTCCAGAATTGGGGCGTAAGATGCCACCATGAACTTTGGTCCGTGTTCAAGATAGGCGATCCCGAGTGCTGGTTTACGGGACGCTTCAAATGTCGCAATTCGGCGAAGCGAAATAACTTCTGGCTGCAGAATCCCGCGAACGAACTCGTGCGCAATACGATCGACGAATTCAATTGGCGATAAGCTGACTTCTAGATTGGAAACATCCACCGGCAAAATTCGCCGACAGACCATTTCGATGGTAGCTGCAAACAGCTCTTCTTTTGAACGAAAGCGGTTGTAGACCGTCCGCTTGGAGACATTCGCTGATAGAGCGATTGCGTCCATGCTGGTTCCATCAAAGCCCTTAGCGAGAAATTCCCCTTGAGCAGCATCGACAATGGCTGCTTCCTTTCCATCTGTCGTTCCAACAGTTTCGTCTGTCGACGTCAAAGCATGCTCCTTCAAGCTTGCAGCAGATCGAGCAGGGTAATTGGCTTGCTCCACAGTGTCCAACTTCCTCTGGAGGTGTCAGCTCACATTTCGTCATTAACCATTCATTTACCCAGATGGCGGCGATTGATGGTCTATGGCAAAGCGTCGGCGACCATCAGGGCCGAAAAAACGGATCGAACCCACCTTTCGGCCGACCGCCGGTTCCGGGCTGCCTGCTCGATCGCCTCGCCGCCGCAACCCAAAAAGAGGTCGTCGGGCCGGCGCCCAAAAGGCAACAATCAATAAAACGCGGTTTTTGAAGTACTTTGCCGAAGCGAGCGTTTACGTCTTTGTGGGTCTGTTCGCGGTCGTCGTGCTGTTTGCCCATTTCGCGAAGGGGCTGCCGGACACGGATCAGTTATGGCGGACGGATAAACCTGCGCGTCTCATATTTGTTGCCAGTGACGGCTCGCCCCTTAGGTATCATGGGCAGGTGTCGGCGGAACCGATTAAGATCGCGGACTTGCCAGCCCATGTGCCAAACGCGATTCTTGCGATCGAGGACAGGAATTTTTACCACCACATCGGCGTCAATCCACTTGCGTTGGTGCGTGCCCTGACGGTCAACGCCAGAGCTGGCAGTATTGTCCAGGGCGGCTCAACGATTACCCAGCAATTGGCCAAGAACCTCTTCCTGAGTTCAGAGAAGACGTACACGCGCAAGTTTCGAGAATTGTTGCTCGCGTTTCGGCTGGAGCAGCGCTTTACAAAGGATCAAATCCTGACGCTCTATCTCAACCGAGTTTACTTTGGGTCGGGAGCGTGGGGGCTTAATTCTGCTAGCTATCGCTACTTCAACAAACCCGCCAAGGACCTGTCACTTGCGGAAGCGGCGATTATTGCGGGGCTGTTGAAGGCACCAAGCCGATATGCGCCAAATACGAATCCCGAAGATGCAGGGAGCCGCGGACGTCTCGTCGTCGAAGCCATGATGGACGCTGGTTTTGTCTCCTATGAAGAGGCTGAACGTGCAGTCTCAGATCCAGTCTTACTGGCGCCGTCCCGTTTTTCCCATGCGCCGTATTTTCTTGATTTCGTTGAAACAAAAATTAGAGCCTATACAGATCGTACTGCCACTGAACTTGTGATCAAAACCACAATCGACCCGGTCGTTCAGGCAAGTCTGCAAAAGGCCATTGAGACAGCGGTTCGAACCGGAGACCTTCCGGCAGGGGCTGAAGCGGCAGGTGTTGTCTTGGCCTCGGACGGTGCGATTTTGGCGATGGTTGGCGGCACCGATTATCGGCGGTCACAGTTTAATCGTGCTGTGCTTGCCCGCCGGCAACCGGGCTCTGCCTTCAAACCATTTGTGTACCTCGCAGCGCTCGAACAAGGAGTTAGTAGAGGGGCAATTCTGAATGACGATCCCATTAGGATTGGCAACTGGTCGCCGAAAAACTATGGCGATGACTATTACGGCGATGTGCTCATGAGCGAAGCACTTGAACGTTCGCTCAATAATGCAACCGTTCGTCTCCAGGAAGAAATCGGACGGCAATCGGTCAAAGTGACTGCCAATAGAATGGGGATCATCTCTCCCCTGACGAGTTCACCTACTCTCGCCCTGGGCGTGTCGGAGGTGAGTGTTCTGGAACTAGCCAGCGCCTATCTGCCCTTTGTCAATGGTGGCCTGTCGGCTGAGCCTTACCCGGTCTCACAGGTTCGCAATGACGCCGACGCAATCCTGTTTCAGTCTCAAGGGGGTCTTCTTGGGCGCGCCAGCGACATCGATACAATCGAGACCATGAAGGTCTTTCTAAAAAGGGTCATCGACAACGGCACGGGCCGTCGAGCCGGCGCAGCATTTCTTTCCGATTACGGCGGAAAGACTGGAACAACCCAAAACAGCCAGGACGCCTGGTTTGTTGGATATGCTGGAAATTATGTGGCAGCGATCTGGGTAGGCCATGACGACAACAAGCCCCTTGTGAGCGAGCGCGGCAAACCGGTAACTGGCGGCGGCGCCCCGGCGATCATTTGGCGGGAAACCATGGCTGGCTTCTCAGCAACGTCAGAAAGACCATAGCTTGTGTTTATGATTGGCAGCTGTGGTCAGCTTATACCACGCCCCAGACGAACAAATCAGCGCCGTTTTCGTCAAACCATATTTTGGCCGCTCTTGCGTCTACACCGGTTTTCTTCAGTGTACGCCAATACGCAGGCGAGTGGTCTAGATGAAGGAGGTGTGCGCATTCATGGGCGGCGACATAGTCTAGAATCCAGCTCGGGGCCAAAATCAGCCGCCATGAAAACGATAGATGTCCGGAACTGGAACAGCTTCCCCAACGGCTCTTCGTGTCGCGGATACGGATACCCCCGCGCTGCACGCCCAATGTTTCCGCATGGATATCCGCTCGTGCTGTCAGGTCGATCCGTGCTTGGCGTTTAAGCCAGTCAGTCACGCGTCGGTTTATGTGCGGTGTGTCGCCGGAAACAAGTAATCGGCGATTGTCCGTATCTAGTTCGATGGCGTGCGTTGCTTTGCTGACATGGACGATGTCCGTTTTTTGTCCCCTTAGCGGAAACTGTGTCCCGTCTTGAAAGGGGCTAGGTCGCGCGGCATTTTCCAGCTGTGCCTTTATCCAGGCGCGCCGGGTTTCCGCAAATGAAAGAGCCTCTTTTACTCGCCGCTCCGATGGGACAGTTATTGTTACCGATGAATGGAGCCTATCGATTCTCAGGATGATGCGCTTTGCACGTCGGTTGATTCGCATATTGATCGGCACGGTCCGACCGTCAATGGTGATGGTTGATTGCATGAAAGGCGTGGCCACGAGCGAATCCTGTCAAGAAGCGTCGACGACCTTGATTTCCGCGCGCGTCAATTGCAAGCGAATAAGGAGAAAGGTTTGGCGTCAGGGTGCTTGCTTTAGTTTTCTGCATCATTTGAACCTGGTTTAGACATGCGCTCTTGTGATCGTTACGATGTCGACTCTTGATACCGCGAAACGCGCCGCTTCATTTCAATACCGTTTGCTATGGTCTCCCTGAACACCACAGAAAAAGAAAAACCAGAGCTCCCCGCCTCCGATCGATCGGATAAAGGCACTGCAAAGTCGGCGGTTACGCCCATGATGGCCCAGTATCTGGAGATTAAGGCGCGGGCCCCCGATGCGTTATTGTTTTATCGTATGGGCGATTTCTATGAGCTTTTTTTCGACGACGCCGTGGCCGCAGCAGGGGCGTTAGACATCACATTGACAAAGCGCGGTAAGCACGCTGGGGATGATATTCCCATGTGCGGTGTGCCGTTCCACGCTTATGAGGCATATCTGGCGAAACTGATCCGTCAGGGCTTTTCTGTCGCTATTTGCGAACAAACTGAGTCGCCTGCGGAGGCAAAAAAGCGGGGGAGCAAATCCGTCGTTGCGCGGGACATCGTCCGCATTGTGACGCCGGGGACTGTCACCGAAGACACATTGCTGGAACCTGACCGCCACAATTATTTGGGCGCGCTAGCCATACTTGGCAATGGCAAAGAAGCGGCAATTGCCTATGCAGATGTCTCCACAGGAGCCTTCCGTGTGCGCACCACCACGGTAGCAACGGTCAGCTCCGATGTTTTGTCTGCCGGTTTAAAAGAGCTTGTGGTCCCGGAAAAATCTGGCCTGCCGCAAGCATGGACCACCAAACTTGCCGACCTTGGTCCTCTTGTGCCTTTGTCCGAGTTCGGCACGCCGCGGTTTACCGCAAAGGCAGGAGAAAGGCTCTTGAAAGAGCGTTTCGGGGTTAGCACTCTTGACGGGTTTGGCAGTTTTGACCGGGCGACCCTTGCCGCGTGTGGTGGGCTTCTTGCCTTTGTTGAACATACTCAAATTGATCGGTTCCCGAACCTTCAAGTGCCAGTTCTCGCCAGCGCCGATGAGGGGATGCAGATTGACGCTGCGACGCGCTCATCTTTAGAACTGACCCGCACAACCCGTGATCAGCGAAAAGGAAGCGTCCTTGATGCGATCGATATGACTGTTACTGGACCCGGCGCTAGGCTGCTGTCGGAGCGTTTAACGTCGCCGCTGACGGATCCAAAGCGCATCAATGATCGCTTTGATGTTGTCGATTTTCTAGCTCGCGATAACAGGCTCCTTGAGGATCTCACTGCGTCTCTCAAACAAAGTACGGACATGGCGCGGTGTATCGGACGTTTATCCGTTGGACGCGGTGGACCTCGGGATTTGGCCGGCGTGCGAGACGGCCTGGAATGTGCGCGAGCGGTTGCGTGCCGCCTTGATCAGTCGCCATACCCCTTTCCCGATGAGTTGGGTGAAACAGTTCAATTGCTTGAAGCGCGCGGCGAAGGTGGGTTTTCTGCGCTGATGCGTGAGTTAAAAAATGGGTTGGCGGTTGAGAACTTGCCATTGCTTGTGCGCGATGGCGGGTTCATTGCCGAAGGGTTTGATCCAGGCCTTGATGAAGTCCGTCAGCTCAGGGATGAATCCCGGCGCGTCATGGCCGCCATGGAAACGGAACTGCGTGACTTGACCGGCATCAAGTCTCTCAAGATCAAGAACAATAATGTTCTGGGGTATTTTGTTGAGGTGCCGCCAAGCCAGGCCGACGGACTGATGACTGGCCCCCATTCCGACGGGTTTATCCATCGTCAAACCTTGGTGAGTGGTGTCCGCTTTACAACGGGGCAACTGGCGGACCTGGACGCGCGGATTGCGCGATCAAAAGAGGAAGCTCAAGCCCGTGAGGCGGAGATATTCGACGACCTCACCGCAAAGTGCCTTGATAGGGCGCGGGCCATTTTGTCGTCCGCTGCGGCGCTTGCAGCGGTCGATGTCGGTATATCAATTGCCCGGCTGCACCTCGAACGCGACTTTACCCGGCCAATCGTCGATGACAGCTCTGTCTTTGACGTCAAATCCGGACGTCATGCTGTCGTTGAACAGGCCCTTACGCGGTCTAGCGATAGCGCGGCATTCGTGCCGAACGATTGTAAAATCGGCACACAGACGGATAGCAAGATTTGGCTTGTCACAGGGCCGAATATGGCTGGTAAGTCAACATTTCTCCGTCAGAACGCGATTATCGCGATCCTAGCCCAGGCTGGCATCTTCGTGCCTGCTCGTGATGCGCAGATCGGCGTTGCTGACCGGATATTTAGCCGCGTGGGTGCAAATGATGATCTGGCGCGAGGGCAGTCAACGTTCATGGTGGAAATGACCGAGACCGCTGCGATCCTCAATCAGGCATCGTCCCGGTCGATTGTTATCCTTGATGAAATTGGTCGCGGCACATCAACTTATGACGGCCTTGCGATCGCCTGGGCGTGCGTTGAGCATCTGCACTCGGAAAACCGATGCCGCAGTATTTTCGCAACCCACTATCACGAATTGACGTCTTTGTCCGAACAACTGGCGAACCTGGAGAATGTCTCCATGCAGGTTCGTGAATGGAAGGGCGACGTGGTCTTCCTTCACGAGATCGCAGCGGGTGCTGCCGACCGTTCATACGGGGTCGCCGTTGCACGGCTTGCCGGGTTACCGAAATCGACCGTGGCAAGAGCAAACCAGATTCTCTCGCAGCTTGAGAAAGACGCAGGTAATGGCATGTCCGTCGACGCATTACCGCTTTTTGCAGCAGCGCCGCCGGAAGAAGCCACAGCCTCTGGTGAAGATATGGATAATGCCCCTGATGGTAGGGACGCCCTTTCGACTGCTCTTGAAGAGCTGGACCCGGATGCGCTTACGCCGCGCGACGCCCTTGATGCGCTCTACCGGTTGAAAGATCTCCTTTGATCCTGTTCTTTATGCTCAAAGTGTTTGTGTTTCGGGATCGCTGCGACGGCAGAAATTGAAGAGGGGTCTTGTGTCGGCGACAGCGGTTTTTACCTACAAAAAGGTGCGTGAGCGGATAAACGCTGAGATCACCAATACCAGCGATATCGACACAGTTAGGCGTGCCGGCCTTGCCGCAGGCGATTTGATAAATGCTGGGCGGGAAGAGCTTCTGAGGCAGAACCTTTCTGGAAAAGCATTTGCCAAAAAATTCTCCAGCCTTGTGGATCACTGTCTGAAAGCGGTCTGGGACAGTGTTTTGCCCGCTGATGCGTATAACCAAGTAGCGATCATCGCTACAGGTGGGTACGGAAGATCAGCGCTTGCCCCTTATTCTGATATCGACCTTTTGCTTTTGACCCAAAAAGAGACTGACACAGACAATTTGGTCAAGGCGGCTGTCTCGCCCTTATGGGACGCTGGGCTCAAGCTTGGATATTCGGTGCATACACCTATTACCGCCATGGCGCTCGTTAAGTCAGATATCCCAACACGGACAGCATGTCTTGACGCACGGTACCTCTTTGGAAACCGGATTATTCTCGATGGGTTTCTCAATCGCTTTGATGCTTACCGTAAGCGGACAATCGCTGGGTTCACGAAAGCAAAGCTGGAGGAGCAGAGTGAGCGCCACGACCGGGTTGTGGAGGCGAGATATCTTTCGGAACCAAACATCAAAGAAGGGCGAGGCGGACTCCGAGATATTCATCTAATCCACTGGCTCGGACGATATCGCAGCGGAATCGGGCTTGGGCGGAACGACCAAGCCGAAAGCCTGCTTCTGGATCGGGGGTGGGCCAAACTTGCCCGCGCTGAAGCGTTCATGATGACGCTGCGTTTATACCTGCATCAGCTGCGGGGGAGGGCCGACGATGCGTTGACGTACGACATTCAGCGTACGCTTGCAGAAAAACTAGGGTATACTGAGCGGCCCGGACAATCCCGCGAAGAGCGGTTGATGCGGCACTATCATGTTAATGCATTGGAGGTGAATCGGCTTTGTCGGATCTACCTTGCCCGATTGGACGAGCTGGATCAGAATCTTCTGCGTGCTCTTCCAAGGCCTGTGCCGAAAGCGCTGTTAACGGATGAAGTTGGGCACTTCACAAATATTCGCCTGCGGGCCGGGCGCTTGGATTTTGTCGATACGAAGCGCGCGACAACGCAGCCCCTCGATCTAGTGCGTTTATTCAGGGCATATTCCAAGCGTCAGGATATCGAGATCCACCCCGATGCCCTCGCTTTGATCAAGTCATCAGCGAAAATGGTGACGTCAAAGGTTCGCGTTGATCCAGACATTGCTCGTCTGTTTATGGCAAGCCTATTAGACGCTCGGGCGCCGATCCGTTTCATGCGCCTGATGACCGAAACGGGGCTTTTGCGAAAGCTTGTCCCCTCATTTGCCCATCTGACCGGGCGTGTTGAGGTCGGTCTCTATCGTCAGTACTCGTTAGAAGAGCAGACGTTCCAGGCATTGTCTGTGTTGCGAGGGCTCCGGGATGAAAGCTATCTGGAACGCCATCCCATCGTCACCTCGCTGGTCAAAGAACGACCATATGTGGCTGCGGCCATATTGAGTATCTTGTTCCATGAGATGCGGTCGGTTCAGGTTGATACGTCCGTCGAAGACGTTGAAAAGCAAATCTATCGCGCGGTGAAGCCATTGGCGACGTCAAATGAGTGGGCCTATTCAATCAGTTGGTGTGCGGCGCGTCCCCTTGAGTTATCCCTGACCGCAGAACGGCGTGACCTTGGACGGGCACGCGCCATAGCCCGATTTGCAAGCCGTGTTGGCACGGTGGAACGACTCGATGTCCTTCTGATTTTGAGCGTCAGTTATCTGCGTGTTGTAAGCCCCGATGCCTGGGATGAACGCACCCGTAGTCAGGTGCGCGCGCTTTATCTGGGGGCAAAAGAATTTCTGAAAGGTGGCACTCACGCCCTGAAGATGTGGATGGAGAAGCGCGAGCGCGCGGCTATCGAAGCGGCCATCGGATTGCTCGATGATGTACCAGTGACTGTTTCCCGCGCTGTCCTTGCGGATCTTGCCGGGGAAGGTGTGCTCAATCTGCCGGAAAATGTCCTTGCACGAACGGTACGTATGATTGCGGCTGCCAAAGAAAACAACCAATCATCGTCAATTTCAGTGGTTGTCGAAGACGGCCTCATTGAGGTCATCGTCTATGCCAGTGATCGGCCTTACTTGATCGCGGAACAAGCAGCCGCGATCGGCAGCATCGGTGCTAGTGTCCGTGCCCTGCAAGCGCTGACTTTGTCGAACAACAAAGTCCTGGACATTTTTCAATTGACCCCTGCCGGAGGTCAAAAAGGGGTTGTGCCTGGCGAAGACATCTCCCGTCTTTCTGATGTCCTTTGGCAGGTCTTGATGGAAGAAAAGACAAACTTCGCCGCTCCACGCCGCCCCTTCGCAGACAAGAGACGCTACTTTGCAGTGCCCCCTCGCGTGCGGGTAGATCTGGATGCGGCGGACGATTGCCTGGTGATCGAGGCTGAAGGGCTCGACCGGCCAGGGCTTTTGGCCGAGCTTGCCACCAGCCTGGCGGAGATTGGGGTCACCATTAAATACGCCAACATCGCGACCTACGGTGAACGGGTCGTGGATACTTTTTATCTGCAGGACGCGCCAGGGTACAAAATTGCCAATAAGCGCCGAATTCAGTCCGTTGAACGTCGTCTTCTTGGTGTTTTAACCGAATAGAGGCAACGTGGCGTTATCACGACGCTCGACTGTTCGCCCGTCACCCATGTCAAGGCTCTCAAGTTCAAATCCATGCGAAGCAGCATTCTGAAGTCTCTCGCTACGGTCAGTGGTCTGACAATGATGAGCCGTATTCTTGGCTTTGGCCGCCAAGTGTTGATTGCTGGCGTTATCGGGGCAGGGGGCAATCCTGTTGCTGACGCGTTCTGGGCGGCGTTCAGACTGCCAAATCTCTTCAGGCGCCTTTTTGCGGAAGGGGCTTTCCAGTCGGCCTTCGTTCCCCTTTTTCAGGGGAAACTGATAAAAGAAGATCAAGCGGCGGCGAAAAAGTTCGCCGAAGAAGTCTTGGCAGGTCTTCTCTTTGTGCTTTTAATCCTGACACTGATTGTAGAACTTGCAGCCCCCGTGGCGGTTAATCTGGTGGCTTCTGGATTCAGGGACGACCCAGAAAAATTTGAGCTAACGACAATCTATCTGCGGATCATGTTTCCTTATCTCGCCTGCATGTCCGTGGTCGGGCTTTTGTCGGGCATCTTGAATTCGCTTGATCGGTTTATGGCCTATGCAGGTGCACCGCTTCTCTTGAATATCTGCCAGATCGCAGCTTTGGCCTACTTTGCCAGTGATGGCGTTGAAACGACAGGTCTTGCGCTTTCTGTTGCAACGGCGGTCAGCGGCTTCTTGCAGCTTGGACTGCTTGTCTGGGCTGCCCGGCGGCAGGGCTACTTCCTTAATTTATCATTTCCGAAATGGACCCCCGGGGTCTCACGATTGATGATGCTCGGGATGCCTGGCTTCATCTCCGCCGCCGCGGTGCAGATCAACATTGTCATTGGGACGAATATTGCCAGCCAGCAGCCAGGGGCCGTCTCATGGCTGATGAATGCGGACCAACTCTATCAATTGCCCCTTGCTGTTATCGGCATTGCGCTTGGGTCGGTGCTGCTGCCCTTGATGTCCCGTCGGGTTAAAGAGGGCGACGAGGCGGGCGCCCTTAGTGTGGTGAACCGCTCATTGGAAATGTCCAGCCTGTTGGTCTTACCGGCGGCGGCAGCTTTTATCATCATGCCCGATGCCATTTGTGATGCCTTGTTCCGCGGGATTGCCACTGAAGCGCTGTCGCTGTTTGGCGGTCGGCAATCGGCATTCACCCCTGAGGACGTGAGAATGACCGCTGGCGCGCTGGCCTTGTTCGGAATCGGCTTACCTGCGTTCGTCTGGCAGAAGGTATTTCTTCCAGCATTTTATTCGCGTGAAGACACCCGCACACCAATGAAGTTTGCGTTGTGGGCGATCGTGATCAACACGGTCGTTGCGTTGGCGTTGTTTCCAGCTTTCGGCTTTTTCGCTGTTGCCTTTGCCACCAGTCTCGCCACCTGGGTGCAGATCGCGCTGCTGGCATTTGAGCTTCACAAGCGTCGGCAGTTCCAGCCGGACACTCGGCTCTTTGCGCGGATCACCCGAACGATTGCGGCAACCGCTGTCATGGCCGCCGCGATCATCTGGGCACGGGGTCATGAGAGCCTCCTGACCGACGTCTTGTTTGGAAAATCTTGGCTGGCGGTCATTGCGCTCGTAACAGGCGGCGGAATTGTCTACGGCGCGGCGCTGATGGCCCTTGGCGGCGTGCGTCTATCGGACTACAAGGCGCGCTAACGATTTCGTCTTTACTTTATCGGTAGTCAGACCATGAGCGATTATTCAGGCCCGGAGCGGGTCCTTTCCGGTATTCAACCCTCCGGCGGCATGCACCTCGGCAATTACCTTGGAGCAATCCGAAAATTCGTGGGCCTACAAGACCAGCACGAGTGTTACTATTGTGTGGTCGATATGCATGCCATTACGGTCTGGCAGGATCCAGAAAAGCTCCGTAAACAAACCTTCCATATTGCAGCTGCTTTCATTGCCGCGGGCGTTGATCCCTCGCGCGCTGCCGTTTTCCACCAGTCAGCGGTTCGCGCGCACGCGGAGCTTGCTTGGATTTTCAACTGTGTTGCGCGTCTTGGATGGCTCGATCGTATGACACAGTTTAAGGATAAAGCTGGCAAGGACAAACAGCGCGCTTCTGTCGGTCTTTATACCTATCCAGTTCTTCAGGCTGCAGACATTCTTGTCTATAAGGCAACCCATGTTCCGGTCGGCGAGGACCAAAAGCAGCATCTGGAACTCTCCCGGGATATCGCTGGTAAGTTTAACCACGACTACGGACGAGAGGCCTTCTTCCCTTTGCCGGAACCTTTGATCAAAGGGCCAGGGGCGCGGATTATGTCCTTGCGAGATGGTTCTGCAAAAATGTCGAAGTCTGATCAATCTGAGGCCGCCTGCCTCTTCTTGACAGATGACAAGGATGCGCTCGCCAAAAAGATCAAGAAAGCCAAGACCGATCCGGAGCCATTGCCATCGGAGGCTGACGGACTTGCCGACCGCCCGGAAGCGGCCAACCTCGTTGGGATTTACGCGGCCCTGTCAGGGAAGTCGGACGAAGATGTGCTGGCTGAATTCGGCGGGCAGGGGTTCGGTGCCTTTAAACCTGCGCTCGCAGAGTTGGTGGTCGATAAGATCTCCCCTATCGGGGATGAAATGCGTCGGTTGGAGGCGGACACGGACTATCTTCAGTCGGTCCTTTCCGAAGGTGCTAAAAAAGCCTCTGAGATTGCCGATGAGACTGTGCGGGAAGTCAAAGAACTGGTCGGTTTTGTTGTTTAGGCTAGCTTTGAGACAATGACTTTATGTCTTCTAGAACGTTGCAGAGAACATAGGCGTTGTTGGTGAAACGCCAGCGCGTTTCATGCCGTCTGAGTTCCACGCAAAAGCGATGTCGCCCTCGCGGCTAACGGAGATCACGCCGCCATCACCGCCAAGGCGTCCTACATCCTTGATCAATCCGTTGGCTGCTGTTTGCAGGTCGGAACCCTGATAGCGCACACGGCTGGCAACATCCTGTGCGCCTCCCGCCAGAATAAAGTATTCTCCGAGCCCGGTGCAGGACGCGCCGACAAACTCGTCCGCCCACGTGCCCGACCCGATCAGCGGTGTATCCCCGACACGGCCTTCACGTTTGCCAAAAACACCACCGGTTGACGTTGCAGCTGCAATCCGGCCCGCTTGGTCGAGCGCAACAGCGCCTACCGTCCCATGACCCAGTTCTGCTCTAGTCATCTCCTCCGGGTGCACACCAACGGGAACCATATAGTAAGTATCAGGATTATCCACAAACGCATGGTTCTCAGCCCGGCAAAAGTTCTCTGCGCCGGTGCCGGCCAGCATAACGTGCGGGGTTTTGCTCATGACGGCACGAGCGGCTTTGATAGGTGAGACAAGATGCTTCACTGCGGCCACGGCCCCGGCGCGGCGATGCACTCCTTCGGAGATGGGACCAGCTTCCATGATTGAGGCGTCGAGTTCCGCATACCCCGCATCATTCGGGGCTGCACCGCGACCTGCGATATAGAGCCCTGAGGCTTCCATCTCTGCCACCATGGCTTCAACAACATCCAGAGCAGCGCGACCGCCAGCGAGGTCAGCTTCGCCTATTTGGCATAACTCCAGGAGGTGCGCTTGCGTTGCGCTGTAGTCTCGGCCTGCGCGTGCGCCAGCGCCGCCATGGAGGGCAAGGGCAATTGGTCCTGATTGAGCCATAACCGGTTCTCTGCTGTTGATGGGTTGTTGCGGTGAAGCAAGTATTATAGGGGGATCGCTCCAGTGAACATCGCCGGCCCGTTATTCTTTATGCCGGTTTTTTCGACGGGACCCTTATGTCTAAGCTTGCACTTCTGCGCCATGGCCAAAGCGAATGGAACCTTCAGAACCGCTTCACCGGTTGGGTTGACGTCTCCCTGACAGACAAGGGGATCGACGAGGCCCGCCAGGCAGGTGAGCTGTTGAAACAAGCTGGTGTGGAGTTCGACGGCGCTTACACGTCGGTGCTGACCCGTGCCATCAAGACGCTGAACCTCACCCTTGAAGAAATGGATCGCCTTTGGCTGCCGGTGGTAAAAGACTGGCGTCTCAATGAGCGCCACTATGGTGGGCTAACGGGTCTCAACAAAGCAGAGACCGCCGAAAAGCATGGCGATGACCAAGTGAAAATCTGGCGGCGGAGTTTCGATACGCCACCGCCACCGATTGACCCGGACAGCCCTCATAATCCGACCAAAGATCAACGCTATGTCGGAATGAACCAAGCCGACTTGCCTGATACTGAATCCTTAAAGACAACGCTTGATCGGGTTGAGCCCTATTGGCGCTCTGTCATTGAACCGAGGCTTCTCAATGGCGATGCACTTATCATTGCCGCTCACGGAAATTCCTTGCGGGCAATCGTGAAACTATTGTTCGGGGTGGGCGACGCAGACATCGTCAATGTCGAAATCCCGACTGGAAATCCGTTACTCATTGAGCTTGCGCCGGGAACAGTCAGGCCCACATCAGCACGATATCTGAACGAGGACCGCGCTACTACGCTTCCTCAACTTCCTTAACCGGCGTATTTTCGGGTTTAGAAGCTTCAGCGGCTTTGGCCATAGACCGCAATTTGATCAGCTCACCAACTTCAAAGGCGACATCCGCACCCGGCGTCAGGCTGAACACGAAGTGGTTGATCACCCGGTCATCACCTGACATGGCGGCGCGCTGACGGATCTCTTCAATATAAATTTCCCCGCGCATGGCCATCATCAAGGTCGCAACATCAGTTGTAATCTTCGCGACCGCAGGTGTATCCGAGCCTCGCCGGGCGATCATTTCCCTATTCATGAAATAAAACGTGTACGAATTATCATCGATGGTTAGGTGAAGAACGTAGTTCTCCGACTGGATTGCGAACTTGTTGGCAAACATTTCTGCGGCCAGCGCGACGGAATCCGGCTGGAGGTCATTTGAGTAGATACATTCGTGGGGCGCCGAAGGGGTGGTCCGCGACATAAAATACTTGATCGACCAGAACATCATTTCGCGCAAAAACGGACGCAGCTCTTCACCCTCGTCACTTAAGCGATACCGGCCCCGCGTTTGCCCGGCTGATGCCACGATCAGCCCGCTTTCTTCCAGTTCTTTCAATCGCTTACTCAAGAGATTGGTGCCGATGCCGGGAAGCGCCGCATGAAGATCGCCGAACCGCCTAGGCCCGAGAAAAAGCTCGCGAATGATCAATAGCGTCCAACGCTCGCCGAGCAGATCCAACGCATAGGCGAGGACGCACTCCTGATTATAAGTCCTTGACATTTCAACCCTTTTTCGTTTCCAACCCGGTGCTGGCGAATTGGTATGGTTTTTAAAGTTCCGCCGCTGGGGAGAATATAGCACTTTTGTGATTTCACGAAAATATATTTGACACTTTAAAAACAAATAGTAAACTATCTCGTGTTGTCAGGTAAGTGATTGCGTTATGAAAATGCAAAGCCATTCTTGGAGAAGTGATCATGAAGAAGATTGTTGTAACTGCCATCGCAGGCATCGCGTTTGGAATGACCGGTGTTGCTAATGCTACCACTTCCAGTGAGCAGGTTGCTCTTTGCGAAATTGCTCTTGTTGACGAGGGATTGATTGACGAGGAGGCCTATGACGCGCGCTTCGTGAAGACCCGTGGCGGCGGCGTAAAGACGGTCACGGTCAAGCTTGTTCCCTTCGATGAGGGCGAGTCAAAAATGGCAAAGTGCAAAATCAAGCGCGGCGAAGTCACTGAAGCGACACTCGTCGCGTAACGTTCTTCTCAATTGATTTTCAGGTTTTCGGCCCATCCCAGAAATCGGGCCTGCTTGGCACCGGTGACCAGATCACCGGTGCTTTTTTCTTTTCTTAAAATGGCTTTCGCTGACTAGTGGCTCAAAGGGCGTGGCAAACTCGTCAACACATTGAATTCTCTGACTTAGTTGTCGCTGCATGATTGATTTAACCGAGCCGAGACGTCAGTTTGGGTGAGGAGATGAACGATCACCCCCCGATGACACGGAGCCCATGATGGCTTGGACACCAAATTCCTGGCGGAGCCGTCCCGCCAAACACATTCCCGACGATTATCCCGACCCGTCGCTGCTGGTGGCGGCCGAAGAAGAGTTGGCGACGTATCCGCCACTCGTTTTCGCCGGGGAAGTGCGGACACTGAAGGCGAACCTCGCCAGTGTCGCCAAAGGCGAGGCGTTCCTGCTCCAGGGCGGTGATTGCGCAGAAAGCTTCAAGGAATTCAACGCCAACAATATTCGCGACACGTTCCGGGTATTGTTGCAGATGTCCGTGGCGTTGACCTTCGGGGCGGCCGTACCGGTGGTCAAAGTCGGTCGGATGGCCGGCCAATTTGCCAAGCCCAGGTCTGCGCCTACCGAGACGATCGACGGCGTGACCTTACCAAGTTATCGCGGCGACAACATCAATGGAATTGAGTTTACTGAAGAAGCTCGCCGACCGGACCCGCAACGGCTCTTGCGCGCCTATGGGCAGTCCGCCGCGACGCTGAACCTGATCCGGGCTTTTGCCACTGGTGGGTATGCTGATCTTCAGAACGTCCATCGTTGGAATTTGGAGTTTGTCTCCGATAGTCATCAACAGGAACGCTACCGCGCGCTTTCCGACAAAATATCTGAGGCTATTACGTTCATGGGGGCGTGCGGCGTGGATGGGAACCAGGTTCGGACGCTGAGGGAAACCAGTTTCTTCACCAGCCATGAGGCGCTCCTTTTGGGGTATGAGGAAGCCATGAGCCGGATCGATTCAACGACCGGGCAATGGTATGACACGTCGGCGCATATGGTGTGGATCGGCGACAGGACTCGTCAGCCGGACGGGGCCCATGTTGAATACTGCCGCGGTATTGAGAACCCCATCGGCATTAAGTGTGGCCCAACCTTGGAGCCAGACGAGCTCATTCGATTGCTGGACATTCTGAATGCAGAAAATGAGGCCGGTCGGATTGTGCTTATTTCCAGGTTCGGGGCGGGCAAAGTAGAGACAGGTTTGCCTCACCTAGTTCGGAAGGTCGCTAGCGAGGGGCGTAATGTTGTCTGGTCGAGCGACCCCATGCATGGCAACACGATTAAGACGGACTCTGGCTTCAAAACCCGGCCTTTTGAAGCTGTCCTCGGTGAGGTCGAAGCGTTCTTCGATGTCTGTCGCGGCGAAGGAGCGCTTCCAGGAGGCGTTCACTTTGAAATGACGGGCCAGAATGTCACTGAATGCCTCGGCGGAAGCCGGGGCATTTCAGAGGCGGATTTGTCATCGCGGTATCACACCCATTGTGATCCTCGCTTGAATGCCGATCAGGCACTCGAGCTTGCGTTCATCCTCGCCGACCGCATACGCGCCCAACGCGAAATGAATGGCGGCATATCAAGTGACCGTGAAACAGCACGCAATATTGTTTGACCCCGCCGGAACAAGGGAATTCACTCAAATTCGCCTAAATCCATGTAAGACGTGAAAGCACAGTCGGAGTCTGGCGTCAGCGGTGTCAAAATCTGAACATTCATCAGGAACCTTAGCGGCCGCAAGCCCACGCCCAGCGAGGGCGGGAGTTGCGGGCGCTGGAGTTTTTGGCGGATACCACGCTCAAAAGTATGCCGCGCTTGCGGACCTGGAATTGGCGGACCCGGAATTGGCGGACGTTGATTTTGTTGGCGTCTTTGACCCATCCAAACAAGCACGTGAGCAGCTTGCGCAGAAGCACGGCGTGATCGGTTTCGATACTTTCAGCGAATTCCTGGCCGCCGTCGATATGGTGACCATTGCGGCACCGGGCGCTATGCATGCTGACCTCGCCTTGCAGGCTATCTCAGCGGGTAAACACGTTTATATTGAAAAGCCCATTGCGTTATCCGTTCAGAACGGTCGTGAGATCATTGATGCTGCAGCAAACGCTGGTGTGAGATTGGCGGTGGGCCACCAAGAGCGGGTCGTCTTTGACGCGCTAACGTCAAAGTTGCCAAAACTAAAACCCACTCGACTTGAGTTTGTCCGGATCGGACCGGGGTCAGGTCGATGCGAAGATGTCTCAGCGGTCCTCGACCTTATGGTTCACGATCTAGATCTGGTGGGTCAATTTGGCATCGGTGAGCTGAAAAGCGTCTTTGCCGCTGGCGATGAGCATGAAATCGCGGCAACTTTAACGTTTGACGGATGCAGTGCCTCATTTCTGGCCAGCAGAAGGTCTAATGAACGGGCGAGGGCGATCCATATCCATCGCCAAGGGGAACCAACCATTGTGCTCGATTTCATCGCTAGGACGGTCAATGTGGAAGGCGAAGCTCTAACTGCTGCGCCGGATTGCCCACAAGACCCGCTCGGGGTGCATGTGAAAGCTTTTGCCGATGCGGTGAGGGGTCGACCTGCCCGCTTTGTCACAGGGCAAGATGGATTGAATGCATTAGAACTTGCATTAAAGATCGAAGAGGCGCGCCAATCTTTGGCGACTGCCGATAACAAAATGAGTACGGTAAGCGTATGAACGGGGTCGCAAATTTGTCCTTGGTAGCGGACTCTGGCGTTGGTGAAATCGCTTTCATTGACCTGAAGGCGCAACAGCGACGCATCCGTCAAAAAGTAGAGCAGCGCCTGTTGGCTGTTCTTGACCATGGCCGGTACATCGCCGGTCCTGAAATCGAAGAGCTGGAAAACTCGCTGATCGCGCGCACTGGTGCCAAGTCGGTCGTCGCGTGCGCCAGCGGAACCGCTGCTCTCATTATCCCGATGCTTGCTGCTGGGATTGGCAAGGGCGATGCGGTTTTCATCCCATCCTTTACATACAATGCAACCGCCAACGCTGTCCTCCTTGCGGGCGCAACGCCGGTGTTTGTGGATATTGATCCGCAGACGTTCAATATGGATCCTGAAGATCTGGAACGGCGCATTGACGACGTGGTGGCCAGCGGAACACTAAGGCCTGCCGGGTTGATCCCCGTGGATATGTTCGGTGCCCCCGCCGATTATCACCGCTTAATGCCATTGGCAGCACGCCACGACATGTTCGTCTTGTCGGATGGAGCCCAGAGTTTCGGTGGAAAACTCGACGGCAACTGGGTTGGCAGCCTCGCCCCTGTTACAGCTACCAGTTTCTTTCCTGGCAAGGCACTCGGTGCTTATGGCGATGCCGGTGCGATTTTCGGCATGAGCGTCGATGATGGCGAGGCATGGGAGTCCATTCGTTGGCACGGAACCGACGACAAGCGGAAAAACTCAGTACGCGTTGGATTTAATGGGCGCATGGATACCTTCCAGGCGGCAGTGCTTTTAGAAAAACTCGCGATCTTTGATGAAGAGCTCCAGGCGCGTCACATGATTGCTGAAATCTATGGCAAGCGGCTGTCTCAGATCGCGTCGCCTCAACAGACTGTTCCCAATTCGGAATCAGGTCACGCTTATTACTCCATTCGGATTGAGAGCCGCGACCGAGTTGCTGCATTCTTGAAAGAACGCGGCATTCCTACGGCGATTTATTATACGACCGCCCTTCATGACATGAGTGCGTTTGCGCCTTATGCGCCGGCTGGCGGGCTACCCAATACCGAAGCTCTCTGCCGTGAGGTGTTGTCGATTCCGATGCACCCTTATCTGACGCCTGATCAGGCCCACTATGTCTGTGACGCGGTCGAAGTGGCGCTCCAACAGGACCAATGATCGAGACCACCGCGCTTTTCAGCGTGAGGTGTATCGGTTCAAAACCAAGACCGGAACTGCCGCGACTGCGATCAGCAACAATGCTTCTGGTGCGGCTTCGGCTAGTCTTTCATCAGAGGCCAGACGATAGGTACGCGTTGCGATCGTCTCAAAGTTGAAGGGGCGCAAGAGTAGCGTTGCAGGTAGCTCTTTCATGATGTCGACAGCGACGATCAACCCTCCGGCAACAATCGACGGCGAGATAAGTGGGACCTGGATCGCCCAGAAAGTCCGTGTGGCATTGGCACCCAGAGCCTTAGAGGCTTCATCGATCCGTCTGGTGACGGTTTGAAAGCCACTATCCACAGATTGGAACGCCGCGGTGAGAAACCTGATCACATAGGCATAGATCAACGCAGAAATACCCAGGGTCGTAATCCAGTTCGTCAGGGGACCGAACGATGTTGCGCTCTCAAGGATAACAATTCCGATGGCGACCATGGCCCCAGGCATGGCGTAGCCTGCAGTCGCTGCTTTAAGGGCGATGCCGGTGCTAGCTGATCTGCTGCCCCGTTTCATCAGGGCTAGGAGGAGCCCAATGATCGTCGCAATCCCGGCCCCGGTAAGCGATACGATCAGCGTATTGGTCAGGGCCGACCATGCTAGGAAATTGGATATCGTCCCTGATGAAGTGACGAGTTCAAGCAGGATCAAAACAGGAAGCGCAAAACCAAGGAACACTGGGATGGCGCACAATAGGCTGACAGCAGCACCAGCGCCGCTCGACATCTTGACGGAAGCAATACGCCGTTCAGGCTGATTGCTGTGCCGCGTGCGGATGCCGCTTGCTGTCGCACCTCGCCGCGTGGCGTCCTCAAGAATTAACAAGACAACAGCAGCGGCGAACAGGCCTCCCGCAAGTTGGCCGGCGGCTGCAAGATTGCCTTGCCCATACCAGGTCTTGAATATCCCTGTGCTGAGTGTTGCAACGCCAGAATAGTCCGCAACTCCATAATCCCCGATCGTTTCCATCAGAGCGAGGGCAAGACCCGCGGCAATTGCAGGCCGGGAAATTGGCAGAATAACCCGTCGCAAGGCGCGGCCAGGGCTGGTGCCAAGGCTGGTCGCCGCTTCAATAAGTTGGCCTGAGCGGATCGCCAGTGACGCGCGCACGGCAAGATAGACGTAAGGGTAAGTTGTCAGAGTAAGGATGAGCCCGGCCCCAAAAAGGTTTTTCAAATCCAAGCCGGCGATACCTGCCTCTCGCAGCAAAATCCCACCTGCGGAAAATGGCGCGAAAAATGCGCCGTAGGCGTAAGCAACGATGTAACCAGGGAGCGCAAACGGAAGCACGAGCCCGACAGAAAGGAACCGGCGCATTGGAATATTTAGAAAGGTCACCGCGATGGCTGTCCCGGTGCCGATCAAGCCAGCCCCCAAGGCAACGAGGCCACAAAGCGCCGCGGTGCCCATATAGTAAGAGGTGTTTACGCCTACCCACGGGGGGCTATCTGCCGAGCCAACTCCTGCGCTGAACACCATAATCACGGCAATGATCGGTGCGGTGACCGCAAGCACCATAGAAATTGGCAGGATGGATTTGGCTGAAGATGAAAAAAAGGCCGGGAAACTGGAGGGCCGCATGCTAAAAAACTTTGCCTATTCTACTTACGGCTAGAGAACGACTTCAGGGCGCCTCGCCAAAAAACAAAAAACGCCCCTCCCTCTATCATTTGCCATCCAAATTTGCGAGACGTTTGCAACAATGGCGTTACGGCTACAAGAAATCTCCCATCGTTTCGGGGCGACAAAGGTACTGAGCGGGGTGTCGCTGTCAGTGTCTCCTGGTGAAATCGTCTGTCTTTTTGGCCCGTCCGGGTGCGGTAAGACAACGCTTCTACGTCTTATAGCGGGGCTTGAAGAGCTTCGGGATGGGGAGATTTGGCTAGGGGACACATGTCTGGCCAGCAATGCAGGACACCTCCCCGCAGAACGGCGCGCTGTCGGCTTTGTTTTTCAGGATTATGTCCTGTTTCCACATCTGACAGCGCTACAAAATGTGGCGTTTGGATTGTCTGGCCAGGCTGAAAAAAAGGTACGTGCCCAAGCTGCACTCGCGAGTGTCGGCCTTGAGGGGCTTGAGGCGCGTTATCCTCACCAAATGTCTGGGGGACAGCAGCAGAGGGTGGCACTCGCCCGCGCGATGGTGACAGACCCGCGTGCGCTGCTGCTAGATGAACCATTTGCCAGCATCGATGTTGTTCGCCGAAAGAACCTGCGTGAGAGTTTGCGCCTTCAGCTCAAGGCACAGAACATCCCAACCGTTCTGGTGACGCATGATCCCGAAGAGGCCATTGAGATGGGGGATCGCATTGCGGTCATGTCAGCAGGATCAATTCTGGAAATTGGCACGACTTTCGATTTGGCCCACCATGCGAAATCAATTGCTGGTGCATCGCTTCTGCCGGGCACCCAGACGCTCAAAGTTGACGTCGAAAATGGCACGTATCGAAGCCGATTTGGGCAAGTAGCTCCGGTTAACCCGTCGGTTGAGCACGCGGATACGTGTGTGATCATGCCGGAAGGGGTGAGTGTGCGAGCCGCCATTAGCGGGCCTTGCCGAGTGGTGGACTGTCGGTTCAATGGGGAAAGTTTTACCGTGTTTCTCGCGCCGCGCGATGTGGCCGGTGATGCAACGGTCGCGCAAGGCAGTGAGGAAACGCTCCGGGCGAAGTCCCAAATCCCTCTTGATATTGGTACGGATGTTATTCCTGAATTTGTTCAGCCACGGCTTCGGTTTTTTGCCGATGGTAAAGCGGTTGCGAGCGGGTCTGACGTCGGTGCAAGTATGCTGTCCTCCGCCCCGGTGACCGAGACATCCACTGACAAAGTACCAGTTGAATCTAGCTAAGCCTTTCCAACGGAATGAGAGAAAAATGGTTCCTACAAAAATCGTGCGCCTATTGTTCGTGCTTGCAGCTTCTGCGTGGCTTACTGCTTGCGGAGATATCGACGCGCCCAGTGGTTCTGATGAGCGGCCTGATGCCGAGGCAACTGAGCCAAACGGACAGGTAAATGTGTACTCCGGTCGGCACTATGAATCAGATTCGGCTCTGTTTCGTCAGTTCACCGAGGAGACTGGGATTAAGGTCAATCTTATTGAGGCGAGAGGGGATGCTCTCATTGAACGCCTTGCTCGAGAGGGGGAGGCCTCGCCTGCAGATATTTTCATGACCGCAGACGCGGGCGTCTTGTGGCGTGCTGAACAAAAGGATCTGTTTCAGCCTATTGAAGAAGAATCCATCCTGACGCGGGTGCCCGAACAGTTTCAGCACCCGGAAGGCCTGTGGGTTGGCGTATCTAAACGTGCACGCATTATCATCTACAACAAAGCAGCCGGACTGCCTGAAGGATTGACCGATTATCTAGGCCTTGCATCACCAGACCTTGGTGAAAAAATCTGTGTACGATCGTCATCGAACGTCTACAATCAATCGCTCTTGGCCAGCTTGATCGCAAACCATGGAGAACAAGCTGCTCGCGATTGGGCCGCGGGTATTGTGGCGAATTTTGCACGTCGTCCCAGTGGAAATGATACAGCTCAGATTGAAGCTGTCGCCGCCGGCGATTGTGATCTTGGTATCGTCAACAGCTACTATGTGGCTCGCTACGTAGGGAGCGACGACGCCAAGAACAAAATGATTGCCGGCAAAATCGGTGTCTTGTTCCCAGCCCAGGAAACCACCGGCACCCATGTTAATATTTCCGGTCTTGGCGTGACTAGGCATGCACCCAACAAGGCTGAAGCCTTGGCCTTGATCGAGTTCCTGCTGCGAGAAAATTCACAGAGCGCGTTTGCGCGGGGAAACAATGAATACCCTGTTGTCACCTCTGTGGAAGCAACCGGCCCAATTGCGAAATTGGGCACATTTGTCGAAGACGATCTCTCTGTCGCTGAATTAGGGGAGAATCAGCCGCTTGCGGTGGCAATATTTGAAGACGCAGGATGGTTATAGGGACACAGCTTTGGCTAATCCGGTCAATGCCCCCCTTTCTTCCAATATGTGATATAACATAGATATAACGTCGCAAGGCGAGCAGACATTCACTGAAGGGGGCGGCATGGCTTGTCATAAGGAGCATCAGGCTGCGCATACCTGTTCTCCGCCGGAAGGTCTGGGGAAGAACGAGCTGCTTGTTTGGGAGACGTTGTCCCACAACGACAAACCCATGAAAGCGTATGAGATCCTCGACGACCTAAAGTCGAAGGGAGTCCGGGCCCCAATGACAGTCTATCGCGCCCTTGATTCCCTAACCCATCGGGGATTTATCCACAAACTTGAGGGACGGAACGCCTTTGTTATTTGCAGTCACGGCGGTCCCCACGAGGTGGAAGCGTTCCTGTTGTGCGACAAATGCGACAAAGTCAGTGAGATTTCTACCGACGGGCTCGACATCTTTGCCGCGCCTGGTGTTCGCGGCGCCGATTTTCAGGTCATGAATGCCAAATTGGAGATCCGCGGCATCTGCAGTGAATGTAAGAAAAGCGAGAAGGCGGCCTAGATCGGTGCCTTTCTGTGCCGTTTGGCATGTGCCATCGCGAATCGTTGACTCCCGGTCGCATGGCCATAAACTATTTTACTTGATGCAGAAGATCTGCATCGCCGCACGCTGCGGGAGAGATTTGGTTGTTTTTCCAAAATGAAAGCAATCAGGCGCCGAAGGAGCAACCGCCCCGGAAACTCTCAGGCACAAGGGACCGCGCGTCGGCACTAAGGCTGGAAAATGACGGTCTCACTTTTTGAGACGGTCTACCGAAGGAGTAAGCGACCGCAAAGCGCGTCGTGAAATCTCTCAGGTTCCATGACAGCCGGGGCCCCGCACGCTTCATCGTGTGGGCTGTTTGCATGGGAGCCTGAGCGGAAATGAACCACACCGACCTCTTAACGACGCCTCTATTTGATCTTCACACGGAACGTGGCGGTAAAATGGTACCGTTCGCCGGATACGCGATGCCTGTGCAGTATCCGCTCGGCATCATGAAAGAGCATCTGCATACGCGGGACGCGGCAGGGCTTTTTGATGTTTCCCATATGGGCCAGGCCTTGTTGCGATTGAAAACAGGTCTCGGCGATGACGACGCCCATCAAAAAATTGCCAAGGCAATTGAGACTCTTGTTCCCGGTGAAATCGTCAAGTTGAAAAAGGGTGGATTGCGATATTCCGTTCTCCTTACTGCGAACGGCGGCGTTCTTGATGATCTGATGATCACAAGGCCATTTGAAGAAGAGCGCCAGGGTGAGCTTTACCTCGTCGTGAATGCAGCAACGAAAGCGGATGATTTTGCACTGTTGAATGAAAAGTTAACCGGACTGGCCGACCTCATTGAACTCAAAGACAACGCTTTGATTGCGCTGCAGGGCCCAAAGGCAGCGGCAGTGTTAGAAAGCGTTGTTTCTGGCGTCAGTACACAGACATTCATGACGGCGCGTACCTATGATTGGGAAGGTCACCAACTGGCAGTATCCCGTTCCGGCTACACCGGAGAAGACGGGTTTGAAATCTCTGTCCCATCTTCAGGCGCACGTCAGTTCGCTGAAAGCTTGCTCGCCAGTGACGATGTCGAACCAATCGGGCTTGGGGCGCGCGATTCACTCCGTTTGGAGGCAGGTCTTTGTCTATACGGGCATGACATGACCCCGGAAACGACGCCGGTTCAAGGCAATATCAGCTTCGCTATTGGCAAACGACGCCGGGCGGAAGGCGGATTTCCGGGCGCGGATCAAATATTGCGGGAGTTGGAAGAAGGCGCTACAAAAGTCCGTGTGGGTCTTAAGCCAGAAGGACGTGCCCCAGCACGGGAAGGGGTCGAGATCATGTCGGCCGACGGCATGCAGATCGGCCAAATCACGTCCGGTGGGTTTGGACCTTCGGCGGAAGGACCGATCGCCATGGGATACGTCGACCGCGACCATAGCGCGACTGGTACGAAGGTTCACTTGAGTATTCGTGGCAAATTGCAACCGGCTAGCGTTGTCGACATGCCATTCGTTCCCCATCGGTATTATCGCGGCTAGGAGATCGCCATGACCATGAAATTTACCAAAGACCATGAATGGATCCGCATTGACGGAGAGACAGTTACCGTCGGCATCACAGACCATGCCGCGGAGCAATTGGGCGATGTGGTTTTTGTCGAGTTACCTGAAATCGGCAAAGCCTTTTCCCAGTCTGATGACATGGCCGTTGTCGAATCCGTCAAGGCCGCATCAGATGTCTATGCGCCGATCTCAGGTGAAGTCATCGAAATCAATAGCGGGATCGTAGAAGACCCGGCGGCAGTGAACGCCAGCCCCATGGCGGATGCCTGGTTCGTCAAACTGAAGGTTAGCAATTCAGCCGAACTCGATGCCCTGATGGACGAGGCGGCTTACAAAGAGTTTGTGGAGAGCAACTGACGATGCGCTATTTGCCGTTGTCACCGGCCGACCGCCAGCAAATGCTTGGCGTCATCGGGGTGAAGAAAATTGATGATCTGTTCTCGGACGTCCCCGTTGATGCTCTGAATGCGGACATCGGTTTGCCTGATCATGCAGGTGAGCTTGAGGTCGAACGCCAGCTGGGTGCGATGGCCGCCAAAAACCAGACGGCGTCATCCGGGCCATTTTTTGTTGGCGCTGGCGCTTACAAGCACCATGTCCCGGCAACAGCGGACCATATTATTCAGCGATCTGAATTTTTAACATCCTACACGCCCTATCAACCGGAGATCGCGCAAGGAACGCTCCAATACCTGTTTGAATTCCAGACCCAAGTCGCCGCCCTGACGGGCATGGAGGTAGCAAATGCTTCCATGTATGACGGCTCGACGGCGTGCGCTGAGGCAGCTCTGATGGCACGGCGCATCACTAAACGGTCAAAGGTGATCCTTTCCGGCGGTCTTCATCCACATTATGCCGCTGTGACACGCACCAATTCCGAACTTGTCGGAGATAGCGTTGATGTGGCGGATGCGACGCCATCAGGGACGGAGGACCTGACTGGTCTGATCGACGAAAACACCTCTTGTGTGATTGTTCAGACGCCTGACGTTTTTGGCAATATCCATGACGTAACTGATCTCGCACAGGTCGCCCACGAAAAAGGCGCGCTATTGATCGTTGCATTTACCGAGGTTGTCTCGCTTGGCGCGGTCAAAAGCCCTGGCGCAATGGGAGCAGACATTGTCGTTGGGGAAGGCCAATCAATCGGCAATGGCCTGAATTTCGGCGGACCTTATGTTGGTCTTTTCGCGACCCGGCAGAAATACGTTCGCCATATGCCCGGAAGGCTTTGTGGTGAAACGCTGGATGCGGATGGTCAGCGTGGGTTTGTTTTGACGTTGTCGACCCGCGAGCAACACATCCGCCGGGATAAAGCGACGTCAAATATCTGCACAAACTCTGGATTGTGTGCGCTGGCGTTTACGGTGCACATGACGCTCCTGGGAGAAGTTGGGATCCGGCGCCTTGCGATGTTGAACCATGAAGCAGCTTGCAAGACCGCAGATGCGATCAGCGCCTTGGCGGGGATTGAGCTGGTTACGGAGCAATTCTTCAACGAGTTTACCGTGCGCTTACCGAAGCCGGCTCACGAGATTGTCGAGACCCTCGCAGAAAAGGGCATCCTTGCTGGTGTGCCAGGCAATCGGTTGTGGCCCCACGAAGAGGCGTTGCACAATTTGCTGGTCATCGCCGCAACAGAATGCACGCGCGATGAAGACATCAGTGCCCTGAAAAATGCTTTAGAAGAAACTCTGGTAGAGGCAGTTTAAGACATGGCAATGAACTCTCAAGGCCGACCGACAGCGCCTGCGCCAGCCTCACAGGCGGCAGCGTCCGATAAGACCTTTTCCGGAAATAAGGCACTTCAGATCGAAGAGACACTGATCTTCGAAAAGGACGCGTTCGGATCGACGGGCGTTGATCTTGCTGAACCGAAAAACATACCCTCGCGCCTGGGCGATCTGCGTCGCAACGACGATATCGGCCTGCCGGGGCTCTCTGAGCCGGAGGCCATGCGCCACTTCGTACGGCTTTCACAGAAAAATTATGCAATTGACATGGGGCCGTTCACCCTTGGGTCGTGCACAATGAAGCACAACCCGCGGCTGAACGAAAAAATGGCACGCCTACCTGGCTTCTCAGATATCCATCCTCTTCAGCCGATTTCAACGGTGCAGGGCGCCCTCGAGCTTATCGCGACGCTGTCCCATTGGCTGACGGAAATGACGGGCATGCCAGCTGTCGCCATGTCACCAAAGGCGGGCGCCCATGGTGAGCTATGCGGTATGATGGCGATTAAAGCAGCGCTGGAAGCCCGCGGTGAGGCCGGCACAAGAGTACGTGTACTCGCACCAGAATCAGCTCACGGAACAAATCCGGCAACGGCAGTTCAATGTGGGTTTAAAGTGGACTCCATTCCTGCCGATGCGTCGGGCCGCGTTGACTTTGAGGCGTTTAAGGCCAAGCTTGGGCCCGATGTCGCTGGCATTATGGTTACCAACCCCAATACATGCGGGCTCTTTGAGCGCGATATTCGTGCGATAGCGGATGCAGTGCACGAGGCGGGCGGCTATTTCTATTGCGACGGCGCAAACTTTAACGCGATTGCTGGGAAGGTTCGCCCCGGTGATCTCGGCATTGATGCCATGCACATTAATCTGCACAAGACGTTTTCAACACCCCATGGCGGTGGCGGCCCGGGGTCTGGCCCGACGGTTTTGTCAGCGGCACTGGCACCATTTGCTCCAATTCCATTTGTCGTTCAGCAAAACGGTAAGTTCGATCTGGTCGAAACGCGCCGGGAGGCGGGCTCGAGCGATGGCGCGGAAGGAGCAAACACCTTCGGTCGCATGACCGCGTTCCACGGGCAAATGGGCATGTTCGTGCGGGCACTTTCTTACATGTTGAGCCATGGGGCTGACGGGCTTCGTCAGGCGTCGGAAGATGCAGTGCTCAATGCGAACTATGTTCTTGCCCGGCTTAAGGCCGAGCTGACACCAGCCTTTGACGGCCACTGTATGCATGAAGCGCTATTTGATGATCGATTCTTGAAAGACACCGACATTGAAACCATCGATTTCGCGAAGGCCATGATTGACGAGGGATATCATCCAATGACGATGTATTTCCCGCTTGTGGTTAAGGGTGCGATGCTCATTGAGCCCACCGAGTCTGAATCCCGCCAAGAGCTCGACCAGTTTTGCGATTCACTGAACGCTCTTGCTCGCAAAGCGAAGGCTGGTGATACCGAAGACTTCAAGATCGCGCCAAAGTTTGCCCCGAGGCGACGCCTTGATGAGACAAGCGCCGCCCGCAAGCCGGTCTTGCGGTGGACGCCGACGGTCGCAAGGTCAGAGGCTGCAGAATAGGCAGCACCCTTTAGCCGGGGCATTCCCTGTTGTGCCTGCAGTTTTATCTCTTCCAATTGCGAGTCGCGATTGCCGCTATCAGCGTGCTCACTTAACCTGACCTTGAATTTAGTTGGTCAGGAAAGGGAGTTCGCGATGGAAGACTTTGGGGCCTTTGCAGTTAGGGGGCTGACCCTTTTTTCCGGCCTGTTTGTTTTTGTCGTCGGTCTGGCGATTATTGTCGTTGCAGCGCTGTTCTTTATCGACCGGAGCCAGACCCGTGACACCATTCGCCACAATTATCCGGTGCTGGGTCGATTTCGGTATTTGTTCAGTTATCTGGGTGAATTCTTCCGCCAATACTTTTTCGCGCTGGACCGGGAAGAAATGCCGTTCAATAGGGCCGAGCGTGACTGGATCAGCAAATCGGCCAAAGGCGAAAGCAATACTCAACCGTTCGGGTCCACGCGCAACCTGTCTGTTGTTGGTACACCGATCTTCATCAATTGCGCTTTTCCGCAACTCGATGAAGAGACCCGTGAGCCTGTCCCTGTGAAGTTCGGTCCTGACACACCGAACCCATATGTCGCCTCATCAATCGTGAATGTTTCGGCCATGAGCTATGGCTCGCTCTCCCGCGCTGCGATTGAGGCTTTATCGGTTGGCGCCTCCAAGGCGGGCTGTTGGCTCAATACCGGGGAGGGCGGACTTTCGCCTTATCATCTGAAGGGTGATTGCGATCTCATCTTTCAGATAGGCACCGCCAAGTATGGATGTCGAACCGAGGATGGGGCTTTGGATGAAGCGAAGCTAAGGGAAATTGCAAGCCGACCCCAGGTCAAGATGATTGAGGTCAAACTGAGCCAGGGGGCCAAGCCCGGCAAGGGGGGCATTCTGCCTGCAGATAAAGTTAATGCTGAAATTGCAGAGATCAGAGGCATTCGGCCGTATACTGACTCCATATCGCCAAACCGTCATCCGGAGATCAACAATGTTGGCGAGCTTCTTGATTTTGTGGAGCGCGTCCGCCAGGTCAGCGGATTGCCCACCGGCATAAAAACTGCGGTAGGGGCATACGGATGGATTGATGAGCTTTGTGATGCAATTGAGGTGAGGGGAGACAAATTCGCGCCCGACTTTATCACCATAGACGGCGGTGATGGGGGCACCGGGGCGGCCCCGATGTCGCTGATAGACAATGTCGGTTTGCCACTGAAAATTGCCTTACCTATGTTGGTGGACATTCTTGAACGGCGCGGCATGAAGAGCCGCGTCAAGGTTATCGCGGCTGGCAAGCTCGTGACACCAGCGGAAGTTGCATGGGCGTATTGTGCCGGAGCTGATTCAGTGAATACAGCTCGGGGATTCATGTTCTCCATTGGTTGTATTCAGGCGATGCGATGCCATACCAATAACTGCCCATCGGGCGTCACCAGCCACAAGCCCCATCTACAGGCAGGACTTGATCCAACAGAAAAATCCGGACGAGTTGCAAACTACGTAGAGAAAATGCGCAAAGACGTCGCTATGATTGCCCATTCCTGCGGGGCGAGCCACGCCCGGAAGTTAAAGCGCTACCATGTGCGGATTGTACAGCCAGAAGGGATCTCCGTGCCGCTTGATATTCTTTGTGAGCAGATGGCAGTGAAGGCTGGATACTTAACCGAGGCGATGCCCGGACCCATCGTCGGTAGCAACGGAGAGCATGTAAGTGCGCCTGTCTCGAGCGGCAGCGTGGTCTAATTCAGCTTGCTACGCAGATCATCAATGGCCCGTTCGGCAAGTGCGCTTCTTGCACCTTGATCCATCCGAGAGCGGATGATATCGCCAGCGGCGTCGACGGCAAGATCCACGGTTTGGCCACGCACTTCTGCAATGGCTTGCGCTTCAGCCCGGGCAATCTTGTCTTCGGCTGCTTTCGCACGGCGCTCGATTTGTTCGTTTATATTGTCCCGGGTCTCAGCCGCCATGCGTTTCGCATCACGCTTGGCTTGATCGATGATGCCTTGTGCTTCTTCTTCTGCTTCCCGTTGGCGGCGTTGATATTGGGCAAGCAGTTCCTGTGCTTCTTCGCGAAGGCGACGTGCTTCGTCGAGCTCATCGGCGATCTTTCGCGACCGGTTATCTAGCGCCGAGGCGAGCGTTTTGTGCACGCCCATATAGGCAAACAGACCAACCACCACGAGAAATCCGAGACTGACCCAGGTTGAGGTGTCCTCAAAAAGGGGCGTTGTGCTATGCTCGCCCTCAGCTGCCTCAGCCGCTGCTGCCATGGACAAGGTAATGAGCGAAGAGAATGCAGACATTTAGCTCAGGCTCCAATTGCTTTGCCGACAGCCTGGCGGACGGTGTCTTCCGCAGGGGTTTCATCGATCAGTGCCGAGACGATCGAGCGGGTAACGTCTTCCGCCGCGTCTTTGACTTTGGCGGACGCGTCAGCCTTCATTGAGGCGATCCGCTCCTCCGCCTGGGCAAGGCTTGCTTCCGCTCGCTCGGTGGCTTCGGCCTGCATTTCTGCGATTTCTGCATCAAGGTCAGCGCGGGTTTCAGCTGCAATGGCTTGCGCCTTGGCGCGGGCATCAGCGAGTGCCTGATTGTAGGTGGCTTCTGCTTCCTCCGCCTGGCGCTTGAAGTCGGCCGCTTGATCCAGGTCGTCGGCGATCCGGTCCCGGCGTTCTTCAATCGCGCCGCCCAGTTGGGGCAGCACAAAGGCCGACATGATCCAGTAGAGAAAGCCAAATGTAACCGCCAGCCAGAAGATCTGGCTTGGGTAAGTGGACATATCCAGCTGGGGAAGACCGCCCGAAGCGCTTGCTTCGGAGGCTGTATCCGCTGAGGCGAGTAGGATCAGGAGCGACATGGTCTGTCGGCCTTTCGTCGGAAGCGAGTTCGTTGGGTCGTCGTTTTTACTTTGGCAAATTCGCCAGGGCGTAGGCGACATGATATCGCCTTACGCCAGATAGAAACTGTTCGATTAGAATACGAACAGGATCAGCATCGCGACAACGAAGCCCAGAAGACCGGTAAATTCCGTTAGCGCAAAGGCCAGCAGAAGGGTCTGTTGGTTTGCGGCTGCAGCTGACGGATTGCGGAAAGCACCCGAAAGGAAGTTACCGAAGATGATGCCGAGGCCAACACCAGCCCCTGCGAGTGGGAGAGCGGCGATACCGGCGCCGATAAGTTTTGCTGCATCTGCTTCCATGACGTGAACTCCTAATGGTTTGTCGTTTGTCTTTGAGCCTGTTGTCCCTTGTCAGTCACGGTCGGCCCCCGAGCCGCGACAGGGAAATCGTCTAGTGCCTAGTGGTGGCCGACATTCACCGCGTCATTCAGGTAGATGCAGGTGAGGATGGCGAACACATAGGCCTGCAGGAAAGCCACCAGAATTTCCAACAGAGTAATGGCAACCGTGCCTAAGAACGGGAAAATCGCGATCCACTTGACGGCGATGCCAGCGCCGAGGAGCGAAATGATGAAGCCAGCAAACACTTTCAGGATGATGTGGCCGGCAAGCATGTTCGCAAAAAGCCGGATCGCCAGCGAGAGCGGGCGTGACAGAAACGAAACAAACTCGATCAAAACGATCAGCGGCAGAAGCCAGGCCGGGACGCCGGACGGCACAAAGAGTTTTAGAAAGCCAAGGCCGTTCTTATAGAACCCGTAAACAATTACGATGGTGATCGAGAGCAAGGCCAGCGCAAGCGTTACAGCAATATGACTTGTGGTTGTGAATGTATGGCTCACGCCCGGGATCGAGGGGAACAGCCCCAGAATGTTAGCGAGCAGGATATAAATGAACAGCGTAAAAACGTACGGGAAGAACTTCATGCCTTCAGGGCCGATTGCGCCGCGCACCATATCCGCAACGAATTCGTAGAGGACCTCGGCGCTGGACTGGAGCCGACCGGGGATCAGGGCTCGTGATCGGGTCGCAGACAGGAAAAACACGACGGCGACCGCAATGGAGATCATCATCCAAAGGGTCGAGTTCGTGAACGAGATGTCGAGATTGCCCAATGTGAGCGGAATAAGTGGAACAATCTCAAATTGTTCCATCGGCCCGGCGGCTTGCATGCCCTTCATCGTATCTCAATGCCTCATTCGGATCCGTCGGATGCCGGACCGTTCTTATTGTTGTCCCCGTCAAATTCCTCGCCCGGCGTCTGCATGGCGCGGGCGACGTTCATGACGCCAGCAGCGAACCCGATAAAGATCCCTGCCAAAAGGCCCCAGGGCGATGTGCCAGCAAATCGGTCAACCACCCATCCCAGGCCTGGACCCACCAGCATTGCGGCCAAAAGCTCCGACGCGAGACGAAACCCTTGTCCCATGGCTTGTCCTCGCTTCGCGGCTTCGGCGTCTGTGGTCCCGCGTTGAGCGGTATCCAGACGCTCAGCGAAATCCTCGAGCGACGGCGGTTCTTGCTTGTCGGCGTGATGCGCCATGAAGCTTGCCTGGAGATGAGCGTGCTCGAATGTCACGCCCTTGAATCGGCGCGGAACTTAACGGCGCTGCAGCGCAGCGTCAAGCGAAGCTTTTCCGGTATAAGGTACTGTTTTTTCTCTAAATTTTCAGGCGCGGCGAGACGCCACGGGGTTTGTCGTGGTGGCATCGTCATTAGTGATTCCCTTAAGCCGTGGATTCTTCCTCGGTAAAGACGGTCAGGAGAAGAGGTTTTCAAACAGAAACACCGCCCACATGGCGACAAGGGCAAGGAAATTAACAGTGAAAACATTTCCGCGCAGGGCGACATCCGGCGAGAGGACATGAATGAGCGCATGGGGAATGCGGGCAAGGACAAAAAGATAAGCAAGCCCCAGATAAATGGGCGTGACCTTGTCCGTGGCCATCAAGTAAAGCCCGAGAGGGTAGAAGACGGTCGGTAATTCGAACTGGTTAGAAATGCTGTTCGCAATAAGGCGTGCCCGTTCCGTTTCGCCTTCGAATAATCTGTAGTCAGACATTTTCGCGTCGCCGCGGCTGACGGCGACCTTTCGCTCGAAAGTCAACCACGCGTAAAGGCTTCCAATCAGGGCAAGGTGGATTGCTAACGGCCAGAGAATTCGCGTGCTCTCCATTCAAACTGATTGTTATTCCGCCGCAGCGAGTTGTTCCGCCCTGTTGAGATCCACTGACACCAGTTGGGAAACGCCGCGTTCGATCATTGTCACACCAAACAGTCGATCCATGCGCGACATGGAAAGAGCATGGTGTGTAATGATGATAAAGCGGGTTTCTGTCTGCTGTACCATTTCATTCAGCAAACGGCAGAAACGGTCTGTGTTCGCATCATCAAGGGGTGCATCCACCTCGTCGAGAACGCAGACAGGCGCTGGGTTCGCCATAAAGACTGCAAAGATAAGCGCCGTAGCCGTCAGAGCCTGTTCCCCGCCGGACATGAGCGACATGGAAGCAAGCTTTTTGCCCGGCGGTGAGGCAAAGATCTCAAGCCCTGCTTCTAGCACGTCGTCAGAGTCAATAAGCCGGAGCTCGGCCTGGCCCCCATTAAACAGCCGTGTAAAGAGCGATTGGAAGTTGTTATTAACTGTTTCGAACGCGGCGTTGAGCCGCTCGCGTGCTTCCCGGTTTAGACTTCCAATAGCCGAGCGAAGTTTGCGGATCGCGGCTTCGCAGTCCTCGCGCTCCACGGTGATTTCTTCCAAGCGCTCAGCGATCTCGGTCAATTCTTCGTCCGCCCGCAGATTAACGCCGCCAAGATTTTCCCGCTCGCGTTTGTAGCGCTCTAGCTTGCGTTCAACGTCCTCTTTCGCGGGCAGGTTCGCCTCATCTTTGATTTCCGCGATTTCGAGAAGCGCTTCCGGATTGGCATTGCATGTTTCCATGGCGAGCGCAGTGGCTTCTTCCACACGGGCAATAGCGCTTTCAGCTTGCGCCTCGAACCGGGCGCGCAACTCTCGCGCCTCGCTTGAGGCAGCGTCAGCCGCCTTTGCCGCATGGTCCGTCTGCTGAGCATGGGTTGTGGCCGTTGCGAGCGCGTCGGCTGCCTCGTTTCGTGTCGTTTCTGCGTTGGCCACTTGATCTAAGAGGGCAAGACGTTTTTCTTCGATGGCTGCCGGTGCATTTGAGGCGGCCTTTCGGCTTGCCTCACTCGTCTCCCGTCGTGATTTCAAGTCGGTGACGCGGTTTTGTGCGGTCTCAGAGCGCGTCGTCCAAACGCCGCGTTCCCTCGCGATCTCATTGAGACGGCGTGTGCGCATGTCTGCCTCTCGGGCAAGATCTGTGTGCGCCGCCCGCGCTTCGGTGGCTTCGACGCGAGCCTGGTTGACGCTCTCACGAACTCTTGTGAGCGCCTCCTGGAGATCGACTGAGGCTTCAAACCCAGTGAGTTCCTCCCGGAGCGTCTCTAATTGCTCTTTAAGCGGAACAAGATCACTGTCGCACCGTTCCAGGGTGGTCTCGATCGCAGCAATGCGATCATTAGCCCGTTCGTGGGAACGTTCCAGCACGGTGAGGGCTCGTTGGGCCGTTTCCGAAAGATCTCGCGCTTCGCGGTTATGTTGGCGTGCGGTTTTTTCTGAGGCTTGTGCATCGACAAGGCTCTGCTGAGCAGCTTCATAGGCGGCCCTGGCCGCTTCTGCCCGATCCCGGACAGTTGTCAGGTCTTCCTGCAACGCGGCCAGTCGGTTGCGTTGTTCAAGGCGAACCGCTGCAGCGCTTTTAGCTTCCGCTTTTGAGACGTACCCGTCCCATCGCCAGAGGTCACCTTCCGCCGACACCAGCCGTTGGCCTGGCTTCAACAAGCGCGCAAGTCTTGGGCCGGACATCCGGTCCACAATGCCGATCATGGAAAGGCGTGCTGTGAGAGCATTTGGAGCTCTGACAAACCGCGACAGGGGCGCAGCGCCGATGGGCAGATCCAACAGGACAAGGTCTGCGTCCGGCGCGGACCAGTGGGTTGGCGCTTGCGCATCGTCGGAAGCATCAAGATCGTCGCCGAGCGCAGCCGCAAGTGCGTTTTCATACCCAGGCACAACCGATACCGCATCGAAGACAGACGACCATTCGCCATCAGATTGGGTGCTGACAACCCGCTGAAGGGCGTCGCATTCGGCTTTGAGTTCGCTCAACGCTTCGGCAGAAGTATCGCGCGGTGTGCGCTTGGCTCGCTCGGTAAGTTCGGCTTCCGTGCGACGTTCCTCGGCGCGCTGGAGGGTTGCTTCTGCCGTCTCGACGGCCTCGCGAGCGGCGGCAAAAGCAGTCTGAGCCCGGACAAACTCCGCGCGTTGCTCGTCGGTTAAGGCAAGGCGCGTTTTTTCCTCGCCGAGATTTTCAATTTCGCGGGCAAGGCGGGCGATCCGGTTTTCCGTATCTCCGATCGCCTGCTGGACCGATTTGCGGCGTGCTTCTGTCTCGGCGACGCGTGCACTTTCAGCCTCGAAGGTGCGCTCCAGATCCGCGACCTGCTCCTGGCGTTCGGTCATTTCCCGTTCTGCAATCTCAAGGCGGCTCGCTTCGGCATTCTCGCGCGCCTTAAGCCCGGTCTCTTCGTGAGCAAGCGCTTCAATTGCATTGGCAGCGTCTGTGTGCAGAACGGTTTCGCGTTCGATGTCTCCATCCAGTCGCTCAAGCTCGGCAACGAGCCGCTCTAATTCTGCTTTTGCGCGGGCAGCTTCCTCATCGAGACCTTCTTTAGCAACTGTCAGACGGTGAAGTGCGGCAGCTGCACGGGTTTCTTCTTCCCGAAGCGGCGTAATTGCGTCGTGAGCGGACTGTTGCGCCGTCGCGGCTGCAACAGCGGCACGGGCAGTGGTTTCAATGGCTTCACCCACTTCGGCGAGATTGCTGTCGGCCTCGGTCTTGGCGTCCGTCGCCTCCTTCCAGCGCAGATAAGAAACGGCTGCTTCTGTTCGCCGAATGTCGCCGGAAAGGTTACGGTAACGTGTCGCCTGACGGGCTTGGCGCTGAAGGGCGGTTTTTTGGGTTTCCAGTTCGCCCGTCACGTCTTCCAGACGTTCAAGATTTTGTTCAGCGGCCCGAAGGCGCAATTCTGCCTCATGGCGGCGTGTGTGAAGGCCGGTAATTCCGGCTGCTTCCTCCAGTAGGCGCCGACGGTTTTGGGGCTTAGCGTTGATCAGCTCAGAGATTTGTCCCTGACGCACGAGGGCTGGCGAGTTTGCCCCCGTCGAGGCGTCCGCAAAGAGTAGCTGAACGTCCTTAGCCCGTACTTCTTTTGCGTTGATCCGATAGATCGATTGGGTGCCGTCTTCTTGTTTAACGATCCGCCGGGAGACCTCGATGGTCTCATTTTCATTGTATTCCGCGGGCGCCGAGCGGTCAGAGTTGTCGAGTGTCAGCGTGACTTCAGCCCAGTTTCGCGCCGGCCGCATGGACGTGCCCGCGAAGATGACATCAGCCATGCCGCCGCCGCGCAGAGCCTTGGCTGACGTCGCGCCCATGACCCAGCGCAACGCTTCGAGCAGGTTGGACTTGCCGCAACCATTTGGCCCAACGATACCGGTCAAGCCTTCACGGATGTCAAAATCGGTGGTGTCAACAAATGACTTGAATCCCACCAGACGAAGATTTGTGAATTTCACTTCGTATTAATCCCAATGAGGCTCAGCGCACCAATTGAACGCAAAGCCAACCCCGAAAGGCTAACACCCCCAAGTCTTGCCTTTCACCTAAGTCCCCACCAGCACTTGATTCTATCCGGCGAGCAATTTGGACGGTTGGAGAGGTTTCCACAACGGGAAAGACGTTTTCCACACGTGAAGATCAATGGCCGTTTCGACGCGAGAATGGAATTTCTCCCGCTTTTGGCCAGGTTTCAGCAGCCAAGTGAAAAGGGGACGCAAAGGCTCTGTGAGCGGACGCGCTTTGCCTGATGCCGCAATGTGAATTTGGATCAGCCTTCGCCAGATGTCTCTTTGGCGAGCGCGGCATCAATCGCTTTTTCAAAGGCTTCGACGGAGTTGGCGTTTAGCTTTTCGCCGTTCAACAGGAAGCTTGGTGTCCCGTTAATTTTAAAGTCCTCAGACGCGATCCGGGTATTTTCATTGATAAGATCCACAAGTTCCTGGCGTTGGAGACAGGTGTCGAACGCGGCCTCGTCCATGCCGGCTTGGGAGGCGATCTTTAGGAGCTCTGCTTTCGGATCCTGGCCGTAGATCCAGCCCCGTTGATCTTTGAAAAGAGCCCCTAGGACCGCGAAATAGGCATCCGGTCCGCCCTTGTCGGCGGCACAGCGGGCCATGACCGATCCGATAAGCGCAAACCGAACCGGGGCCGTTGGAAACTCACGGAAAACAAAGCGCACCTGGCCGTTTTCCACATACTTTTCCTTGATTTCGGGGAGGATTGTCTGGTGGAAGGTCGCACAATGGGGGCAGGTGACCGATGCGTATTCAACAATAGTAATTGGGGCATCGGCGCTGCCGATGACCATATCATTGGCCAGAACGCCCGCGTGCGCGTGGAGTGGGGCGTTGTCTTTTTTACCCGGTGCGGTATTCGCGGTGGCGGAAGGATCGCTGGTCGACTTCGATTCGGCGCCGCCGCAAGCCGCCAGAACTGTCATTGAAAATGCAGCGAGGGTGAGTTTTGCAGCGCGGAAAGCGGTATTGGCGACCATGGATTGCAGTTCCTTCAAGTAGTTACGCAGACCACTTTAACGGCGTCAGCGGTCTGTGCGGGACAAATTTTCGTGATGGATAGCCTTTTCGGGCGGAAAACGAAAGCGCACACTACCGACGAAAGCGGCCGAGCAGGGGGGCATTTCCGCGCGAGGGCGCAGGAGGGCCGCCTGAAACCCGCTGGACCCGGACATGGCCGATCACGCCCGGCCCATAATACTCGTTTAGGCTGTCGATGATTGCACGCTCGTTGAATTCAACGGCGGCTGCCGCCGCGCTCGAATTTACGTGGATTTCCAGAGTGCGGCCCTGTCGTCCGCCCGACAAGCGTCCGGGTCGGCAAATAGCTGAAATATCTGCCCCAACGATATCAGGCCATTTCTCCGCCAGGGTCGGGTCCACATACCGGGTTGACCTTGCCACCCGGGCGAGAATGTCGCGGGAATATCTGCGCACGGCCGGTGGCGGTTTGCGGACGGGTCGGGTTCTGAACATAGACAAAAAGGTACGCGGCGTTCATCGATGCGACAATCCTTGATCTTCCCCGTCACCTCGGCGACCGTCATCACGGGCGCTATGAGCCTTCCTCAAAAAAAAGTTCCCAAGTCTGCTGTGTCTGAGTCTGCTGTGTCTGAAAACGCGGATGTCTCCGGCGCACTTTTGACCTGGTATGATGGGGCGGCGCGCGCTCTGCCCTGGCGCGTCAGTCCATCGGAAATCAAGCGTGGCAAGCGGCCCGATCCCTATCGCGTGTGGATGTCGGAGATCATGCTACAGCAAACCACAGTGGCCACGGTTACGCCGCGGTATGAAGTGTTTCTCACAAGGTGGCCCCGCGTTGAGGATCTTGCCGCGAGCCCGATTGAAGAAGTGCTCGGCGCCTGGGCGGGTCTTGGCTATTATGCTCGCGCTCGAAACCTCCACAAATGTGCTGTTGTGGTGACGGAAGACTTTGGCGGTCAATTCCCTTCAACTGAAGATGAGCTTCTCGCCCTTCCAGGTGTTGGTCCGTACACGGCAGCAGCCATTGCCGCCATTGCCTTTGATCGTCGTGCAATTGTCGTTGATGGCAATGTAGAGAGAGTAGCGAGCAGGCTCTTTGCAATACAAACTCCCCTACCAAAGGCAAAATCTGAAGTGCGCGATGCCATGGACGATCTTTGGCCGCAAGAAAGGTCAGGCGATTTTGCTCAAGCCTTGATGGATTTGGGGGCAACAATCTGTACCCCGCGTAACCCGTCGTGTTTGTTATGTCCGTTTAACAAACACTGCCGAGCTCACCGCGAGGGAAGGGCTGAGGTTTTTCCGGTGAAATCGCCTAAGAAACAAAAACCAACGCGCACTGGCCTTGTCTATGTGGTTCGGCGGTCCAATGGCGACGTCTTGATGGAACGTCGCCCGGACAAGGGGTTGCTTGGCGGTATGCTTGGCTTTCCCGGCTCGTCCTGGCAAACCAAAAGCGAAGCCGTCAGCGATAGTGAGTTACTCACCAAAATTATATCTGCCACGGATGATTGGCAAACCGCTGGGGAAATCAGTCATACCTTTACTCATTTCCACCTAGTACTGACGGTCAAGATAGCGCCGGCCCCCACCGGATGGCGCCGTCCTAAGGAAACCGAGTGGATTGGGCCGGACGCGGCCGAATTGCCGACGGTTATGTCAAAGGTGTTGGCTGCTGCTTTGTCGGGCGATCCTTACCGCACCCATAGCCCCTGACAAGCGCGTGTATCGGGATCGATATGGGCGCCATCAGCACGGTCAAAGCTTTCTCAGGCGGCCAGCTGGATCGTCGCAGGCGGTGCTGAAATCACCGTAATCGGCGGGCCCAGATCCTCAACGGCATCGATCATCCGCCCGTTGCGGCCGAGAATGTCATCGGCATAGTTTACAAACAACGGACACGGATCAGCGTGGGGGGCCGCGCGCCTAATCTTTGCTAGAAGGATCTCTTCAGGCGTATCGGGTTCCATCACGCACAATACAATCAATGCGGCTGCCGTAGACCGGGCGACACCGCGTTTACAATGGATTAAGAGATTGCCTTGGCCGTCCCAGTTTTTGGCAAATTCAACGAGGTCATGCGCGCGCGCCTTCGCCGCTGCGCTGATCGCAGCCGCGCAGCTTTCCTGCTCCACATAAAGACGCATATGGCTCGCGTCAGTCATGCCCGGAAATACCGGCACTTCCTCTTCCTCGGAAAGAAGGGAAATCGCCCGGGTAGGCTTGTGGCGATCGAAAGCGTCGATCGCGCGCTCAAGAGAACTAATTATCAACATGGCTGCAATGTGCCGTCCTTTGGTTTCAATTAAAAGAAACAAAAGCTTCACACTCGGTTGAGGTCGCGCTGCTGTGACCCGATTTTGGGCGATTTTTTGGGGGGTGGGATCAGTTTGTCCCATCCAGATCAGCAAGCAACGCGTGAAATCGCCTGAGATAGGATGATTGGGCCGTGTCGGTTGTCTGAACTGCGATTTCAATTGCACCGAGCCCCTTTGGCGGACCGAACAAATCGTGGGCTTCGGTAAGGGAAAAACCGGCGAACTGCACTGCTTCAAAGTAGGCGCTCGCCCGGTCGGCGCGTTTGATTGTCTTTTCGACAACTCGGGGCAGTTCCGCCGGCAATCCGAACCTTAAATGGATCGCCTGCTGGAGCCCTGCTTCAATGGTGCGATACCCCTCGCCGAGGGCGGCCTTAAACGGGCTGATCATATCGCCAATGACAAACTCCGGTGCATCATGGAGCAAGGCGGCGAGCCGCCATCTCGCTGGCCAGTCTGGTGCAAGTTCAGCGCAAAAACTCTCAACAATCACCGAATGTTGCGCAACGGAGAACGGCAGAGGGCCTTTGGTCTGACCATTCCAGCGGGCAACGCGCGCAAGGCCATGGGCAATATCCTCAATCTCCACATCCATGGGCGAGGGGTCGAGCAGGTCAAGCCGGCGACCTGATAGCATTCGCTGCCATGCGCGCGGGGAGTTGGGAGAACTCCCTAGTCTGACGGTTGTTGATGATGTGCGCCGCGTGGCCATTTCATTTCCCAAAGCGTGCATTGATCACGCGGGGTACCAAACCAGCCCAAATGGCACAATACAAAATGCCCCTTACAAAAAGATTGACCAAAATCACCCTTCTTGAGCGGTCATTTCGAGACCAGTCGATGCTGGCCTGCGCTGAGCCGCCTTGATCCGATGGGCTGTTGGGGCCCAAACTTATGTCCGTATCCAGCGCGTATCGCTAATTACCCACTCAAGAAAAACTGATTTCAACTGAAAGGACGGGGGTTCCCAATGAGTGATGGATATTCAAGTGGCAGCTCAGGCATGCTTTGGGTTTTTCTACCGATTATCATTTTTTTACTGGCTGGCGCGGGGCTTTCCGTTGCTGCCTACGCATTTGCCGACCCGCAACTGACGATCGTAGAGTCTCTCGGTGCCGGGTATGGTGGGCTCGGAGGGATTGTTATCGGCCTTTTTGCAACGGTCCTTGGGCTGATCATTGGCCTGATTGGAACGGTAATAGGCCTAGTCACGGCTGGTGGCGCATTAGCTGTAACGCTTTTCCTAGTGGGTTCGCCAATCATCGCGATAATCTTGCTGTTCTTACTTCTGCGGCGGCGCGGCGCGTAAAGAACACAGCCCACTCTACAGGGCGTCGGTTCTTATTCGTCACCAAAAAGGCGAGCGACGAGTCGGCCTCCTCCTTCTCATTCAAAATTATCCTGTCAAAGGGAATTTGACGAACATCTAAATGCTCTCTGCAGTTCTTGAGGATTGCGTTGGTTGTACGAACTTCGTCTCTTGGGCAGTAATGCGCCGCCGTTTGATGCGTTGGCGGATCTTTTCAATTGGCCTGTCGACGAAGTAAATGAGGCCCAACGATAAAATTCCGCAAAGGATCAGTGTGGCGATGAAAACGATCAAGCCATTTAGGTTCAGGCCGTTTAGCGGTTCCCCAAAGATCAGCATTGAAGCCAAAAGGGCCAATTGCCAATGGGCCAGATAAATCGGGTAACTGAAGTCGCCGATAAACTTGTCCCAGTTGTTACTGACTATGCTAACCCTCCCTGGAATTAGGGCGATGATCAATCCAGCGTTGAGTATATAGTTCAGAAAATAGGAGATTTCGCCGATTAACGAATTGGCCGTAAACCTTTGGACGAGAATACATGCGCCCACATTTGACAAAAATAAAACGTATAGACCAATCACCGAACTTGTGGTCGACAGCTTTTCCTGTACCAATGCAAATTTGTCTTTGTAATGAAAAATAGTAGCTCCGATTGAGAAGGGGAGCGACCCAGCCGGCAATGTTGCGTATCGGTGGTCATAATTTAGGCCAGCTATATAAGTGCCCAGCATGTATATCACGCTGATTGACAACCAGGCCACCGTCGTTTTTTTTGATTTCGATACGCCAACCGCAATCAGAAAATAATAGAAGAGCTCGACGGTCAGCGCCCATGTTGGCGGAGCTATTCTCGGTTGCACCAAGCTTGGCTTCACGTTGGCGTAGACCAGGGACAGATTTTGAAGCCACAGGAAAAAACTGTCGGGTAGTCCCATGACGAAACGAAAGCCTTGGACATTTTTATCCCCCACCCAGAGAAAAATCAGTATAGAAATAATTAAGATGACCCAGTAGGCCGGAAAGAGTCGTAAAAAGCGGTTCGTGGCAAACGCACCAATCCCTCTCGGCGAGTGCCCATATGAGTTTGCCATGATAAGGGTCATCAGGTAGCCGCTTAAAATGAAAAACCCATGGACTGCGTAGTGCCCGAGTAATGGAATCGCCAATAGATGGTGAACAATAACGGCGAGCGCCAAAAATGTTCTGTACACGCCAAACACGATGAGTGTCCTTCGACCTGTTAAATGCCGCCCTCAATACGTCGTTTGACGTGGGGTCCCCAATGCGAGGGAGGACACCATAGTCCCAGCCGCATTACAAAACTTCAGACCGCGCGCTTTTCAAGTTATTGAGACGAGTGCTGCAACAGGAGCACAGTTCCCATTGGGACTGGCGCATTTTCAAGGCAATGACAGTTAGATCGCGGCAAAATCAGTCAGCGCGCTTGACGAATTCAATCGTCTCCGTGTGCACAATGATTTTCTCGCCGGGTGTGATGTAGGGTGGGACCATCACGCGCAGACCGTTGTCGACGATAGCCGGTTTGTACGAGCTTGAAGCGGTTTGTCCCTTCACAGTCGGTTCCGTCTCGGTGATTTCCAGGGTCACATGTTCAGGGAGCTGAACGCCAATTGGTCGGCCTTCATGGCTTTCCACGATTACTTGCATGCCATCCTGTAGAAATGCTGCCCGCTCCCCGATCATGTCTTTCGCGATGGAGATCTGCTCATAGCTTTCGCCATCCATAAAGACGAGCAGGTCGCCCTCTTCATATAGGTAAGTGTGGTCGCGCTGTTCTAAGCGGACCCGTTCAATCGTTTCCGAGGCACGGAAGCGTTCATTCAGCTTGCGCCCGTCAAGCAGGTTCTTCAGCTCAACCTGATTATAAGCCGGACCCTTGCCTGGTTTAACGGCGTTGGTCTTGACAGCAATCCAGAGGCTGTCTTGGTGCTGAATAACATTGCCGACACGGACTTCATTGCCATTGATTTTCATCGGTTATCGAACGCCTTACGTTTTCAGATTGATCTGACGCGGATTTTGCGGTCGCTTACCAGTACCGGAGGAGGCGCGCAAGCTAATGAGGGCGCTTGGCGGGCCTTAGCGGCCCATTTCCGATAAGTGCCCCGTTCCTTTGAAGCGACCATGCCCTAAAAGCGTAAAGTGTGACCGAGGCGAAGGGCAAGGCTGGTTCCTTGCGCCCGGAAACTACCAGGCACGCGTTCGCGATCTATGATGGCTGAATGGCCGAGGGAAACAAAGATCTCATTTTCAGGTCGCGGCTCCCAGCTGAACCGGCTGAAGAATGTGAAATTCTGGGAGATGTTATCGTATTGGATGTCCGTCGCCATACTCATCCAAGGGGTGAACGCAACAGTCGTATCGAGCGCGATCACGTGGATGCCAATGTCACCATTTGGCAAATCGAATTCGTTATAATTATAGTCGGCACCTATGCTGAGATGGCGGTTCGGCCGCAAGCTAAAACCAAGGCTCAGTTGCCGAGTATTGCCGTCGAAAACACGGCCCCAAGCAAACTCACCGCGGACACCAAAGGGGCGTGCGCGTGTTGAGCTTAGTTCTACGCGATGTTCCCGCGAGGTGTATTCGCCCGCGTCGACCCTAACTTCGCCCGCCAAATCGAAGGGTTCTCGGATATCGAGGAAGCCGAATTCAGTATTGGCGAAAAATTCGTCCCCGTCATTATTTTCCGCAAAGATCCAACCGCCCCAGAATCGGTCGAGCACCTCGTCGTCGAGATCGGTGACGGCGACAACAAAGGCTCCGGTCTCTGCCTGGCGGATATAGCTGTCCTGTGGGCGATACGTACGCCAACCATTTGTGCGGTAGCGCCTGATGCCTTGCCGGTTGGAAAATCCAAGTCTTGGTCGGTAGTCCTCGCCAATCTCCCGCCCATTGGCTGTCCAGTTCCAGCGTTGACTGCGATAAGCCGCGCGGAACGATATCATATCGTCGGAGACTGCCTCTCCATTTAGGAGGGGATCATTGGGATCATCAATGCTGCGCAAGTAAGCCGCATCCACGGTTAGAACCCCGGGCCATTTTGTCGTGTTGCGGTATTGGAAGTCAGCACCCGCGACCGTGTTCACTGCCTCGCCCAAGGGGTCGCCATGGGTCAAGACAAAGCCGGCTTTGGACTCGGCAAGAACAGGGATTGAGACCCGCGCAGCACTAAGGACCTGCTCGTCAACGCTGCCGACAGAATCCGTCAGTGCAGAAATAACCCCAACACTGGCAGGCCCCGCCTTGCCGCTGATTTTGGCACCGGCGAGAATATCCGTTGGCTGATCATCCACAATGCCGATATTACGAGAAAAGAACGGCAATCCGTTAGAGTTATTTCTGTAGATCTGGCCGCCGAACTCGAATACCGCAGCGTCTTGGAGGAAAAAGTCCCGTGTTTCAGGGAAAAAAAGCGAAAACCGGCCGGTGTTTACTTGCCTTGCATCCAGCGGGGCGTCGGAAAAGTCCGGTAGAAAAGTCAACGAGCCCGTCAGCGACGGCGTTATCTTGTAGAAAATATTGCCGCTCGGGCGAAGGTCTCCGTCGATACTGTCTGCTTCCCAGTCGTAGGATGTTGATCCGGTCACAAACAATTGCGCCTCGAGCCCAACGCCTGAGGTGATATCTTTAATCCCCGACATGTTACCGGTATTGGTCAGGTCAATCCGACCCCTTGTTTGATCGACATTGGACCAGCGGATTTCCTCGTTGGTCCGCCTGACGGTACGGATAATCTGAAAACCCCAATCTTCAAGGCTGGCATCGAAGGAAATCGATTGAAACGGGATCTGAAACTCCGCGATCCAGCCATCCTCCACCACTTTGGCTGACACATTCCAAATCGTGTTCCATTGATTTCGAAACGTATTGTTGTTTTCGACAAGAGCATCATTGCGCATGCCGTTGGCATTCGTTGCAAAGAAATAGCCGTCGCGACCGGTTCCAAAACTGTCAATAATGATCCGTACCCCATCATCGTCGCGCAAGGGGCCATCTCGGGCGAGGAGGGCGCGACGGATAAGCTCAGGCTCGGTATCATAGGCATAAATGCCCACATAGAGATTGCGTTCATCATAGAGAATATACGCGTGTGTTTCCTGGCCTGGGGGAGCGCCTTCTACCGGTTCCACCTGATAGAACGTGTCGACGACAGCAGCCCTTGACCAGACGGCCTCATTGAGAGCGCCGTCTATGGTTGGCGCTTCAGAAGTATCAATCCGTGTAGGTACGAAACTTGGCTTATAGAAATCAAAGTCGACAGGAGGGCTATCGGTAGACGCATCAGAGGAGGGCGCTGCAATTGGCGCCTCCTCAGCGCCACTCGTTTGTATTGCAGTAATTGAGGAGGGTGGTGTCACCGCGGGGTGATTCTCATTCGCGCGCGCAGCAGCGCCGAACGTTGCCATCGCGCAGACGCCCAAACCAAAAACAACCGAACGTAACAGGCGCATAGCCAAGGTATCCCCCCGAACCCCTGTTATCGGGTGATTATAATGATTTCCCGTTCAAGGGTTAGGGGCCTTGACTGCCAGTCTGGGCAGGAAACAGCAACAGGGCCTTAGTTAATTTTGCCTTGGTTAATTTAGCGTTTGCGGCGGTAAGTCTTGTCGCCGACGCGTACGGTGCCATCGCCTTGGGTCTTCAGGCTGCCCTCGTTTTTGGCAACACTTACATCGCCGGACCCGGCAATGGTGACGTCAAGATTGGTTGATGTCCCGCCGAAATTGACATCGCCGGACCCGGCAATGGAGATGCGGAAATTTTCAGCACGACCACCATCTATGTCGACATCCCCGCCGCCAGATATTCTAACCGATGACGGGCCGTCGATCTGGCCAATGATAATGTCCCCTGACCCTGAAATGGAAACAATTGCACCGCCTTCGATGTTTCCAGCGGTGATATCGCCCGAGCCGTTGATTTTGGCGACAAAAGGCCCTTTGACATCAGCGAGCTGGACATCGCCCGAGCCACCAATGCTGACATCCGACGGCCCATTGACTTGGCCGATGGCAATATCGCCAGAGCCGCCAATCGTGAGTTTGGCTGGACCGGACGAGAGTGCCTCCAGATTGCCCGAGCCGCCGATTTTGACGGTCAGGTCTTCCTGGATCCGACCGACTTCCATATCGCCCATACCGTCGATTTCAATGTCGGCGCTCAAAAGATCGCCGAAATTCCCTTCGATGGTACCTTCCTCGACAACAAGCCGGCCGAGGTCGCCGCCTTTTGCTGTGCCGATCACCTCGTCGAATGAAACATCGACACCGGAAGGAGCAACGATCTGGATCGCCGGATAGTCTGCCAGAAACTCATCAAATGCATTTCGGCCAAATCCGTTTCGGCCTAGTTTCTTCCAGAGTTTGAAATTTTTAGAGCGCGGCTCGCCGGCAATGACGAGTGCGCCGTTTTCTTCCCGCATCGTCAGCGGATAGTCGCTGTCGCCGTCCTTAATCAGGGCTGTGATATCAGAGCTTGCCCCTGCGCCCGCGATTTCGATACGGCCGATGAAATCCTTCACGACGATGCGGTCAGCGCCAGGGAATCGTTCAACGGTCCCAGGATCGGCATTAGCCTGGCTTGCTGCAACTGCAATGGTCGTCGCCGCGGCCGCGGTCAGGATTAATGTAGCTTTCATGGAATTGTCCCCTTGAATCTCCTCATGGCCCAAGACGGCGCGTCACTTCCACCGCTGAGCTCTCTCATACCGCTATGCTACAGTTGTCGCTCGAATAGCGCAAACCGCTTAATCGCCCGAAACGCTCGATTGATCGGAGGCGGGCAGGGGGCGGATGGGCTCAGTGAATCCGGGCCGGTCGCGTCGTGCAACGGGTGCATGCCATCCGCATAAACACTGCAAAAAGCCCTCGTGTTCCTTCCAATTTGCCCTTCACCCTAAATAGGCTCTTAACCCTGCCGACATAGTGTCCCGCCGAAGTAAGGGGATATGCCTGATGGATGCTAGAACGGCCCAGGATGATGCGGTCGGCCACTCGGTCGATGCTGCCCAGGAAGGGCGCCGCTTTGACCGGATCGTCGAGGCGTTGCAGCGCGAGCCGGGCCTGTTCCTGACAGTCATGCGACTATTTCATGCGGCGGTATGGGCGCTGATCCTGGTATGCATTGCGCCGGCGATATGGGTCCTCGGGTGGATTGGCGTTGCTATCGCCACAAATATTCTGCGTGCACGGATTGGTTTATTCACCAAAAGCCAGGCTTTAATTGCTTCCCCGGATAGTGAGGCAAGCTCATCGCCGGCCAAGAACAGTGAAACGTTCCATCTAGGCGCCGCCGTGATTACCTCATGTGTGTTGGCGCTTGCGCCAATTATTGCGTGGCACACTGATCATGAGTTTGCGAAGCTCGTAGCCGTTCTGTTGATCATGGACGGTGTCGGGATGGCGCTTACGCAAGCGCGCACCACGCCGAGAAACGCGATTGCCGTGACATTTCCATTTGGCGCTACCGTCACGTACTTTCTAGTATCTAGCTTGGGCACCAGTGCCTTTCTGCCGCTCCTTGCGCTCGCAGCTGTCAACCTCACCACATTCGGTTACTTCATTCTACAGGATGGCTTTAATCGTGCCCGGCGAGCTGGTGCGCGCGTTGAGCGCGAAACACTTATCGCCGATCTGAGGCAGGCGCAAGTTGATGCTGAACGGGCCTCAAAAGCCAAGTCAATGTTCCTAGCCAATATGAGCCATGAAATCCGTACCCCGATGAACGGGGTGCTCGGCATGGCCGAACTCCTGACCCAAACACACCTTGACGGTCGGCAGCGTCTTTATGCGGAGACCATTTCAAAGTCAGGTGCAGCGCTGCTTGCGATCATCAATGACATTCTGGACTTTTCAAAGATAGAGGCCGGTCGCCTGGAGATCGAAGAAGAGGAATTTGATTTACGCGTGGCTGTAGAAGATGTGGTTGCGCTGATGGCACCGGTCGCCCACGAAAAAGGGCTGGAGATTGTGGTCCGCTACGAGCCCGGCCTTAAGACTCATGTGATCGGTGACGGCGGCAGGATCCGTCAAGTTATCACCAATTTGGTGGGCAATGCGGTCAAGTTTACCGAAACCGGCTACGTGCTTGTCTCAGTCTCCGGGACAGAAAGGGAAGAGGCCGTCTCTTTACGTGTTGAGGTGGCCGATACCGGCATTGGGCTTAGCGAAGACAAGCGCGCCACGATTTTTGATTCGTTCGAGCAAGCTGATACATCGACGACGCGTCGCTTTGGTGGCACAGGGCTCGGCCTGTCAATTTCAAAACGACTTATCGAAGCCATGGGCGGTACTATCGGGGTTGATGCCGTTCTTGGCGAAGGGGCGACGTTTTGGTTCAACATTGAGTTGCCCCTGGGCGAAGAGCCACAAGAAAACCAGCTTGCAGATTATGATGACTTCCTTGAGCGTCGTGTACTGATCGTTGACGATATTGACGTCAATCGCCAAATCACAAGCGAGCAATTGACGGCGTGGGGCTTCGCGCCAGAGACAGTCGACCGTGCGGATGCGGCGCTCAAAGCACTGCGTCAAGCTGAAAACGAAGGCCGTCCCTATGACCTGGCCATTTTGGACTATTTCATGCCTGATATGGACGGGGAAATGCTCGCTCGAGCCATGCGTGCGGATGAAAGTCTAAAGTCGGTACCGATCCTCGTGATGACTTCGGTAGATCAGCCGGGTGATGCGGCGCGCTTTAAAGCGCTGGGTGTTGAAGGGTATCTCATCAAGCCGGCCCGTCAGGCGCTCTTGCTCAAGACCATTCGCGAAATTCTGGCGCCGATCCAACAGGCGGAACCGGTGCGTCAAGGTTCTGCCCGGTCAAATGGTAAGAGTACTGATGAGCCTTTGGCGGGTGAAGCAACAGCTCCAGAAAGCCTTCCTGAAACAGAAAAGATCCGTGTCCTGCTCGCAGAAGACAATGAGGTCAATCAGCTTGTCATCAGTCATATGTTGGACGCGAACATCCACATACTGACCATTGTCAATAACGGCGCTGAAGCATTGGAACAGGTGCAGTCAGCAAGTGATCTGTTCGACCTGATCCTAATGGATGTTTCTATGCCGGTAATGGATGGCCTCGAGGCATCCCGGGCGATCCGAACCCTTGAGGCAGAAAACAATTGGGAACGCACACCAATTATTTGCCTGACCGCTCACGTGATGGCCTCGGACGTAGAAAAGAGCGAAGAAGCTGGAATGGACGATTTCCTTGCCAAGCCGATCAGCCAGGAACGGCTCAACCGGACCATCGAGCGGTGGAACCGCCGCGGCAATGGCGAGCTCGATGAAATCGAGTGGGCTTAAGCAGTGCTTCCGCTAGAACGCTTCCAGTTTTAAAATACCTTGCGGATGTTTAGCGAAAATCGCCTGCCGATAAGGTCGTAGTGTTCGGCCGGGACCAGCCCAACGGTCCCGTAGATGCCAATTGGCGGGTCGCGATCTAGAATATTCTGAACTGAAAAAACCACTGTTGATTGATCGCCGATGTCGAACTTCGCTGAAAGATCAGCTGTCGTGACTGCCGGGATCCGCGCGCGGTCTAGACCGCTCAGGTCCGTCACCACCGATCCTCGTCGATCAATCAGTGTTGAGAGCGTGATGCCGGACCAGTCGATCCCGGCAAGTATGAGTGTCCGATTGTGCGGATAGTTCAACGTTCCTTCAAAGCGCTGATCGGTACCATCGACTGACGTAAACGAAACGCGATCGGTGTAAGTATGAAGTGCGGAAAGCCACAGGCGATCAAACCCCCTTCGAACCTCAGGTTGATAGGCGTAGCGGAGTTCTGCGTCGGCTCCTTGCCATCTTAACTCCCCGGTATTGGTCAATTGAGTAAACACCGTTGTGACCTGACCCGTCTGAGGATCACGCTGGATTAGATTTCCACCCGCATTTGCATTGGATCCACAAGCAGCATCGCTCAATCCCACGCTCAGATAGCAGGACGTCAGGGTGTTTGTGCCCCGCTCAATAAAGTCATCGACACGATAATCGTGCCACGCACCGTAAAGTAGAAGCTCGCCAGGTATGGAACGATTGAGGTTTAGGCTCGCGCCCGCACGCCAAGTGCTGATCTCTTCGCTATCCAGGGCAGGATTGCCGACCGACTGGAAGAACGTTGAGGGGCTCGTCTGCTGAAATTCAGTCGGAACCCCGAGGGGGCCATCGCTCTGACAATTCGCAACGACCGTTTCTGGAACGCTATTGGCCGCCAACCCGCAGGGGTCGATGAACCTCTCGTCCTGACCCTGCCCCACGAAGAACAATTCAATGATTGTCGGTGGACGGGCGCCGCGGCTTGCGCTGGCAAATAATGAAAGTGCCTTAAACGGCTTCCAGGTGAGTGAGGTGCCCGCATTGTGGATAATGCCCGTTGGATTATTTGTGGTCAGGCGATAGCTGGCACTAAAGTCGACTTCCTGCAGCATGGGCTGTGACGGTTTCAGAGGTAAGGTAATCTGTGTGCCGATTTCGCCGGTTGTCAGATTCGCCGAGGTTTCGGGTGGCACGAATGAGCCGATGACACCGGTCGACGGAAGGTCAGCGGACAAAAAATCTAGACCTGCGTGCCGCACACTTGCGTCGACAGACAATGTTCCGCCGCGTAGCATTCCCCTGGTCAATGACTGCTGCAGCGCGGCATAGAGCTCATGTTCCCGGACTTGATATCTTCCAGTGGACGGATCGGCACGAATAAAGTCTGCAGCAGCCTGTGACCCGTTCCCGGAAAAAATGTCTAGCGGTGCGCATCCTGCCACCAAAGCGCATGCTCTCTCATTCAGAGATATCCCAAGACGGCCACGGTCGACCCGATTAAATTCGTCCCTTCTGACGCCAGCAAATCCGAATCGGTAAAATGCGGTGAAATACGTGTCTTCGCTAAAGTCTTTTTCCAATCCCGCATAGGCGTTGGCGTATGTTCTATTGATATCGTCACGGCGGGGGCCCACCTCTTCAAAGCGACGGGTAATGACGATGCTATAAATATCGTCCCCGAATTTCTCAGTTGCGAAATCCCGAACGGCAGCAGGCAAGAATGAATTGTCTAGGGGGACGGCGACCGCATTACCGATTTGAGCATCAGCGCCTGCATCAAAAGGGGTCGGGACGGGGGAGAGCTGCGTTCGACTTTTGGATTGTGAAAGATTGCCCTCCAGAAAGAGCCTTGTGGAGCCGTTCAGATCAAACTCCACTTGATACTGACTGTTCCACCGGGTCGAAGGGATCAGCGTATTTTGAAGCAAGCTCCAATTATAGAGTTGATCGCCTCTCTGGGTGAATGCCTCGACTTCACCATCGAAGGTATAGCGCTGAAGGCCGAGGTCACTGGACGTTTCGATGAAATCGCCGTTCCTATTAATTGCGCCACGGATTAGTCCTTCTGGTGAAAAAAGTGATCCGCCAAAACCCGGCAATAAAACTGCGTTTGAACTGCTACTTGAAAAACCATTTTCAGCGAGGCCAAAGTTGAGTGCGGTTTCCGGGCGTGCTGCGCCAAGTAGCCCCGTGTCTTCGCTATAGTTGAAGCCCAGCGAATACCGACCCCGTGACCCGGCGAAACTGTCTCCACCCAGAATATAGGCACTGTATTCCTCCGCATCGGCTCGTTCTGAGATCCCAAAACGCCCACCCACCTCAATGCCGTCATTTTTATAGCGCGGTACAAAGTTCACTGATCCGGCGACTGCCTCCGGCGCGAGACTTGCCGTCTGAGAAAAACCTGCCACTTCGATACGCTCAAGAAAGCTTTGCGCAATCCCATTCATATCAACGCCGGAGATGGCCCCATTTCCACCGGCGGTAATCGCGCCTCTGCGCCCATTAAAAGTAACGTGGGTCCGGTTCGAGCCGAGACCGCGGAGATCAACGAGATTGAGGCCAGCAGCTGGTCCAAAAAGCGCTGTGTTTGCCGCGGTCACCGATGCCAGTGATTGTGGCAGGGCGTAAACCGCATCGGCTGGTTCATTGACGTTGAAGAGTTCAATCAGATCCGGACCAATGGTGTAGATACGGTCTGTACCGTCAAACTGGCTCGTCGTCAGGGCTGATGCCGTGACAATGATAATGTCTTTGATCGGTTTAGGTGCGGCAGGTGCCACATCAATTGACACACCATGGGTCCTCGGACCGGGCACTGCGCCCGGAGTGATGGCGTAAGTCGCGTCGTTTACTTTGGTTAGCCCGAGGCCAACTGTGGCGAGGCTTTTTCGTAACGCGTCAATAGCCGGCAGTTGCGCGTCGACTGGCGGAATCTCCCGGTCCCGCAATAGCCTGCTGTCAGAGATGATTGAAAGGCCGTTATCTTCAGCAAACTGAAGGATAATGTCTTCTGCAGGCTGGAGTAGATAGGCATGGCGATCTGGTTCCGATGCCAAAAGACCTACCGGTGCCAATGCAAGAACGAATGTGATTATGAAGAGGAAATGCTTCACGTTACTGACGATTTACTCCTGTGGGTCAGTTGCCATTGAAGGATTTGGCGCGTCTAGAAAAAGTACGATGGTCTCGCCTTCCATACGCCGTTCGAGGGAGAAGGCGAGCGATAAGGCATCAAGCGTTGCGTCCTGGTTCCGGGTGCTAAACTCACCAGTTAAGGGCAACGTGCCGAGATCATCGCTTTCAAGGACAATCGGTACGCTGAAGTAGCGGTTCAAGTCCTCGATCGCGGCGCTTAGGGGCGTTTCAATGAAGCGCGCTTTGCCATCACGCCAGGCTAGGACTGTGTTTGGATCAAACCCTCTGACGTCAGACAAACGTTGACCCTCGTCGATCGTAACCGACTGGCCGGACATTAGCGTGAGTGGGTTTGCTGCCCTTGAAGCCACGCGCACTGAACCAGAAACAACGCAAACGTCAGTTTCATTCCCCGTAACATCAACATTGAACGTGGTTCCAGTGACGATTACCTCGCCATTCGGTGTGCCAACGACAAACTGCCGCTCGGCGTTGTGGACAACAGAAAAGAATGCTTCCCCTTCAATAAGCGTCACTTCACGGCGCGACTTTGAGTATTCTACTTCCACATGGCTTGCACTGTTCAGTGTGAGCCGGGAGCCGTCGTCGAGGCTGATCGTCTCCGTTACGCCTTGGGCTGTCCGGTAGGTTTCTGCAGTTGAGGCGGGCGCCTGGAGCATCAGGACGATGCCGACCGCACAGACCCCGGCAGCGATCGAGGCCGCAGCTAGATAGGGTCTTGAGCGCGGTGGCCCGTTTTGCTCCTCCTCTGGTGCGGCGACCAGACTTTCCAATTCATCTGTATAAAGACTGGTAAGCGCCCCAACTGCTTCATGGTCTAGGGCGCCGAGGGCGGCGAATGCCTGCTGATAAGCGGCCTCGGCCCCTGGTTTTGCCAACCATGCTTTTAGCTCTGTAACCTCTTCCGGCGTTATCTCGCCGGACTGACGCCGGACCACCCAACGGTCGGCTTCATCTTCTAGATTTGCATCTATTCCCATACTTCTTTGCCCTCTTCTGCATGGTCTAGTTGTTTTTATTTTTATGGGGGGGCCCCGGAAACCGAACGATGTTTTCATCTTTGGTTTCAGCTTCCTGGACCGCCTGTTTTAGTTTCTTGAGCGCTGTAATCATGTATTTTTCTACACTACTGACCGAAACCGACAGCGCCACTGCGATTTCAGCGTACGTCTTCTCCTCAAACCGGCTCATGATAAACGCGCGACGAACTTTGTCCGGCAGCGCATTGATGACATCCAGAGAAAGCTGCGCGTCATTGTTGGCGGTAGCGACTTCCTCTGGGGTCGGGTCAAGGGATGCGACTTCCGCGAGTGGGTCTTCATCCTCGTTCTGACGAGTGGGACTGACATGGTGCTTGCGCCATCGCTGGCGAGCCCTGAATTCATTCGCAGCGAGATTGGCTGCGGTTTTGAAGAGGAGGGCGCGCGGGCTTTCTATCGGTGTCGTCTGAGCATAACGCCAGACCCGCAAGTACGCGTCTTGCGCGATGTCTTTTGCGGTCTCGGCGTCGCCAATTTTTTCAGCGAGCCAGCCAACTAAGAGACGATCGTTTTCTTTGATCGTTGCCGCAAGCCGCTTAAGCCGCGCAACAAGATCACTGTCCGCAGACGCCGGCGGCACAAGGGATTCAAGATGCGCGCGCCGTTCCTCGCCCGTTCGTTTAGCCGTTTGCTTGACCGTTCTTGGGGCCGTCTTGGGCCGTTGCGGTTTCTTGTATGGGGACTCTTTATCGTCCAAAGGGCCAGCCTCCTCATGGACGGCTAATTCCGTCCAAGCACAAGTCGCCTGCTGACCTGACGCCACATAACTGCCACCTCATTTCGCGCTCAATTCGTCGCGTTTTTTTGAGGGGCATCCAACTTGTGGTGTCAAATCAGACAGGACGTCTTGGTGAGCCCTTAGATGTCCTACTCCGGTTTACCGTCGGCCAGGTCGCATGCCACTGCGGCCTGGCCATTCCGAAAGACTAGCGGCAGCCAGACCGAAAAGACAAGTCACCACCATCGACCTCATTGTGCCTCTGCAGCAACACCTCCGTGCCGCAGATCCATTTCCCATGAGGGATCCCTTTTCTCCGAGGTCTTCAACGTATGGCGGCGCGGCCATCGCAACGAGAGGTGCGCCGGGAGGGGTGCGCATCGTGCGCGCGCATACGTCGCTGAAATAAGCTGATCAGCAAGAAAAGGGTATCATGTCTAGACATTCAAAAACCGGAAGAAGGGCAGAGCGTTTCTGTCTGCAAAGCTCTGTGGCAGCGCTTATTGCGGCATCGGCGACTATGTCGGTAGCAGTGGCCCAGGATATCGATGAAGATGACGGTGACGAAATCGTCGTTACGGGCTCGCGGATTGCGCGGGACGCGAACTTGTCAGCGCCAACGGCGGTGACCACGGTCGGCCAGGACGCCATCACGTTCTCGGGGGAAACCAACCTCAGCTCCATCCTGCGTCAGGTGCCGAGCTTCGGTGTTTCCGGCCTCTCATCCACAAACTCCAACTTCACGCTCCAGTCCGGCGGCATTAACACCCTGGAACTGCGTAACCTCGGGTCTGCTCGGACGCTCGTTCTGCAAAACGGTCGCCGGATCGTCGCTGGTCTGCCTGGATCAAACATCGTCGACTTCAACCTGATCCCAACCGACCTCATTGAGCGCATTGAAGTCGTCACTGGTGGTGCATCGGCCATTTACGGCTCAGATGCGCTTTCAGGGGTGGTCAACATCATCCTCAAGGACGACTTTGAAGGCGTTCAGTTCACGACCCAATACGGTCGCTCCGCATTCCAGGACAACCAGGAGTACTCTTTCCGCGCAACGGTTGGCGGCAACTTTGCTGACGGTAAAGGCAACGCGGTTGTTTCAGCAGAATACGTAAACAATCAGGGGATTGCGTCCAGCAATCGTCCAAATACGCGTACGGATGATATCGCGTTCTGTTTGTTCACGGGTAACCCTGACGACTGTCAGACGCCGGTTGAGCCTTTCTTCTCAAGCTTCCCTCCACAAGGGCGCTTTATCATCGAAGATGCAGCTGCTGGAACCGCGTCAAGCTTCAACCCAGACGGTCGGCCTTTTAACACCAATGGTACGCCGGACGGGTTTAACCGTCAGGACTTCCGGACGATCTCTGTTCCGGTTGAGCGGTTTGGCCTGAACGCGAATGCCAAATACAGCCTCTATGAGGGCGACAGCTTCACGGCGGAAGCCTTCCTTGAAGGCTCCTATGGCAGTTCTTCCACGTCGACGGCATTTGAGCCGGTGCCGCTGGAATCCGATGATATCTTCGGTCAAGGCGACACGGTCGGTGTTAGCATCGACAATCCGTTCGTACCCGATGCAATTCGTGATCTTGCCCTTGCCGCTGGTGACGACAGCATTGGCTTTAAGCGTCGGACCGTTGAGCTCGGTGGTCGCGGCAACACAGCGCTTCGGGAGACATTCCGGATCGTTGCCGGTCTTCAAGGCACCCTTGCTGAAGACTACAACTGGGAAACCTTCATCAACTATGGTCGCACGAACCGCAGCCAGGAAACGCAAGCCTCGGTCAACGTTTTGGCGTTCCGCGATGCGTTGAATGCAGATCTCGATCCAGTGACCGGTCTTCCCCAGTGTGCTGATCTTGCTGCGCGCCTGAAAGGGTGTGTGCCGATCAACATCTTTGGTGAAGGCGCGATCTCGCCGGGTGCGGCAGACTATGTCCGCCACGTCGGGACGATCAATGCAACGATCGAACAAACCTCGTTCGGCGCAACGCTTGCCGGCCCTGTCCCTGGTGTTGAACTGCCAGCCGGGACGATCGACTTCGCTGCCGGTCTGGAATGGCGCCGTGAGTTTTCCGACAACCAGCCGGACGGTCTTCAGCAGGCCGGTTTGACGTCAGGCAACGCAATTCCGGGTAACCGGGGTCAGTTCGAAGTCTTCGAGCTCTTCGGTGAGACGGACATTCCGCTGGTCAAGGATCAGCCTTTCTTCCACGACCTGACCATCGGTGGGGCGTATCGGTACTCTGACTATACCACAGTTGGTGTGACTCATGCTTATGCCGCGCGGGCGAGCTGGGCTCCGGTCGAAGATCTGCGATTCCGCTTCCAGTACGCCAAGGCAGTGCGTGCACCGAACATTGGCGAGTTGTTCAACAACGGGACGGAGAACTTCGCAACGATTGCCGACCCTTGTAACAATCTGAACAGTCAAACAGATCAGGCAATTGTCACAACCTGTCTTCAAGACCCGTTGGTGCAGGTTCGCCTTGGCGCAACGGGTGACTTTGTTCTGACCCAGGATGAAATCCAGGGCACAGGCGGTTTCTCCGGCGTTGGTAACCTTGATCTCGACCCTGAAGAAGGCAAGTCGCTGAACGTTGGCATGATCTACAATACCGACTTCGGAACAGCTGGCACCTTCGCTTTCTCCGTTGACTACTTCAACATCGATATTGACGGCTTTATTGCACAGCCAGGCCGTCAGTTTACGCTGGACCAGTGCTACGGTTCCGGCGACTTTGCCAACAATCAGTTTTGTGGCTTCCTCGTGCGTGACACGCAAGGGCTGGCGTCGACCCAAGGCGAGCTCCTGCAGGTCAATACAGGTGTTGTGAACTCCGGTTTTGTTGAGACTTCCGGTATCGACTTTTCCGTTGCCCACACGCTTGGTCTTGACGATGTTGGCCTCGGCTTCGTCGGCAATATCATTCCGAACGGAGACGGTGCAGGCTCTCTAACGACGCGGGTCAACTACACCTACCTCCTGAACTACGATCAGGAGATCTTCGGTGCGTTTGAAGATCAGACCGGCGAAGTTGGTCTGTTCAACCACGAGATCCTGGCGGGATGGGTCTACGCCAATGGCCCGTTCACCTTCACGTGGGATACGACCTGGCTGTCTGATGCTCCGGTTGATGACGATCCAGCAGGAAACATCTTCGACTTCAATGTCGGTGATTACTTCCGTCACGATATGCAGGTTCGTTACGGCGTGAATGATGGACTTGCAGAGTTCTTCTTCGGCCTTAACAACATCACGAATGCTGAGCCACCAAATATCCTGACCGGTGTTCCGGGCAATGCGACGGGCACGGATACTCAGCCAGAAGTTTATGACGTCATCGGCCGCACCTGGTACGGCGGTGTCCGCGTCCGCTTCTAGGTCTTAAAGACTTAACTCAATCCGAGAAGGCGGTGGCATTGTTCACCGCCTTTTCTTTTTCACCGTGGACATTCTTGGAAACCTGCGATTAGCGAAGCTTCTGGGACGCGGTCTCGGTTCCCAGGGCTTTAGAGAGCAAGTCTCGCAAGGCTTCCTGCTCTTTTCGAGTGCACCCGGACAGAAGGCCGCCAATCGTCTCAGCTAAAATAGTTCGCAGGCCATTGACCACGCGCTCGCCTTTGGGGGTGAGCGAGACAATCTTCACGCGTGCGTCGGTGGTGCTTGTCTCGCGCTCCACAAGGTCCTTCTTTTCCAGAAATTGAACGGCCCTTGTTACTTGGGATTTGTCCCGTGCCAAGACGACCACAAGATCATGGATCGGCACAGGGGCCATGTCCGCGATGGTAAGCAAAATAATGCCGCCACCGGGGCCAATGCGGTCCTTGTCGAACGCCGTTGCTTTTTCGTGGATGCCCGAATGGGTTCGGCGCATAAACCGATCCATCAGCAAGGCAATTTCTGTCTCAGCCATAATAGTTGATTAAGTCAACAAGTTGTGTATCGTTCATTGGCGGCGCTGATCTGTCCGCTTTGTCAGCCGTGGGAATGCAAACCTGCAGCCCTTATGAGGCTTGGGACACGCTTGTCAAAATCTGAGGAGGTCACCGGCCATATGACTGATCGCCAACGTCTTGCATTGAAGGTGGCTGCAGTCCTTTGGGTAATCTGGGGGCTTGTTCATATGCTCGCCGGGATTATCGTCATTCCTGCGGATACCTCAGCAGGTTTTCAGGCCATCGCCGATGGCGTCGATCCGGATCTTCTGGAGGCGGATTACCATCCTGCCGTGGGTGGCATCTTAAATCAGCACGGATGGAACCTGTTCTGGGGCGGGCTGGTGACGATCATTGGTGGGGTGTTCATCTGGCGCCAAAACCTTACGGCGATCTGGGTCACCGGCATGGTGGGTGGGCTGCTTGATGTTGGGTATCTCGTTTTTGTTGACATCCCTGGGTATGTAAACTTTGTGCCGGGGACCGTCATGACAATCGTGTCCGGTACGGCGGTCGTGCTCAGTTTTTGGGTCTGGCTTTCCAACCGCACCGGGACTGCATCAACTTGAATGCGCTAGACTGCCTAGTTTAAACGCTCCACACGGATTGTTTTGCTGGCTTGGTGGATTTTCATCTTGTAGCCACTGACAGCACCATCAGAAATTGTTACCGTGTAAGGGCGGTTTTTTGATAGGCGTACGGAAACGCCGTCTGAGCGCTTTTGCCGCCAGACTTGTCCATTCTCCAAGATCATAAGCAAGAGCCCACTGGCGGAGCGGCCATGTTCGGCAACGGCATGGGTTTCTTGACGTGGGGCTTTGTCTTCAATTTCACCGTTAACGACGCGCTTGCGCAGCACTTGCTCAGCGCCGAGTCCCGTCACCGCATTACCTGCCACTGACTCTCCAGGGGTCTCTGGACCAGCTGCCGCACTCGTTTCCAGCGTTGCAGGTTGGTTTTCAATGACCGTCGCGTCCGAAGGAGCTGTTTTTGTGGTTGAGCCCGCGGTTGTGGGACCATTCTCACCACTGAGATTTCGCAAGGCATTTTCAAGACAGGCAATCCGCTGTGCGGCGTCGTCAGACCGCTCACAGATTGCAATGATATCGTTAGCCGGGCCTTGTGCTGAAACAGGTGAGATCAAAAGCAGTGGCGCTGCCAGCAGCGCCATCTTTGGCATCCATTGCGTCCTAGCGAGCGACAATTTTGCATCAGTCGATATCGATTCGGGCATAGTAATTCTCCGGTTTGTTAGGTTTACCGGACATTTGACACCACAGGGAGGGGGAAGCCTGAACCATCTCTTTTAGGCAGCTTGAGCCGCGCGAATTGGGTGTGCTACCTGTTCGCAGGGGCACAATGTGGGTGTTGATGGTCGCTCGACAGAAAACCGCTGGCAATGATTGGGCGAGACCGTTTGCGGTTCTCGCCGTCGTCGCGCTTGCCGTTTTTCTATTGCACGCTGTCTCTGGGGACGATCACCATTCAGAAGACGCCCACGAGGAAGGCGACTGCGTTGTCTGTCAGCTTGCTGATAACGGCGGCGTTGAGCCAACCGAGAATCCTGACACGGTATCAACTGCGTATTGGCTGCCTTTGGCAGCAAGTGTCATCAAGGCATTCGCGCTCCGTGATACATCTTATCGGAACGATGGTGCACGCGCACCACCGCGTTAAGCCAGCACCCCCCACTTTCACCAAACTTGCTGACCTTTGCGCCTCCCAATTGCGGAGCAACGCGACCGTTTCGACCAACCTATCAGGACATTGAAATCAATGCGTAGAAATCGCTTAATCCTGGGTGCAAGCGCACTCACTCCACTTACCATGTCACTGGCAATTGCGTCCCCGGCGTTTGCCCAAGACGAGAGTGACATTGCTCAAGACGAGATCATCGTCACCGCTTCACCATTGGAGCGCACTGTGGACGAGACCATCATTGGCACGTCCATCGTCGATAAAGAGACACTCGCCCGGAACTTCCAGAACACGCTTGCGGAAACCATATCCCGTGAGCCCGGCGTCTCATCGACGTTTTTTGGCCAGGCCGCCAGCCGCCCAATCATTCGTGGCCTCGGGGAAGACCGTATCCGCGTTCTCGACAACGGTATTGGCTCAATCGATGCCAGTGTAACCAGCCCTGACCACGCGGTTGCTATTGATCCGTCGTCTGCAGAACGGGTTGAGATCGTCCGTGGCACGTCGATGCTGCGCTATGGCTCGTCGGCCGCGGGCGGCGTTGTGAACGTCCTCTCAAACCGCATCCCGACCGCCGTTCCGGAAGGCGGCATCGATGCAACGGGGACGCTCGGGCTTTCCAATGCTGATGATGCGTTCGATGGATCGGGCGCTGTCGATCTGGAACTCGGCAAATTAGGCAGTGGATCCCTTGTTCTCCATGGCGACGGATTCTACCGCGAAGCTGACGACTTCGACATTCCAGGCTTTGCTGAATCGGCTGCGTTCCGCGCTGCCGAAGAAGCCGAGGAAGCAGAAGAAGGTGGTGAGGGCGAAGAAGAGGAAGAAGACGAGGCGTTCGGCACCGTTGAAAACTCCTTCTACAAAACCAAAGGTGCTTCTGGCGGTCTGTCATGGATCGGCGAGCGCGGCTTCTTCGGCATCTCAGGAACGGTCATCAACAGCGAGTATGGCCTGCCTGGTGCTAAAGAAGAGGAAGAGGGCGAAGAAGAAGGCGGCGAAGAAGAAGAGGGCGAAGAGGAAAAGGGCGGCTTTATCGACCTGGAACAGCGCCGCATCGACCTTGCTGGCGAGTACCAGTTCGATGGATGGCTTGAGAAAGCAACCCTTCGTCTGGGGTATGCGGACTATGAACATGTCGAGTTCGAAGCCCCTGGTGAGCCTGGCACGACCTTTTCAAATGAAGGCTGGGAAGGCCGGTTAGAATTGGTCAACCGGGAACGCAACGCGTTCGGCGGCACCCTGCGCAGTGCGCAAGGGTTCCAGTTCCGCTTGCGCGATTTTTCCGCCATTGGCGAAGAAGCATTCGTTCCGCCCACAGACAGCAATCAGTATGGCTTTTTCTCCGTCAACGAATTGGAGAAAGGACCATGGCGCGTCGAACTTGGCGGTCGCTATGAGCGCACCACGCATGAGGACACGGTCTCCGGTCAGTCAGCAGACTTTGACGGTTTCTCTGTGTCTGGCGGCGTCGGTTACAAAGTCTCCGAACCGATCTTTGTTGGTGTGACAGGTTTCCGGACAGAGCGGGCACCATCAACGGAAGAACTGTTCTCCAATGGGCCTCACCTTGCCACTGGCACATTCGATGTGGGCGATCCAAACCTCGATGAGGAAGTGGCCACTGGTGTGGAAGCCACCTTCCGATATGTCATCGACCGTTTCCGTTTCTCGCTGAACGGGTTCTACACGTCCTATGACGACTTTGTTCTCTTTGATGAGACGGGTGAAGAAGAAGACGAGCTTCCTGTTTTCGAGTTCAGCAATGTGGATGCCACATTCCGCGGTTTCGAAGCTGAAATTGACGCAGAGCTGTTCCAATGGGCTGGATTTGATTTCCACACGGATGTGGGCATCGACTATGTCCGTGCCACACGGGATGGCGGCATTGACGAAGATCTACCGCGTATTCCGCCGCTTTCTGCGGTGTTCGGGATTGAGGCGCGCCATGCCTATGGTGACGTACGCTTTGAGCTTGAAGCGGTGGATAGCCAGGACGATGTTGCTGCATTCGAGCTTCCAACCGACAGCTATGAGCTGCTCAGTCTGTATGCCACCTATCGACCGTTCGGACCTGAAGGCCCAATTGCGGTCCAATTGGCGGCGACCAACCTCTCCGATGAAGAAGCACGTATTCATCCTTCCTTCCTGAAGGATACTGTACCGCTTCGTGGGCGGAATTTCCGCCTTTCGGTGACGGCTGACTTCTAAGGGCCGAAGACGGATAACCGGGGGGGACGAGCCTGGGGCGGTGCTTCGATCAGGAGCGCCGCCTTACTTTTTTGGCCGTTCTTGGAGTTTTATATGTCTCGGGCTTGGCGAATTGCTGATCTTACTTAGCGCTTATCCACATTGGCGATCAGTGTTTCGACATCGCCGGCCTCTTCCAGCTCTGGCCAAACGTTGAGGGCTTGGCGCGCTGCGGTACGGGCGTCATCAACGCGGCCTCGAGCGGCAAAGCTCCTAATCGCTTCAGCGGCTTCCGCGCGGCATATGGGATCAAGAATACCTGAGGAGTTGATCCCGCCTTTTGACGTGATCTCTACACATCCGATCTGGCGATCGATAGCGCCAAAACTGTACTTGTACGGTTCATTACCAAGCGTGAAATCATAGCGTGTCATGCCGTTGGCAATCGCCCACCGGATTGAATGGGCCTGGAGCATTAGCCCTGTTGCGAGACTTGTGATGGTTTCATCCCGTGCGCCCACGTGGAAATGGACATGGCGTTTAACCGGATCGACGTAATTCGCTTGGGCGGCAACGGGTTTGCCTTCAAGCCACAGGATGGGCAAGTATATTAGGCCATTGGCAAGACCAATGATAATATTTTCGCGGAAGTTGGCTTTTATCTGGGCGGCGCGCTTTATGCCTTTTCGCTTTGCATACTGGATAAACCAAAGTTCCGCCAGAATGGCTGCATCCTGCTCAAATGTTTCCGGTCTCGAGCGGGTCACGCGTAACCCGGCATTGCTGTCTAGGTCTCTCAAGAGACGTCGCAGCTTCTGCCGCGAATTGGCACTTAGCCCCTCTAGGTAAGCATCATATGTGTTTGGAAGATCCACATAAGGACAGATCAGGTTATCGGTCTTGCCGTCGTTGATCTTGCGCTCGCAATGCTCTGCCACGAAATGTGCAGGATCAAACGAACGGCAAAATTTCTCGAGCCGGTGCAATGGACCGTTGAAGAAGCTGAGCACCATCCGGCCGAATGGCATTTTGGTGACTTCGCTGGCAAACGCTTGGCACACGTCTGTTTCGTGGTCAGGGTCGCACAAGATCCCCGTATAGTCGCCGTCAAAGGCACGACCGAGCATGTCGATTTCATTGTACAGACAGCTTTGGGATTTGCTCCACCGTGTCTTAATGAAAAGGGGCAGGGTACCAACGCATGTTCCGTCCTCTGACCATGCAATGAGGATACGGAATTGGCTCGTCAGCCGTGCAACGACAGAGCTGATAAATCGCGATGAGAGGTAGATATTGGCAAACGGGTCACGTTTGTAGAGCTCATCCCAATCCAACTCAATTTCAATCAATCGTGCAGGCGTTTCGATGATTTCAATCTTCATATGGCATCAAGTGGACGGACATTGCGTCCATTCGTGGGAAGCGTCCAAAAAAGGCCGCCCGTCATCGGGGCGGCCATAGTTGCAAAGTGAACATTGCAAAGCAGGTATCGGCCGCGAAAGACGAGCGGCGTCACGGAGCCTTGATAATGCTACTCAACCTTCAGATTGGCAGCGGATGTCTTGCCGCGCTCCTCTGCGAGGTCGTACTCAATGCGTTGTCCATCATCGAGACCGGGGAGCCCGGCCCGTTGCACCGCCGTGATGTGAACAAAGACGTCTTTACCGCCGTCGTCCGGTTTGATGAACCCGTACCCTTTAGTGGTGTTGAACCATTTTACGGTTCCCGATGCCATACGCGATCTCCTTATCCGTGGCGTTCAGCAGGTCCAGCCATGGCGAACGTTGGGGAACCTGCCGCAAGGCAACCCATGTTCTGGAAGTCTCGAAACGAAAGGCGTAGATCGTCGTCGCAGGAGGCAGGCAAAACAAGAAGTCGCTCCTGATCCTACAATCCTCAGGGGCATTTCCGTCAAGGGTTTTCACGTTTGTTACAGAAAGTAATACTACTGTGAGGGGGCTACGCGGCTTTTTTGCGAACCGCTCCTACATTTTCAGTGGCCGCTTGCCCTCATTGACAATTTCATTGCCGGAAATCACCGGTTTCGCTCTGGTATCGTTTCGCAGGAAACGGCCACCATCGAAACGATTGATGATCTTGTTGTCGGTGATAACGACTTCGCCCACGTCGCCGCCGCGGGTGAGGTCATAGTTGAAGATATGATAATTGTCGGCATCGGCTGACTGGATGATCGTGTTCCCCGTGATGGTGACATTCCCACCTTTTGAACTATCCACCGCATAGCTCGATCGCCCAGCGGCATCGTCGAGGGTGGAGTCACGGATGATGGTTGTATCTGCAAGGCTCTTGATGTGATGACCGATGCGTGTGCCGACGAATGTGCTGTCGGTGATCTCCACATGGGCGGCGTTAAGCACGTAGATCCCGTGGGATTGGCCGTCCCCAAATCCACTGTCTTTGAAGGTCGTGTCTGTGATCGTTATGCGCCCGTCGGTGTCGCCGGTGGCGAGAATGCCGTCTTCATTATTGTCGAACAGACAATTGATGACAGTAAGGTCTTTTCCTTCATGGCGAATGCCGGCGCCGTTGCGGTCCCAAGAATTGACATCTTTGAAGTGGACGTTTTCAACCGTGAGTGACACGCCGGTCAAAGGGATCAAGACGCCTTTGTCGGTCACTTCAGCAGAATGAAAAATCGTGCCGCCCTCGGGATCGCCGCGCAGGGTGACATCACGGTAGAGCTTCACGTCTTTCAAGTCATAGGTCCCGGCTGGGACATCGATGACAGCGCCTTTTTTGGCTTTTTCAATTTCCCGTTGCAGGGACGCGCCGTCATGGCTCGCTGCCTGGGCAAGGGAACCAAGTCCGGCGAGGCTGATGAACCCTGCGATGCCGATGGCTGCTGCGGCAAAGCTGACGGCTAATCGATTAAGTCCCGTTTTCATCCAATTCTCCCCGAAAGCCGCTGTGGTAGCTTCGTGTTACATTGGTTTCAGTGCAGCGAGAAGCATGAAGCTTAGACCTTAAGGATCTTTATACGAAGCATTTGTCTGCCTAGCAGCAGATTTTAGGGCTGGCCCCAGGTCACGGGGTGGTAAAGCGCCCGAAAAGCCGGTTTCGCCGTTTACAATGAATGTGGGCACGCCGCTGATGCCGGCAAGGGACAAAGCCCACGCTTCTCGGGAAACGGGGTCGTTGTCGGGGTCCTGGCTTTCCTCAAAGAACTGGGTGACCTGTGCAGCGTTCAAACCGGCCTCGCCCGCCAAATTGAGCAATACTTCTTGGTTGCCAATATCTTGACCTTCCAACCAGAAGGCATCGTATAGCGAATTGACGAGCTGGTCTGCACTGACTTGACCGCCTTGCGCAGCGGCTTGGGCGAATTGGATCAAGAGGTGCGCCAGTTTTGTATTCGGCAAATGCTGAGGCGTGCCCGGGTCAAACTCAACGCCCGCCAGTTGGGCAGCATCAATCAGCGCTTGGCGAGACTGGGCGCGCTTCTGCGCGTCGGGAAACTTCTTTTCATAGTACGCTTTTCGATCGACGCCTTCTTCAGGTAAACCTGGGTTCAGGTAGTATGGACGATAACGCACTTGCGCTGATGAAAGCGCCGGGTCATCGGTGGTTACCCGGCGCAAGCTGTGCAAACCCACAAAGCACCAAGGGCAAACCGGGTCCGCTACAAAGTCGATCAGGTTGACGGGTTCGCTCATCACCCAAACCCCTTCAGGCGATCGGCCGTGTCTGTAATCTCCGGAAACTCCATCTCCAGTTCCCGATCAAGTGCCGTCTCAAGGCCGAGGTCTTGTTCGTGTACAGCGTAAAGCTGCTTGTATGCAGAACAGGCACCGGGGCTGCCGGCGACGATGGCGTCGGCGATTTCTGTGGTCAAAGCGTCGAGTGCCGCCTCGTCTTCCACCGCGTGGTTAGCAAGGCCCCACGCGAGCGCCTCTTGGCCTGAAAAAGTTTTGGCCGTGAAAGAAAGCTCCCGGGCGCGGCGAACACCCACGGCCCGGGCGAGATTTTGGCTCATCCCCCAGGTCGGGCGCAAACCCCACTTCGCGTGGGTGTCACCAAATTTCGTGGTTGAAGTGGTCAGGATGAAATCAGCGTGGAGGGCCAACTCCAGGGCACCAGTAAAGCAAAAGCCATGAACCCGGGCGATCACTGGGACTGGTGTCTTCCGGATGGCATTCGCGGCGTCATAGGCGGGTCCGTCGAAAATGGTGCCCACACGGCCAGCTTCCGGAGAGATCCCCAAAAGTACTTTCAAATCGACGCCCGCCGAAAAAGCGCGCCCTTCACCGCGCAGGACCACCACGCGAACATCGTCCCGGGTCGCAACTTCCTGCAACTGCCCAGTTAGTTCCTGAAGCAGGTCGGGGGTAAAGGCGTTCAAAGCGTCGGGCCGATCGAACGACAGCGTCAAAACCTGGTCCTGACAATGGGAAAGCAGCATGTTTCTCGTCTCGTTGGATTGAAATTTCTAACAATTTCTATCGTAAACGAAGGGGACGTGTGTCACCACCTGCGAGAGGCAGAACCTTTCCGATGGCTGGTGAGGTTTGACGCGGCGCACAAATTCCCTTGGCCTTGCGGCGACGACATCGTATGCGAGGGGTTCGCATGCATTAAGTGCGGTTCAGGCGGGGTCACCGCCAAAAGAATTCTATATGACGCAGGGGGCCTTCTGCGCATCTGACGAGTGCAATTGAAGAGTTGAGAACATGGCAGCAACTAAATGGGTCTACGAGTTCGGCAACGGATCGGCGGAAGGCAGCGCGTCTTTAAAGAACCTGCTGGGCGGCAAGGGTGCCAATCTCGCTGAAATGTCGAGCCTCGGCTTGCCGGTTCCGCCCGGCTTTACCATCACCACGGACGTCTGCACTGCTTTTTATGACAATGACCGTCAGTACCCTGCTGGCCTGAAAGAGGCTGTGGAGGCAGCGCTTTCCAATGTGGGGACCGCCGTTGATTGCGCTTTCGGGGATGCGGCGCGTCCGCTTCTTGTCTCAGTCCGGTCAGGTGCCCGTGCCTCCATGCCGGGAATGATGGATACGGTCCTGAACCTCGGCCTTAACGACGAGACGGTTAAAGGACTGGCGACCCTCTCCGGTGACGAACGGTTTGCCTATGACAGCTATCGCCGGTTTATCCAGATGTACGCCAACGTCGTGTTGGAGCTGGATCACCATGTCTTTGAGGAGTTGTTGGAAAACTTCAAAGAGTCGCGGGATTATTTTCTTGATACGGAGCTTACCGCCGGCGACTGGCGCACACTGATCGGCGAGTACAAGAATGCCGTGCGCGAGAGCCTCGGGAAAGACTTTCCTCAGGACCCTGTTGAACAGCTTTGGGGCGCGATTGGCGCGGTATTCGGTTCATGGCGAAACGAGCGGGCGGAAGTCTATCGGCGCCTCCATGATATTCCGGAAAGCTGGGGGACCGCGGTCAATGTCCAGGCGATGGTCTTTGGCAATATGGGCGAAACCTCCGCGACAGGGGTTGCCTTCACCCGCGATCCGTCCACGGGCGAAAATGCTTACTATGGGGAATTTCTCATCAATGCTCAGGGTGAGGACGTTGTTGCGGGCATCCGCACGCCTCAAGCGCTGACCCGTCGCGCTCGCGAAGCCATGGGCGATGACGAACCCTCTCTGGAAGAAGCCATGCCCGAGGCGTATGCCCAGCTTGTCGATATCTTCGGCAAGCTGGAATCCCACTACCGGGAAATGCAGGACATTGAGTTCACCATCCAGGAAAACAAGCTCTGGATGCTACAGACCCGTAATGGCAAACGAACTGCCAAGGCAGCCCTCAAGATCGCCGTTGATCTGTGTCAGGAGGGCATGATCGATGAACGCGAGGCTGTAATGCGGATTGATCCGCACTCGCTCGATCAACTCCTGCACCCGACCCTTGATCCCGATGCTCCGCGCGATCTCATTTTGTCCGGCCTGCCCGCTTCGCCAGGAGCGGCAAGCGGTGAAGTCGTCTTTAACGCTGATGAAGCTGAACGTCTTGCCCAGGAAGGGCGCAAAGTCATTCTGGTACGCGTTGAGACGAGCCCGGAAGATATCCATGGCATGCATGCAGCTGCAGGGATTGTCACGGCACGGGGCGGTATGACCTCCCACGCAGCGGTCGTTGCCCGCGGCATGGGCCGGGCGTGTGTCTGCGGCGCTGGCGATCTCAAGATCGATCGGGAAGGCAAGACCTTTGAGGTGTTAGGCCGTACCGTGAATAAAGGCGATCGCATCACGATCGATGGGGGCGAAGGCAGGGTTTATCTTGGCGATGTGGCCATGATCGAACCGGAGCTTTCCGGTGACTTTGCCGCGCTCATGGAATGGGCCGACAAAGCCCGGCGCATGAGAGTGCGCGCCAATGCCGAGACGCCGAAAGACGCCGAAACTGCCCGCGGGTTCGGGGCGGAAGGCATCGGTCTTTGCCGGACTGAACACATGTTCTTTGAGGCCGACCGGATCATCGCCGTGCGCGAAATGATCCTTGCGGAAGATCAAGCCGGGCGCGAGGCAGCGTTGGAAAAGCTTCTGCCGATGCAGCGGTCTGACTTTAAGAGCCTGTTTCAGGTTATGCGCGGCTTGCCGGTGACAGTGCGCCTTCTCGATCCGCCTTTACATGAATTCCTTCCGCATTCAGATGATGAAATCGTGGAAGTTGCCAATGCCTCCGGGATGGATGCCAACAAGCTGAAGGACCGGGCTCATAAATTACACGAATTCAACCCGATGCTCGGGCATCGCGGGTGTCGCCTTGGGGTGTCGTACCCGGAGATTTATAAGATGCAGGTGCGGGCCATCATTGAAGCGGCCATTGATGTAGGTCAGGAAACTGGCGAACAGGTCACGCCGGAAATCATGATCCCGCTCATTGCAACCCATGCGGAACTTGCCCTGTTGAAAACGCACGTCGATGACGTCGCGGCCATGGTTTTGAAAGATCGCGGCGTCACTCTCGATTATCTTGTCGGGACTATGATTGAACTCCCAAGGGCGGCGCTGACGGCCGACGAGATCGCTCAGTCTGCGGAGTTTTTCTCATTCGGTACCAATGATTTGACCCAGACAACCTTTGGCTTGTCGCGCGATGATTCTGCTGCCTTCATGCCGGATTATCTCAAAGCGAAGATCTTCGAAAAGGACCCGTTTGTCACGCTGGATGTCGATGGCGTTGGCGCGCTGGTCCAAACCGCTGCGGACAAAGGCCGTGGGGCAAGGGCCGACATTAAGCTGGGGATTTGCGGTGAACACGGAGGCGATCCGGACTCGATCCGCTTCGTTGAGGGGGTTGGGCTCGATTATGTTTCCTGCTCCCCATATCGCACACCGATCGCCAGACTGGCCGCGGCGCAAGCTGCCCTTGCTGCATCGCAACAGGAATAACGCACATCGGCGGCGATCACATCTTTGATACAGAGTGTAACAGACTGTCGATAACCTGAAGTATCTTTGTAGATTCAACGATCTAGCGAAGATCTGATAAAGGTTAACAGAAGGTTAAATCGGTCGGTTTGCGTTTGCGAGACCGGCTTCCCGGTGCCATATTCCGCGATATGATGAGGGCGCCGGGTAACCTCTTGAGTTACCTGCGCATTAAGACCACCGATTGATTTTTTGTTAACGGAACACGTCGAACGGTACAGGAGTTGCGTCTGACTGTAACGCTGTGCCCGAGCTTTGATGGAAAGACCATGACCGCCCGCGACTATCACGCGATCTCTTATCACTCGATCCCTGAGATCAACTGGAACCTGCGCAGCTTAATGGCAGCGGTGGGCATCGCATCATGCTTGTTGCTGACGGCAATGAGCACCACGGCGTCTGCCCGTCGCGCCGAAGCAGCAAAGATCGCGCAAGACGCGATCGCTAATGAAGCAACGCTTCTGGCTGAGTTCGCTGATTATCTCGCCGCGGAAACCTCTACGACTCGCACGTCCCTGCAACAGCCGCGCTTGAAGCCAATGGTAGAGACCGCCGACGTGGTCCTTCAGGATGCGCCCGTTGAGGATCTCGTGAATTTCAATTTCGATGTGATCGATATGGCGGCCCTTGACGCAGAGGAACATCGATGTCTCGCACAAGCGATTTACTATGAGGCGCGCAGCGAAAGCCGTGTCGGACAAGCGGCGGTCGCCGATGTGGTGCTGAACCGTGTGGCAACTTCAGTTTATCCGAACACGATTTGTGGTGTGGTTTTCCAAGGCTCTCACCGAAAGACCGGTTGCCAGTTCTCCTTTACCTGCGATGGGTCCATGAAAGCTCGGCTCAATACGCGCAAATGGATCGCGTCGGAAAAGCTCGCCGGTGCAATTCTATCGGGGATGCGCTTACCAGTTAGCAGGGAGGCGACCCACTATCACGCTAATTATGTGAATCCCTATTGGGCGAAAAAGCTGACGCCAACGGCAACAATCGGGACCCACAAGTTTTATCGGTTCCCTAGCAAAAAAGTCCGCGCAGCGGCACCAGCCGCGACCGTGGAAATGTAATCCGCTTTTTGCTTAGGGGGGTGCCATTCCTTCGGATGTTCCTGCCGTGCATTTCTTGTGAGGCCTGGTTCTCTGCCTTGAACATCACTCCTATTTAAGGTCACTTGAAGGCCGAATGCGGTCTTGCCGCAGGGAGTTAAGAGGGGATGTGATGATTGGGACTTGGTTTTCTGAAAACTGGATGTCCGGGGATTTCATCAGCAACATTGCTGCTGGGCTCATCATTTTTGCTCTGGAGATCGCATTTCTTGTGATCTTCGTGCCCGGCTATTTGCGCTTTATCCGTGACCGTCGTTTGAAAGAACCGCGTTCGCTGTTGATGGAAGACTTCATCGGTCATGCCTATATTCGCTTTCATGCGATCAGAGATGTGTTGCGTTGCGCTTGGTGTGAGGGGGATATTCAAGCCGCAATTGATCAGCATGAAACCTTTAACGAATTCCGAAACTATTATGAGCAACAGGCGAACCTATTGTCATTTGCGATAGACGAAACGTTTGCAAAGTTCGTCCACGGTTCATTATCTAATCAAGGTGCAATGATGCGGGCCATGATTATCAAATCGGCCCGTCGTCATGGACTGCCCGAACCGACTATTTTCACTTCCTGGAATACCGAACTTGCCGATAACTTTACCGCAGATGAGCTTCTGGAAAAGCAAATCGCCAATGTTCATTATCAGGCCGCGGCCATTGATGGGATCGACAAAGCCTTTCGGCGCAAAGGCTATCGCTTTAAGATGTTCAATATACTGAATGCCCGTGACGATGAGTTTCTGGACCTTAAGCGGATCCGTGATTTTACCGACCAGTTGCGGACGTCAGCCGATGCGCTGCGTCAAGAGTTTCGCGAGGGGGCGAAGTCGCATTCAGGTTAGAAAATCTAGTCCCAGATCAAGGTTCGGGGCAGAGTGGGTCAGTGCGCCAGACGATATGGTGTCGACACCTGTTTCAGCGATACCGGCCACTGTCTCAAGCGTGACATTACCTGAGGCTTCCAATCGCGCGCGCCCTTTCGTCAGGCGCACTGCTTCGCGCAATTCGTCCGTTGACATATTATCGAGCAGAATAATATCTGCACCGCCTGTAAGGGCTGCTTCAAGCTGGTCTAACCGGTCTATTTCGATCTCGATTTTAACGGTATGTCCCACATGAGTTCTCACGGCCGCTAGGGCCGCATTGATCCCGCCCGCGGCAATAATATGATTGTCCTTGATCATGACCGCATCAAAAAGCCCGAAGCGATGGTTCTTGCCGCCGCCGCACTTCACCGCATGCTTTTCAAACGCTCGCAGGCCAGGGGTCGTCTTGCGCGTGCAAGCGATTTGAGCCTCGGTATGGGATACCGCGTCTACAAGCGCGGCGGTCATTGTCGCGATACCTGATAAGCGCCCCAGATAATTGAGGGCGATCCGTTCTGCGGTCAGGATCGCACGGGAAGGTCCTTCGATCCTCGCGATCACACCGCCTTTGGTGACGCGCGCGCCATCCTCGATCTGAAAGTTGGTGTTTGTCTCTGTGCTGAGGTACTCAAATGCCGCGCGCGCCAGATCTAGCCCGGCAATGGTGCCCGGCTTGCGTGCGGCGATGACCGTTTTGGAGGTTGCATCTGCCGGGATACAGGCGTCGGTGGTAATGTCCCCGGAAAGACCAAGGTCTTCGGCAAAAGCGGCCTCTATGGCACGGTCGATCAAGGGGCGGGGAAGGGTCATGGCGTTCCGGTCTCTAAAGGCTCATGGCGCACGGTAAGGCCATCCGCCGATAGCTGACAAATGGAACGATAAGGCTCGTTTGCTGGCGCGTGGTAGTCCGTACGGAAATGACCGCCGCGACTTTCGTGCCGTGCGCTAGCAGCGGCGAGGATAATCTCAGTGGTCGTGAGCGCAGAGAGGAGCCCGCTAGTCATTGCGTCATAGGATTTCAGGTCGTCGACAACCCCTCGCGTTGCGTTGAGGCTCTCTTCTGACCTCAGGAGCGCGGCCCCTTCCGACATGGCGTGCCGCAAGGCGGCACAGGCAACAGGGTCGGCGGGCTTCGCCGGCAAGGCGAGCCGGTCTTCAGGGCAATTGGCCCCGGAGACCGGTTTGAGGTCTGCGTCACGCAAGGTATCAGCGATGCGATGGCCGAAGACGACCGCCTCCAAAAGAGAGTTGGAGGCAAGCCGGTTCGCGCCATGAATGCCGGTGGACGCAACTTCACCAACGGCCCAGAACCCTTCCAGTGAGCTGGCCCCATCCAGGTCCGTCAGTATGCCGCCCATATGGTAGTGGCAGGCGGGTGCCACGGGTATCGGTTCGACGCGGGGGTCAATGCCATTGCTTCTGGCGGCCGCAAAAACGGTTGGGAACCTTTCCGGAAATGTCGACCCAATCGCGGATGTTGCGTCCAGGAAGGCACCGCGCCCGCTAGCGCGTTCAGCTTCCACGGCACGGGCGACCACATCCCGAGGGGCGAGTTCCATGTCGGGATGGTAGTCGCTCATAAAGCGGCGGCCTTGCCCGTCAATCAAATGCGCGCCGTCCCCGCGGAGCGCTTCTGTCGCGAGGGGGGCCGGGTCGGCGCCAACATCAAAAGCGGTCGGGTGAAACTGGACAAACTCCGGATCACGGATCAAGGCACCCGCGCGAGCCGCAAATGCAAGGCCGTGACCTTGCGCGCGTACCGGGTTGGTGGTGACGGCGTAAAGCCCGCCGAGCCCGCCGGTCGCCAGCACTGTTGCGCTTGCCTTAAAGTGCTCCCGGGTCTGACGGTCTACATCGTGAACCAGCGCGCCAGTAACGTGGCCTTCATCGTCCGTCAGTAGATCCTCCACGACCATCCGCTCTAGGATGGTAATGTGAGGAGCGGATTGAGCGGTCTCAATCAATGCTGCCATGATGGCGGCCCCGGCCTGATCCCCGGTGGCGTGAACAACGCGGTCTCGGGAATGGGCCGCTTCCCGACCCACTTTCAAATTGCCGTCCGCATCAAGATCAAAGGGCACGCCATAGCGCAGGAGGTCTTCAATGCGGGCAGGGCCTTCTTCACAGAGAACGCGGGCCGCTTCCGGGATCACGAGCCCGGCGCCCGCCTTGATCGTGTCTTCGATATGGAGCGCGGGCGTATCGTCCGGCGCAACGGCGGCTGCAATCCCGCCTTGTGCCCAGCCGGAGGACCCCCCCTTGCCGAGCTTGCGCGCAGTGATGACGGTCACTGGTCGCGGTGCCAACTTCAGGGCCGTGAATAACCCTGCGACGCCGGCGCCAATGATGAGGATGTTGGTGTTCACTAAGAATTCCTCATCCTGAGGAGCGATCCATCGGGATCGCGTCCCGAAGGATTGCCGTCTGGCGGGGTGCTGGTCGGCATCCTTCGAGTCTCACTTCGTTCGCACCTCAGGAAGAGGTAGCGGTGTGTCTTCAAACCCGCGTTTCAACCGCCACTACTTCAGGCGCATGCTTGTGATCATACATGCTCTGGCGCGTGAGCGGCAGGGCAATCATGCGCTCAATGGCAAGACGCGCACGGTCGGCCACGTCCGGGTCGATCAGGATTTCGTGTTCCATCGTCTGAAGCGACGCCAGGATTTTCGGCAGAGAGATCCGCTTCATGTGCGGGCAGATATTGCACGGTCGCACGAAATTCACATTTGGATTGTCCAGCGAGATATTGTCCGACATGGAACATTCCGTAATGAGAACAACCTTCTCCGGCTGATTTTCTTTCACATAATTGGAAAGCCCGCTGGTGGAGCCAGTAAAGTCCGAGGCGGCGACAACGTCCGGTGGACATTCCGGGTGCGCCAGAACGATGACGCCCGGGTTCGCCGCGCGTAGCTCTTCAATGTCTTCCACGGAAAAGCGCTCGTGGACTTCGCAGCCGCCGGCCCAGGTGACGATCTTGACGGTCGTCATGGCGGCGACGTTTTTCGCCAGCCACTGGTCGGGCAGGAAGATCACCGTGTCGGAGTTCCATTCTTTGGCGGCCCACTCCACAACTTCAACCGCATTGGACGAAGTGCAACAGATATCAGTCTCGGCTTTAACGTCCGCATACGTGTTCACGTACGTGACCACCGGAGCGCCAGGATATTTCTGTTTCAGGAGGCGGATGTCCGCGCCGGTGATGGAGGAGGCAAGCGAACAGCCTGCCTTCATGTCAGGGATCAGGACTTTTTTGTCCGGACACAGAATCTTTGACGTGTCCGCCATAAACTTCACGCCCGCCTGGACGATAACGTCCGCATCGGTCTTGGCCGCTTCCTTGGCGAGCTGCAGACTGTCGCCGGCAAAATCACCAACGCAAGCAAAAATCTCCGGCGTCATGTAATTGTGCGCGAGAATGACCGCATTTTTTTCTTTTTTGAGATCATTGATCGCCGCGATGTAAGGGGCGTGCATGCGCCACTCAAACTCCGGCACCAAATCCGCCACCCGCGCGTAGAGGTGGTTGGTCTTGGCTTTCACCTCATCGGTGTATGGTAGTTGCCGCGCCGCAGGCTTCAGCGGTGCGACAGGAATTTCAGACCCAAAAGCAGGCATGGTAAGCCTCCTTCCCCAATAGTTATGCTCATCAAGAGCATATATAGGTTATAAAAAATTGCCCGCAAGGGCGAAACCAGCAAAATAGAGGGCGGATTGCTGGGGTCAATAGGCGTGATCACCAGGAATTAACCGTCTAAATTCAGTTTTGCTTACGACTGCTTAGCGCTGGGAGATCTTTTCACCCGCGGAATTGTCAGGCCTTTCATGGCCCGATCAAGCCTTGCGGCATCTGAAACCTTGAACAATGCCGCCGGGCGGCCGCTCGATTGTTGGACCGATGCGCCCGTTTTGGTCACCAGCCCTGACTGTTCAACGCTGCGGCGGAAATTCTGTTTGTGCAATGAAAACCCCACGATGGCTTCCACGGCTTTTTGCAAGTCGAGAAGCGTAAATTGGTCCGCCATCAGCTGGAAGATCACGGCGCGATACTTCAGCTTGCCCCTGAGGCGGCCAATTGCCGTTGCCAAAATGCGCCGGTGGTCGGAGGCCATCGTTGTGCCGGTCACATCGGAAAGTGATTGATCTGCACTCGGAAGTTTCAATCCAGCCGCTCGTCGGTCGCGCCAGGCCTCATGTACGAGCCCTGCTTCGTACATAAGCTCATATCGATCGAGGGCGCGTTCTTCTTCCCACCCGAGGGAGGTGCGCCCGAAAGCAAGAGCAATGCGTTCTGCCCGCAATGTGGGGGTCTCCCCGCGGCCAGCCCAATCGTCCAGTGCAGGCAGGATTGTCTCCCCGATGAGTGTAGGCTCACTCGCACGCCAGTCTTCCCATGGGAAGAACTCATACCAGGTGCGCCATTCAGAATTTTGGGCCCGGTCTTCAGCTGGCGAGCGGGCAAGCGCCAGATAGCCAACAGAGATGATACGCGTCGTGGACGGATCATTCGTCAATAGGGCAGCGGGCGCTTCGCGTCCCTTGTCGCCAAATGTGTAGAGCTGCTCGATATAGCCGAGCTTTAGGCTCGTTTGTCTTTCCACCCAATTTCGCACACCGATTTCAAACGTGCGGTGTTCAACCGGATCAAACGCGCCATAGGGAATGGCGGGCGTGCCGTCATGTCCCTTGATCGACAGGACTTTAGGCGTGTCGTCGTCCACCGTTGCCAGAACCGCGTTCAGGCCAACGGTGACAGAATTTAGGTCAGGCTTTGGATCGGCATCGTTCATGGAACAAGCCTATAGGCGCCAATGGCCCCTGCTGAAAAGAGGGGCGCTAGTGGAGTTTGAGGCGCGGGCGGATCACCTGGTTGATCATGCTAAGGATGATGTAGAACGACCCACGAAGCCATCCATGGATGCCCAGCAAGTGCATACGGTAGAGCGATATGTACACAATCCTCGCCATTCGGCCTTCAACGGCCATGCGCCCGCCGACAAGATTTCCCATGAGGCTTCCGACCGTTGAAAAACGCGATAGCGACACAAGGGAACCATGATCTTTGTATTCAAATGACTTGAGCGGTCGGCCTTTTATGCTCGCCAGGACATTATCAAAGACGGTATCGGCCATCTGGTGTGCAGCTTGAGCCCTGGGCGGAATTGGTCGTTCCGCGCCTTCCGCCAGGAAATAGGCACAGTCCCCGATCGCGTAGATGTCGTCGTCTAGCGTTGTCTGAAGCGTCGGGCGCACAACCAGCTGGTTTGACCGGTGCGTTTCCAGGCCGAGTTCGGAAAGGAACGCTGGGGCGCGGACCCCCGCAGCCCAGACTTTCAGATCACCGAGGATCGCATCTCCGTCTTTGGTTTTCATACCATAGGGGGTGACTTCGGTGACTTGAGCATTTGTGCGAACATCAACGCCGAGTTCGGTCAGTTCTTCATGCGCGGCCTCAGCCAGTTCTTCCGGCAAGGCAGGGAGGATCCGTGGGCCCGCTTCCAGGAGGGTGACTTTCAAACGCGTCTCATCAAAGACCTCGAGGCCATAATGCTTCAGGGCCGCTGCTGCATTGTAGAGTTCAGCGGCAAGCTCAACCCCTGTCGCGCCGCCGCCGACAATTGTGACACGGACATATTCATCTGCCCCCGGAAAAAGCGTCATTGCCCGAGATACGCGCAGGCATTGGCTAAGCAATTTCTGGCGGAACTGGTCAGCGTCTTTGCGGCTTTCCAGGAACATGCAATGCTCCTTCACGCCTTTGACGCCAAAGTCGTTGGCGACCGAGCCGACGGCAATGACGAGATAGTCATATCGGATGCGATGCTCGCCCATGATCTCCGAGCCATCTTCGTCCATGAGCGGCGCAACAATCACTTGCTTGTTTTCGCGATCAATACCGCTCAGTGTGCCGAGGAAAAACCGGTACTTATTCCGATGTCCGTGGCTGGGGTAGCCAACCTCGTCAAGATTGGCGTCGAGCGAGCCGGCGGCGACTTCGTGAAGAAGCGGCTTCCAGATATGGGTCTGGTTTCGCTCCAGGAGGATGACATCATAGTCCTTCCGGCCGAGCCGTTTCCCTAAGCGCGCCACAAGTTCCAACCCGCCTGCACCGCCGCCGACGACCAGGATCTGGGTTTTCTTCTTTGTGGCATTGATTGCGGCGGGCAATTGTGGGTTCGCGGCCTGAGCTGCTGCGATTTTGCGCTTTACCTCTTCAGGCGACACCGAGGCGGCCGGGTCGACTTCTGCGCGCAGGTCAGGTGGTGCCACCGTGTCGGTGTTTTTTTCTGAGGTGATCTGGTCAGTCACAGCGCTCTCCAAAGAAGGCCTACGTTTGGTCGCCGACGGTCGGTTCTTGATTTTTAGGCATGCCGCCTAGTTTATATTGCTTTGCAGCATACCCCAATTTGGAGATGATGCCGACCAGTAATGACCAGCATTTAAAAAAATCGTGAAAACTTATCGAACACCTCTTATCCGCCTTTATAGTCGGGGACATGAGGCGCCGATTGTCGGCGCTTGAAATCAGGCTTTTAGCTTTTTGCGGAGCTTGTCCCGGAGGAAGTCGATGGGCTTCAGACCTGTTTCTGCCTCGTAGTGCCAATAAGTCCAGCCGTTACAGCTTTGGGCGTTCTGAACGAGGGCCCCCATCTTGTGGATCGAGCCTTGGACGTCGCCGTCCTTGCCGTCGACCTGAATGGACCCGTCCGCGCGCACACGCGCAGCAAATTTTCGGCGAGGGGCATAGAGCCGCGTCCCTGGTTGAAGGAGGCCGTTTTCGACGACAGCGCCAAAAGGAACCCGAGGCGCAGACCGTTTGGAGGGAGTGACAGACAAGGCCTCGTCTTTGAGGGGCTCAACCCGGTCGATCCGTTTGGTGGCGGCGGCAATATAATCCGGGTCCCGCTCCAGACCGATGAAGTGTCGGCCGAGCATTTTAGCAACGGCCCCGGTTGTCCCGGAGCCAAAAAAGGGATCAAGCACGACCTCGCCCGGATGGGTCGTGCCAAGCAGAACACGGAAGAGAAGGTTTTCCGGTTTTTGAGTTGGATGGGTTTTAACGCCGCTCGCGCTTTTGAGCCGTTCTTGGCCAGTGCAGATCGGCATGACCCAGTCGGAGCGCATCTGAAGATCGTCATTGGCAGTTTTCAGAGCAGAATAGTTGAAGGTGTAGCGGGAGGATTTGGATTTGGCCGCCCAGATAAGTGTCTCATGGGCATTGGTAAATCGCGTGCCGCGAAAATTCGGCATGGGGTTGGTCTTGACCCAGACCACATCGTTCAAAAGCCAAAACCCGGTATCCTGTAGGGCCGTCCCCACACGGAAGATATTATGGTAAGAGCCGATCACCCATATGGCACCATCCGGCTTGAGGATACGATGGGCCTCGCGCAGCCATGCGGTCGTGAACGCATCATAGGCGGCGTGGGACGAAAACTTGTCCCAGTCGTCGTCGACCCCATCAACCCGGCTGTCATCGGGTCTCGTCAACTCGCCGCCAAGCTGGAGATTGTAAGGAGGGTCAGCAAAGACGAGATCTACACAATTGTCAGGAAACGATTTCAGCAGCTCGAGGCTGTCGCCCTGATAGATACGGTCTTTTTGGAATGTGCCGAGTTTTGTGTCTGACTTCTTGGCCGGCATTGATCCGTCTCCGAATTAAAGAGGCCGGAGTGTGAGTCATCGGGAGTCTGCCGTCAAGGGTGGAAGTGAAAATGAGTCCTTACAGGGACTAAACAGGTAAGATGTTGTTAACCTTGGTAAACGCGATCGCCCAGTCAAGAAGACGGCAAGGTCAGTTCAGCTTCCACGTCCGCATACAACATATTGTGGATCGGCTTGAAGGACTTTCGATGATGTGGGGTCACCCCAAAGGACGTCAGAGCTTCTTTGTGGGCTGGCGCGCCATAGCCTTTATTGTTCTCCCAGGCATAAGCAGGAAAGTCCCGGGCAAGTTCGCGCATCATCCGGTCCCGGGTGACTTTGGCAATGATCGAGGCAGCGGCAATGGAAAGCGAGCGCGCATCGCCTTTCACGACTGTGTAGCTGGGGCAAGGCAAGCGCGGCTTGATCTTGCCGTCGACAATACACACGCTGGCGCGAACCGGCAGGTTTGCAACCGCGCGCGTCATGGCCAGAAGGCTCGCGCGTAAAATGTTAAGCTGGTCGATTTCGTCAACACTGGCAACGCCGACCCCGATACGCGAAGTTTTCCAAAGGGAAGCGGCGAGGTCCTGGCGGCGCTTTTCTGAAAGGGTCTTGGAATCGCGTAAGCCCGCTGGCGTGCTGTTCTTGTTGAGAATAACCGCGGCAGCAACAACAGGACCGGCCCAGGGGCCGCGCCCCGCTTCGTCGACACCGGCGACCAAGCCCTCAAGGGTGTCTTCGATCTCAAATGTCGGCGTTGTCGGCACGTTAGGGTGCGCTCCAATCTTTTGGCTACCGATACATTTACCATACGCGTCAATCCGATTCGCTGAACAAAGAAAGCTGCGGGGTTTTTTCCACAGGTCGCTGAAAGCCCGCAGCGTTCAGGATTGGGATGTCTGTTGAGAGGTTGTGGCGCCGACACGCAGCGGTAAATCGCTGGTCGATCAGTTTGGCGACGGTACTGCGCGGCTCCTCAGCTCGCGACCATTTCGGATCGTAAATCCGACCCCCATTCATATCGCGAATATGGTTGAGCACCCGCCGGGCCCGGTCGGGAAACGCGGTCTCCAGCCATTCCTGAAACAGACCCGCCACCTCAAGTGGCAAGCGCACGATGGTGTACCCGGCAAACTGCGCACCTGCCTGCTTGATGACCTCCACGAGCCCTTCGATTTCATGGTCATTCAGCCCGGGAATCACCGGGGCCGTCATGACGCCGGTCGGGATGCCCGCCTGTGCCAGATGCGTGACTGCCTTGAGGCGCTTTTCCGGTGTGGAGGCCCGCGGTTCCATGGTGCGCGACAGATACCGGTCAAGGCTGGTGATCGACACCATGGCTTTAACCAGACCCTTTTCGGCCATGGGGGCGAGCAGGTCGACGTCGCGTTCAATAAGGGCCGACTTGGTCAAGATCGACACCGGGTGATTAAACTCGGTCAGAACTTTCAAAATGCCGCGCATGATCTGATAAGATCGTTCCGCCGGTTGGTAGGGGTCCGTGTTTGTGCCGATCGCAATCGGTGCGGGCTTGTATTTCCGCGCCGACAGTTCCTTTCGCAGAAGATCCGCCGCGTCGGGCTTTGCAAAGAGCTTCTGTTCAAAATCAAGGCCCGGCGACAGCCCATAATATGCGTGGGTCGGCCGCGCAAAGCAGTAGATGCAACCGTGTTCGCATCCACGGTAAGGATTGATCGACCGGTCGAAGCTCACAAATGGACTATCCACATAATTGATGATCGACTTCGGGCGTTCGACCGTCATGGACGTGCGCAGCGGTGGCGGCGGTTCCTCAGAGCCCTCACAGTCATTAACGGTCCATCCATCGTCGACTGCGCTCCGCTGAAAGGGCTCATATCGACCGGCAAGATTGGAACGCGCACCGCGACCCCCATCCCGTCTGGGCAAGATTGGACCTTGCGGGCGGTCGCAAGGTTTCGGGAGGAGAGGTCGGGTGCGCGCCATAAAGAAAGACTAGTCCGCCAAACTAGAACAAAGCAAGAACATTTTTTCCTCATTGCGCGCGCTTGTGGATCGCCGCCAATGGAGGCTAATTCCGCGCATGCAGACTGAAAGCGATCTTCCCTCCAGCAATCGGGCGCCCTTGTCGGTGGTAATCCCGACGCTCAATGCGAGCCCGTTTTTGCCCGCTTGCCTTGAAGGGCTATTTGAAGGGGTGACGGCTGGATTGATCAGAGAGCTGATTGTTGCTGATGGTGGCTCCGCAGATGAAACCGTTGAGGTGGCTGCTGCGGCTGGGGCAAGGGTGATAAGAGCCGCGCCAGGTCGGGGCGGGCAGCTCGCGGCCGGGGCCAATTCCGCGCGCGGCGAATGGCTGCTTTTTCTCCACGGTGATACCCGCCTCGATGTCGGTTGGAGCCAGGAGGTCATGGGGCATCTCGCCCAGATGCCAAATAAGGCGGCTGTGTTTCGGTTAAGGTTTGGCAGCGGTCGCGCGGCATTTCCCTTGTGGCCATGGCTCGTCGCCCGCAGTGCAAATCTTCGCGCACGGATATTTGCGCTTCCCTATGGAGACCAGGGGTTCCTGATCTCGAAAAAGCAGTACACAGAACTTGGTGGTTATGCCCCGATAAGTCTCTTTGAAGACGTTGACCTGGTGCAACGCTACACGAAGGCTTACGGCCGAAAAGCGTTAAAAATGTTTGCAGCTCGGGCCATTACCTCTCCTGAGCGGTATGAGCGCGATGGCTATTGGCGCCGCATTGCCAAGAACCAGAAATGTCTTTGGCTATATCTCTCTGGCACAGACATCGACCGAATTGCAGAAGAGTATCGATCGTGACCCGTCGCCAGCTTGTGATCATGGCAAAGGCACCTGTGGCGGGGGCCGTCAAAACGCGCCTCGCGGCGGACCTGGGGCCCGGGCGAGCGACAGCGCTCTATCGTGTTATGGTCGCCTCCGTCATCGCAAGCGGATGTAGCCCCCGGTGGAAAACGGTCATCGCCACCGGCGGCCTTCGATCGACATTTTGGCCCCGCGGCATTGCCCGCCGGGACCAAGGGCACGGCGATCTCGGCGCGCGAATGCGGCGGATCTTCCACAATGCAGATGGTGTACAGACGATCATTCTGGGCACAGATACGATCGGGATCGGGCAAGCCGATATCGCCAGAGCTTTTCACCTGCTGGCTCGACATGACTGGGTCTTTGGTCCTGCTCTTGATGGGGGATATTGGCTCATCGGCCATAGCGGGCGGCGACCGATTTCGGCTGCCTTAAATGGGGTCACATGGTCGGCAGCGACGACACTCACCGAGACCATCAATAGCCTCCCGTCAGGCCAGTCTCACGGGGTGTTGGAGATCCGACAGGATATTGACACAGTTCATGACCTGGCAAGCGCGGCACCGAAGGGGATTTTCAGGATCCCTTTGCAGGGCCATACTCATCACGTGACTATTTGCAGTGGTGTTGCCGATGTGATTGCAAGCGACCCTCTCAACCGGAAAGCCTGAGCGGAAAATGGACAGTATCGGGACAAAAATCGAAAGCTATGTGGAAACGCTTGGGGTGCAGGCAAAAGACGCCGCACGCCAGCTTTCAACGGCGGCCACTGATCAGAAGAATGAGGCATTGCGCGCTGCGGCAGCGGTTTTGCAGTCGAGCCAGGATGAGCTTTTGGCGGCGAACGAGGCGGACCTTGCCGCTGCGCGCAAAGAAGGGCGGCCTGAGGCGTTTATCGATCGCCTCGCGCTTAGTCCCGCCCGCGTAGAGGCAATCGCGCAAGCGGTTATGGCGATCGCGGACCTTCCGGATCCCGTGGGGCGAGTGCTTCACGAAACAACCCGGCCCAATGGGCTAAAAATTTCCCGCGTGGCTGTGCCCATCGGCGTTATTGGGATGATTTATGAGTCGCGCCCCAATGTGGGCGCCGATGCGGGCGCGCTTTGCGTGAAGTCGGGCAATGCGGTGATCTTGCGTGGCGGCTCGGACAGTGTCCAGTCGTCAAAAGTCATCATCAATGCCATGCGCGCTGGGCTTGGTGCTGCAGGGTTGCCGGAAAACGCTATTCAGTATGTGGATGTTCGGGACCGTTCCGCCGTTACAGCTCTCTTGAAGTGTACGGACTATGTGGACATTGTTATACCTCGCGGCGGACGAGGGCTCGTTGAATTGGTTCGTGATCAGGCGAGTGTGCCGACGCTTCTGCATCTTGATGGAAATTGCCACACATACGTCCATGCGGTCGCTGATATTCAAACGGCGGTAGACGTTGTTGCAAATGCCAAACTCCGCCGCACCGGTGTCTGTGGCGCGACGGAAAGCCTGGTCATTGATGAAGCGATTGCGCCTGTTGCGTTGCCGAAGATCGTTGATGGCCTGGCGGGATGTGAGGTCCGCGGAGACGATCGTGCAGTTTCAATCGACCCCCGGGTTATTCCGGCGGGAGAAGAAGATTGGGACAAAGAGTATTTAGACAGTATCGTTTCGGTCCGCATTGTCGGTGATTTGGATGCTGCGCTTGACTTCATTGCCTCACATTCTTCAGGCCACACTGATGCGATCATCACCGAAGACCAATCGGCGGCTGAACGATTTTTGAGCGAGATTGACTCTGCGATTGTTATGCACAATGCCTCAACGCAATTCGCCGATGGCGGCGAGTTTGGTATGGGGGCGGAGATTGGCATTGCCACGGGGAAGATGCATGCGCGCGGGCCCGTTGGGCTAGAGCAGCTCACCACGTTCAAGTATCAGGTGCGCGGGGATGGTCAGACACGGCCCTGAACCAACTAGCAGCATCGAGATATCCGGCAGCCCTACCAAAAATCAGTGCAAAGATTGGCGCACTGTAAAACGAAGACTGACGTCGAAGGGGACATAAATGAACACCGAAGCGCTCATATCGCTGGCGATCTATTTCGTTCTCATGATGGCAATCGGCTATTACGCCTATCGCCGGTCCACGGGAGACGTTTCAGGGTATATGCTCGGCGGACGAAAGCTCGGCCCCGCGGTCGGTGCTCTTTCTGCTGGCGCATCCGATATGTCTGGCTGGATGCTCATGGGCCTGCCCGGTGCCGTCTATGTTTCTGGCCTTTCGAGTGCCTGGATCGCTGTCGGACTTGTGATAGGAGCGTACGCGAATTATCGGTTTGTTGCTCCTCGCTTGCGCGTCTACACTGAGCTGGCCGATGACGCCATTACCATCCCGGACTATTTCGAAAAGCGGTTCAACGATGATACACGGCTCCTGCGCGTATTGTCGTCAGTCGTGATCATTGTTTTCTTTACGCTCTATACCTCCGCGGGCCTTGTTGCAGGAGGTAAGCTGTTTGAGGCTTCCTTCGGGCTCGGTTACGATTTGGGCTTGTTGCTCACTGCAGGGGTCGTTGTGGCCTATACGCTCTTTGGTGGGTTTCTGGCAGTAAGCCTGACGGATTTTGTCCAAGGGTGCATCATGTTTGTTGCACTCGTCCTGGTGCCCATCGTCACTTTCATGACACTCGGTAACTGGAGCGCGACGGAAACAACGCTCAGCCAGATCAATCCCGAGCTCCTGTCAATGATCAGTGGTGTGACGGTTTTGGGTGTTGTCTCCAGCCTTGCCTGGGGACTTGGTTATTTTGGGCAGCCCCATATCATTGTCCGGTTTATGGCAATCCGCTCGCTCGCCGATATCAAAATTGCCCGCTGGATCGGCATGGGCTGGATGATCATCACGCTCGTGGGAGCAGTTTCTACTGGCCTTCTTGGCCTCGCCTATATTCAGACAAATGGTCTGACGTTGGATGATCCAGAGACGATCTTTATAAAGCTGTCGCAAATCCTCTTCCACCCATTGATTGCCGGATTTCTGCTGGCGGCGATCTTAGCGGCGATCATGTCGACTATTTCCTCGCAACTGCTCGTGTCGTCCAGTTCGCTGACGGAAGATTTTTACCGGATCTTTCTGCGCCGAGGCGCGACCCAAAGCGAGCTTGTCCTTGTGGGGCGTGTTTCGGTATTAGCCGTTGCTCTTGTGGCTGTTGCGCTGGCTCTGGACCGGACAAGTTCGATCCTGTCTCTGGTCTCCAATGCCTGGGCCGGTTTCGGCGCTGCCTTCGGGCCGATCATTCTCTTGTCTTTGTTCTGGCAGCGCTTGACGCGCAGCGGAGCACTCGCTGGCATGATCACTGGGGCAGTGATCGTCCTTGTTTGTATCTATGCGCCGGTTGGGCCAGGCGGAGCATCTGTCTCTTCGGTCATTTATGAAATCATTCCGGGCTTTATTGGTTGTTTGCTGATGGCGGTGACGGTCAGTCTGGTTGGAAAAGCACCAGACAAAGAAATTCAAGATCGTCACGAAGCGGTCGCGGCGCAAATATCCGCAGCCTAGGCGTAGCGAGGTGTGGGGTTGTCTGTGAACAGCGGATTATCGAATGGACGGAGCTAGTTCAGAAGGTGTTAAGCGGGATCTTTAGATAACGCTTGCCATTGTTCTCCGGCGCCGGAAACGTGCCGGCGCGCATATTGACCTGCACCGATGGGTAAATCAGTTTAGGCATAGCAAGCGTCGCATCTCGCGCCTCGCGCATTTTGACAAATGTCTCACGGGTCGTGCCAGCGCCAACGTGCACGTTTGTTTCTTTCTGGGTGCGGATGGTGGTCTCCCAGGCGAATTCATCCCGACCCGGTGCTTTGTAGTCATGGCCAACAAGCACGCGTGTTTCATCCGGTAGAGAAAATAGCCGGTGGATCGATTGGAATAGGGCGTTTGCATCGCCACCGGGAAAATCGCACCGGGCAGTGCCAAAATCCGGCATAAACAAAGTGTCGCCAGTGAATAAGGCATCGCCAATTAGATGACACATGCATGCGGGTGTGTGTCCTGGAGTATGGATGGCGCGCGCGGTCAAATCACCAACCGAATAAGTCTCATCGTCTGTAAACAGATGGTCAAACTGACTGCCATTGGTATGGAATTGATCATCTTCGTTAAAAACGTCACTAAAAGTTTTTTGAACATTCGTAATGTGGTTGCCAATGGCAATCTTCCCACCAAGGTGATGACGCACATAGGGCGCGGCCGTCAAATGATCTGCATGCACATGGGTATCGATGATCCATTCTACGGAAAGGTCATCTGCCTTCACAAAGCCGATGAGAGCGTCGGCGGATTGCGTGTTCGTGCGTCCCGAGGCGTGGTCGTAGTCGAGCAGACAATCGATAATCGCACATTTGCCGGTCGCGGGGTCGGCGGCCACATAGCTAATCGTGTTCGTCGGTAGATCGAAAAAACCTGTAACGAGGGGACCGGTGTCGGTCGCGATTTTTCCGGGGACAGGAACTGGCGCTTTCATTGAACGCTGCATGATCAATTTTCCTATCTGTTCTTCACGCCCTAAATGGGCGAGGCGGCCGAATTCGTCCATAGGCCTCGTCGCATTTCATCGTCACCTTGCCGCGATGACAGCATTTGTCTCGGCCGGGTGTATGCGCGGGACTGCCGGAAAACCCTGAGGAGAGTTCGGGAAATTTATCAGCCGCCCGGAGAAGTTTTCAGAAATTCGGAAAATGAATATTGCTGTCAGCGTCCAACTGGATTAGCTGTAGCGCTTCTGGACCCGTAGCTCAGCTGGATAGAGCGCTGCCCTCCGAAGGCAGAGGCCAGAGGTTCGAATCCTCTCGGGTCCGCCAGAAATTTTCCTGCACTAGACTAATCAAATCAGACAGGTCGAGCGTCTTGTTCTCTGGATGTGTGCTATTGGGGCGCAGGGCGTTTTGAAGCCCCTTGCGTCCACGCATTTGTCTTCAAAACAAGTGGCAACACAATCCGCCCTTAGCTGAATAAACCATTTAATGCATTTGGATCAAAATTACCAAGACTAGGCAGAACGTCGTTCACTTCGCTGTTTGTGAGGCCGAACCAACGGCCGAGCTCTGCGGCATACTGATCAACGGCCACTTGCGGAATAAGCCGGCCACGCCCTGCATCATAGTCGTGGTCAAACTCCGGTGGCGGGATGTCGCCGAGAATTTGTCCGCCGTTGACGGCGCCGCCGACCACCAGATGGTGGCCGCCCCATCCGTGATCGGTGCCGTCGCCATTAACGCTCAGGGTCCGGCCAAAGTCAGAAGCAGTGAATGTCGTTACTTTATCTGATACGTTGAGTTCGGTCATAGAATTGTAGAATGCGGCGATTGATGCGGCGACGTTCGATTGCAATCCCGGCAGGTCTTCTGCTTGGGATGAGTGCGTATCGAACCCGCCAGTTGATACAAAGAAGACCTGGCGGCGGGCGCCGAGGGCAGCTTGGCGGGATATAATCCGGGCAACCACATTTAATTGCCGGCCTAAGCCGCTGTCTGGGAACGCGGTGGTCGGGTCAACGCCGCTTTCGAGAGCTGTTGAAAGCTCGGCGCTGGCATCAATACCTGACCGCTGAATGTTCAGGTAATCCCGTTCAAAAAGGTTCGACCTCGTGTTCCCGGCGTCGTTAAGAATGTCACGGTAGGCTTGCGAAAACTGGTTTGAGTTCAGAACGAAATTGGAATCGAAATTGTTGATGAGTAGGGGGCCGCTTTCCGAGACCTGGAATGCCTGGACCGTATCGCCCGTCAGCAGGATCGCATCTCCCCCTGCTGAGATAGCTGTGAATGCTGCGTTGGTATTGGCAAATGCGGCTTGTGTGTAGTCAGCAAAGCGACCACCCCAGCCTGTTCTTGCCCCTTCCGGCGAATTCGACATCCAAATCGATTGTTGGTCATTATGTGAAAATAGCTGTGGCGGCAGTTGCGCGCTACCGCTTTGGAAGCTCGCGCGTGTGGTTGGCTCCACCATTGGTCCAACGTTTCCGACGACTGCCAGGCGACCGTCCTGGTACAACTGATGAAGTGGCTGCATCTCGTTTGGAAATGCGAAAGTGCGCCCACCCAAGTTTGCGCCTGAAAGCTCCAGTAAGTTGGCGCGGCGCCGAGGGGAGGTTCCGTCGAGGGTAGCAAGCAAAGGCTCGCGGATCCCCTCCCAGGCATTGAAAGACGCGTTATCATAGGGGATGACCGTGTCGTGACAGTCAATGGCACCAAACAGGAAGACGCAGACGAGCGCCTTGTAGTCGGAAACATCTGCTGCAACGGCATTAAAGGACCCAAGTGTCGTTGCAAGACCAGCACCAGCACCGAGACTAGAACAACAATTCAGAAGAAACCTACGTCGGTTCATGGTTCATCTCCCCACTTAATTCTGTATAATGAATGCCGGTGTCGAAACGGCGAGTAGGAAGGCGAGCTGCACGCGGTTACGGAGCCTTTCGTCCCGGTTGTTCTGATCAAAACTCACTGATTCAATGACATCCCTGATGCGCTGCTTGTTCTCTTCGCGCATGCGTCCGCCCGTGAGGACTAGATCTAGGTGGTCGGTAAGCGCGGCAGCATCCTCAGCAAGTGCCAGTTCGGTCGCATAGGACCCGTTCAAGCCCCGTGAACTGTTGTCCCGGAAAATCCGCTCACGCAAGAAATTCTGATAGGCAACGGTTGTGGTGCTATTCGTGATTTGTAGCTCTGGCGCAACCAGACCAGCATCCGCAGTTTCTGAACTCGGTGCAACATATCCCGGCCGGTAGAAATTAAAGACCGAACGAGAGTGGTAAGGAGATTGGCTGAGGCGATCAGCACGCTGTGTATCTCGCAAGGCAGACGCCCGGTTGGCTCCAACAGCGTTCGTCAGGTCGATACGGTCCACGTCAGCAACTCGCATCCAATGGGTCAATCTGATAATCGGTTCTCTGACTTTCCCAAAAGTTGCCTCACCCGCTGCTGGCGCGGCCTCGAACGCTTCGTCATCGAAGAAAACCGCTGCCCAAACCGCGGCGAGGTCACCTTTTGTGCCGCTGCCAACGATTTCGCCAGAGGGAAGCTGATAGCTCCCGTCGAGGAAGGTCGTCGCCACTCGTTCAACATAGGCCGGTGAAGGATTGCTTGTTGTTGTGCGCTGGATGAGTTGCTTTGAAATGAAGGGGGCCGTGTTCGGATGTTCAAAGATTATGTCGAGCGCGGCGGAAATATCTTCATCGGTCGTCCCTCCGGCCGGAACGGTGCGTCCCAGAAAAGTCTTTGGCCCCTCAGAATGAGCGCTTTCCGTTGCTACCATGCGCGCAATTTCAATGTCTGGATTCACTTCAAATTGGCGCCGCTGGAAGGGGAGGGTATCCCACCAAAGACCAGTGAAAACTTTGGCGAGTTCGGTAATGTCTTCGTTTGTATACGTCCCGATAGGCTGTCCGTTCTGGTCGAGCTTCAAAGTGCCATCGAGATTCAGTTCATTAAGGCCAATGGAGAAAAGTTGGAGCACCTCGCGGGCGTAGTTTTCATCGGGTGCGGTATCTCGGCTGGGATCACCTTTTTCATTACCAATGTATGTCAGGTAGATCCCCATCAGCGGGTTGTAGGTGACCTCTTCCAGAAGATCCCGGAAGTTCCCGAAGGCGCCTTCCTGCATGATGTCCATGTAGTTGGCGACACCGTGCCCGTATCTGGAGATCTGACCACTTGTTGCGGACATCACCAGGATCTGAGAAAGAGCAAATGCGGCCCGCTGGCGAAGCTGGTCTGGTCCGTAGACGGCGTTTTCGTACCATTCTTCAAGACCATAGTTATCCTCACCATCAAAAGTGATGGCCTGTGGGATATCCGGAGATGCCGAAGCGAGAATAGATCGCATTGGCGCGTTCATTTGTGCGGTGTACCAATCTGAAAGTCCCATAGCGCTCAGGTCATCGATTTCTTCCTCTGTCGGACCAAAAGTCGAGGCAATGAGGAATTGAGCGGATTGTTCCCGCGTGGGAAGGGCAAGAATACTTAGCGGAATTGTTCCGAAAGCGGCATTTCCGGTTCCGTCAAAAGCAACGAGGCCAATTTGAAACTCCCCTGGAGTTGTCGGAGTGCCGGTGATCTCGCCGTTTTCGGTAAGTGTCAGCCCCGGTGGTAAGTCATAGGCTTCAAAGGTCAGGCTCGGCGTGTCCACATCAGAGAACAGCCCAAGCGAAGAGATTTCTGCGGAGAACGCTGAATTGGCGTTGGTCCCGATAAAGAAGTTTGAAGATATTGCCGCAACCGGTCCGACCCCGGACTGTCCCCCTTGGCGGCCAACAGCGGCGACGGCGTCAACTGAAGAGCGATCAAGGCGGTTGCGGCCGGACCGTTCAAAAGCAACGGCGCCGTCTAGCAATCGGTCGAATGCAGCTTCCTGCGCGGACGTATTCGCCGCCGACGCCAGACCTTCTGAGATAAGGGAAGTTGCCTCCGTCAGGTTACCGGCACCTGACATGGCGGCTAGCAATAATCCGTAAGCTTCTTCTGCGTCACCGGCGGATTGGTTTCGCTCGGTCGCTAGAGCTGGGATCGTGGTGACAATATCGAGGCCGCTTGCGCCGGTCATGGCCGAGAACTGACTGTTAGCAGCTTGTATTTGGTTAACGGTGATGGCTCCTCTGGACCCGGCGGTGATCTCAGCGTCACTGACCGCAGCGGAAGTAAATGGCGTCAGCGCAACCGTGAGTGTGGCGTCTTCGTTGAGAGCGGGAATGTTGACACCGGCGACAAATGCGGCGCTGGTTTCTGTCTCGCTTGTTGTTTCATTTGTGTAGGTACAATTGGTGGCTTCAATGAAAGCGGGACCTGTAAAGTCTGCAACGAAGAGTGTGAACGCGCCATTGCTGCCCGAGGCCGACGATCCGCTTGAAATGGACTGGCCGCTGCCATCGAAAACATCAACGCTACAGGCTGCGGGGCCTTTGAAGACAATCCCGTCAAGGGTTAAAATCGGACCTTGGGTCACTGGGGGTGGAGGAGGCGGCGGCGTGTCGCTGCCGTTCCCGGCGCCGCCTGATGAGCCTCCATCGCCAGAAGCCGCGGCAGCAATTTCAAACGGGATTGCCAAAAATGCTGCGTTCCCAGTCCCGTCGAGGGCCACAACTGACAGGGAAAAACCGCCGGCGCTCGTTGGAGTGCCGACGATAGTGCCCTCGCCAGAAAAAATGAGCCCCGGCGGCAAATCAAATACGCGTAAAGTAAGGCCCTCACTATCACTGTCTGTAAACAGATTAAGAGACGATAAGTCCAGTGAAACCGCGACGCCTTCCTGGCCCCCCAGTGCGAAAGTCTCTGCAACGTCGGAGATCGGCGCGCTTCCAGTTGCCTCGCCTTCTGTCGTTGTAGCGACAACAATGTTTACCGCCGACTGGGCTGCCTGGTTGCGTCCCGATTGTTCGAATGCGGCCGCTCCATCCAGCAATACGCTGAAGCTTGCTTCGCGGGCGGCATCGTCTGCGTTGGCGCCTAGGCCCGTTGAAATCGTTTCGATGGTTTCTTCAAGGTCGTCTGTACCAGAAATAGCTGCAAGCAAAAGGCCGTATGCCTCCTCTTCCGGCGCGTTACCCGTTGAAGCAGTCGTGGCAAGGGCTGGAGTCGTCGTGACGATGTTTAGGTTTTCAATCCCGAGGGATGCAGAGATCGCCGCGTTTGCCGCTTGCATCTGCGCCGCGGTGATATCGCCCCGGCCTCCAGCGTCCGTTTCAGCACTAGCGACTGCCGCTGACGTAAAGGGCGTGAGACTGACGGTAAGGGGCGCATCACCACCTTCGGCGGGAAACACCACACCGGCGACAAAGCTCTGATTGATTTCCAGGTTGCCGGTGGTTTCGTTCACATACGAACAATTTGTGGCTTCGACAAAGGCAAGCCCTGTGAAGTCGTTAACTTGAACACTGAACGCGCCATTCACGTCCGACGTCACGGCGGCACCACTGATCGATTGTCCGGAAGGATCGACAACGCTGACCGAGCACTGAGAGGGGCCTTTAAAGACAACCCCACTCAAGGTAGTCACAGAATTAGATACCGCAGGTGTCGTGGTACTTGGGGTATCACCGCTCGGTGTTGAAGTGCCTGAACTTTCCCCGAATATATCTGAACAGCCGCACAGGCTGAGCGAGCCCAGTGCCAAAAGTACGCCACGCATCGACCAGGTCTCCTACCCACACAGACATTCATTAACGTCGGGTCGATAGTGGCTTAACGATCGTCAATAAAGAGTCAGTAAGGACGGTAAAAAATCTCTTAACCATCGATTTAAATAAAGTTGAAAAGATTATAGCAGTGAGACCGCTTCACCTTTATTCATTACCATTTGCGAGGCTTCGGAATGGAATTACACAACGAGTGGCGGTCGATGGTCGACGTTCATTGTGCAAATTCGGACATTGTGCAAATTCGGACATTGTGCAAATTCGGACATTGTGCAAATTCGGACATTGTGCAAATTCGGATGGGCCTAATTGTCAAAAAATGTAATTGAGATTTTATCTATGGTGTTAAGGTCTAGAGCTGGATAGACACATTAGAAAATCCTGGCGACGGTCTCAAGTGAGGCGCTTGCGCTGTTTTTGTTCGGTTCGGAGCTTATCAGAATAGCGCGATTTGTCCTGATAAAAGTTTCCCGCCTGCGGGATGTTTTCGCTAACGTGGAGACACCAGGAACCCAATTCAATCTAGATTACCTGTGGAGAAAACGGTCATGAAAATCCTAGCCTTCGGCGCCAGTAACCACAGTGCGTCTATCAATGCGGCCTTTGCATCCTATGCGGCCGCTCGCTTTAAGGATGTGCACCTCCAGGACGCTGAGGTTGAAATCGTCGATCTAAACGACTTCGAAATGCCGATTTACTCAATTGACCGAGAAAAGTCGGACGGTATTCATCCGTTGGCCCAAGGATTTTTCAATAAGATTGGCGCAAGCGATGCGCTTATCATCTCTTACCCGGAATATAATGGGTCATACACGTCTGCCTGGAAAAACATCCACGACTGGATGAGCCGTATTGATATGGCCATTTACCAGAGCAAGCCTGCCGTCGTGCTTGCCGCAACGCCGGGACCGCGCGCCGGAGCAGGTGTCCTCCAAGCGGTAGAAGGCTCAGCGCCGTTTTTTGGGATGGACCTTCGCGGCAAGTTCGGGATTGGGACCTGGTCTGACAGGTTTGATGCGACGTCTGGTACACTCGCCAACGAAGATGATCTTGCCTCGCTCGATGCGGTCCTGGCCACCCTGGTCAAGATTGGATCATAGGTCGATTGGGACGATTGTTTCACAGCGCGCAGAAGACCTTGGTATGGAGTTTTTGACCACTTTTGAGAGTACCATAAGGGCAAGTATTTTCTTTGTACTGCTCGCGGGGTTTGCGATTATAGAGGCGGTCTTTCCCAGGCGCGCGCGAGTGCAAAACCGCATTCGTCGGTGGCTCACAAATGGGAGCCTTGTGGTCATTGGCACACTGACATTGAGGTTCTTTCTTCCCATCGCTGCTATGGGTATGGCGGCACTCGCGGACGAGCGTGGCTTGGGACTTTTAAATCTTACAAATTGGCCGATATGGGTTGAGATTGTTGTCGCTCTGATTGTTCTCGATATGGCGATCTACTGGCAACATGTCGCCATGCATCGTGTGCCGATCTTATGGCGCTTCCATCAAGTCCACCATGCGGACCGAGATATTGATGTTTCCACTGGGGTGAGATTCCACCCAATTGAAATCGTTGTTTCCATGATCTTTAAAATGGTCTGTGTGCTGGCTTTAGGAGTGCCAGTCGCGGCCGTGTTGGTTTTTGAGATTGTCTTGAATGCTTGCGCGATGTTCAATCATGCCAACATCAATTTAGGCGTTGGCGTCGATAGGATTCTGAGGTGCTTACTAGTGACGCCGGATATGCACAGAGTTCACCATTCTGCGGTACCTGAAGAGACAAATCGCAATTTTGGATTCTCGATCGCTCTCTGGGATCGCCTTTTTGGAACCTATTTGGCGCAACCCCAGGCCGGACATCTCAACATGACGATTGGTTTGGAGGGCTTTCAGCGGGAAGGCCCGGAACGACTTTCATGGTCATTACTTCGTCCATTGCGCCGACAGTGGACCGGGAACTGAACGAAAGCCTGCCCCCGTCGAAAGCATGATTGGACGAAAACGCGGCTTGGTTTGGCCGTGGCCGTTGGACAACGCCTTCCTGCCTCATTTCTCTTTTCCGTTGGTCGAACTTGCCTTTACTTGTTCATCAGCCCTAGGATTCGTGCGTTGCACAGGGAACACGCCTGTCAGGGGAAATTCAATTAGCCGCAGCGGTCAATAACAAAGGGAAATAAGGGGGCCACGGATGCTTAACACACTCCAGGCTGTTTCTATGGAACAGCTCTTCAGCATCGCTGGTCAAGCCGCGTTGATCGGCTGGATCATCCTCATATTCCTGCCTCGCCGATTCGATCTGTTGTTTGCGGTGCCCCAATACATCATCCCATTTGGGCTTGCGTTGCTTTATGCAGGGCTGATTTTGCCAACGATTTATACAGGCGAAGGCGGGTTTGGTTCCCTTGCCGATGTGGCAGCGCTACTTAGCAACGAGAAGGCGCTGCTTGCAGGATGGATCCACTACCTTGCATTTGATCTTTTCATTGGCGCATGGATCGCTCGGCAGTCTGATGGGTTAGGGATCCCGCGAGTGATACAGGCGGTGCTTCTTGCGGCGACCTTTATGTTCGGTCCCATCGGCCTTGCCCTCTTCATCGTTATGCGGATTGGCTATCGCCGCGATCCTAGCCTGCCGGGGAGCACGTGATGGTCGCCAAATTTCTTGATGCCCGACGAACCCATGCGCCCCGATTTGGTCTCGATGATGATCATTCTACTCGGGCCCTCATGGCTGCCCTGTTTTTCTGTATCGCCATGACGACGGTCCTGTGGCCGGCGATGGCATTTGATACCCGCACCCTCGATGGGGCGAATGTCTGGATCAAACCACAAAAGTTTGGCGTGTCGCTCGCGCTCCATTTTTTCACCGTCGCCTTGTTGGCGCAACAAATGCCGCGGTTTGCTCGGACGGGGCCGGTTTTCACGATCCCAGTGTACGGTTCAGTTGTCGCTCTAATGCTAGAGGCGGTTTACGTTAGCGTTCAGGCGGCCCGGGCGCGGCGGTCCCATTACAATTTTGAAACCCAGCTGGAAGTGTTCATGTACCAGCTAATGGGAATTGGGGCGTTGCTCCTGGTCCTCGTTTCTCTTGCCCTAGCGATCCAAGTGCTGATCCACGGCCAGAAAGAAAAGCAAGGTCTGCGGTGGGGAACGATCATCGGTATGGGGATTGGCTTCTTCGCGACGCTGGGGTTCGCCGGCTATATGTCCATTAGCGAATGGCGGCTAGTGGGCGAGACTGTCACCGGTGAGGCGGTACCGTTCTTTGGGTGGTCACGAGAGGTGGGCGATATGCGACCGGCGCATTTTGTGGCACTCCACATGATGCAAACGCTGCCGCTCCTAGGCTTCATTCTCGACAAGGCAAAGCTCCCGGCACGGATTTCCGTCCCTGCAGTTCTGGTGGCAGCTCTATTGCAACTTGCTCTTGCTGCAGCACTCTTTTCACAAGCGCTCGCCGGGAAACCATTCTGGCCGGTTTAAGCAGAGTGAAAGCCGCAGGTTCCTGTCAGTCAGTGTGGCTCGACTGTTAGGTACAGTGGCCAATTCCTGGCCGCGTGCTATCTTATCTAACCAGACCACAGACTTTGGTCCGTTTTATGAGGAATCAGAGGTAAAGGGGGTATCAAGATGTTTAAGCGGTGGAGATCGGCAGTATTATTGAGTTTAATTCTCGCACCATTAACTTCGGCGCTGGCATGGGACCAAGGGCGTCAGATCACTGGCGAGCGCGCGGTGCTGCAACACCGGGAAAGAGCCCATGTTGAAAACGAGATTGTTCAAGATCGCCTAAAGACGTTGCTGCCGCAGCTTCTGGACGAAACGGGCATTGACATGTGGTTGGTGATCAACCGTGAGTATGCTGAAGATCCGGTCTACTTTACGCTTGTGCCCCAACCAGCCTTTGCGGCGCGTCGCACGACGATGTTGGTTTTCCATCGACATGAAGACCAGTTTGAGATGATGACAGTAGGTCGATATCCACTTGGCGACCCTTATGACTCAGCATGGGAGGGCAATGACCTCGACGAGCAATGGATCGCCCTTGGCGCGCTTATTGCGGAGAAAAACCCAAGAGCAATCGGTGTTAATGTATCCGGTGATTGGCCTATTGCTGACGGTTTGACCCACGCTCTATATGAGCGGCTCGCTTCTGTATTGACCCCTGAACTCCAGGCGCGAGTAACGTCGGCTGAAGCACTTGCTGTGCGTTGGATGGAAACCCGAAATGCCAGGGAACAAGAGATTTACGCCCACAATGTCGGGATTGCCCGGAAAGTCATAGCTGAAGGGTTTTCCAGCCGGGTCATCACCCCTGGTGTCACAACGACCGACGACGTTGCGTGGTATCTCCGGGAACGTTTCGAAGAACTCAATCTCGATATCTGGTTCATGCCCTACGTAAATATTCAACGGCCTGGCTTCGACTGCGAAAAAGACCAAGCCTTTTGCGGCGAGGAAGGTGGTGTCATTCGCCATGGCGATGTTCTTCATACAGATGTTGGGCTCTGCTATTTGAAGCTTTGTACCGATACTCAGGAAATGGGGTATGTTGTGCCGCTAGGTCAGCAGGGGGTTCTGCAAGGATTGAAAGCAGCGATGAAGACCGGAAATCGTTGGCAAGATCAGCTGACTTCTTCGTTCGAAACTCGATTGACCGGTAACGAAGTCCTCGCAAAGACCCGGGAAAAATGCCGAAGGTCGAAAATTGATTGCAGCGTTTACACTCATCCGATCGGTTTTGTCGGTCACGCGCCAGGCCCGACAATCGGCATGTGGGACAATCAAGGCGAAACACCGGTCCAAGGCGATTGGCCGGTTTATGCCGATACCTGTTACGCGATTGAAGGAAATGTAAAAGTTCCGGTGGCAGAATGGGATGATCAATTGGTCCAGATAAAACTGGAGCAGAGTGCCTGTTTCGATGGTGAGGATGTCTTCTATCTTGCCGGGCGGCAGACGAGATGGCACCTCATTCATTGATGTGCGGATGAAGGTCGGCGGTAACAATTCTCCTGTAAATTGTGTTCTCATTCGTCTGGGCTGTGGGAGGCGCGTTGCTCTGTCCCCAAGTGCCGGTGCCAGTGGTTGACGTCTAAACGACGCCCTGCGGCCCCGGCGTTTGAGTTTTGAGGACCAGGCGCTCGACGACAAGCGGACCCACACAAGCGGCGAAGCGGCCGCGCGATTTGGCCCCGATTGCTGGTGTTCTCGACTACTTTTTCCGTCAGGCGTTATAAAAGAGCGAAGAAATGAAGTTGGAGTGGTCTCCTTGCGACATTGGCACATCGCCTAGCCTTTCTCTCGTTCATTTTTGTACTTGATCGAGCGTCGAGTTATCGACGAAGGTCTGAGTGGCGGTTTTGAACCCGATCTTTACCAGATCGACCGAAAAACGGCTGTGAAGAGCATTTGGCCTATATCCATGAGGGGAATTGAGTACGCAATGCGTTGTTTTGTTTTTGTCGTCGTAGCTGTTTTTGCAAGCTTTGGAGCCAATGCTCAGGGGATTGAGCAAACCAAAGGCACCTTTGAAGACAAGTTTCGTCAGCTCGACGAGGTCTTGCCTACCCCCAATACGTATCGAAATGCGGCCGGCGAGCCTGGCCATGCATATTGGCAGCAAGAAGCTGACTATCAGATCGAGGTTGAGCTCGATGAAGAAAATCGACGGCTTTCCGCCTCCGAGACAATAACGTACACAAACAACTCACCGGATACGCTGCGATATCTTTGGATGCAGCTTGATCAAAACATCTTCAAGCCAGAGTCGATGGCCGAGTTGTCCAATGACTTTGGCGGCCTTGGCCGGCGGGGGCCCGCCACTGTTGCGCCGGGTGCTGAAGGACTTAATAGTCCACCAAAGCTCTCATTTGATGAGTTGAGACGTCAGCAAGCGTATGCTGACAATACCTACGGGTACGACATTACGCGGGCTGTCGATGTCGCGGGGCTACCGCTATCCCACACGATCGTTGGGACGCTCATGCGCATCGACCTTCCAGCGCCATTGAAGCCCGGGCAATCAACAAGTTTCACCATCGACTGGGCGTTCAATATTGTCGAGGAAAACGCAGTCTCGGCACGTTCCGGCTACGAACATTTTCCGGACGACGAGCGAGAAGGTGGGAACGACATTTTTCTTCTTGCCCAATGGTTCCCGCGCATGATTGCCTATTCGGACTATGAAGGGTGGCACAACAAGGAGTTTCTCGGGCGCGGCGAATTCACATTGGAGTTCGGTGATTACGAAGTCGCGATCACAGTGCCCAATGATCATATCGTGTCATCAACGGGTGTGTTGCAAAACCCGGAACAAGTGTTGACTCAATCCCAGCGTGACCGGCTCGCTCGTGCGCGTGATGCTGACAGTCCTGTCTTTATTGTGACGCCGGATGAGGCATTAATGAACGAAAGTTCAAACCCCAGCGGCACACAGACCTGGACGTTTAAAGCCGAAAACGTTCGTGATTTCGCCTGGGCATCGTCACGCAAGTTTGCTTGGGACGCGCAAGGTCACAAGCAACCTGGGGCAGAGAATGAAACGGTTATGGCCATGTCATTCTGGCCAAAAGAGGGGGGCGAGTTATGGGAGAAGTACTCGACCGCTGCTGTCGTTCACACAATGGACGTTTATTCGCGGTTTTCCTTCGACTATCCATACCCAACTGCACAGTCTGTAAACGGACCAGTGGGAGGGATGGAATACCCCATGATCACCTTCAACGGGCCGCGGACGACCCTGCAGGATGATGGCACGCGCACCTATACGATGGCGGAAAAGGTATTTCTCGTCGGCGTCGTCATTCACGAAATCGGCCACATCTATTTTCCAATGACCGTAAATTCCGACGAGCGTCAGTGGACATGGATGGATGAGGGGCTGAACTCCTTCCTTGATAGCGTCGCTGGTTATGAATGGGACCCGGAAATGCCTTGGACGCGGTCATTGCCGCGCGACCTTATCGGCTACATGGTTTCAGAAAACCAAGTCCCAATCATGACCCACTCAGATTCGGTTTTGCAGTTAGGGCCTAACGCGTATGGTAAGCCATCAGCTGCATTGCATGCTCTGAGAGACACCATTCTCGGTCGCGACCTTTTTGACTTTGCGTTGAAGGAGTATTCGCGTCGCTGGAAGTTCAAACGTCCGACGCCGTCTGATTTCTTCCGGACCATGGAAGAAGCGTCCGGCGTTGACCTGGATTGGTTCTGGCGGGGGTGGTTCTACACCACTGACCATGTCGATATCAGTCTCGATAGGATCTATAAGTTGCGTCTGGATACGATGGACCCGGACATAGATTTTGAACGTCGTCGCCAAGAGGAAACTGATAAGCCGAGCAAGGTTGGCGTGACACAAAACGCGGCCGATGGCTTGCCTGTCTGGGTCGAGCAAAATCCGACCGTAACTGACTTCTATGACGCCAATGACATTTATACGCCCACCAATGTGGATCGTAACACCTACAACGCGATGCTTGCCGATCTCGAAGACTGGGAGCGCGAGGCACTAGAAAGAGCTATTCAAGAGGATAAGGCTTACTACGTATTGGAGTTTTCCAATGTGGGTGGGCTTGTCATGCCCATTATTTTGCAGATTGAATTCGCGGATGGAAAACAACAACGAGCCTATATCCCTGCGGAAATTTGGCGGCGTAATGCACGAAACGTGCGCAAGCTCTTTGTGTTTGACAAGGGCACTGAGATCAAACAAGTCACCATCGATCCAAATTGGGAAACAGGCGACGCAGACATTGAAAACAACCATTATCCGCGCCGTATCATTCCCTCACGGATTGAAGCGTTTAAGTCAGAACGCGAACCTTCGTTCTCCCGGAAAGATATTATGAATGATATCCGTCAGCCATTAGAGCCCGTTGGCGATGAAGAGGACGAAGAAACCGATCAGGAGACGGACACCGAATGATCGTCCGTACTCTTTGTGCTATCGTACTGATCGGTGTTTCTGCCTTGAGCGGCAACATGGCCGAGGCCCATCAGCAGAGAGCGGCGTTTTCAGAGGTCTTGTTCAATACTAGAACCGGGAAAATCGAGATTGCCCACCGGTTTAGCCTTCATGACGCGGAGCACGCCGTGCGAAATGAACTCGGCTTCACCGGAGACATCTACAATACGCAAGAAGCGCGAGACGCTTTTGCAAGATATGCGGCGGAGAGATTCGCGCTCGCCAGCAGAACCAATGCCCCCTTGGTCCTGATGCTCGTTGGAGTTGAGATTCGCGAAGGATATCTTTGGGTCTATCAGGAAACTATTGATGCTCACAATCTCCGTCCGGAACAAGTGAGCGAGCTCACCATTCAAAACGATATGCTGCGGGACATCTGGTCAGATCAACTCAATACAGTAAATGTTATTGATGGCCCAATTGTCCGCACCTTAACGTTTTCTGGTCGGGATGGTGCGAAAACTGTGGTCCCAGCGCGGTAGATACCCCGCCAAATACCTGACCCGAGGGGTAAACTCCGATATTTGAGCTCCAGTCGACTGCACACGAGCGCGCGATGTAGGCCTCAGCCCTCGAGCGTTCGCGAAAGGCGCAAGCAAACGCTTAATACGCGGTAAGAACCTCCGTATGCCCGGTTCTTGCCTCGCAATCGGACTAAAGCCTGGTGTTCAAGCGCATCAGTTTTCTGCCACTAAGATGCAGGCGAGTTTCTTCTTTCAAACTCTAGCTTTGTCCAAGTCCCTTGGTCAGCACGGCCCCGACAGGCAAGAAACTCTAAGTCAGCTGGGTTACAAACAACGACAGCGTTTGTTGTGGCACCAGACTGGTCTTCCGCATAGCGATTAATACTTAGTCGGCCATCCGAACGATCGGAAAAGAGCTCGATCATCGATTGAGCGGTATGTTTGTCGGACCGCATCAATAGATTTTGCATCCGTTCGAACCGCGCGTGGGTACTTGGCGAGAGATCAGTCTCAAGCTCAACGTTCTCATCGAATAAGCAATGGTTCGAACGAGCCAAAGGACCGTCCTCAGTACTTCTGGAGAACGCGACTTGAGGGGTGCGTTCCCATTCTATGGCCATTTTGCTGTCGCCAACCCAATAGGAGTGACTACCCACAACCGGCGCATTTTCAATAACTGAGCTTGCTGCCTCAAGTGAGGTTTGACTTAAGGCCAAATGAAGAACGGAGAGGTAGGGAACACCTATTTTGGCGCCCCTCGTTTTGAGGTTTGTCGTCCCGACACAGACACCGTGCTCGTTCATTCCCATCAGTGTTTGGCACCCGGCGCATGTCACAGTCCATGTTTCTGGTCCGTCTATAGGTAAACGGTGTACCGCGACCACATACTGCACATCTGGTCCGTTAAGATCCCAGGTTTGACCCTGTAGGCTACGGCCTTCCATGGTCATGCTTGGAGGCAAAAAACCTGCCGTGCACCCCTCATCTTCGACAACAACGGGATCGTCCGGTAGGAGTAGGATGTCACGGATATCGGTCATGTTAGCAGTTGCGAACAAACGAACAGGGTCGATATCGGCCCCATGTGCGATGCCCATGTGTTCGGTGTAGCCGCTTGGATCAAACGCTTGGACCTTTTCCAAGCACTTTGCGCCCGCTTCAAAAAGCTCCGCCGCTCCAGATCTTCCTCGATCCTTAAAGTAGGCATCAAGGGCCTTTTCACGGTCGGCCACGAAAGCGTGGATAAGGTCGCGGACCGTTTCGCCATACTGGCGCCCCATGTCGTCGGGTGTGCCCTCGACCGTAATTTCCGGCAGCGTCATTTCCATGGTTTTTCCTTGACCGGCTATTGTCGCCCTGAAGCTCGAAGGGGTATTCAATAAATTGGGCTATGGCGACAGATTTTTTTGGCATCAATCGCCGACATCAATGCCCAACTTCTGCGTATCACAGATAATCACCGCACGCCCGTCCGGCAAGCCATAGTAAGCTCAAGGGCCCAGGGCACTGTTTTCATCCGTTGTGACCATTCTTGATCGGAAACTTGCGGAAATTGCCGACCATCGATCTGCCGGTTTCGACGAGCTATTCCCCTGGTGTTACGCAGCATGGACCGCGTTTATCCTTTTTGAAGCCATCGATAAGGAAGCTTTGATCAAGGAAGCTGTCGCGGCAAATCTCGCCGTACAAGACTCTTTAGATTCACTTCGCAGCTTCGTTGAAAGTTTGAGTGCGGAAGACCTTGAGCCAGCTCCTGCGATGAGTGAGTTCAGCTTACTATAATCGAACGCTTAGGAGACGGCGGCGCTTGTCGCTACTACGGTGGCAGCGCTGGCGCGTGTGCGCTGTCGTCGCTGTCCGAGCCGAGCAAGCTAAAATTGTATCATCATTGAACTAAGAAGCTGGTGGTTCAGCGAGACTGAAGCTCACGTCTGAAAACGTCAAACCGAATCCCCCGCAGACCAAAAGGCCGTTGACTGTGAGCCATTACTGTCAGCCTTTCTGAAGCTGGCTTGGGGTCGTGGTCAGTTAGAACGAATTCAGAATTTTCCAAGTGCTCACTTGGATGTTGCGCGGGCGGCGGTGCGTTGCAACTGCAATCCGCCCACCCAATCGATGGTAGCAATAAGGTATCACGCCCTTTGGCGCACCGAATTTGAACTACCATATTTCAATGATCAAATGGCTCCCCGAACTGGACTCGAACCAGTGACCCGCTGATTAACAGTCAGCTGCTCTACCAACTGAGCTATCGGGGAATAGCCTTTTCGAAAGGCGGACATAGCAAAGGGTCCATTGCGAATCCACCGAAAACAGCATTCCTTGGCCAAAAATTTTGCGCGGTCAATCGGTTCGAGCGAAAGCTCCGACTATCCTATTCACCCACGGTGCGGGCCGGCCGCTAGACGTTTCACTATCCGAGATCAACCGGCCTTGTTTTTGGCCCGAAAAGAAACGGCCCCGTCTTGGGGGAGACGGGGCCGGTACTCACTATCGTGGGGTATGGTGGGGTGTCTTCTTGGGGGGAAGACAAGAATGAGGATGCGCTTGACCTCTTAACAAACCGTTAACGGGAAATGCCTTTCCCAAACACAACTATTGTCCCTATTCCACGCAATAACTGATCGATAATGCCGCCCCGATCGGCCGCTCGTCTAAATGCTCCTAAATGACACGCCAGTTTATTCAGCTGGCCTGAGAACCGGCGGTTTGTCGCCACGGGAGGCCTTTGGAGCCGGGCCGTCGCCGCCGGTAAAACCACTGCCCACATCATCGTCATCGATCCGTGCAAAGCCGTGTTCAGCCGAAGCGCCTTCGCCAAGCTTTGGCTGTTTTTCGCCGGTCCATGCCCAACGGTAGAAACGAGCGATGTCTGCGCCAACTGCATACATGGCTGGAACGAAGATCAGGGTCACGAATGTCGCAAAGAAAACCCCGAACGCCAGTGAGACAATCGTTGGCTTCAGGAACTGAGCGTCCGTCGACCTTTCGAACATGATCGGCAAAAGCCCGATAAATGTCGTCACTGACGTGAGGATAATCGGTCGGAAACGATTCACGCCAGCGCGGACGAGCGCTTCAAATGCACCGGCACCGTTCGCCCGAAGACGATTGACGTAATCGATCAAGACCAGGTTATCGTTGATCACAACGCCCGCCGCGGCACCAACGCCGAAAAAGGAGAACAACGCGAAATCGAGCCCGAAAATAAAGTGGCCGAAAGCAGCCCCCATATAGCCAAACGGGATAGCCGTCATAATGAGCGCTGGTTGCCAGTAGGAACTAAACGCAATCGCCAGCAACATGTACATCACGAATAAGGCAACCGCATAGAGAGCAAGGAAGTCGCCGAGGAACTCTGCCTGTTCCTCCGCGTCGCCGCGTTGAGCCAGCGCGGCTTCTGGATGGCGACGTCTAAACTCCGGTAGGAATTCCTCCCGGTAAGTTTCCATGATGGCCGCTCGATCAACGCCTTCGCGCAATTCCGCAGTCACACGGGAGGAGCGCTGGCGATCGCGCCTTTGGATGCGCTTATAGCTTGGGGCAAACTTCGCATCCGCCACCGCTATCAGGGGCACTTCGCGACCATCTGCCGTCCGTATGCGCATGTTCTCAACAGTGGTCAGGTCTTCCCGGTCCGACTTCGGAAAACGCACCATAACGCGGACGTCTTGGCCGCCACGCGGCAGGCGCTGGACCTCTTCGCCGAAAAATGCCTGACGGATCTGACGAGAAACATCAGCGAGGGTGAGGCCGAACCGCTCAGCGCCAGGCTTTAGTTCAATCTGCAACTCTGGCGTCGCGGACTGCAACGTGTTGCGGACATCAAAGACACCTGGGAGAGTTCTGAGATAGTTCTGCAAGTCGACCGTCGCTAGCCGAAGCGTTTCAAGCTCGTCTGACTCAATGCCAAAGGAAAGGTCAGGACCACCCTGGTTCTGCGTGAACCCAATATTGATTTCTTCCGCATCGGGAATGGGACCAAGCTTGTCGCGGAAAAGCTCTGCGATTTCCTCTGTGGACTGTTTACGAAAGCGCGCTTCAGTGATGGTCACATAGGATGTGACTTCGCCCTCGTCAGCAGCGATGTAAATCGACTTGACGAAGTCCTCTCCTTCGCGATCGTCACCTAATTCCGCTTTCAATTTGTTCGCAGCGACAGAGACCTCGTCGTAGATCTGCTTTGTCCGCGTGAACGACGAGCCTTCAGGCAGTCGAACGTTAAGCGAAATGAAGGTGCCCTGAATTTCTGGCATGAATTTAAAGGAAATCCATCCTTGGGCCAGCAGCGCAAATGCGACCATGAAAGCAACAACGAAGGAAGCAACGGTGAAGTAGCGTAATCGCAAAGCCAGCTTGATCAGCGGCTGATAGATATGCTCGGCAAAAGCAACGATCCCTTCAGAAAAGCCACGTTGTAGCCGGTAGTAGAGCCCGTTCTTGTTCTGCGGCTTCATATGCGACAGGTGAGCTGGCAAAATCATGAAGGCTTCGACCAATGAGAAGGTCAGAGCAAAGATGATCGTCAATGAAATCTGGCGCGTGAATTGCGCAGCATTCCCGCCGATGAAGAGCCAGGGAGAGAAGGCAATCATCGTCGTCAAGACAGCAAAGAACACTGGCTTAATGACAAGCTGTGTCCCGAAGATGGCCGCGTCCGGCCCCTTGTGGCCTTCTTCAACCGCAGAGTGAATACTCTCCCCGACAATGATCGCATCGTCGACCACCACCCCGATCACCAAGAGAAAACCGAAGATCGATAGGAAGTTCAGCGTCACGCCCGTCATGGGCATCAAAATGAATGCACCCACAAAGGAAACGCCAATGCCGATCGCCACCCAGAAGGCGACCGCTGGCCGCAAAAACAGCATCAAGACGATCAAGACTAGCAGAAGGCCAAGGAGCGCGTTAGACGCCACCAGGTTCAGCTGGCCATTAAAGGGTTCGGCAGCGTCGAACCAGATATAGAGCTCAGCCTTGCCGTCGAGTTCTTTGTTCTTCTCCTCAACATAGTTGTTGATGACCTTGGACAGCTCCGTAACGTTCGATTTCGCAGGAGACTGCACAGCAATCGAAATGGACGACTTACCATTGAGTGTGCGAATGCGATTGCGGTCTTCAAAGCCGTCGACCACGTTGGCGACATCGCTCACCCTCAGAATTGACCCGTCCGGGTTCTGACGGACCACGATCCGCGAGAACTCCTCCTCGGTATCGGCAAGGTTTCGCGCGGCAATCTGGAGGTTGCCAGTTTCTGTGCGAACCTGACCGCCGGCAAGGTTTAGGGAGGAATTACGAATGGCGCGCGCCACGTCGTCGAAGGTCAAGTTGAAGCGACGCAGAGCTTCCTCGGAAACTTCGATCGATACCTCTTCAATGGGCTCACCCCAGAGATCGACCAGCGGAGAGCCGCCAGGCAGTTGTGAGAGCTCATTTCTAATTTCGCGTGCAAGCCTTGCATGTTCGCGCAGGTCAAGGTCGCCGTAGAGGGCCATAAAGGCGCCGGGATTCCGGTTGCGCCATTGGCTGACAATGGGTGGGAATGAATCCTGGGGTAGGGTCGAGATCCCGTCGACGCGGTTTTTGATCTCGTTAAGGAAGAATGTTTGATCAATCCCTTCGTCGCCTTCGACACTGATGGTGCCCGAGCCTTCGCGGGCGGTGGAATCAATGTGCTCCACCCCGTCGATATCTGAGACGGCCTCTTCGATCCGCAAGATGATCTGCTCTTCAATCTCTTGCGGGCTGGCGCCTGGCCAGGCAACGCTGACATTGGCACCTGAGAACGTTGCAGAGGGATCAAGCTCGCGCTCAAGTCGCGTAAAGGCGAGAATGCCGGCCACAAAGCAGGCAATCATCAGCAGGTTTGCCGCTATATGGTTTTTGGCCCACCAGGAAATAAATCCGTTCACGTCTTATTCTCCTTGCCCGGTCGCGGCCACCGTCGTACTCGCATCGGCGTCAGCGTCGCTTTCCGGTGTTGGTGTGCCAAAATTGTCGGTTGGCACGACCTTGTCACCCTCTTCAGAGCCCCGCAAAGGCGAGGTGACAACACGCTCACCGGCGCGGACGCCGTTGGAAACAGTGATCGTGTCGCGGTCAGAAGAAATGATCGCCACCGTGCGCTCTTCCAAAATGTCGTCAGAATTCACTACGTACACCACATCGCGGCCATAAAGGGCGCTGCGCGGCAGGACGAAAGCCTGTGGGTAGGGCCGCCCTTCGATTTTTGCATCAACGAAGAGCCCGATCGTGAGCGGAACACCATCATTGCCGCCCTCACCATAGGGGTCTTCCACTACAGCGATCGCAGAAAGCTGCCGTGTCGTAGGATCGATCGCCCCGTCGGTGCGCTCAATATGACCGGTCCACTCGCGGAACTCGCCTGCAACGACAGTCGAAAACACCACTTCCGGGCCCGGATTTTCGTCGGTGGCTACAAAAGCGATCGGCAAGCCAAGCTTTGCGAGGTCATTATCTGTCATTGGCAAACGAATTTCAGCAACGTCGGTTGAAAAAATCCGTCCAAGCTGGGCGCCTGGTGCCACATACTGGCCTGGACCAGCGATGCGCTCGCGTACGCGGCCTTCAAAGGGAGCTCTAATCCGAGTGCGGGAGAGGTTGAGTTCAGCTGCCCTCAAATCGGCTCTTGCAGCGTCATAGTTTGCGCGGGCCTGTGCCAACTGAGGAACCCGCAATGTTAGTTCGGATGGGTCTTCGCCGAGGTTGAGATCTTCGAAGTCTTTGCGTGCCAGGGATGTTTCTGCTTCTTCGCGGCGCAGGGCTTCCTCAGCTTGGGCAACGCGTGCTTTGGCACTTGTGACAGCGACTTGGTAATCGGCGTCTTCGATGCGCAGCAGCGTATCGCCCTTTTCGAAGGCGCCGCCGTTTACAAAGTTAGACGCGGTGCTGACAACCTGGCCGGCCACTTGGGCGGTCAAGTTGATATCAGTTCGTGGACGAACTTCGCCTTGAGCGATCACATCTAGGGTCACTGCTTCAGACCGGGCTTCTGTGTAGAAAACACTCGGCGGCTGAATTTCCGGTGCCTGACGTTCGATTTCAGGTCTCATTGATCCCATGATCGAAACCAGAGCAATCCCTCCCACAAGAATGCCGGCGGTGCCGATCAAAGTGACAAATTTCCGAACAAAACCTAACATGATTACTCTCCTGCGGCCGTTGTGGTCGCCGCCACCAGGGTCTGGCTAATGTCGTCTTCAGTGAAAAACTCCCCGCCAATGGCGAGGTAGAGTTGGACACGATTGTTTACGCGGTCACGCTGCGCTGAGATGTATTGGCTCTCGGCGTTAATCCGGCGGGTTTGCGCGTCCAGAAGGTTAAAGATGGAAGCCGCCCCGCTGGCATAGCGGCGCTCTGTCAAGACCTCGCCAGCCGCAGCTTCTTCAAATGCGAGACGAAGAGCATCTTCCCGAGCCGCAAGGTAGTTTTCAGCGGCAATGGCGTTCTCTGCCTCTTCATAAGCTTGCAAAACAGTCTGCACATAGCCGAGCAGGCTTGCTTCGGCCTGTTTGCGGGCCCGTTTTGAGTTCGCCAACAGCCGACCGCCTTGGAACAAGGGCTGGAAAAGCCCAGCGGCGATATTACCAGCAAGACGTTCCGGATCGATGAGGTCGGAAAGGTCAGGACCGCTGGTTGAGATTTGTGAGCTGAGGGTCAGGCTTGGCAGCAATTGTTTGCGTGTGGCGCGGGCCCGCAAGCCAGCGGCGTCCATGCGCATTTCTGCTGCCACAAGATCCGGTCGCCGGGTCAGGATTTCTACCGGGGCACCGGCTCCATCAAGCAAAGGCAGACTTGGCAGCGCCTCTGAGGCTTCCAGCTCAGCGGCTGGGTAACGCCCGAGAAGTACCTCAAGCCGCCGCGCAGATTCTTTTTCCGTCCGCTGACGAAAGGCAAGGTTCGCTTTGGCGGTGCCAAGGGCTGATCGGGCGAGGCGCACGTCGAGGCTCGATGAAACTCCCCGTTCATAACGGCGTTCGGTCACACGAAGATTGCTCTCGCGACCGGTCACATCCCGCTCGGCCAATTCCCGCTGCTGGCGTGCTTCGATCAGACCGAACCATGCCTGGCTCACAGCCCCGGCGATGGAAAGTCTTGCGCCTTCAAAGTCAGCCAGGCTCGCCCGCGCATCCTTGTAAGCAGCTCTTGTTTCGTCCGTTAGGCGGCCCCAAAGGTCCAGCTCCCATCGGAACTGCGCGCCGAGAGAAAAATTGTTGATATAAATCCGTCGGTTGGGCAGGGGACTTTCAGCAATTCCGTCCCCGTCGAAATCAAGGCCGTCGAGCGCACCATCATTGTCCGCATCAACGCCGAACTGGTCTTCCAATTCGCTAGCCCGGATGTCACCAAGGTCTGTCCCGCCACCACCGGACTGAGCAGCAATAGCGGGATCCGTTACAATGGCGTTCCGGCCCGCATTGCCACTTGCGTTCAATGTCGGAAAGAGCGCCGACCGCGTGGAGACCGCACCGGCGCGGGCCGCTTCCAGATTGGCCGCTGCTGCAAGCAGGTCATTGTTGCGAAGCATCGCTTCATTGATCAACTGGGTCAGCTGGGGATCTTCAAACGCGGCAATCCAGTTTCCGGTCGGAATGTTGGTTGCAGCCCCGTCGGCAGTCCAGGATTCTGGCGCGTCAGGGGCTTGTGCTTCCAGCAACTCCTGATTGACGCTTGCGCATCCTGCCAATGCAAGGCCAGCCAAGGCGAGCGCGGTAATTGAAACGCTGCTCCGAATTGATGCGCCCCCTTTAGTCATTGAATACTCCAGTCATTCTATTTTGGCGTCCGCCACTGACACCGTCTCTCACATAACCCTTGAAGACGTGGGCTACCCACTGCAAGTCGCTAGCGACTGGGCGTTGCGATAATGCGGTGAGAGGCGCCGACAATGGTTCTACGCCTCTCCCCAGCAATACCGTCGAATTATAGCGCGAGCGTTAACCATTTTCCCCATTTTGCGAAAAAAGCGACGGGCTGCTGTGTAAAACTCTGTGCATGAGGACTGCAGGCAACGGCTTTATAATGCAGGCCTTCGACTACCCGCATACGGTGTGGACGACAGATAGATCGTTTATGTCAGCAAATAGCGCAATCCATGCGCTTAGCCTGAAGTTAAAGTCACGCTTTCTGGGAATTGAGCGCGCCGAACTCTGCTTTCTGTCGTATTGGCAGGCCTTGCTAAATGGCCATCGGCTAAAGGGGCCCATCAGCAACGAGAGCCGATGTCGGCTGCCCTAGGGTGCGCGGTTTTGCTCAACCAGGTCGGTTAGCCAGTGAGTTTTGGCGGTCATAAGATCCTGCTCTGAGTAGCGCCGGACAATAATGTCTCTGGCGTTTACACCTAGCGCGCGCCGTTCGTCCGGATCATCAAGCAGGGCTTGCACGGCGGTCGCAATCTCTTGCGGATTGCGGTGGTCAACTAAACGGGCTGCGTTGGGGGTTCCCCCGATAATCTCGCGCACTGGTGCCACATCAGAGGCGACTAAAGCGCACCCAGTACTCATTGCTTCCATCATTGACCAGGAAAGCACAAAAGGAACGGTAAGATAGACATGGACGGAGGACGCCAGCAAAAGCCGTCGATAGTCTTGCCTCGGTAACAGCCCCGTAAAGTGGAGCCTTTGTTCGTCGAAGGAGTGTTCGCGCAAGGCTTTCTTTTTGAAGGTGTCGCCGTCTGGCAAAGGCTTTCCATAAGCGCTGCGATCCTGGCCAACGACGACCACATGGGCATCAGGTCTTTCACGAAGCAGGATTTCGCAAGCTGCCATGAATTCCGGAAACCCGCGATAGGGCTCCATGCCTCGCGCCACATAGGTGATGACTTCCGTGGCGTCGCTTAGATCTATCTCCTTATACTTAAATGTCGTGCCGGGCGCTGGGGCGAAGGAGTCAATATCGACGCCGTCATGAAACACGCGGAGCTTCTCGTTGAAGCCTTCAGGAAAGGTCGTATGCTGAAATTTCGTAGGTGTGAGCGCGCCGTCACAGGCGGCAAGGTCTGTCAGAATTGTTGCATTGCGCGTGCGTGAGCGGAGCATTGTATCGAGTGATCCGTCCACTGCACTTAGGAAGACGACGTCGCTTCCATGAGGCTGATAGTACCATTCCTGGTAAGAGATATAGGTCGTCCGAGGCCAGACGTCTTTGACAAACATCCCCGGGCCCCAACCGGAATGAGCCATAACGACGTCCGGGAAGTAACCCTTGTCACGCAAGCCCACCATTTCCCTCGCGGCCCCCTGACCGTTTATGCAGGCGCGCTCAAAATTGGCGACATAAGGGTGGAGACCTTCAGTGTTTTCGCGGTGGGCGTCATAGTTGAAGACGTGAAACCCTCTTTGTTCGGCGTTCTTGCGTTTCGTGCCGAACGCGATCTGCCATCCGCGGTCCTGGAGGAATTGCCCATATTTGCCGAATTGGGCGGGAAAATTATCGTGGAGAAACAATATCTTCATTGCAGGCAGGTGCTACCGCGCTCTTTTGTTGACGACGCCGCTCAGCGCTTGTTGACGCTGCGGCGATCTCTCACAAGATCACCGACGTCTCTTCATATCGCAATGCTTGTCCCCCACAAGGGGCACGGTGAGCAAACTCGTTGGTGCCACGGGAAGCGACGACGGCAAGGTGCATAGACCAGATAGGCTGGCTTTTTCATGCGCATACGGAATGGCCAAATTTTAGAATAGCACCAACTACTAGGCGTAGGCAGTTCATCTTGCCGACCCGACTGTCAGTAAACGCCGACCATCGGCGAAGGCACTTTATTGTGGTTCGACGGAAAAACTGCGAAAGGGTGGAGGCCACGGCCGGAATCGAACCGGCGTACACGGCTTTGCAGGCCGCTGCGTCACCACTCCGCCACGTGGCCTCAAGGAGAATGGTGTAGCGAACGCGTATACTCTTCTCCTGGCGCAGGGTCAAAAGGCTTTTTGCGACGCAGGGCCTTTCGTGTTGGCAGCGCTCAGAAGTCTTTCCCGCCGTCAATGTACCCCACGACGTTTGGCTCGGGTGCGAAGAACGGCCGTGTTGCACATTCGGCAGGCCGAGAGTAATCCGGGTCGATGAAGCAAGAAATTTTTCCATTGCCGACAGGGCTTGGTTCTCCCTGAGGGGTCGAAAGGCAACGATATGACCATCGATTTTGAAGCGGCACGCCAGCATATGGTTGACTCCCAGGTTCGCTGTAACGCCGTCACTGACTTGAGTGTCCAACGTGCACTCCTCACCGTACCCAAGGAATCGTTCCTGCCGTCAGCCTTGAAAGATCAAGCCTATGTGGAGCGGGAGTTGATTGACGAGCGCGGTCGATCGATTGTCACAGCCCGAGACCTTTCCAAGCTCTTGGCAGTGATCGAGCTAAAACCCACCGATCTCGTCCTCGAATTCGGGTCTATCCAAGGCTACGTGGCAGCATTGGCAGCTCAAATGGCAGATATGGTGGTCGCCATAGAACCCGATGAAACCCGAAGCGAACAGATCCAGGCTATCTTTGATCAACAAGGGATCGACAATGCGGTGGTCATTGGCGGTGCATTGCGCGAAGGCAGTGCCAAACAGGGGCCTTACGATGCGATCCTGCTCGCCGAGCCCGTGGAGCAAATCCCGGACACACTATTTGCGCAATTGAAAGATGGTGGCCGGCTTGCGACCCTTCAGATTAAAGATGGTGTCCCCCGGGGCGTCATTTACGTTCGCGCTGGAGAAACCATCACTGCCCGGGTCGATTTTGATGGGTCTTGCCGCCAAATATTGGACGGCTTCGAAAAGCCTAAGGAATTTTCATTTTGATCAGCACGCAAATCCATTGATCTCTGGCCGGATACGGCCAATTTGTCTCAATTGATCGGGGTTTTAAGCAAATCGATTCAGATAATTTCGGTAAGTGCGTCGGGGACGCGTGAGGATATTGATATGGTACGGCCAACGACAAGAGACTTCAGGCTGGTTTGGGGGCGAGGCTTATCTTGCTTTGCATTAACATTTGGCATTGCCAACGGGGCCGCAACCACGGCGCTGGCGCTTCTAGAAGAGCCAGCTCAGCCCGCAGAAACCCAAGCGGCGGCTGAACTCCAGGCGGAGACATTGATTGATGTCTTGCGACGGGCTTTTCAGTCAAATCCGACAATTCAGGCCGAAAGGGCGCGACAGCGGGCGACCAAGCAGTTAAAGCCTCAGGCTTGGTCCGGTGCCTTACCACAAATCACGGCGAGTGGTGCGTACACGGACGTGGACCAAGACCAGGTGATCAATGCCACAACTTTTGATCCCAATTTGCCTGTTGATACACCAAACGAGACGCGAAACTTCCAGTTAGAAACGCTATCTGCCCAGGTCCAGGGTGAGTTGGCGATCTTTACTGGCTTGCGCAATTTCAACGCGATCAAACAGGCCGACGCGCGTGTTCGTGCTGGCGGCGCCCAATTAGTTAGCGTCGAACAGTCGGTTCTGACCAACGCAGCGACAGCGTATTTCGATGTCGTTCGTGACAAAGAAGTCGTCGACGCGAACGAAAATAACGTCCGTGTCCTTCTGCGCCAGAAAGAAGAAGCAGACCTGCGATTTGAAGTCGGTGAGATTACACGGACTGATGTTGCCCAGGCTGAAGCGCGCCTCGCTGGCGCTCGTGCCCGTCTGACGTCAGCAAAGGCACAGCTGGCGATCAGTCGCGCACGCTTCAGGGAGCTGACCGGTGATAACCCTGGTACGCTACAGGAAGACCCTTCCTTGCCAGTTTCGCCGGAAACCATCATGTCGGCGGTGGATATCGCCAAGGTCTATTCGCCTGATGTCATTGCCGCTCGGGCGAATGAAGAAGCATCCCGCCGTGAGATTGCTATTGCTAAATCGGCATTTTCACCTCAAGTCTCTTTGACCGCCAACTATCAGTATGCAGAAGAGCCAAGTTCTTTTGTTCTTGAAGATGAGCAATTCGCCTACGGCGTTCGGGCGACCATGCCGATTTTCCAGGGTGGCTTGAATATCTCCCGTGTCCGAGAGGCGCGGGCACTGAATGATGCTGACGAGCGTCGCATCGTAGAGGCCGAGCGGCGTGCAACGGCTGCTGTGACGGCCTCGTGGGAGCAGTTGCAGGCGGCTCAGTCGAATATCGTTTCCGCGCAATCTCAGCTGGAAGCCAATGAGCTTGCCTTGCGCGGTGTCCGCCGAGAGGCGCAGCTGGGTGCGCGTACGACCCTTGATGTCCTGAACGCCGAACAGGAGTTCGTGAACTCAGTCGTAGACCTCGCCAGCGCCGAACGGGATGCGCGCGTTGCTCTCTTCGAACTCCTCGCCAATGCGGGTGTGCTCACGCTGGAAAGCTTGGAGACGGCGGGCGGCGCCTAACCGAGATGTCTGGGGCTGGTCCCGGAGAACAGATCTCAAGCTTTGGTTTACCGGCTGCAAAGCCCAACTTTTAATAAACCGGTAAGGGCGGGCTTGATAGTTATTGCGAAGCGGTGAACAAATTCAGTCAAGGTACACCGGTTATAGACCATCAAGTCAAAAATGGGCATCCAACTAATATGGCAAATGCGCAACCAGAACCGAGTATGGAAGATATCCTGGCGTCGATCCGCCGGATAATCTCCGAAGACGAAGAAGAAGGCACTGGCCAATCGGCTGCAGCTCCCGTAACGCCAGCGGCGCCGTCGCCTGCGCCTAAAGTAGAAATACCGGAGCCACCCACTGCCGCGCCGATTAACGATGACGCGTCGCCATCGGCAAACCTAGCATCTGTTACCTCCGTTGGCGCAAATTTTGTCGAATCTCGTCAAGAGGTCGCCAGCGATGATACCGCCGATAAACGTTTTGCAACGGAAGAAGTTGAAATGATTAAGAAAAATGTCGCGACTGCCGTCCGTGAGGATGAAGGTCTGTCCATTGTTGATGAAGCAGCAGCAAATGCAGCCTCAAGCGCGTTTTCGTCTCTTAGCCAATCAATTCGCGTTGGCGATTCAGACGGGCCCGGCCGGACGCTAGAAGACATCGTGACGGAAATGCTGCGGCCTATGGTGAAGGATTGGCTTGATGCTAATCTTCCGACCATTGTGGAAGAAAAAGTTGAAGAGGAAGTCCAGCGGATTTCGCGCCGCCGCCGCTAACGCTGACCTCACATTCAAGACTACCAAAGCCGGCGCTGGGGTTCAGCGTCGGCTTTTTTGTGAGTCAAAACTAGCCGCACCCATTGCCGCTCTTCGATCATGCGGGTTATGCCCTGTCGCTCACGAGACCACCGATGAAGTCAAATTTCCATGCTTGAGAAAATTTTCGATCCGCAATCCGCTGAACCTCGCCTTTATGTGGCTTGGGAAAAGGCAGGCGCCTTTAGGCCCGACGTTAATCCGGACGGGGCACCTTATACGATTGTAATCCCGCCGCCCAATGTTACCGGCTCGCTGCACATGGGCCATGCCCTCAATAACACGCTCCAAGATGTCCTATGTCGTTTCGAGCGCATGCGCGGCCGGGCAGTTCTCTGGCAGCCGGGGACGGACCATGCGGGGATCGCAACGCAAATGGTTGTCGAGCGCCAACTCAATGAGCGCCAACAAAAGCGCACGGACTTTTCCCGCGACGAGTTCATTCAGAAAGTCTGGGAATGGCGTCACGAATCCGGTGGCGCCATCATCAATCAGCTGAAGCGGCTCGGGGCCTCGTGCGACTGGTCACGCGAGCGTTTCACCATGGGCGACAATGGCGAACCCGACGACCAAATGGTCCGGGCCGTGATGAAAGTCTTCGTTGATCTCTACAATGGGGGCCTCATTTATCGCGCCAAGCGGCTGGTCAACTGGGACCCGCATTTCCAGACTGCAATCTCCGACCTTGAGGTGGAGAACAAAGACGTGCCCGGCCACATGTGGCACTTCAAGTATCCCTTGGCGGGCGGCGAAACTTACGAGTACGTGGAAAAGGACGAGGACGGCAACGAGACCTTGCGTGAGACACGCGACTACATTTCCATTGCGACGACCCGCCCTGAAACCATGCTCGGTGATGGCGCTGTTGCGGTTCACCCCAAGGATGAACGTTATGCGCCGATTGTCGGCAAGCTCTGCGAAATTCCCGTTGGCCCGAAGGAACATCGCCGTCTGATCCCGATCATCACCGATGATTATCCGGACCCTGAGTTTGGGTCGGGCGCGGTCAAGATCACCGGTGCCCACGACTTCAATGACTATCAGGTCGCCAAGCGCGGTGACATTCCGATGTATCGCCTGATGGACTGGAAGGGGGCGCTTCGCAATGATGGCCAGCCGTATGCGGAGGAAGCACAAAAAGCGCAGGCGCTCCTAAGTGAGACCGGCACGCCCGACGAGAACTATGTCGACGCGATTAATCTTGTCCCCGACGAATATCGCGGACTTGACCGGTTCGAGGCGCGGAAAAGAGTTGTTGCGGACATCGACGCCGACGGCCTGATGATCATGGTCGAGGACAAGAAGATCATGCAGCCATTCGGTGATCGCTCCGGCGTTGTCATCGAGCCGATGCTGACCGACCAGTGGTTCGCCGATGCCAAGACCCTCGCCGAACCCGCCATCAAAGCGGTCGAAGAGGGCAAGACCCGGTTCGTCCCGGAAAACTGGACCAAGACGTATTACCAATGGATGCGGAACATCGAGCCGTGGTGCATCTCCCGCCAGCTCTGGTGGGGGCATCGGATCCCCGCGTGGTATGGCCCCGACGGTCACATCTATGTTGCCGAGAGCGAAGAAGAGGCCACAAAAATGGCCATCGCCAAGTACACCCAAGAGGGTTACTCGCTTGAAGAGATCAATGATATGCGTCGCCATGAACATGGTGCGGCACCATTGCTTCATCAGGATGAAGATGTCCTGGACACCTGGTTCTCTTCGGGGCTGTGGCCGTTCTCCACGCTCGGGTGGCCGGACGCGTCCGAAGGCGAGGGCGACAAGGCCAACCTCGTCAACAAACACTACCCGACGACGGTGCTTGTGACGGCGTTCGATATTATCTTTTTCTGGGTGGCCCGCATGATGATGCAGGGCATCCATTTCATGAAAGATGTTCCGTTCCATGACGTTTACATCCATGCCCTGGTCCTTGATGAAAAGGGCCAGAAAATGTCGAAATCAAAAGGCAATGTCATTGACCCGCTTGGGTTGATCGACAAATACGGTGCTGATCCATTGCGGTTTACGTTGGCGGCCATGGCTGCCCAGGGGCGCAATATTCGTCTGTCGGAACAGCGGATTGAAGGCTATCGCAACTTCTCCACTAAGCTTTGGAATGCTGCACGCTTCGTGGAGATGAATGAGTGCGCTGTTGATCCGGACTTTGATCCTTCCAAGGCAAACGAAACCCTTAACAAATGGATCATTCATGAACTGCGCGCCTGCGTTGCTGAGACGACGGAGGCGCTGGAAGGCTATCGCTTTAATGATGCCGCCGGCGCGATCTATCGGTTCACCTGGAACACGTTCTGCGACTGGCATCTGGAGTTCGCCAAGCCAATCCTGCAAGGCACAGACGGTCCCGCCAAAGCTGAAACCAGAGCGGCAACAGCGTTCGTCTTGGATGAAATCCTGAAGCTGTTGCATCCATTCATGCCATACATAACAGAAGAGCTTTGGGGTGCACGTGCCGACCGTGACGCGCACTTGATTGTCACCTCATGGCCGACGGCAGCAGGCCTTCCGTTATCTGAGGAAGCGGCTGCCGAAATGAACAGTGTGATTGATCTGATTACGGAAATTCGCTCGGTTCGCCAGACTGTCGACCTGCCGGCGGGGGAGAAGTTCCCCATGCTGTATATCGAAGATGGCTCAGCCATCGGCAAATGTCTGGCCACCCATAGCGATCTGATCGAGCGCCTCGCCCGTCTCGACAGCGTTAAGACAATCGCCGAGGCCGACGCGCCGAAAGGCGTTGCACTGGTTTCCGGCGGATCGACCTTCGTTCTTGACGTAGCAGGCTCCGTTGATCTCGCGGCGGTCACCAAGCGCCTTGAGAAAGAAGTCACAAAGGCTGAAAAGGAAATCAGCGTCATCGACAAAAAGCTCGGGAACCCAAAATTCGTGGACAAGGCCCCGCAAGAAGTTGTGGATGAGCAGAAGGAGCGCCGGGCTGGCTATGCGGAACAGCGTGAGAAACTTGCCGCGGCGCTGACAAGACTGTCAGGGTAGGAACGATGTTCACCGTTGCTGCATTTTACAAGTTTGCGGATCTGCCGAGGTTCGCAGATTACCGTCTCCCCTTGCGGGAGGCGTGTGACGCCCATGGTGTGAAAGGCACAGTCCTTCTGGCACCGGAAGGCGTGAACGGGACGATCTGTGGGCCGCGCGATGGCGTCGACGCGGCGCTTGACGCGTTGCGCGCTTTGCCCGGCTGTGCCGACCTTGAGCATAAAGAGAGTTTCTCTGAGGAGATGGCTTTCAAGAAGATGAAAATCCGCCTCAAGAAGGAAATCGTCACCATGGGCGTCCCGGAAGTAAACGGCGCGCGGGACCCTGGCACTTATGTTGACCCGGCCGACTGGAATGCCCTTATCGCCAACGAAGACGTTGCGGTTATCGATACGCGCAATGACTATGAGGTCGCGATTGGCGCGTTCGAAGGCGCGATTGATCCGAAGACGGACTCATTCCGCGAGTTTCCCGAATGGCTCCAAAACTTCCAACGAGAGACCGGCGCGAAAAAGCTCGCCATGTATTGCACCGGCGGCATTCGCTGCGAAAAAGCGACGGCCTATGCCAAGTCCATCGGGTTCGAAGAAGTCTACCATCTCAAAGGCGGCATTCTGAAATATCTGGAGACCGTTCCGGAAGCTGCAAGTACCTGGGCCGGGGATTGCTACGTTTTCGATGATCGGGTCTCGGTCCGCCATGGTCTTGAAGAAGGAGACTACGATAAGTGCCGCGCTTGCGGCTTGCCGGTTGCTCCAGGCGATAAGGATCACCCCCATTACCGGGAAGGCGTTTCATGCCCTCAGTGCTGGGACAAGTATTCCGATGAGCGTAAGGCAGCGTTTGAAATGCGCCAGCGACAGTATGAGCAAGCGGGCCAAGACGATTGAGTGATGCGCTCCCTATCCTCTATTCCTTCCGGCGCTGCCCATATGCCATGCGAGGGCGGATGGCGCTGGCGGTCAGTGGGCAGACGGTTTCCCTGCGTGAAGTTATTCTGAAGAACAAACCTGCCGAGATGATCGGCGCCAGCGCCAAGGGGACCGTACCTGTGTTGGTGCGAGCTGATGGCGTTGTCATTGATGAAAGCATAGACGTCATGGATTGGGCCCTGAACCAGCATGACCCGGAAGGGTGGCTAGCCCCTGATCTCCCTAAACAAAAGGCGCTGATTGCGGAAAACGACGGGCCGTTCAAGCATCATCTGGACCGCTACAAGTATGCCACGCGCTATGAAGGCGCTGATGCTCTGACTCATCGCGTGGCCGGGATGGCATTTCTGGACCAGCTCTCTGAAACGCTCGGCGATAAGGCAAACATCTTTCGCGACGCTCGTGCCCTCTCCGACATCGCGATTTTTCCATTCGTGCGTCAGTTCCGGATTGCTGATCCCGAGTGGTTCGACAGGCATGTCCCGGCCAATCTCGTCGCCTGGCTCAATCGCCACATGGAAAGCGATCTGTTCCAGTCGGTGATGGGCAAATACGCCCCATGGCAGTCCGGTGAGGAAGGCGTCATATTCCCCGCATGACATCAGGGGCTTCCATCAATTATGGCGCGTTTGCCGCGCGCAAGGGCGAATGGAAAGGGATTGCCATTGCGAGCCTCGTAATTGGCGCCTGGGCCGGTCATCTGCTGTTTGCGCTCACGCAAGCAGAGATCTTCTCGTTCATGACCCCCGTCCACATTGCGGTCCAATCAATCTTGAATGTGGGCCTGTTCATCACTGCCCACGACGCGATCCACGGGACGCTGGCGCCAGGGCGGCGCAAGCTGAACGATGCCTTCGGACGAGCGGCACTTTTTCTGTACGCGGCCTTTGACTGGGAGAGCACAGCACGACTGCATCACAAACATCACGAAGCGCCTGCAACCGCGGATGACCCGGATTACAAAGATGGTGTTAATGAGCGCTTCTGGCCGTGGATCGGTGCGTTTGCGGTGCGTTACTATGGTTGGAAGAACCTTGCGATGATGTTCCTCCATGTGGGGGCGGCGACAATCATTGCGCAGTCCTACTGGAAGATGCTGGTTTTCTTTGCGGTCCCGGCCTGGGCGAGCGCCGTGCAATTGTTTTATTTCGGGGTGTACCTGCCACACAAAACCCCGCCTGGCGGGCATTATCACCCCCATCGCGCCGTGACTGTGGATCTGCCGGAATGGCTGTCGTTTTTGACCTGCTTTCATTTCGGGTATCATGAAGAGCACCATGACGCACCGGCAACGCCATGGTGGCGTCTGCCCGCGGTTCGTCGCGCGGTAAAGGCCGCCCGCTGACACTTATTCCTTGTCGAAAGGACCAGATATGAGAAGTTTCCTCGCGGTCATAGCCGCCGCCTTAATTGCGGTACCCGCAGTCGCAGAGGCACCGGAGATGTCGACCGGCCCCGTGATCTCCGACTATGGGCCTGTCCTCCCGGTTGAAAATTATACGCCGATTGATCCGCAGTCGGTCTTTAAGGTCTCGTTTGATGTGGCCAAAGGGGCCGAGGAGGGAAAAGTCAATCAGACGCTGGAAAGTGCCGCGCGGTTCTTGAACATGCACGGCCGTGCAGGTGTTGACCCTCAGAACGTGTCACTTGCCGTGGTGGTTCACGGGAGGGCGGTTTTTGATGTTGCTAAGCCGCAGCAAGAAGGGGCGGAGAATGTCTCGGCCCCGCTGGTAAAGGCTCTGCAGGAAAGGGGTGTACGGATAATCGTTTGTGGCCAGAGCGCCTCTTATCAGGGGCTTGCCAAGGAAGACCTTCTGCCGGGCGTAGAACTCGCCCTGTCGGCCATGACCGCGCACGCGCAACTGCAATCGGCGGGCTTTGCGCTGAACCCCTTTTAAGAGGTCACGGCTGGTCCGGAAATGGTTTTCCTTATACTGATCTCTATTGCGCTTGCCGGATTCGGGGGACGCGTTCTCTGGCAACGGCGCCGTGTAGCTCACCTTCTCACAACGCCGTTGAAGGAAGATGCGCGTGCCATCATTCACAAAAATGTACCGCTGACATGCCGACTACCCAAAGCGCTCCATGCGCGGCTCGAAGGGCTGGTCAATCGATTTCTTGATCAAGTGAAGATCCATGGGTTCGAAGGCCTTGAGGTGACGGAGGAAATGCGTCTGACGATTGCGGCACAGGCTTGCCTGTTGCTCGTCAACAAAGAAAATCGCTGGTACGATAATCTGCATACGATCTACCTTTATCCTGGAGCCTTTCGGGCCAAGACCGTAACGGCGGAAGGGCAGGTAGAGCACGCTGACCATATCCGTCTGGGTGAAGCGTGGCTGCGCGGACCGGTGGTGCTCTCCTGGGATCATGTGACTTACGGCGCGTTTATTCCCAATGATGGCCAGAACGTGGTGCTCCATGAATTCGCCCACCAGCTTGATTTCCAGACCGGCGTCAGCGACGGCGCCCCCTTGCTCGATGAAGACCATAATGCCCGTCAGTGGGGGGAGGAACTGGTGCCGCTCTATGAGAAACTCAAGGGCGATACCGAGGCCGGTCGCAAGAGCTTTATCGACCCTTATGGGGCGACCAATCACGCGGAGTTCTTTGCCGTGGCCACGGAGTTCTTTTTTGAAAAACCAGCTGAGTTACGCGAAGAAGCGCCAACGCTCTACAAGCATTTGAGCCAGTACTACCGGCTTGATCCTGCGGCGTGGGGGGCAAACTAAATTGTCCGTACTAACCGCGGTTTCATTGCAAGCTCTCTAGCAATGATACTCGCTCGTCGTCGTAAAAAGATAACTGAAAGGCGAAGGGGATTGCCTTCGTGCACTGTATTGAGAATGCAGCCTCGGATCACCCCACCGTCAGCACGATCTTGCCCGTCGCTTTCCGATTCTCAATTTGCGCTAACGCTTTGGCGGCGTCTTCCAGCGGATAGGTCTCGGTCACTTGTGGCTTAATCTTGCCGTCTTTATACCAATCAAACAGCTCTTTGATGTGTTCCGCATTGCGTGCCGGGTCGCGCATGGTGAACGCCCCCCAAAAGACGCCAACGATCTGGCAGCTCTTGAGTAGCGTTAGGTTCAGCGGGATTTTCGGAATGCCCGCAGGGAAGCCGACCACCAGAAAACGCCCTTCCCAGCCAAGGGCGCGGACGGCCGGTTCCGCATAGTCGCCGCCGACCGCGTCATAGACCACATCAACGCCTTCGGGGCGGCCGAGTTTGCCGGAGAGCGCTTTGATCTGGGTGGAGAGTTCTTTTTGTGCAGCGCGGTCCAGCTCGCCGGTGGGGTAGATGAGTGTTTCATCCGCTCCCAGATCACGGCAGAACTGCGCTTTTTCCTCGGACGATACACCCGCAATGGTCTTGGCGCCCATGGCTTTGGCGAGTTCAATGGCCGCTGCGCCAACGCCGCCTGCAGCCCCTAAAATAAAGAGCGTCTCGCCGGGTTGGATCTTCGCCCGGTCCTTAAGGGCATAATGGGACGTCCCATAGGTCAGCATGAAAGCGGCGGCATCTTGATAGGGCATCTCATCCGGGATCGGATTTGTTTGTGGTGCCTTCGCAAGAAAGTGGGTCGAGAACCCGCCATTGACCCCGCCCGCCTGGACCCGGTCGCCCACTTGTCGGTCCGTCACGCCTTCACCGACGGCTTCGATAACTCCCGCAACCTCGCCGCCAGGTGCGAACGGGCGGGGTGGTTTGAATTGATACATGTCGCGAATGATCAGCGTGTCTGGAAAATTGACGCCAGCAGCCTTCACTGAAATGAGCACCTCTCCAGGGCCGGGCTGGGGCGTCTGCGTCTCGGTGAGTTTCAATGTTTCCGGGCCGCCCGGGGCGTCGCTCATCATCGATTTCATGTCAGGCCTCATTGGCTAGCGTGATCGTTAGAGAGCCGGTCGCTTTCGGACTGGCCCAACATCTTGTCATGTGAGGGCAAGTTAGAGCATGGTCACCCCATTGGATAAATGCTTCTATGCACATGGTCCTGGGCCGAAGGACCTGTCTCGTCGGAAAACGCGAAGAAACACTAACCGGCAGAGGCGATTTGGAAGACGGCTTGGGAGGAATGAGATCAATATGCGAGCGAAAATCTTGAAGACCATCGGCGTGCTTGTTGTCAGCAGTGGTCTGGTTAGCGCATGTGCAACTGCCAGTGCCGTTGTCACCCTGCAGGATCGCCTGACAGCAATCGGAATCTCACCGGATACAGCCCGCTGCATGGTGGGCGAACTTCAAGACGATCTGGACGGTGAAGACCTCCGAGATCTGGCGGATTATTCAACCAGGATCGCCCGCGCGCCATCGACAGCTGCGGCCGTCGAGCAGCTTGTGCGCATTGACAATCCGCGGGCAGTCGCCGCGGTTGGGCGGTCGGCGTTTTCTTGTACCACGGGCATTGGACGGCAGAACTAGAAGGTGGACGAAACCTCCCCCTCCGCTGCCGCAGACACCTCTGGTCTTGATACTGTTGGTCCCGCACAAGGGACCGATGCCGCGTCTTCGTATCGCTGGTATGTCCTCGGTATCCTGACCATTGTCTACACGTTCAACTTTATTGACCGTCAGATTATCGCGATCTTGTCGCCTGCCATTAAAGAAGAGCTAGGGCTTTCCGATACGGTTCTCGGCCTGTTGAAAGGTCTGGCGTTTGCCGCTCTGTATTCCATTTTGGGAATCCCGCTTGCCTGGCTTGCTGACCGATGGAATCGGGTCTCGCTTATCTCAATTTCGCTTGCGCTTTGGAGCGGGTTCACCGCTCTCTCCGGGTTGGCGGGCAGTGTCACGCAGTTGACATTGGCTCGTATCGGGGTGGGGATCGGTGAAGCGGGCTGTTCACCGCCAGCGCACTCACTAATTTCCGACTATTTTGCAAAGGAAGAAAGGGCACAAGCGCTTTCGATCTATTCCCTTGGTATCCCCTTCGGGCAGATGTTTGCCTTTCTGGCGGGCGGCTGGATGGTGCAGGAACTCGGGTGGCGATCGGCCTTTTTCCTAGTTGGCATTCCCGGATTGCTCCTAGCCCTGATCATGAAGTTCACAGTTAAAGAGCCTATCCGCGGATCGAGCGATAACTACGCCGCAGCGAGCCCGGCCACCCGGGAAGAGTTCATGGCAGGTCTGCGCGAAATGCTGACGATCCCGAGCTATTGGGGCGTGACAATCGCTGTGACGCTGATCAGTTTTACAGGTTACGGCATGATCCTTTGGATTGTTGATTTTTATCGCCGTGTCCATGAGCTTTCCTATCTGGAAATAACGCTTCCGCTGGCATTGCTCAACGGGGTTGCCTACGGCATCGGGACCTTTATGGGCGGCTGGCTCACCGTTAGGGCGGCAAAGAAGAACATTGCTGCCTATGTCACAATCCCCGGGATTGCCGCCCTTGCAACCATCCCTTTCGGGCTTGCCTCCCTTTGGGCGCCGACACCATTTCTATCGTTCGCTTTTTCGGCCCCGTTTCTGATCTTTATTGGCATTTATCTTGGCCCGTCCTTTTCGCTTATCCAGACGCTTGCACCATTACGACTAAGGTCAGTAGCAACTGCGATTTTCTTCCTTGTTCTCAATCTGATCGCGCTCGGCTTTGCGGCGCCGTTTGTAGGGGCTTTGTCTGACTTCTTCCTGGAGCAGCACGGCGAGGCGAATGCTCTTCGTATCGGCATGTCAGCGCTCTCGATTTTCAGCCTTGCCGCCGCCGGGGTATACTATTGGACGTCAAAGCGGCTACCGGAAGACTGGAAAGCTGCGGAAGAGCGCAATTCAGGAGGCAGCGCTCCTACAATCTAACTGGATGACCAGTTGATCATCGGGAGGAACAAATGGCAAAGTCGGAAAACAAAACCAAGCCGACAAAAGCGAGTGTTACCGACCTTATTGAGTCGGTGGACCATGAAGTCCGCAAGCGCGACGCAAAAACACTTTTGAAGGTGATGAAGAAGATCACCGGTAAACGCCCCAAAATATGGGGATCGAAGATTATCGGTTTTGGTCAGTACCACTACAAATATGAAAGTGGTCGCGAGGGCGATTTCATGCGGGTTGGGTTTAGTCCAGGGAAAGCAAACATGACCGTCTACATCGTAAACGGGTTTTCAACGTATGCTGACCAGCTCGCTCGGCTTGGCAAATACAAAACTGGCAAATCCTGCCTTTACATTACCAATCTGGACAATGTGGATCTTGGGGTTCTGGAGGAAATCATCGAAGATTCCTTGGAAGTCATGCGAGAGCGGTACGGGGACGACTGACCCATGCATCACAATAGACGTCAGGCCTTCGTGAATAACTGTCAGCTTGCCGCGGGCTGATTGTGAGCAACGGGTGGAATACCTCCGAGGTTAAAGGAGGACTTTCCATGTTTGGACGTAACGCGAAATCAACCCGCAACTTCCCCCCGACAACCGCTGCTGCTGCGATACCATCTGCCGGCAGTATAGTTGAGACCAGGCCTCTTTTTGACAGAGCGAACCGTTCGTCAGTTGGCTTTGGCGGCATGGCGCTCTCCGCCTGTAATGGGGCACGGAGCTATGTCCAGGGATTGACAGCGGGGTTGCTTGCCCTTGCTGGCGTTACGCAATTTTCCGACAGCGCAGAGGCTGCAGGGTCAGTTGTTGAGCTTTTCGCGTCATTTGCCTCAAGCCAGGGCATTTCCCTGGAGCCATTCGTCGTCGGAGATTACATGGGATTGCCCCAGATCCTTGGGGGAACAGCGCTCTTTTTGACAGCGGCCCGCGGCTGGGCCCGCGTGGTCGGGGTACTGACGTTTATTGCCTTGGCAATGGCCTATTTTCAAGGCGTTGAACAAGTCGATTTCGAAGCATTCTCCAGCGAGGCGGTTCGCCGTATTTCCCTCGCAGCCCATATTGTCGTCGACGGCATGCTGCCGGCGACGGGGTAGCGGCTGAGCCGCAACGCTAGGCGCCTGTCCAATTATGGCATGCGCGGCCATGTTTTGCCCTGAAACGACCCTAACTCGTCCCATTTTGAGCCATGTCCGCCGGTTTCACTGATGGTGCGGCTGGGGGAGACAGCCAAAGCGCCGGGGCCAAAACCCCACCCTGAGATGGTTCTGGCGTTATGTTGGAAGGTTCCGCGTCGGCGTATTCTGGCGCGAAGGGTGAGGGAGAGACGGACATGGGAAGATCATATGCATATGCAAATGCTGGAATTGCCCGCCAACCGGTACGGGTCGGCAAGCCAGCCGCGCTGAACGCCACTTCGCGTGGGATCACCGGGACTGTCTTTGCCCCAATTAATTTCCTTCGCCAGATAGGCCAGGGGGCCTGCGCGGGCCTTCTAACATTTTTGGGCGCAACCCATTTAATTGCGTGGTTCAATGCCGACGAAACGGCGCTTGCGTCGATTGCCAACCCCGGCGTGACCGACTTTGACGGGATGATTCAAGGATTTGCCGCAGGGGGCCTGCCCGGCATGATCGAGATCATGGGTGCGGCGGCACTGTTTCTGAATGCAGGTCGGGGCATTGGTCGGGTCGTTGGCCTGATGGGATTTGTCGCCCTTGTCATGGCTCAGGCCAATGGGATCACCCATGAAGACTTGCTTCAGGACGTGATCGAACTGGCAGAAACGGTTTCGGACTGGGTCGATGATGCGAGCCGTCCGTCCGCTATTACTCAGACGCAAGACGTTACAACCGACTAGCCTAACGGATTTGGATTTGTCTTGAAACTAAACGGGGCCGCATATATCGGTCCCGTCTTTTGGTGCACTGATTTTCTTTATGCGACCTTCTTACGGCGCGCAGCGCGGAGTGCCGCAAGTCCGGTCAGGATCAGAGCGATGCCCCCTGGCAGCGGAACAGCTGCGAAAAGAAGATCCTGAGAGTCTCCGGAGGAGAGGATCGCAATGTCCACCGGCTTGAACGTGTCAGAGAGCACCAAAGCCCAAAGGGTTTCAGCTTCCGCCTTCACTTCTGCATCGAGCACAACAAACGTGCCTTCGTCGAGGTCGAACCCGTCAAAGCCATCCTCGATTAATTCCCAAATCAAAAACTGCATTGCGGCAGCTGATTGCGCGCTTTTGAGCCCAAGCTCTTCAGTCAGGAAATTGCCATAGATGATCCCGAGAGCGTCTTTGACATCTTCTGAACCAAGATAGCTATCGGTGTCGGCCATTTCGTAATCAGCTGGCAAGCGCAAGTTCTGCGAGATTTGCAGGCAGAAGGCCAAAAAGTCAGTCCAGAATTCTTCTTCGCTTTGGCGTTGCTGCAAGCTAAAGACACCTGCATTGGCGTTAAATTCTTCCCCTTGATACCGGATCAGGGGCGAATCGATTGCGCCATCCAGAAATTCGCCTGCGCCGTTGTCCGGGTTGTCACGCACTTCAATAATACCAGCGTTTGCAACCCATGGCGTAATTGCGGCAATGGTGCCCGCGATAAATGCTGTTTTAAGTCGGCCCATGTCGCCCCCCAAAAAGCGATACACAACTAATTTCCGCACAGATACTTTCAATTCTCACGCCAGAATCAACGCCCTTACACGGGAAACCGTCGGGCATGGCACCTCAAAACGCGTCGTTCTCAATCAGGACACGTATGAGGTCATTTGTTTTCGCCTCACACGACGTGTCGGGATTGTTGGCAAAACACGCAAACGCTAGGCCATCGTCGGGGTAGATCACCGAATAGGTCGAGGTATCGATATCGCCGCCAGAATACCAAAGCGTTGCGCGGCCCTCAAAGGTTCCATGGACCAGCCCGAAAGCGTCATTGTCTTTGGGATGCTGAAATGTCTGACGGGCGAGCATCTGCGCCCAGAATGGGGCGCCAAGTTTTTCCTGGGTGAGACCCTCTTGAAGCCACAACCGCCATTCGGCCATGGAAGTCATGATGCCAGATCCGCCGAAGTGGGGGGCATTGCGGCGAATGAGAACCCAATTGTCTGTCCAGTCACTTATCGGTTCGCCAACTGGATCACTTGCCTCACCCGTTCCTTCGCCAATGTCGATGTCAGCGTAGGTGCGTAAATCATCAATTGTTTCAGTTGTCCTTGGGGCATAGGCATCGGCTCGATTGAGGATGACAGTCGTCGTGTCCCAATGAACGCGGGCGCGGACCATACCCAGTGGCACAAAGATCTTTTCCCGGACGATATCTGGAAATGGCTTACCGTAGGCTTTCTTAACAATCTCAGTCAGGAGCATATAGTTGATGTTTGAATACGCCCAGGCGGTGCCCGGTTGAAACCGCAACTTGTCGGCCGAGAGTGAGGCCGCGATGGCCTCATCCACATTAAAGTAATCGAAAGTGACCCAAGGCTGACCACTTGATCGCGGTACGTCGTAATATTCGGTCAAGCCACTTGTCATGTAAACGAGATGGGCGACTGTCAGGTCTGATCCATACTTCTTCGTTTCGGGGATCCATTTGGAGACCTGGTCGTCAAGTCTGACCTTGCCGTCAAGGACGGCGTGGGCCAGCGCTGCCGCTGTGATCTGCTTGGAAAGCGACGCTATGTGAAAAACGCTCTCCTCAGTGACCGGCTGTTGATATTCCAGATTCGCGGCGCCGCTCGTCGCGGTGTAGAGGGCGCCTTCGTTGTCGATAATTGAAATTATATAACCTGGCCGATCGGTGCTTTTTTCTGGCTTCAGAAAGTCACCCGCGATTGCGGCAATCTTTGCGACCTGTTCCGCGCGCAGCGGGCGTTCGCTGTCGACGGACTGGCCATCCTCCCCTGAGGTCTGGCCAACCCCGCAGCCCATGCCCCAAAAGGTGAAGGCCATGGCAAGGGGCAGGGCGAGGGTGGCTCTGCCTTTTGGCGCACTTGGCCCTGCATTGTCGCGTCTCATCTCCGGTGATCCTCCACAGTTCATCGAGCGTGTGACAACCGCTTCTGCCGATCTAAGGATCGTAATCATCCGGGGGACCAGAGCAGATGCTTGAGTTTTCACACCGCACTGTGCCATGAGAGAGCTCCCGCTGAAAAGGTGTCTCATGCGTCGGTTATAACGCCCCACCTTTTTCTGGTTTTGCTTCAACCCTGATCCAACGACACTGGTCGCACCTATGGCTCGAATCCTGATTACGTCTGCCTTGCCTTACATCAATGGGGTCAAACATCTTGGAAACCTCGTCGGATCCATGTTGCCTGCAGATGTCTATGCGCGGTTCAAACGCGCACAAGGCGACGATGTGGTCTTCATCTGTGCTACCGATGAGCACGGTACGCCGGCAGAACTTGCAGCGCGTGCGGCTGGACAGACAGTTGAAGCCTACTGCGCAGAACAGCATGAAATCCAACGCGTAGCTGGCGAGGCATTCGGGCTTTCCTTCGATCATTTTGGCCGGTCTTCATCAGGCGAGAATGCGACGCTCACCCAGCACTTCGCCGCGGTGCTGGAAGACAATGGACTGATAGAAGAAAGGGTCGATCAGCAGGTTTACTCAATCGAGGACCAACGCTTTTTGCCGGACCGGTATGTGGAAGGGACCTGTCCCCATTGCGGATATGAAAAAGCGCGCGGCGACCAATGTGATAATTGCGGTCGCTTGTTAGATCCGACGGATCTGAAAGATCCGTACTCGGCCATCTCCGGGTCGAAGCAGATCGAGGTCCGCGAGACCCGTCACCTTTATCTGTTGCAGTCAAAGCTCCAAGAGCGGATTGCCGACTGGGTCGATGGCAAGGACGAGTGGCCAGCGCTCACCCGGTCGATCGCCAAAAAGTGGCTGAAAGAAGGCCTGCAGGACCGGTCGATAACGCGAGACCTATATTGGGGGGTAAAGGTCCACCGTGATGGCGCGCCCCGGTCCGGGTTCGAAAACAAGGTGTTTTATGTCTGGTTCGATGCACCCATCGCCTACATTGCTGCGACCCAAGCTTGGGCGGCGCGAGCGGATGACCAAGACTGGCGGGACTGGTGGCGCCTTGATCATGGGGCGGACGAAATCCGGTATGTTCAGGTAATGGGCAAAGACAATGTGGCGTTCCATACGGTGTCGTTCCCGTGCACTCTTCTCGGATCGGAAGAGCCCTGGAAAACAGTGGACACACTCAAGTCGATGAACTGGCTGACGTGGTATGGTGGCAAGTTCTCCACAAGCCAAAACCGCGGTATTTTCATGGACCAAGCGCTGGACCTTCTGCCTGCCGACTACTGGCGATGGCACCTGATGGCAAATGCACCGGAGTCGGATGATACATCGTTTACCCTTGAGCACTTTGCCAGTGTCGTGAACAAAGACCTGGCGGACGTATTGGGCAACTTCGTGAATCGTATATGCCGGTTCGGGACATCGAAATTCGGCCCGCAGGTACCAGATACTGGCAACTATGGGGAAACCGAAGAAGCCCTGAGCAAAGAGCTTGACCAACGTATTGCTTCCTACACCGCAGCCCTTGAGGCGATGGAATTCCGGAAAGCATTTTCCGAGCTACGGGGGATCTGGGTTGCAGGAAACGAATATCTTCAGGTGGCAGCGCCATGGACGGCATTTAAAACCGATCCAGACACGGCGGCCGCCTCAGTTCGGGCTGGCTTAAATCTGATCTATCTGTTTGCTGTCCTTTCTGCGCCGGTCATTCCGTTTACGGCGGAAAAGATGGCCAATGTTTTCGGAAAGACGCTTCAGGATGATAGTATTGTCGGCGTGTGGCCGACATCAGCGAAGAGTGCTCTCTCCGCAATCCCAGCGGGTACCGCGTTTGAGACCCCCGATGTGCTTTTTGCCAAGATCGAGGATGATCAGCTTGAGGCCTGGCGCGAGACTTTTGGGGCACCGGACCCTAATGCCAACTCGGAAGACGCCTAAGCGTAATCGACGATAATGGGTGGTGAGGCCCCAGGCCTCACCGCCCGAAGCGATCACGCGGTTTTCTTGGCGACCTCTGAGGCCAAGCTAGGCGTGCTGATTTTCTCTGCAAACGGATTTTGCTCGGATCTGATATCGTTTGGAATCAGACGGTGGTCCGCCGCCATCAGGAGAGGAGGTAACAGCAGCCAATCCGCAACGAAGGCAACAAAGACCGTCAAACCTGCCAGGGCGCCAAGGCTTGAGGATATGTGGAAGTGCGATGTTGCGACGATCCCAAATCCCGCCATCAAAACGATTGAGCTGACCAGCATGGGTGGGCCCACATGTTCAAACATGCGCCGAACAGCCGTTTCGGGGTCGGCCCCCTCCCGGCGGCTTGCAAGGTAGCGCCATACCAGATGAACGGTGTCATCGACGATGATCCCGAGGGTCATCACGCCAACGCCGGCGACAGCGATCCCTATCTCACCCTTGGCGTAGCCCCAGATCCCGAAGGCGATCGCAATTGGGATCAGGTTCGGGATGAGGCTGAATGCACCAAACTTCAGGGAACGGAACGCAAAGCAAAGCATCACCGAGACGAGCGCCAGAGCGATGATGGAGCCACCAATCATTGATTGTACGTTTATGGAGGAGAGATACGCGTACATAACCGCAAGCCCGGTGCCAGTGCCAGAAATCTCCGTGTTCCCCTCATTAGAGAGCCAAGCTTCAGCGCTTTCCCTCAATTCGCGCACCTCACGGGTGGACGCCCCGCTCACAAACACTGACATGCGTGAATGGGACCGATCGATAGTGATCGTATCGGTGAGGGATCGCCCAAAGGGCAATGACATCTCATAGAGCAGCAGGTATTGCGCTAGAGCAGTTTCATCGTCCGGGATTGAATGAAAGGACGCATCGCCACCGTTGAGGTGTTGGTGAAGCCGTTTAAACGTCTCGTTGATGGACGAAATGTGGACGACTTTGGGGTTAGCGTTCAGCCAGTCTTCAAACGCTTGTAGCTTTTCAAAGTACTGAGGTGTAACAACCGCATCTTGCGTGTCGGTGCCAATATCGAACTCGATGACATCGAGGCCTGTCAAGTGGCGCTCGATATTATCCGTATGGTTACGGTATTCAAAAGAGTGATCAAAAAAGTGGTTCAGCTTGTCGTCAATCTGCAGCTGGAACAGCCCTGTCATCAGAAGCGCGGACCCGGCGGGCACCGCCCACAGCAAGGTTTTGCGCTGACGGATGATAAGGTCCGCGGTGTTCTCTACCAGCCCCAAGATGCCTTGATGATTGTCTTGGCCTTTGAGCGGGAGTAGTTTCAGAAGGTTCGGCAGGAAAGTCAGTCCAAAGATCCAACAGAACATCACGCCGAGAGCGCACAGATTTCCCAACTGACGGAAAGGGGGAGCATCAGCGGAGTTCAGCGTTAGAAAGCCAACCATCGTTGAGCCAAGCGCCAAAGAAACCGGCCAACGCAACGTCTTCACGGCTTTGCCGATCGCCTCGCTCTTCGATTGCCCAACGAGCAGATTAGCCTGGATCGCGGTCAATAAATGCATCAGAGAGGCAACCCCGATGCAGATGATCACCGTCGCCCCGGTCGTGGTTGCCGCATTCAATTGGAAACCTGTCCATCCCAATAGTCCGTGAGCGGATATTAGAGAGAGAAGGACCGTCGCAAAAAGTGCAAAAGTCATGGAGGCTGACCGCGTGATCAAGCCAATTAAAGCAAAGATCGCGACCCAACTAAGGGGCGTCAGCGTCTTCAAATCATTCTTGGCCGCCGTTGAAAACGCGCCGCTGCTCGCAACACGCCCGCCATACCAAACCTCCAGACCGAGGTCCCGAGCACCCAGATCACTGATCATGGTCTTTGCTGCGGCCAGGATTTCGTGGGTCGCCGTGCTCGAGGCCATGGGATAGTCCACTGTCACAGCGACGGCAGTGGTTTTACCGTCGAGGCTCACCAGCCTTTTTGTGAGCATGGCATCACCCAACACCGCGGTACGCATGGCGTCAGCTGTGCTGTGGTCCGGCACCTCGATCATCTCGGCGATCGTGATCCCCTCGGCATTGGAGGAAATGTTCACCGCATTGGTGATGCTGTCGACCCGGGTGGAATAAGGCAAGGTCCATGCCTGTTCTGTCAGCTCACGAATGAAATCAAGCCGGTCCTCGCGGAAGACGTCGCCTTCTCTTGAGTGCAGGGCAATAAGAAGCCCGGTGCGGCGAGTGTAACGTTCCTCAAGCTCGTTGAAGGCCGCGCGGTTTTCATTCCGGTCGGAAAAGAAAACCCTGGTATCCGCGTTAATTGTGATATTTTTCGCGCCGTATCCGGCAAGGCATGTTACTAAGACGCACGCCAAAACGGCAAACCAAACACGCAACAAATCCATCGCCAACTCTCCCCTTTAGGCGATTAAACAAAGTACGCTACATCAGAGATGCGCTGCAAAACTGCTGCTGGTTTTTCCAATCGTTGAGACTGGAAACCTGGCGATCCAATTTTTTGCCGGCGCACCTGCCGAAAGTCATCGACCATGATTCGGCTTAACGTTACCGTCAAGAAAGTTTTTGGCGGTCGCAAGGCGCAAATGTGCTGATTTAGAGCGCGAAAAGTTGGCAAAATCTAGGACGGTACGAAAAGGCAACAGGTATGAAATCACTATTTTCCCTTGAAGGACGAACGGCGCTGGTCACTGGTGGGTCACGTGGTATCGGGAGAATGATCGCGCGGGGGCTGCTAGCCTATGGCGCGAAGGTCTATATCTCATCCCGGAAGGCGGACCAGTGCGACGCCACTGCAGAGGAGCTAAGCGCCGAAGGTCCGTGTTTCTCCCTGCCGCAGGATGTCTCAACCGTGGACGGCTGTGCCTCGCTGGTTGAGGCCTATGGCAAGCATGAAGGCGCTCTCGATATCCTCGTCAACAATGCTGGGGCGGCGTGGGGTGAGCCCTATGATACGTTTCCAGAAGCCGGTTGGGACAAGGTCATGGACCTGAATGTCAAGTCACCTTTCTTCCTGACACAGAAGTTCCACGAGCACCTGAAGAAAAACGCCAGTCAGGAAAAACCGTCCAAGGTCATCATGATTGCATCGATTGATGCACTGCGGATCAATCCGTGGGAGACTTATTCCTATCAGGCGTCAAAAGCCGCACTCTTGCATTTGACCCGGCGCATGGCGGCGCGGCTCATTACCGAAAACATCTGCGTTTCCGGGATTGCTCCCGGGGCCTTTGCCTCGAGCATGAATAAGGCTGCCCGCGACCATAAAGAAATGGTTTCGAACATGGTGCCGTCAAAACGTATTGGGACTGACGAAGATATGGCAGGGACGGCTGTGTTTCTCGCGAGCCGGGCAGGCGACTATGTCGTTGGGGACACGCTGGCAGTCGATGGCGGGGTCGCTTATGCCTCGTTTGGTCACTTTGGCGGATAAAAAAAGGGCCGCCCATTAATGGGCGGCCCGCTGCTTGTCTTTCCGAAGACGTCAGCTTTACTGCTCACTCTCCAGTTTTTCCAATTGCCCGCGTAGGTCCTCGATTGCTTTTAGGCGACGCTCTTCGGCGCGCTGAGCATCTTCTTCCAATATCTTGATTGCTTTGCGCAGGGCTTCTGCGCGTTTTTCTGGCTCACCTGAATAGGTATCATCGGTGATGCAGATAACCTCTTTCTGGATGAACTGCGTCTCGCCATCGCTGTCTTCATCACTTGTCCACGAAAACACATGGACATCTTCATCGCGTCTCTCATCGCCGCAATGAGTGCTCACCATTGCGTTGACATCAGGATGACCCGGATGTGGCGGGCGAGGTGGATGCGGCGGTGCTGCAATCACGACCCTTTTGCCATCCTTGAAATGGAACTGCTCCATGGTATCGGCGCTAAAGTCGAATTCCTGGGTAATCTCGCCATCTTTCAAAACCGTCACCCGGCCATAGGGCATGGTCTCGCCTTCTGCATACCGCTCATTCAACAAGCTGCGACCGCGCGAATCGTAGACTCGGAGCGACCGTCTACCGTTTTTGTCTTTGTACACGATTTTTGCTGCGGATTTGCCATCGAGGCCTTCCAAAACCATGACTTCATTACCATCGACGCTAATGATGCTTTCACGGGAAGAGCTCTTAGATTCTTCGCGTTCAACGGTTTTAACTTCAGTTTCGCTTTGGTCCGCCTGCGAATAGCTTGCAGTCGCAGAAACAGCCGCGAGAATAGCACCGGCGACCAAGAGCCTGGACCGGTGTGATGGTGTCTTCAATGGGTGTTTCATGTTCGAAAGTCTTTCTTTCAGGGGATGGGAAATTGACAGGCACACAGCTGGTGATACTGGTCGGGTACGGATTGATTTCAGGATTGTTGAGGCGTAGGCGCTGTGCGCCTCCTGATAGGCGTTTTGCGTGCGGCTGAGGACAGCGGCGTCGCACGCTGCTTCCTGATCGGCCCTGAATTGCCGGTACGCTGCGTGGAAGAATGGGTTCGGCCAATTGAGGGCGACTATCGCGGTGCCGAATAGGTTGGCGGCTAGATCACCACGTCTAATGTGGGATAACTCATGGGACAGCGCAAAGGACCGCTCTTCGGGGCTGTAGTCCTGTTCAAAATTGCTTGGCACTAGGATAATTGGATCAAAAAGACCGGTGACAAGTGGTCCGTCGCTTCCCTCAGAGATACGCAGGTCATACTTTTTGACGTTGAGTTTGGCAGCTACGACCGCCGCTTCCGCCGCCAGATCTCCGCTCGCCGAAGTTGATGATCTCAGTGACTGAGAGCGGAACTTTGTTTGGGCTAGTATTGTCCGTCCAAGGTAAATTACGGCACCACATAGCCAGATGAAGCCTAAAACAGCCGCTAAGATGCCGGTGCTTTCTTGCGCGCTGTTGGTTGCGGCATTGGGGAGCCAGGGTGCGGCTATGTCGAGTGACTGACCTGTCCCTGCAATTGAAGCAAACGCGAAGGTTGGCTCGATGGGCTCAACAAATGCCGCCGACTGGGACGCAGGGAGGATTTTTAGTTCCGGTAAAGCAAGTCTCAAAACCGGCGCAAGCCAAAGCAAATAAGCCGTCTCCGGCCCAAAGTAACGCGCCACAGGGCGGCGAATAATCATGACAAGGATAATCAGCAGTGTCACCGCTGGTGTCACCGACGTGATCCAAGCGAAGAAGTTACTTGCGGCCATTCTTCAGCTCCTCCAACAAAGCTTCAAGGTCAGCGATGTCCCGGTCATTGAGGTCGCCATCTTCGGCGAGGTGCGCCACGAGCGGCGCCGCGCGTCCACCAAAAAACCGATCCACAAACGATCTTGTGGCCGCTTTGGCATGGTCGGCATGGCTCACCAAAGGGCGATAGAGATATCGCCGACCATCTTCTTCAAAGGCGATGACCCCTTTTTCGGCAAGGCGCGCCAAGAGTGTCTTGACGGTTCGAGCGCTCCATTTTTTCCGGTCGGCGAGCCGATCGGCGATGTCTGTCGCTGCAAGTGGTGCGTCGCACCACAGCACATTCATGACCTCAAACTCAGCGGTCGTTATTTTCTGCGTGGCCTCGTCGGGCATAGGTGCCTCTCACTGATATTGCGACTACGCGTGTAGTCATAAAAGAGACTACGTTTGTAGTCAATAGCGTGTTGTGGACGGCTACGGCCACGTCGGCAGGGGCCTGTCTTGCCCCGCGCTCGGGAACGCCATTAGTCTGATGCCCTCGCCGACAAAAGAGCGACAAAATTAGGAGAGGCGCCATGAGATTTCCGCGACGCAATGGGTGGTTGTTTGTGTCAGCCATACTTGGAGTAGGGGCATTTGGTGGGTTGGCTGGTATTTCGGCCCCGGCAGCAGCCCAAGATGAAAGCGCGCTGGCTGAAGACGTTGCGGCGGACTACCCCCACATTCTCGACCTCTACAAGACGTTCCATGCCAATCCCGAACTGTCATTCCGGGAAGCGGAAAGCTCAGCACGGATGATCGCAGAACTTGAACCGCTCGGCTTTGAGATTGCTAAAAATGTCGGGCGCGATTGGACCCGCAACAAAGCAAAGGCCGATGCTGGCACGCTCTATGAAGGCGTCGATGGCTATGGCTTTGTCGCCGTTCTCGAAAACGGGGAAGGGCCGACGGTCATGCTCCGCGCGGATATGGACGCGCTGCCACTCGAAGAGAAAACGGGGCTTGACTACGCAAGTACCAAGATGTCCACGGATTATTTTGGCAAAGAAGTGCCGGTCATGCATGCTTGTGCCCATGACAGCCATATGGCGATGCTCATTGGAACGGCACGGCAATTGGTCAAGCGCAAGGACCAATGGTCAGGGACACTGGTCCTGATTGGTCAGCCGGCGGAAGAATTAGGCCTTGGGGCCATCGCGATGCTGGATGACGGGCTATTCGAAAAGTTTCCTCAGCCTGACTATGTTTTGGCAATGCATACCTCAGGGTGGGACCCAGCGGGCAAAATTGCCTATACGCCGGGTTATGCCCTGGCCAATGTGGATTCTGTTGACATCACCATTCGCGGCGTCGGAGCTCATGGATCTGCGCCCCATATGGGCAAGGATCCGATTGTCATTGGGACCCAGATTGTCAATGCTCTGCAGACGCTCGTGTCTCGTGAGACCAATCCTTTGGAAGCAGGTGTTGTGACGGTTGGTTCTTTCCGGGCGGGGTTTAAACACAACATCATTCCAGATGAAGCGCATCTGCAACTTACTGTTAGGTCTTATGATGATGGGGTGCGCGAAAACCTGCTCGCCGGCATTGAACGGATCGCAATGGCCCAGGCCTTGTCAGCTGGTCTTGATGAGGACCTCATGCCGATCGTGAAAATAGAAAGTGACTACACACCCTCAACCTATAACGATCCGGCTCTGAGCGAACGGGCCATGGGCGCCGTCGCCGCCAGTATCGGGGCTGAGCACGTCACTAAAAGACCGCCGAGCATGGGTGGGGAAGACTTTAGCCAATTTTCACGAACCGCGGAGAAAATTCCCAGCCTGATCTTCTGGGTCGGGAGCGTTGATCCGGACGCTTACGCTGCCGCTAGAAGGAGCGGTAAACCACTCCCGCCAGGGAACCATTCGCCGTTTTACGCTCCGATCCCAGATCCAACCTTGAAACTGGGTGTGCAGGCGATGACGGCGGCAAGTCTGGACTTACTGACGGAGTAGTCGGCTCTGATCTGGTCTTGGAAATCGCCCGTTCACCAATCTCCGTCCGGGGCCGCATCATCGAGAGTTGTGATATGAAGGGCGTCTTCGCAGTCGCCTGGCGGCATTTCCACCCCTGGACTGTCGCAGTTGAGCCGTGCCTCACCGGACAAGGATCTTGCAACGAAAACGTTATCGCTCACGTTGATGTCGGCGCGCAGCCTGTTCGTCGGCACGTCGGGCCCGAAATCTACGCCTGTCGTCTGGCAGCCGCCCGTGAGGGTAGCCCAAAGGCCTATCCCGCAGATCAAGTTGATCTTGGCAGGTCGCCGATTTTGATGGACTTCGGCCCTATTTGTCTTGGTAATGGTCATGGCGCAAAGGTCTCCCCAACCTGCAAAACACCATACGCAACGTGTGGACTAAATTTCACGAATAAAGCCAAGGCGTCCTTAACAGGCGCCAAGGTACGCGACTAGAACAAAGTGCGGCAGAAATGCGGCACTCGACTCGAAACCTGAGCAAATTCAGCAGTGAGCCGACTACTTCTTTTCCAGAAGGAGCGTGCCTTCCTTTTGAAGCTTGCCGGTGATGACCTCTGCAACCGCTGCTAGAATGTTCGGCAGCACCGCTTCAATCCGAACATGGGCCGGAAAGACATCGATCGACCCGGTTATGGTCTGCCCGAGACCCTTGGCAGTGAACGAGAGTCGATCCTCCGCATCCCAGGTCTCAGTAAACTTGAACATCATGCCGCCTGTCATCTGTGACTTCAGTTTATCGAAGCCGTCATTGATGCGTTGCCGTGCTTCGTCTTTCCCGAGGTCATGGGATAGGGTAACTGTCACGGGGCGGGGCATTGTCGTTTCTCCGTTGTCAGTTTTTGAGATGGTAATCAGCGTTGGCAACTACAAGAGGTCGTCGCGCTGCAAATGACCATTTCGATCTTGTGTCGGAGAGATATCAGGTGAGCAAGATTTCGATTAGCGAGGGTGAATTAGAATGAAACTTATCATCGGGCTTTTGTCCGTCATTGCGATTTTGCTCGCGGGTACAATTTTTGCCGCGGGGCCGGGGACACGTCTTGGCGTGTGGGGCTATGAATTCGGGCTCGGTCTTTTGTTTACATTTGGATTGCCCGTCGTCATAGCAACGGGTGGCGCAGTAATCGCCTTGCTTTTGGCATTGATCCGTGAGCGGTCGATGTTGGTGTTGGCGCTCATCGCACTGGTGTTGTCGGGCGCCGCGGCATCGATCCCCCTACAGATGAAAAAGCTTGCCGATGGCAATCCATTCATTCACGACATCACCACTGATTTCGACAATCCGCCTGCGATCATTGCAGCGGCAGATCTGCCTCGTGACAACCCGGCTGCCTATGCTGGCAATGAGCCAGCACCAAAAACAGATCCGGAAATTTCGACGGCTGAGGCGCAACGCCAAGCATTTCCTGACATTCAGACGATCGTCTTTCAAGGTGACCTGGAAGCAGCTCGTGAGAAAACGCGCGCTGTTCTGGAAGAGACGAAAATGGAGGTCTTGGCTGAAGGACCGGTTAGTGAGGAGCCGGGCTCCGGCTGGCGCGTTGAGGCCACTTTTACCTCAACTTGGTTCGGCTTTGTCGACGACTTCATCGTTCGTCTTGTGCCACAGGAAGATGGGACAACACTGATCGACTTCCGCTCGAAGTCCCGGGTGGGCATTTCTGATCTGGGTGCGAATGCAGCGCGGGTTCGGACCTTTCGCGATCGTCTCGGGGGCGGTGCAGCCTAATTATTCAAACGTCGGATTGTGAAGGCTGAGGACGTCGCTTTCCAACTCTGGCAGTTTTACAACGCCGCCAGCAGAAAGCCGGGCCTTGCCTTCCAGAACCAGTTTGAGACACGCTGGATACAGACGATGTTCTTCTAGCAGGATCCTATCGGCCAAGGTCTCTGGCGTGTCTCCGGGTAAGACGGGTACCGCCGCCTGGCCGATGATCGGTCCGTCGTCTACCTCCGGGTTTACGAAATGGACTGTGCATCCAGCGATCTTGATGCCCTGCTCAATCATTCTTTCGTGCACATTGAGGCCTTTAAACGCTGGCAACAGTGACGGGTGAATATTGAGAAGCTTGCCCCGCCAAGTTCGGACAAAGGTTGCCGTCAGTAGGCGCATAAAGCCAGCCAGGCAGACGAATTCCACCTCGGCTTTGGTCAACCGATCCTGAAGCGCTTCATCGAACGCTGCGCGGCCCTCTTCGCCATTGCCGTATGTTGTATGGTCGAGGGTTAGTGTTTCGATGCCAGCTTTCTTGGCAATTTCCAGGCCTGGCGCGCCTGGCCGGTTTGAGATGACCAGTTTGATCTTGCCGGGGAATGAAGGCGCCTGCGTCGCTTCCACCAAAGATTTCAGGTTGGAGCCGCGACCAGAAATCAAAACAGCGACAGAATTCTGTGCCATTAGCGCGAAGACCCTTCCACGTGACCGATCACACGAATATCTTCCATCGTGAAGATCGGCGCGGAGTTTAGTTGGTCAATGATTGAGTCAACGGCTGATGGGCTGACAATCAGTACACCGCCAATTCCGCAATTAAACGTCTGGCGCATGTCGTCATCACTGAGGTTGCCTTCCGTCTGTAGCCATTCAAAGAGAGGGGGCAATTCAAGCGCTGCGTCATCAAAGGCAGCCTGTTGGTCAGGCCCCAGAATGCGGGGCACGTTATCCTTGAGGCCGCCGCCGGTGATGTGCGCGAACCCGCGAACCGACGGGTTTTTCAAAATTGGAAGCAGCGGCTTCACATAAAGACGCGTCGGCTCAAGGAGCGCTGCACCTAGTGCCCGGGAGCGATCGAACGGCGCCGCATCTGTGAGCGATAGGCCTTTGTCGTCGACGATCTTGCGGATAAGTGAAAAACCGTTTGCATGGGGCCCGCTTGAGGCAAGCCCGATCATGACATCGCCGGCTTCCACTGGGCGCGGCAATACCTGGTCCCGTTCCACAGCGCCAACGCAAAAACCGGCAAGGTCGTATTCGTCCTCGGCATACATGCCAGGCATTTCAGCGGTCTCTCCACCAACAAGGGCGCATCCTGCTTCGGAGCACCCGGCGGCGATACCAGCGATTACATCCGCAGCGATACCTTCCTGCAATTTGCCTGTAGCAAAATAGTCGAGAAAGAAGAGCGGCTCGGCGCCCTGGGCAAGCACGTCATTGGCGCACATGGCCACCAGATCGATTCCGATGGTGTCGTGTTTGTTGAGAGCGAACGCGAGCTTCAGTTTAGTGCCGACGCCGTCGGTACCCGACACCAAAAGCGGATCTGAATAACCGGTCGCCTTCAGGTCGAAAAGACCGCCGAAGCCGCCGAGATCAGCATCTGCGCCCGGCCGCCGTGTCGCTGCTGCCAGGGGCTTAATCGACTGGATGAGCCGGTCGCCAGCGTCGATGTCGACGCCAGCCTGTTTATAAGCGTTGTTCATGATCACCGGTCTAATCGCAGCCGAAACCCGATTGCAACAAATCAGCGCCGCAATTTCAGGTGAGGTTGGGTAGGCTTTGCGCCCCGCAAGGGAGAACCTAGGGAAAGCTATGTCGGATCGGCGAGGCGGTTATGCCGGTACAAGCTGTACTCCCTTGGGTAGGAGGGGCAGAAATAACGGGTCTGGGTTTGCGTTAATTATTTGTTTGCCGGCGTACCCAGAGGGTGCGAGCCGTGACCAAAGGCGCTAAACTCCGTCAAGAATCAAAGAGCTGGTGTTGGTGGGCATCGACAATAGCTGAACAGGCGGCGGAAATGACCAGCCGCTTAAGGGGCAAGCAAGATAGTCTTGCAAGATGGATAAGGTGGGCATGGATGACCTTTACAACTAAACTGGCCACACTCATGGCGGCCATCACTTCGGCACTAATGGTGGTGGCTTTGCCGGCGCATGCTGCCAATGACGATGTGTTCGTCGTGGTTCAAGTCCCAGTGCGGGCCCAGGCGGAAAGCGCCTCTGAGGCCAAAAACAAGGCACAGTCCCAAGGGCGACGCCGCGCGATGGACATCCTCCTTCGCCGTCTCACGCCAGAAGAAGACTGGATTTACCTGCCGCGCCTTGCCAGTTTCACTGAAGCGCAGGCAACTGGCGACGGCTTCAGCCGCTCCCCGATTGTGATCTCCGGCGAACAATTGATCGGCCTTGAAAGCAGTTTCGAAGTCTACGGCGAAAAATCCTCGTCCGCCCTTTACAAGGCGGCGATCTCCTATCGTTTCAAGCCGGAGGCGGTCCGCCGCCTGTTAAAGGATGCGGGCATTCCTTACAGTGAAGCGCAAACGCGCATGGCGCTGGTGTTGCCAGTGCTTCAAACGGATCGGAATGTCTATCTCTGGGAAGAGAACAATCCCTGGGCGGCCGCCTGGCGTGCACGGCCTTACACGAACGAACTAACGCCGATGATTGCCCCGCTGGGCGATCTGGAAGATCGCTCAAAGGTTACGGCCCGCGGCGCACTTGCTCTCGATGAGGCGGGGCTTGGGGCACTAGCTGAACAGTACAACGTGAGCCAAGTCATTGTTGCCCATGCCCGCCTGAAACAGGTCGATGGCAAGGATCAGCTGAGTGTCCGCCTAATCAACGGGTTCCGGGATTCCAAGAGTGCTGAAGTGCTGGAGCAGGCGATCGCCGAAACGGAATTTGATGAGGACGGCACTTTGCCGTCGCCGGCCAATCAAGGCTCGCTCAATTATGCTGGGGCCCAGGAAGACGATTTTTCAGCAGAGACGGGCGATATTCTCGGGCAGGCCTTCCTCAGTCAGCCCTCCGGTAACTTCCCAGGACTTGCGGAACGGCTCATCGAAGCGTCAATCGCTAAATATGCAAGCGGTTGGAAAGCCAAGACGCTGATCGACCACTCGTCCGAGGCGATCATCGAAGTAAGTGCATTTTTCGATAATATCGACGACTGGTCTCGCATCCGTTCGGCTCTGATTGCCTCGCCGCTCGTCGGCTCTGCACAGATTTCAGCGCTTTCCAGTCGTGGGGCAGAAATGAGCGTGCGGATTTTCGGCAACCCGGCGCGGCTGCAAGTTGCCATGGAAAACCAAGGCGTAGTCTTCTGGACTGAAACCGGCAACCGCTGGTTCCTCGCCAGGCCCGGCGTTGCCCAACGCTTGCGCGGCCAGTCTTTTCTACGGGCAGAAGATGTGGCGACCGGGCGCAAACGGTCCCGTCGTTCACGGGAGAGCCGCCGTTCTCGCGGCTCTGACGACATCTCGGTAGAACGCGAAGAAAGCACCTGGCGAGACTATGATGCTTTCGAAGATGAGAGCCTCGCAGAGCCAGTGTCCGAATCGATCCCTGAGCCCGGTGGTCAATAGGAACACTGGTAAATTGGGAGAATGTCCAACAGGGACAACGATTGCTGCTGCCTTCTTCAAAGGCTCATTTATAAGATCTTAAGGGCGTCACCTTTCGGCTGTGGAAAACCTGGAAAAGCTTCGTAAATTTACGGATCTACAGGTAAGAATGCGGATCCTATCTCTTGCAGAGACGGCTCGGTCGCCGCATATGCGGACCTATATGAGCCGGCAACTGACACTCAATCTCCCGACTGATATCGGAACCATGGGGCGCGGATCGTTTCTGACGACGCCTGCCAATGAGCCCAACCTTGCCTTGTTGGATGCGTGGGCCCGTTCCAGCGAACAACTGCTTGTCATCTGTGGTGCCGCCTCCGCCGGGAAGACCCACCTTGCCTCCATCCTAGCCCACGAGCGACCGGCTCAATGGCTGGCAACGATCACAACGGCAGCTCTTGGTCGCGAGCCCGCATATGCCGGCAGTGCGGAAGATACGGGCCACGACGAAGCACACGATCTCCTGACGATTCTTGATCCCGTCGCTGAGGCAACGCCGCCGCGAACATTGCTGGAGTTTGTTGAGCGCCTGCGTGAAGGGCGAAGGCCTCTGGTTCTTGTCGGACGGGGCACGCCTATTGAATGGGCCCAGGGCCTGCGTGATCTTGAAACGAGGTTGGAGGCGGCACCGCGCATTGATGTGAGCCCGCCGGACGAAGAACTTCTCCGTGGTGTCATCGCAAAGCGCTTTAAGGATCGTCAGTTGGATGTGGATCGCAAGTTGATCGAGTACGTTGCCCCTCGGCTCAAACGCACGCTCGCGGCGGCCAATGACTTTGTTGAAGCAGCTGATGCCGCCGCTTTGGCCTCCAAATCGCCGATTTCAGTGCCGTTGGCGAGAAAAGTGCTCGCGGATCTTTCTTAACGGTTTTGGTCGAAATAGTCTCACGCTGACTGGCGGAGAGAGTTCAAAGAGGGTGCCATGGCTTCGGCTGATGATGGATTGAGTGCGACCGACGCGCCGGGAACAAAAAATGTAACCGGTGACCTCATCTCGCCAGGTCCCCTGAGAGACGACATGTCCTCGGTCAATGCCACGTCGCCTTCGCGCTTTATTAATCGTGAGACCTCGTGGCTGGCTTTCAATCAACGCGTCTTGGATGAGGCGTCTAACGAAGATCACCCTCTGCTGGAGCGATTGAGATTCCTTTCCATTTCCGCCAGCAATCTCGATGAGTTTTTCATGGTCCGTGTCGCTGGGCTTCGCGGCCAGGTGCGCGAAGGGTTTTCAGCCATCAGCCAGGAAGGGCTCTCGCCCCAGGAACAGCTGGAGCTGATCAATGCCGAAGCCCTATCATTGATGCAGCGTCAACAGGATTGCTGGCGAACGCTTCTGCCAAAACTGCAGGGCTGTGGGCTTGAAGTTCTTGATGCGGAAGACTTGACCCCGGAAGAATCCGCTTGGTTGGAAACTGAGTTCTTGAACAATATCTTCCCGGTGCTGACGCCGATCGCGCTGGACCCGGCCCATCCTTTTCCGTTCATACCCAATCTTGGTCTGGTGCTGTGTCTTGAGCTAAAGCGCAAGAATGGCTCGCTCCTGACAACGCTTCTTCCGCTCCCCAATAAAACAGCCCGCTTTATCCGCCTACCGAGCGAGGCAGGCGTTGGGTCGGGCGCAAAGCGCGTGCGGTTTATCTCCCTTGAAAAGGTGATGGTGCTTTTCATTCGCCATCTCTTCCCGAGCATGACCTTGGAGGCCCACGGTGCGTTTAGGATTGTCCGAGACTCCGATGTAGAAATTGAGGAAGAAGCTGAAGATCTGGTGCGGGTCTTTGAAACTATGTTGCGTCGCCGTCGCCGTGGTGATGTCATTCGCTTAAAGGTCGAGGCATCAATGCCCGCGCACATGCGCCAACTTGTGACCGAG